>CAVQQL010000031.1:0-66890 GCA_963714945.1 uncultured Bacteroidota bacterium | reverse complement strand
CGGGCAACAGCTCCAGGACTTCGTCGATCATCTGCGAGCGGCGTCCCTCGTCGTTGAGATAGACCTGTGCCTGCGAGCCCACCTGCGTTTCGCCGGCGGTCAGCTCGATCCGCTCGATCGACTGCACCCAGCGCGGGAAACTGTGCGGATCGGTCAAGTAGTGGAAGACGACCTCGGCGGGAGCGTCGATCTCGGGACTTGCGGAATAATCGCGGCTGCGACCGCCGAGAACAAACAGAGTCGTAGCGGCGACCAAGACGACGGCCAGGGTAATCAGGCCCAGTCGTATCAAGCGACTCATCAGTGCAGGCATGCCCAGCTGGCCGACCGGTTAAGATTTGTTGAAGACGCAACTTGCTAATTTAATCGTTTCACACCGAATGACAACTGGATTCCATGCCATGCGGTATCTTGAGTTTGGGGTCGCCTAAGGCTTCGCAAAACAACAAGTTAAAAGATTGAACATTAGCCGCAGTGCGTTAGCACCCGGTTTTTCAGCGCGTTAGCACCCGGTTTTTCAGTGCGTTAGCACCCGGTTATTCCAGGAACCGGACGCTAACGCGTTCCGGCTGATTCGGTAGGTAGGCTTCACAAGACAACAAGCTAAAGGATTGAACATTAGCCGCAGTGCGTTAGCACCCGGTTTCTAGTGCGTTAGCACCCGGTTATTCCAGGAACCGGACGCTAACGCGTTCCGGCTGATTCGTGCAGGCTCAAGGTCAATTGCCGGAACGGCCCTTCGGGGTGCCTCGCACAATCGACTCCTGACCCCTTAACCCGACGAATCGAAGCGGTGAACCTACCGGCGGCCCGTGGCGTCTTCGTGGAACTGGATGCTGACAAAAAAGTCATTCCGCGGTTTTCTCCGTGGAGGATCCACCGCATAATATTACGGAACATCGCCGAACTGTTGGAGTTGATTCATGTTTTCCAAGGTCCTCTGTCGACCCACGCTGGTCTTGAACCGAAATTGGCAGCCCGTCAATATCGCGTCGGTGGCGCGCGCCGACGTTGGTCTGGAACGAAACGGCTCGAATTGTCGACCCGGAGGACTACCAGCTGTACGACTGGGACGATTGGGCTCGGTTGGATCCGCGAGATGACCAGCCGTACGTCCGCACGGTGTCCCAGTGCTGTGCGTGCCCGAGGTGATCGCGCGATCGCGTTTGACCGCCTGCCGCAATCGGTGGTGACGTTCAGCCGCCGCAACATCTTCAAGCGCGACCGGTACACTTGCCAGTATTGCGGCCGGCAGCCGCAACCGGACGAGCGACCATCGACCACGTCAACCCTCGCAGCCAAGGCGGTCTGTCGACCTGGGAGAATTGCGTATTGGCCTGCGTCAAATGCAATCATGCCAAAGCCGACCGGACCCCCAGTCAGGCTCGGCTGAAACTGCGCAAGACGCCCGCGACGCCGACCCGACTGGAATCCGGTGTATTCACAGCACGCGATTCGAGTCGAGAGCTGGGCCAAGTTCATCAGCCACGCTTACTGGGACGCCGAACTGCAACAGTGAGCCGCCAGCGTCTGCAATCGATCCAGCAGGCTGTCGGGAAACAGCAAGTAAGAAAACTCGCGAGCCTAGTAGGGCTTGCAGTTGTAGTTGTTGTTCCAGCTCCCGGGTTTTTTCTTGCCATCGACGCTGCTGCTCGTCAAGTCTCTCGGACAGCTGTCGGTTGGCTTCGTTGATTGCGGTGTGGCGGTGCGCGGACGATGCTGGGTCGTCGTTCTCAATCCATCGCCGCTTCTCTTGGATCAAGTCGGCGACCGAGGGCGGCGTTTCGTCGTGCTGTAAAACGTCTCGGGATGAAACCGGATTTCTCTGCAACTGGCGTTTCGCCCAGCGCAGATCGTCCTGCGACACATTCGGCAGCGGCAAGGGCAGTCGCAACGTGGCCGAGAGCGTCAAAAATTGCGGTAGCGGGCTGCCGAAAAACTCCTGCATCACTCGATCGGTGACCTCGTCGTACTTCGCCCCGCCGATGCCATGGATAAACAAATCGCTGAGTATCAAGCGACTGTAACCGGTAGTCAGCAGTGCGCGGGGACGGAGGGCTGTTTCGCCGCAGTTCAGCTGATGCAACGCGGTCGCCAGCGAGCCTGCGCGGCAGTCGACGAGTCCAGCCGTGATGATCCGACAGCTCGATTTCTGAATCGTTCCAGCGGGCAAACAGATGGCGACGGCCCGGCTGCTGTGCTCCAGATCCAAAACGGCGTTTCCCAGTCACCGTCGGCCGCCTGCAGATCGGGAACCGGACGAGTGCGGCTGCGAATCCGGTTGGCGATCCGATAGCTCGCCAAGGTGCGATTGTGAATCTCGACGAATTCCGGCAATGCAGCAAAATGTCCGCCGTGAACTGGGCAAATTCGTACGTGCGGCAGATGGCACTCAGTGGCAATTCCAACGTGGCCAACCCGGCGTCGCCCTCCAAACGGTGCCGCGCTGCGGCAAACGCCTGGCCGATCTTGCCGGTGCGGGCGTATTGTGCCAACACATCCGGCCAGACGCGTCGGATCAGAGGTTGCTCAATCCAATGGCGAATCGAGTGTGCGACGCGATCTCCGAACGACTGGAAGCATTCGCGGTCGATCACCTCGGCCAGTTCGTAGGGAATGACGCCCCGCCGCCGGTCGAACGGGATCGAGGCGACTTGGGGCTGGCGCTCTGTCCCCCAGGGGTACTCGGATCGATGGCAGGGCGAGGACGTCGTTGTCGACAATCAAGTTGATCGGCACCGCCGAACAGCCGGTGGCCAGTCGCGAGAGCACAAAATTCTTGAACCAGACCCCAGCGTGGATCAACGCGGGCTGGTGTCCGGCCATCGCGATCGGCGCCGATGGCGAGAACGGATCGACCGAACGGTATTGGCTTGTGTACTGGTAGGCGGCGGCGATCAGGTTCTCCCTGGCTGCCGCGACGTCGATACTGCCGACCGAGTCCCTTCGTCGCTGCAGGTTGTCCTGCCAACACCTCTGCCAATCTTCCGCAGCGGGTTCGACCAGCACGGCATCGTCGCCGGTCGGAGCGCGGAACCGCCGCCGGGCGACAAATGGATCGGATTGGACGGCGGCAGGGTTCATGGAATTGGTTGTATCCACGCTCGCGTGCTATTGATTTAGTTGTCAAAGATTAGCCGATGGGCGCTTAGCCCCGGTTTCTTGCAGTATTCACCATTAGTGATTGACTGACTACCCGTGAATGCGCATTGTTGTTGCTGTGAATGCGCATCGTTGTTGCTACACCTGGAACCGGGGCTATGCCCATCGGCTAATAAACCGTTACACAAGCTATTGAATCAACAGCACGCTCTGGGCGAGCGTGGCTACGGGTGTGCGGGTGTCCACGCTCTAGGCGAGCGTGGCTACATGGTGCGTGGCGACGTGGTGCGTGGCGACGTGGTGCGTGGCGACGTGGTCGCTGCTCAGTGGGCGCCGCAGGTCCGTTGCCAACCGAGGCTCCGGCCGTGATCGGGCAATCGGCTGACGGCGTGGGCCAGGACGCTGCGATAGTAATTGAGTCGGACGGCGGGATCGTCGAGTTGTTCACCGAACGACCGTTTGGCGTCCAAGTAGATCAGGGGCACCGCCAGCTCTTCGATTCGCAAGCGGTGCGAGGCGGCTTGGACCCACAGCTCCAACGGCATCGCGTAGCCCGTTTCGGTGACGTTGAGCTGACGCAGCGCGGCGACGCGGTAAGCTTTGAACCCGCAGAACGCGTCGGTCAGCTCCAGACCCAGCAGGTCGTTGATCTCTTGCGTGATCTGGCGATTGATTTGCCGCCGATCGGCCGGTGCGTCCGAGTCGTTGTCAAACGACTGCAGGTATCGACTGCCCGAGACGATATCGGCTCGCCGTGCGATGCAGCGATCGACGAATTGTCGAATCCGCTGCGGCTCGTGCTGGCCGTCGCAATCGATCGTGACCAGCACATCGTATTCGTAGCTGATGGCGTACTCGAATGCCGTCTGGTATGCCCCGCCATATCCGCGGTTTTGCGGATGCTGGCGAACCACAATGTCTTCGCGGGACTGTAACCGCTGAGCGGTCCCGTCATTGGAGCCATCGTCGACCACCAACACATCGTCGCTGTATTTGAGAACCTGGTCGAGCACGGCGTTCACCGAATCGACTTCGTTGTAAACCGGCAAGGCGGTGAGAAACTGGCATCCGCCGAACTCTCCACAGAATCCACCGTTACCTTGGGCAGAGCGAGCCACAGAGTCTCCTTCGTTGCTTGTTCGCTGGTCATCGTTCCCGGGCGAGAACGGTCGTTTTCAGGTGGATTGTATTCTGGAAGCCGCAGAAAACGGGTCAATCAAGACTCGAATCGTGTCGGCAGATTCTCGTTTGGACACTTGAGCGAGTCGGCGCCGGTCCAAAACTTCCTGCTGTTCCGCTGGCCCCGTCGCCCGTTCCGACCAGCGCTGCAAAATCGATGCAACCGTTGAAAGCCGCTCGCGGTGCCGTCCGCACCGCCGGTCGCCGGTTCCGATTCCTTCATTCGCCGAACCGCGATGGCGTATCGTTGGCGGGAGCTCGATCCTGGGTCCGTCGATTCTCGCGGCTCGGTGCGTGCCTGTTTGCCCTGTTGGATATCGATCTGTGAACTCGTCAAACCGAACGCCGAATTGGCTGGGCTGGATTTTTCTGTAGTTGTGCTGACGATCGGCTGTGCATCTGATCTGTTTGCAGCTGGCTCCGTTCGGACACGACTTGATCGGCGACGCGGCCCGTTACGATCAATGGGCGCGGACGATCGCAGCGGGAGATTGGCTGGGGCAGGAAGTGTTCTATCAAGCGCGCCGTTGTACCCTTACTTCCTGGCAGTGATCTACTCGACCTTGGGCGACACGCTCGTCGTCGTCCGACTGGTGCAGTCGCTGCTGGGCGCGGCGACCTGCGTGCTGATCGCACAGGCAACGCGCGATCTGCTGGGCGAGCGCGCCGGGCTGTGGGCAGGACTGCTGCTGGCGATCCATGCGCCGGCGATTTCATGGAAGGCCTGGTGCAGAAAAGCGCACTCGATCTGTTTTTCGTCGGCTGCGTCGCCTGGCTGATCAGCCGCCCGAAGCCTGGTTCGCGACTGCGGAACGCGTGGGCATTGGGGATCGTATGGCGCATTGGCGCTGACGCTGGCAGAACGCGCTGCTGCTGATTCCACTGATCGGACTGTGGATCGTCTGGTCAACATCGCCGACAGGGCGACCGTCGCTTACCTGGCTGATGCGTGGGCAGCGTCTGGGCTGGTTTGCGGTTGGCCTGGCGATGTTGCTGTTGCCGGTTGCCGCGCGAAATCGCTACGTCGGCGGCGAGTGGCATCTGACGACATCGCAATTGGGACCCAATCTCTATATCGGCAATCATGCGGGAGCCTCGGGGACGTACGAGCCCCTGGTCACCGGCCGGGGGGATGCGCGATACGAAGCGGCCCCACGGTGCGCGGCGGATCGCCGAATCCGGCTCGAGGTCAAACGCTGACGGCGGCCGAGGTCTCGCGCTACTTCGTCGACGAATCCGCCCGGTTCATCCGCGAACATCCGCTGGCCTGGTTCAGTTTAATGGCTCGCAAGACAGGCCTGTCGCTCAACCGTTACGAGCTGGTCGACACCGAAGATCAATACACCGTTGCCGACTGGTCACCGCCGTTGCGATTCGCGGATTGGATCGGGAACTTCGGCATGCTGCTTGTGCTGACCGCGATCGGCATCTGGTCGACGCGATCTCGCTGGCGGCAACTCTGGTGCGGGCGCACGCTGCGATCGGTTTGATGCTGACAACGATGATCGTGTTTTTTGTGTTTTCTCGATATCGTTTGCCCGCGGTTCCCTTGATGACGATCTTTGCCGGCGCCGCTTTGGCAGCGGCACCCTGGCTTCTGTGGGACCGTCGCCGTCGCAATCTCACGGCTCGACTGCCGGACGAGCGGCGTTCGACCGCGGACACGGCTCGATTGACCGCCACCCGCCCGAAAGAAACTTCCGGAATACGATCAACTTCTCACCGGCAATATCATCTTTCAGGAGCGCACAAAAGGTATTGGCGTTATGAGCAAGGAAGAAGCGATTGATTACGGTGTCACCGGCCCAAGTGGTCGTGGATCCGGCTTCCATTGCGACATACGAAAGATCGAGCCCTACAGTGCGTATCCATTCGTGAAATTTAATGAGATAACGCTTACGGAAGGTGACACCCATGCCCGTTATCTGGTGCGGATGAAAGAAATGTGGGAGTCCCTGAACATACTCGAACAACTCGTCGACAATATTCCGCAAGGTCCCATCATGCTGGAGTTGAAAGCCATCAAAGCGCCCAAAGGCGAGTACTATCAACGCGTAGAAACTGCTCGCGGAGAACTCGGTGTCTACATTGTGAGTGATGGCGGTCCGTCACCAGCGCGTATTAAGTACCGCAGTCCTAATTTTTCAAACCTGTTTATTATCAGCAAACTGGCAGTAGGTCATAAGATTGCCGATCTCGTTGCCATTAGTGGTTCGCTGGATTTAGTAATACCGGACATAGATCGATAAAACTATGTACGACTTCACCCCCCTTGTTGACTCGATTACCAGCTACCTAAACACAAACTTTTCTCCGTTTTGGGCGGGACTTCTTGCTATGGTAATGTTGGGATTGGTGCTACTGCTCATGTACGCCGTACTTGGTTTGTATCTCGTGTATGCCGAACGAAAAATTTGTGCACGCATGCAAAACAGAATGGGGCCCAATCGCGTAGGCCCAATGGGTTTGTTCCAGACTATTGCGGACCTGATTAAACTTTTGTTAAAAGAACTGATCTTCATTCGTAATGCGGATAGTTTTCTTTTCAACATCGCTCCCTTCATCGTGATCGTGGCATCGATCATGGCGATTGGCGCTATTCCGTTTGCAAAAGGATTGCAGGCTGTTGATCTGAATATCGGCGTGCTTTATATTCTGGCCATCTCCTCCATGGGCGTAATCGGCATTTTAATTGCAGGATGGGCCAGTAACAGTAAGTACTCCGTCATTGGTGCCATGCGAAGTGGTGCCCAGGTCATCAGCTATGAATTATCTGTGGGGCTGGCCTTGCTTTGTATCATTACCTATGCAGGCACTATGCAATTCTCAGAGATTATCGCGTCCCAACGAGATGGCTGGTGGATTTTCAAAGGACACATTCCGGCGCTGATCGCATTTGCTGTTTACCTTGTAGCGGGAACGGCAGAAACCAATCGCGGTCCCTTCGATTTAGCCGAAGCAGAATCAGAACTGACAGCTGGATTTCATACAGAATATTCCGGAATCAAGTTCGCATTCTTCTTTCTGGCTGAATACATGAACATGTTCGTTATTGCCGCCGTAGCTACCACATTATTCCTGGGCGGATGGCTGCCATTCCATTTATTTCAATGGCAGGGATTTAATCAGGTGATGGATTTCATTCCACCTGTATTCTGGTTCTTCGGCAAAACAGCCTTTGTAATTTACCTGATGATGTGGTTCAAATGGACTTTCCCCCGTCTAAGGATCGATCAGTTGCTGGCGCTCGAATGGAAATATTTATTACCGATCAACCTGATGAATTTGATTTTGATTTCATTTTTAACACTTATGCAATGGCATTTCTAAAAACGATACGTTCAATTGGCAAATACTTTCCTGAAATCTACAACGGCGTAGCGTCGTTGATGCGAGGAATGAAAGTAACGGGCTCATACTTCGTCAGGCCAGGCTCGATCGTGACACAACGGTACCCGGAGAATCGTGATACCCTAAAGATGTTCGATAACTTCAAGGGCGAGCTGATGCTCATACACGATGAAAACAATGCGCACTCCTGCAATGTGTGCAACACCTGCGCTCGGAGATGTCCCAATGGTTCGATCGAGATAATCTATAAAAAGGTTGAAGGGGCGGATGGTCGCAGCAAGAAAATACTGGATAAATACGTCTATCACCTGGAAACTTGCTCATTCTGCGGCTTGTGTGTTCCTGCCTGCGATGAACTGGCACTGCGATTTGACCAGAAATTCGAACACGCTGTTTTCGACAAAAGTAAACTAACCAAGGTGCTCAATAAACCCGGGTCATATTCTAAAGCCACAAAGGAATGACAGGGCCTAAAATTATTTTCTTTATTCTTTCTGCCGCTACCATTGTGTTTTCTATTCTTTCCATTTCCAGCAGAAGAATATTAAGAGCAGCCATCTTCCTGCTTTTTGTACTGGTAGCATTGGCAGGCTTGTATTACATGATGAACTTTCAATTTCTTGCCGCCGTACAACTGATCTTATATGCGGGTGGCATTGTGGTGTTGATCATATTTTCGATTCTTTTGACCAGCCAGATCGACAGCAAACTCGAACTTCCCAAGAAGAGTCACTTATTATCCGGGGCCATTACGGCAATCGCTGGCATAGCGCTATCAACCATAACCATTCTCCAATATACTTTTAAGCCAGCACAACTGACCGCTATCGGCACCGACATGCGCAACATCGGTCTCCAATTGATGGACACGGGTGTGCATGGGTATGCGTTACCGTTCGAGGTAATCAGCATCCTGCTGTTGGCCGCATTAGTTGGATCCATTTTTATCGCGCAAAAAAACAAAATATGAATCTGCAGGCTGAAATTCCACTTGATTACATGATCGTTCTGAGCACGATCCTATTCTTTGTCGGACTGATGGGTGTCATCATCCGCAGAAATCTGATCACTATGCTGATGGGGATAGAACTCATGCTAAATGCGGTGAACATAAATTTTGTAGCCTTCAACCATTATCTTTTTCCACATCGGTTAGAAGGCCACTTTTTCGCATTGATCGTAATGGCCATTGCGGCTGCAGAAGCTGCCATTGCAATTGCCCTGATAATAAACATTTACAGGCAGTTTTCAACCGTAAGTGTAGATGATGTCGATGAACTGAAATACTAAAGGCTATGGACTTCTCCTACACATTGCTTGATTCTGTTGCTCCCCGTCGCCTTATTCTTCATCATTGGTTTGTTCGGCTACAAGATGAATCCCATAGTCTCGGGAGTACTTGGTACTTCAGGACTGCTCATCATTACACTACTCTCCTATTTTACGGCATTCAATTACTTCGGCAATCCGACAGGCGAAGCGTTTCAGTCTATCGAAGTATTTCAATTCGTATGGCTTCAATTCACCGATACGCTTATTATCCATCTTGGCATTCTTCTGGATCCACTTGCCGTCATGATGTTGGTAGTGGTCACCACGGTGTCATTGATGGTCCACATTTACAGCCTGGGTTATATGAAAGGTGAGGTTGGATTCGCCCGGTACTACGCCTTTCTTTCCCTCTTTACTTTTTCGATGCTGGGTTTGGTACTCGCCACCAACATTTTTCAGATGTACATTTTTTGGGAGCTGGTAGGTGTGTCTTCATACCTGCTCATAGGCTTTTACTATGAGCGCCCTTCGGCGGTCGCAGCAGCAAAGAAGGCTTTCATTGTTACGCGTTTTGCCGATCTCGGATTCTTATTAGGCATCCTGCTACTCTCCTATCTATACCAACACATTTGATTTTAAGACACTCACAGACCTGAATGGTCCAGCTATTGCACAATCCAGTGGAGTTGTCTTCCTGGGTATGTCAGTTACCACCTGGGCGATGCTGCTCATCTTCATGGGTGGTGCCGGCAAGTCAGCGATGTTTCCACTGCACATATGGCTGCCTGATGCGATGGAAGGTCCGACACCGGTGTCTGCTTTGATCCATGCTGCTACTATGGTGGTGGCCGGTGTTTACCTCGTGGCCCGTCTTTTTCCGATTTATCACTTCTCTGCACCGAGCGCACTAGAAGTTATAGCATATGTCGGTAGCTTCACTTCTCTGTTCGCAGCCGTAATTGCGTGTACCCAGCTCGATATCAAGCGCGTGCTGGCGTATTCTACCTTATCACAAATTGGATACATGATGGTTGCACTGGGTGTATCCGGTTACGGAAGTGAAGACGGATTAGGATACATGGCGTCTCTTTTCCATCTATTTACACACGCTTTCTTCAAGGCGCTTCTATTCCTTGGTGCTGGCTCAGTTATTCACGCAGTGCACAGCAACCTCATGACATAGATGGGTGGCCTGAGAAAATATATGCCCGTTACACATATTACTTTCTTGGTTGCCTGTCTCACCATTTCTGGTATTCCACCACTTTCCGGATTTTTTAGCAAAGACGAAATACTGGTCGCTGCCTTTGAACATCACAAGGTCATCTTCGCCGTACAATGGATCGTAGCCGGCATCACAGCATTCTATATGTTTCGCCTGTACTTCAATATTTTCTGGAACAGCAACCCTGAATATGATCATGCACCCCATGAGTCACCGCCCACAATGACCATTCCGCTGGTATTCCTCGCGCTGGCATCCGTGTTTTCAGGCTTTGTTCCCTTTCATGATCTGGTGACCAGCGACGGCCACGCATTTATCACTGAATTTCATTGGATCGTTGCCATTCCTTCTGTTTTGGTAGCCATGTTGGGGATGAGTTTTGCAGCTGTACTTTATTATAAGAAAAATTCTAAGCCGCAAGCCATCGCTAACGGTCTGAAGACTTTTTATACAGTGACTTACCAAAAATTCTACATTGATGAAGTGTACTTGTTTGTGACACATAAAGTGATCTTTCAATTAGTTTCGCGCCCGGTAGCCTGGTTCGACCGCCACATTGTGGATGGCGCCATGAATCTGATTGGAAACACTACCGTGTTCTTTTCCAGAGCGATCAAAAAGATGCAATCGGGGCAAATGCAAGAATACATCTGGTACTTCACCTCCGGCGTATTGCTGCTTGTCTTACTAATCCTCTACTTAAACTAGTAAACGCTCATGAGCCCACTGCTATTTCTATTGATCATACCCTTCCTCACGATAGTTGGGATCGTTTTGGTAAATGACATAAAACAAGTGCGATGGGTGTCCGCCATTGGTATGACTTGTCAGTTGTTATTTTCTTTTGGCCTGCTCTACCTGTTCTATCAGCAAAGAAGTTCGGGCAATACAGATGCCATGCTGTTTGTTTCTACGACTACCTGGTACGAGTCCTTCAACATTCAACTCAAATTTGGGGTAGATGGCATTTCGGTATCGATGATTCTGCTTACGGCAATAGTAACCTTTGCGGGAATGTTCGTGTCGTGGCAAGTAGAATATCTAACGAAAGAGTTTTTTGTTTCGCTGGTCATTCTTGCAGGTGGCGTATTCGGGTTTTTCATTTCATTGGATTTGTTCACCATGTTCCTATTCTATGAGATGGCCGTGATACCCATGTACTTGCTTATCGGTATCTGGGGGAGTGGACCGAAAGAGTACTCTGCGATGAAACTCACGCTCATGCTTATGGGAGGATCGGCCTTGCTGCTCGTCGGGCTACTGGGCATCTATTTCAACTCAGCGCCTGAAGGTGGTAAACTTACGTTCGATTTGACAGAAATAGCGAAGGTTCACATTCCACTGTCCGCTCAATTATTTTTCTTTCCCTTCACATTCATAGGCTTCGGCGTGCTTGGTGCACTATTTCCTTTTCACACCTGGTCACCCGATGGTCACGCGTCCGCACCTACGGCGGTGTCGATGCTGCATGCAGGCGTGCTTATGAAACTTGGTGGCTACGGATGTTTTCGCGTGGCCATGTATTTACTTCCTGAAGCCGCTCATTCCCTCGCCTGGATATTCATTATTCTTACCACTATCAGCGTTGTCTATGGCGCGCTTGGTGCCATTTGGCAAAAAGACCTAAAGTACATCAATGCCTATTCTTCTGTCAGTCACTGTGGTTTGGTGCTGTTTGCCCTGCTGATGATGAACGAAACAGCTACTACGGGAGCGATTTTGCAAATGATTTCTCATGGGTTGATGACGGCACTCTTCTTTGCGTTGATCGGCATGATCTACGGCCGGACGCATACCAGAATGATCAACGAGATGGGCGGTTTGATGAAAGTAATACCGTTTCTCTCCGTAGTCTATGTGATTGCAGGTTTGGCCTCACTAGGTTTACCGGGATTAAGTGGCTTCGTTGCAGAGATGACCATTTTTGTAGGATCGTTTCAACACACTGACACATTCCATCGGGTGGCAACGATTTTCGCGTGCTCATCTATCGTTATCACTGCCGTTTACATATTGCGCGTGGTTGGGATTTTGCTGCTTGGTCCAATTAAGAACAATCATTACCTGGCACTACAGGATGCTCAGTGGTTTGAAAAACTAAGTAGTGTTACACTGGTTGTTTCCATCGCCATCATTGGACTGACACCTTTCTGGCTGTCCAGCCTGATTCGTGAGCCCCTTACGCAGATGATAAACCATTTAATAGATTAACATGAACTGGCATACCCTATCAATCATGCGTCTGGAAGTACTGCTCACAGTCCTGGTATTGTACCAACTCATAGCGGATTTGTCAGAAAAAGAAAGCAAGCGGCTGGTTATTAATGTTACTATTTTCTCTTTTGGGATAATCACCTTAATAGGTTTCCTTCCTTCTTCAAACGCCACTCTCTTCGGCAGCATGTATATCAGCGATGAGCTTCGGGTGCTGCTGAAAAGCATACTCAACCTATCTACCCTTATTATACTGTTGCAATCAACAGGATGGCTCAACAAACCAGAAAACCAACCGAAGGTGGGCGCTTTTTATCTCTTGATTTTTTCGACCCTTATTGGTATGGATTTCATGATCTCAGCCGGGGATTTCCTCATGCTCTACCTGGGGCTCGAGTTAGCTACCCTTCCCCTCACAATATTGGCTGCCTTTGACAAGCAAACACGACGCTCCGCTGAGGCAGGCATCAAGTTAATGATGTCTTCGGCTGTTTCTTCCGCGGTGTTGCTGTTTGGCGTTTCACTAATCTATGGCGTGTATGGAACGCTCCACTTTTCTGAAATTGGGCTACTCAGCGATGCCAGCGCGTTGTCGGTTCTTGCGCTCGTATTTTTTATCGCGGGCCTTGGCTTTAAGCTTTCATTAGTTCCATTTCATCTATGGACAGCAGATGTTTATGAAGGCTCGCCAATGCCAGTCACTTCTTATTTTTCTGTCGTATCTAAAGGCGCGGCTTTATTCACCCTTATGCTTGTGCTATTTCGTGTATTTGCCGACCAGCCTAAAGTGTGGACTATGGTGGCCTATGTATTATCAATTACTACTATGGTGATTGGTAATTTATTTGCATTGCGTCAGCAGAACCTAAAAAGGTTCATGGCATTTTCTTCCATCACGCAAGCTGGATTTATGATGCTGGGTTTTGTTAACAGTGAAGTGTTGGGGATGAGTACCATCATTTATTTCATGCTTATCTATTCCTTCTCTAACCTGGCTGTCTTTGGCGTACTGTCCATCGTGTCCAATGCTACAAACAAAGAAACCATGGATGAATTCAACGGTTTCTATTCAACCAACCCACGCCTTAGCCTTGTCCTTTTGCTGGCGTTGTTCTCGTTGGCAGGCATCCCACCAGTTGCAGGATTCTTTGGAAAATTTTTCCTGTTCACGGCGGCGGCAGCCCAGGGTATGTATATACTGGTTTTTATCGCAGTGTTAAATGCCACGGTGTCGCTCTATTATTACCTGCTGGTAGTGAGGGCCATGTTCATTAATAAAAATGAAACACCCATTCCTACATTGTCGGTTTCAGGGTATGAAAAGATCGCCCTTTCCATTTGTGTCATTGGTATCGTGATGATCGGCTTCCTAAGCACTGTTTATAACTATGTACTGGAAGTGTCTGGATAACGCTCATTTCAAAATAAGTGATGCAATAATTCCCGCACCTCCTGAGAGATCTCTCGAAGAAAATGAGCGCCCTCAAACTGATATTTTTCCTTCCGGCAGTGTTGTATCTGCCCAGAAAGTCAGGAGAGTCCGCCCAAACCAATATATAATAGTCAGCTTAAGACATGACTTTAATCATTTCACAGAAGATGGGAATTCGGTAGATATACTGTGCAATTTAATAACAACAAAATGAGTAAACTTGTCGAACACCTGGAGGAAGCAACCGTCCGCTTCGCGGGAGATTCTGGTGATGGGATGCAATTGATAGGGACGCAATTCTCTGATACGTCAGGCTTTGCGGGCAATGAGGTTAACACCTTCCCGGATTATCCATCGGAAATACGTGCCCCGGAAGGTACGCTTTATGGTGTCAGCGCTTTTCAGGTTCACTTTGGGACCAAGAACATACGCACGTCCGGTGACTTCGTTGATTTATTGGTGGCCATGAATGCAGCCAGTCTAAAAGTCAACCTTGCTCATGTCCGTGAACAGGGCATTATCATCGTGAACAAGGACGGCTTTGACGCGCGCAATCTAAAACTGGCATCGTATTCCAGCAATCCGTTGGAGGATGGCAGCCTGGCGAAATACATGTATTTCCCATCGATATGGCAACAGAACTGAAAAAGGCTTTCATTGAGGTGGAGATTCCTTCGAAACTTGTTCAGAAAACACGAAATATTTTTGCGCTGGGGATCACCTACTGGCTCTTCAACAGGCCCATAGAACCAACCGTTTCGTGGATAAATAAAAAGTTTAAAGGTAAGGAGGATGTAATCCTGGCCAATGTACATTCGTTGCAAGCAGGGTGGAATTATGCCGAAAAGAACCCGGATTTCAGAAAGCAGTATATCATTGATAAGTCAACTTTGCTTCCTGGCAAATACCGCAGCATCACGGGAAACCAAGCAGTTGCTTTAGGGCTCGTGGTTGCCGCCACCAAGGCACATCTTCCGCTCTTTCTCGGTTCTTACCCAATCACTCCGGCTACGGACATTCTGCATGCCCTTTCCGGTTACAAACAATACGGCGTAAAACACTTGCAGGCGGAAGACGAAATCGCAGCCATCGCTAGTGCGATTGGCGCTGCTTTTGGTGGATGCCTGGCTGCTACCACCACTAGCGGACCGGGTCTTTCATTAAAAACGGAAGCGATGGGGTTGGCAATTATGACAGAATTGCCATTGGTCATTATTGATGTACAGCGCGCAGGTCCCTCCACTGGCCTACCGACCAAGCCAGAGCAAAGCGATTTGATGCAAGCCATGTACGGCAGGCATGGAGAGGCGCCGATGCCAGTATTGGCCGCCGCAAGCCCTGCCGATTGCTTTTCCATGACCCTGGAAGCGGCCCGAATTGCATTAAAGTATATGACGCCGGTACTTTTACTCACCGACGGCTATATCGGCCAGGCTTCTGAGCCCTGGCGCATTCCGGATACCGATATGTTGCCGGAAATTGCTCCGAGCTTCGCCACGGATCCATCTACTTTCAAACCGTATCTTCGGAACCCTGAGACGCTTGGCCGTATGTGGGCAATACCTGGTATGCAGGGCATGGAACACCGCATTGGCGGCTTGGAGAAAGAAGACGGTAGTGGTGCTGTGAGTACCGACCCCTTGAATCATCAGAAGATGGTGGAATTGCGGCAGAAAAAAGTAGATGATATCGCCAAAGATATACCCGACCTTGAAGTGATTGGTGATGCCGAAGGTGATTTGCTGGTCCTGAGTTGGGGCAGCACATACGGTGCCGCAAAAATAGCTGTTGAGCACTTGAATGCGCAAGGCCATAATGTTTCTTTCGCGCATTTGCGCTACCTCAATCCGTTCCCTAAAAACCTGCCTGACGTAATGCACAAATTTGATCGTGTAGTGATACCGGAATTAAATTTGGGACAATTAAAGAATTTGATTCAGGCTAAATATCTGAAACCAGTTATCGGCATAAACAAAGTGCAGGGGAAACCATTTAAGTCGTCAGAACTGGAAGAAAAAATTTCTGTATTACTTACGATGAAGGACCTTAAAAAGTGGCACGCACATGCATCAGCGTTGGATATACCAAATGATCTTTAAAATGATAAAAATATGAAGACGAAAATTGATGAAATGCTGGATAAACCCCATACGGGCGAAAGTCTATATACCGCCAAGGATTTCAAGCCAGAAGTGGATGTGCGCTGGTGTGCAGGATGCGGAGCGATTTCCGTCTTATCGCCAGCCCAACGTTTGATGCCCGAGCTGGGTATACCGAAAGAAAAGATTGTTTTCATTTCCGGTATCGGATGTTCGGGACGCTTTCCCTATTACATGGATACATACGGCTTCCATGGCATTCACGGCCGGGCGCTGCCTATCGCCAGTGGACTAAAGATCGCGCGCCCCGATCTTAGTGTGTGGGTTGTGACGGGGGACGGCGATAACATGAGCATTGGCGGCAATCACTTCATTCATGCGTGTCGAAGAAATGTGGACATGAACGTTCTTATGTTCAACAACGAAGTTTACAGCCTTACGAAAGGTCAGTACTCTCCTACTTCACACCGGGGTCAAATCACAAAATCTTCACCCCTGGGCGCATTGGATGATCCGTTTAACCCTGTTGCATTGGCGCTGGGCGCAAGTGCAACATTTGTGGCACGAGCACACGATAAAGACCGACAGCAACTGCAAGCGCTCTTGCTCAAGGCATATCAGCACAAGGGATTTTCTTTCATAGAGATCTACACGAACTGCCGCATCTTTAACGATGGTGCTTTCGACTTATATACTAATGCGGATACGCGCGACAATCACACGGTTTTCCTGGAACACGGTAAGCCCCTGGTATTTGGAAAAACAAAAAATAAGGGCATTGTCCTGGATGGCTACACACCGCGTGTCGTTAACCTGGATCAGGGTGAGCACTCGATAAATGATCTACTCATTCACAACGAAAAAGACAGCACACTTGCCTTTATTTTGGCAAACATGACATACAATGAAGATTTGCCGCGGCCAATGGGTGTATTGCAGAATCTCGAACGGAGCTCGTATGACGACCGTGTAGTCAAGCAGATTCAGCACGAAGTGGAAACTAAGGGTGTTGGCAACCTGGAGAGTTTATTATTAGGCAGCAGCTACTGGGAGGTCTAAAATAATCCAATACCACTGTCTTCGCGCTATTCGGGACGCAACATTAGCGCGTACGCGTCATTTTTTGCGTAGATGTCGGTGGCCTATAGCAATTAGTCGGATGAAACCCTGGCCCCCTTGCGCTTACGTACTGGCTGTACCTCAAGCATATGAAGGCTTGTCGCCAGCAGATCGCCCATGGTATTGGCATTGAGAAAACGATCATCTTCATACAAATTTGACAATTCCGTGCGAAGCTGGCGCACGTTTTCTTCTGTGGAGAGAACCTCTTTTTTCATAGCGGATAACAAAACGGGAAGCAGGCCGGCTGCCGCATGAACTCTTGTCAACAGTCTGCTCCGTTCTTCTTTCTGGTATTGGAGCTCCAGCACTGATGACATGCTCTTGAACCCTAAATTGATGATGGGGTTGTTTTCTTTGAAGTACTGCGGCATGTATATTTTAAGACTACCCTCATGGCAATGCTGGTCAAAATCAATGGCGCGCAAACGAAAGTATAATTCATCAAAATCTGGGATCACTTCCACGAGGAAATTGTCGTTGCGCATGTCCCCCAGAAGCTGAACCAAGCTTCGTTCGTTGAATTTAACGAACTCTTTTGCAACGCGCAGTGGATTGAAGTCCTGTCTTGATAAAAAGTCCTTTACAAACGTATCGCCAGGGATCCCCTGGATATGCTCCTCGATGATCGTCGCCTCTTTTACGAGGTAGTTGATCTTATTTGGTGAGAGCATATGTTCCAATTCCATCCCGTAAATCCTCGACATGTCTGCCTGTTTCACATAGAAATAGTCAAACAAATCATTAAGACGATTCACAATGCGAACACGCACCGGATGTGTATTCGCATAGAGGCAATAATCAACGCGATCAATATAAAGGTGATCGATAACACCGACATCCCCCCCTACTTTGAGCTGCGCATATACCTTGCGCAGACAGTCATGAATAAACTCCCGATCCGCCTGGTTGTAAATGAGCGTCTCCCAAAGCGTATCGTTTCCCTTTTTGTCGAACAACGCGACGGAGCTGTTGTAGTGGAGCAGATCATTGTAGGCAATAGGAACATCAATCTCGCGCCCTGTAAGCATGAGGTATCCGCGCAAAGCTTTGCTTACGGGATAAATTGGTTTTTTAAACCGGATGTTAGCCATTTCATTTACTGAAACTCTTTTTTAAGCTGAGCCACCCACTTCTCGATTCGGCCGGCGGTCAGGTCATTCTGGTTGTCTTCATCAATTGCCAGTCCAAGAAAATTTCCGTTGACAACGCCCTTGGACGCATCGAAGTTATAGCCTTCGGTTGGCCATGCCCCTACAAACTTGGCACCTTTGTCCTTTATGCGTTCATAAATGATTCCCAGAGCATCCTGAAACGTGTCGGGATAGCCGTCCGCATCGCCTAAACCTAAGAAGCTGACAAGTTTGCCCGTATAGTCAACTTGTTCAATTTCATCAATAAAACTGTCCCAATCCTCCTGTAGCTGACCGATCTCCCACGTGGGACAGGCCAAAATCAAGTTTGGATAAGGCTGCATATCGTCCGCAGTCGATGAATTCACGTTGTGTAATACTACGTCAGGTTCACCGCCCAGCAATTGTTGTAATTTCGTGACGACCCGTTCTGTGTTGCCTTCGGTGGAGCCGAAGAAGATTCCAATCTGTGCCATAGTTATAATACTTAGTTATTTGTTTAGGTTTAAATTTCTTCATGATGCCTGGAAGGCAGTTCTCCTCGTTTGGGGTGATATTGCATAAACACATCTGCCTTCATCAGGATGTCTACATACTGGGCACGTTTGTAAGCAAAGGGATCGGACAGGTTCTCCCGCGAAAGCGTGCCTCTAAAAGAATCCAATGATGCGTAATTATTCTTTTTCATCCAACGCTTCAATTCATCCAGCATGGCAGTAATCTGATGGATACCGCGCTTGTAGATGCAACTTACAACCTGTACCGCGTCGGCGCCCGCCAGTAACATTTTAATAACGTCCTTACCCGTGAGTATCCCCGTATTTGCGATGACGTTACCATGGATCTTCTTATACAGGAGCCCGGCGTAGCGTATTGCCAAACGATTGTCATTCTCACTGCTGAAGTTGTAGGGATAAAAATGTTCAATCTTATCGACGTCAATATCAGGTTGGAACAAGCGGTTAAACAGGACAAACCCGTTGCTTCCTGCAGCATCCATTTGCGAAATAAGTCGCAGCGTGCTGGAATAGAACGGACTTAGTTTCACAAATACAGGAATCTTCACAGCCTTTCTCACCTTTTTCAGTGTTTCAATTTGCTTCGACTCTATTGTAGCACTTTCCGTATCAAAGTCATTTTCGTGTGCATAGAAGTTCAACTCAAGTCCGTCAATTCCTGTAGATTCCATTTCTTGCGCGAACTGCACCCACCGATCATCGTGAATACAGTTTAAACTGCCTATCAACGGAATATCGATGGCGCTTTTTGCCTCTTTGAGGTGAAGCAAATGTTCCGCCGGACCGGCGTGCTTTATTGGTGGGAAAAATGAATCGTGCTCCGCATCCCAGCCCTGGTATGCCTCCATCTTCTGCTCGATCGAAAAGGACTCTAACTCAATTTGCTCCTCGAAAAGCGACTTATAAACTACCGCTGCCGCACCGGCCTCCTGCAGTTTGATGAGGTTCTCGGTATCGGTAACAATGTTGCTGGATCCTACAACAATAGGATTTTTCAGCGTTAAGCCACCATACTTAGTCGACAGATTGATGCTCATAATTTTTTTGTTTTAGGTTTCCGACAGATGTTTGACGTCCTTGAATCGCTGTTCATTGTCCTTTACAGCAAGCTTTTTCAGCCGCTTAGCCTCCTCCGGATTCATTAGGTTGAGGGTCTTATAGCGAATCTCTTCTTCGATATAGTTTTCAAATCCTGTGTCGACCTCCGCTCCATCCCAGCTGAAAGGGTCCAGACCTTGATTGCGCAGATCGGGATTGAATCTATACATCGGCCAGTACCCACACTTAGTAGCCTTTTCTGATTGTTTCTTGGTTAATCGCATGTCATAGCCATGTGCGATGCAAGGTGAGTACGCAATGATGATTGAAGGGCCATCGTGCTTTTCAGCTTCTACGAAAGCAAGCGCCGTCTTCTCACGATCCATACCCATGTTCACCGACGCTACGTATGCGTTGGAGTAGCTTGCCATCATCACACCAAGGTTTTTCTTGCTAAGTTTCTTACCGTCAGAGGCAAATTTGGCGACAGCGCCGCGAGGTGTCGATTTGGAAGCCTGACCACCAGTATTCGAATACACCTCTGTATCCATTACCAATACATTAACGTTTCGGCTAGAGGCCATCACGTGATCTAACCCGCCGAAACCGATATCGTAGGCCCAGCCATCCCCACCAAAGATCCAGATGCTTTTGTCGACAAAATAATCTTGCAGTTCGATCACCTTTTCCAGTACCGGATTGCCTTTAACGCCCTTTATCTCTTCGGCCAGGAGTTGCTTTACATGATCTGCATGCCCCTTGGCTTCATCGTTGATTTCGTCGAATAAGGTCAGACTCTTTTTAAGCGCTTCCTTCAGATCTGCACCAATAGCAGTTGACAATAACGACGATACGTTCGTTCTCAATTGTCTGCGGTTGGCATCAACAGCCAGTCGCATGCCCAAACCAAATTCCGCATTGTCTTCAAATAAAGAATTTGCCCAAGCCGGGCCCTTCCCATTTTTGTCCTTGGTATAGGGCGTGAGGGGGAACGTTCCGCCATAGATTGACGTGCAACCCGTTGCGTTGGCGATTATCATCCTGTCTCCATAAAGTTGCGTGACTAAATGAATGTAAGGGACTTCTCCACAACCAGAACAGCTTGGCGGATACTCCATGTAAGGTTCAGCAATATGGGGTTCTTTTACGAATGGAAGTTTATCAATCCAGATGGCAGGATTTCCCGGTACGCCGCGATACTCCAACCGCTTAGTGCCGGTAGGCACGGCCCCGTTCACAGGCATATGCGAAACCGGAATGTTGTCACCCTTCAGGCGCAAGATGGGATCAATTATGTTGTCAGCAAACCAGCCGGACCCTTCGGGCACCACGGTTGCTATCTCGGCATATTTTTCTGATTCCGCTGGAATAGGGACAGCGACCACAGCAGCAGCTGAAGCGTCTATGGCCTTCATGTTCATCTCTATGATTTCAGGCCCTTTGCGCGCAAATTGTTTCTGTACGTACTTCTTGATAAGCCCTATTGCTTCACTTTCCGGCAGCACGCCTGATACTTTGAAAAAGGCTGTCTGCATCACTGAACTTATTCGGCCACCCAACCCAACGCTCTTGGCAATTTTAGATCCGTCGATTGCAAAGACGCTGATTTTCTTCTTCCGTATCGTCTCCTGCATATCTTTGGTGAAGAGCCGGAAAATATTTTCAGGCTTCTGGCTGGAATTGATCAGGAAGGTTCCTCCTTTCGTAATCCCTTCGAGAATGTCGTAATGGCCAATGTATTGCGCACGGTGCAGGGCTACAAAGTCTACTTTGTTTAACAGGTATTCGGACTGAATCCGCTCTTTGCCAAACCGCAAATGTGAAATTGTCCATCCGCCGGACTTGTTGGAGTCGTACTGAAAGTAACCCTGAACAAAAAGGTCGGTGCTCTCACCGATGATCTTAATCGCGTTCTTGTTGGCACTCACTGTACCGTCTGAGCCATATCCCCAGAATTTACAACGTACGATTCCTGCTTGTTCTGTATCGATGTCAGCCTTAACAGAAATGGAGGTGTGCGTCACATCGTCATTAATGCCGACTGTAAAATTGTGTCTTCCGTCGCGCTCGAGATGATCGTAAACAGCCTTTACCATAGCTGGGTGTAAACTCTTTCGATGACAATCCGTAGCGACCTCCGATAATACGAATGCCTGGGCGCTGGCCCGCCAGCGCGGCCACCACATCCAGATAAAGTGGCTCTCCCAGAGAACCTGGTTCTTTTGTACGATCCAGGACAGCAATCTTTTTTACAGATTTTGGGATGATACTTACAAAATCGTCCAACGCAAAAGGTCTGTAAAGCCTGACCTTTAAAACACCAACTTTTTCTCCTTTCTTGTTAAGATAGGCGATAGTCTCCGCTATCGTTTCAGTTGAAGAGCCAATAGCGACAATAATCTTCTCGGCATCGGCGGCGCCGATGTATTCATACAGTTGATATTGACGGCCAGTTTTCTTGCCAAACAATTTCATGTACTTTTTTACGATTGAAGGGCATGCCTCATAAAACTTGTTAACCGTTTCTCTCCCCTGGAAATACACATCAGGATTTTGTGCACCTACCTTGCATACCGGGGCTTCTGGTCTTAATGCCTGTGCCCGGAACTCTTCTACAAATTTCATATCCAGCATACTCCGCATCTCCTCGTAGGCGATGGGTACGATCTTCTGGATCGAATGAGAAGTTCTAAAGCCGTCAAAAAAATGAAGGAACGGAATCTTAGATTCAAGCGTCGAAAGATGGGCAATGACAGCCATGTCTTGTGCTTCCTGAACGTTGGAGGATGCCAGCATGGCAAAACCAGTTCCACGTGTCGCCATTACATCAGAGTGATCGCCGAAAATAGAAAGTGCCTGGCAAGCCAGCGACCGCGCGGAAACGTGGAAGACTACTGGCTGCAAGTTCTCCGGCCATTTTGAACATCGTTGGAATCATCAGCATCAAACCCTGTGAAGCGGTGAAGGTTGTTGCCATGGCCCCTCCAGAAACGGCACCGTGTATCGCACCGGCTGCGCCGCCCTCGGATTGCATTTGCATTACATCTACCTTCTCGCCGAAGATATTCTTACGACCTTCCGCTGCCCAACCATCAGCCCGCTCACCCATATCGGAAGATGGTGTGATGGGATAAATAGCCGCTACTTCCGAGAATCCATAGGCTACGTTGGCTACAGCTGAATTGCCATCAGTATTGATATAATTGGTCTTCATGATTTGTATTTAATTGTAGCATGAAAGTAGCCAGCAGTTCAGCCCGAGGTGCTGTCAGTTGTCATTGAAAAAAATGATTTTAATCAGGATAAAATCACGATAACTTACGACCGCTGCCTTTTCTATTAGCAGATGTCGCATTGAATATTGAGGGAATTTATCATGGTTAACTTTCTTTTAAGGCAAGCGGACGCTTGAAATACAATGGGCATAGCTGGGCACAAGCGGACGCTTGTGCCAGTACGGGTTGTCATTGAAAGAAATGATTTTAATCAGGATAAAATCACGATACCTTACGACCGCTGCCTTTTCTATTAGCAGATGTCGCATTGAATATTGAGGGAATTTATCATGGTTAACTTTCTTTTAAGGCAAGCGGACGCTTGAAATACAATGGGCACAAGCTGGGCACAAGCGGACGCTTGCGCCAGTCTGGGTAAAAATGATTTTAATCAGGATAAAATCACGATAACTAACTACCACTGCCATTCCTACTAGTAGATATCGCATATTGAATATTGAGGGAATTTATCATGGTTACCTTTCTTTTAAGTCAAGCGGACGCTTGAAATACAATGGGCACAAGCGGACGCTTGCGCCAGTCTGGGTAAAAATGATTTTAATCAGGATAAAATCACGATAACTAACTACCACTGCCATTCCTACTAGTAGATATCGCATATTGAATATTGAGGGAATTTATCATGGTTACCTTTCTTTTAAGTCAAGCGGACGCTTGAAACACGATGGCCACAAGCGGACGCTTGCGCCAGAAAAGGCCGGGATGGAATTAGTCGACGGCATCGCGCTTCCCAATTTAGTGGCATAGTTGGCGACAATCCTTCAGAATGTTGTTCGCCCTTGTTTTTGCGATACGCAAGCTATCCAGCAGACGTGGCGACTCACAAATCTCTTTGCAGAGCACTACTCCCTTTTCAATCAAATGCTGCTTTTCAGCTTTGGTGAGCGTCGTAAGGCTGGTCAAAGGATGAAGCCCGTAGGCATCGATGAGTTTGTTCAAGCTTCCTTTTAGTGGGTAATCCCACCCGAGTAAATGAAGCCCAGCGCAGGCACCATATTGAATGGCATCTTTCGTGAATTTGGTATTGGTAACAACCCAGCCCTGATGAAACCTCGCGTTGTTTTCTGATTGCTGAAGACGTTTTTTTTCGACGTCCTGGAAGCGTGCCTGTATGTAGAGCGGAATTTTCACGTCGCTTTTTATACCCGGAAGGTTATGGAACTTGCATTCGATCATTAAGTAATGTTCATCCTTTTCAGCGATCACATCAATTTCATGCTTAACGCATTGACCCTCCACAATAACCCCTGCCCTTGCGGTGTACCCCTGCACCTTGAATACTTCACTAACAAATTTCTCAAACGGAAAGCCTGAAGGCCCAAACTCCATGATTGCCTGCTTCAATTTATAACGGGCGGCGTGAGGCTTGGAAACTTTTTTAAGCAAAGAAAAAGCCAGCCGATAAATCTTCTTCGTTGAAATGCCATCATGCAATTGCGGGATTACTTTTTCCATCACGCTTTCAATAATAATGTCGTCCGCGCCGGATCGCTGCAATGATTGGCGAAGCTTCTCAGGGGAAAAGGCCACCTTCTCCCCTGAAGCTTTGGTGACTAAGACAGGTTTATCTGATGCTTTCATTTAACTTTATCGCTATGCTCAAGTACAATCTTCTACAAAAGAACAAAGGGCTAGCAAATACCATGTCAGACAAGCACATTAAATTTTGCAACAATTGACTTACAGCACGATCCAGTCCGCAAATTTTGAGTCGGCATTCCTGATTGACCCCAATTTTGTCCAATTTATCAGTTATTGCGTTCCCTTTTTCCTGCGCGGCCCTGCGACTCAAATATAAAAATTACACCCCGCGCGTTTTCGTGCTCACCTTTCCGCCCGATTACCAAATCCTGCTTAATGCCCAGTGCATCAAAATGGTGCTGTAATATACAGCCATATTCTTGCAAACGCCGCAGGGGCAGTCTGTCGTTACGCCAAACGACCAATGCAAGCAACCTGTTAACGGAGAACCTCGTCTATTTTATTTGTCTATGTTGTGTCGGCTTCTTTGGTTTACTCCCAAATGGATAAATTGACAACCTCTTTGCGTAACTTTGGAAAGGCAGCGTAATGAAATTAAAACTGCTGTACCCAACGTTCTTTCAATCTAGCTACATAAATACTATGATTTTAAAAAGGAGAGATTTCATCCAATTATCAAGCGTTGTCGCAGGCACAACCCTGTTAACGGGAATCCAATCATGTCAACCACAGGAGAAAGGAACACATGAAGGGCACGCACCGGATCAACGCGAGCCCATGACGTCGGGGATACAGCCCATCACAACAGAAGAAAGAGATTCACGCATAAAAAAGGCGCAGCGATTGCTGGCTGAACAAGAAATGGAAGCTCTGATTTTGGATGCGGGCACTTCACTGACCTATTTTACGGGTATAAGCTGGTGGCCGAGCGAACGTCCAATGGTTGCCATTATACCTTCGCAGGGGGAGGTTCGCTATGTCTGTCCGGGATTCGAAGAAACCCGTCTGCGAGAATTGATTACACAAGGCAAAGAAGTGTACGTGTGGCAAGAAGATGAAAGTCCATATAAGCAAATAGCGTTAGCGTTAAATGAAGCTGGAGTCAAAATCGGTAAGGTGGGCGTAGAAGAACGTGCTAGATTTTTTATTGTGGATGGAATTCGGAAAGAAGCACCACATCTCCAATACGAAAGCGCTGAAAAGGTAAGTGGCCAATGCCGTTTAATAAAATCACCGGCGGAAATTGCACTGATGCAAGTGGCCAATGATATTACAACAGCCGCCATGAAGATAGGCATACATGCTTTGGACATAGGCATGAGCCCGGCTGACTTTGCTACCATTGTTTCATCAGCGCATCAAAAATTCGGAGCTGAACATGATTTTGCTGACGTCAACTTTGGGGAGGCGACTGCTTTCCCACACGGCAGCGCCAAGCCGCAAAGATTGAAACGAGGCGATATCGTCTTGATGGACTGTGGCTGCAGGGTAGCAGGATACAGCGCTGACATCTCCAGAACTATTGTTTTCGGTCAAGAACCAACCAAGCGACAACTGGAAATCTGGAACTTAGAACGGGAAGCCCAGGCGGCAGGCTTTGCGGCAGCCAAGTTGACGGCTGCCTGTGAAGATGTCGACGCCGCAGCCCGGAAGATTATTACGAATGCAGGATTTGGTCCTGGCTATAAACTACCGGGTCTGCCCCATCGCACGGGGCATGGCATCGGAATGGATGGGCACGAGTGGGGCAACATCGTAAAAGGCAACCGACAGCAACTGGAGCCTGGCATGTGCTTCAGCATCGAACCCAATATTTCAATCCCTGGGGAATTCGGTGTTCGGCTGGAGGATTGTGTTTACATGACAGCTACTGGCCCAAAATGGTTTTCGCAGCCAAGCAACACGATCGACGAACCCTTCCCTGGAGTGCATGCCTAGTAGACAAGGGGTTGGCCGTCTAGATCCGTGGTTAGGATTTCGCTCATGTAGTCAAAAAAAGGACGAATACCTTTGAATGTTTTATTTACATTTTCAAGGAATCCATTGTCAAGGACCTCGCTGTCTGTAAACGTATGTTCAAACCAGTACTGTTTATAACGCAGTAAATCAATCGCAGGATGGTCCTTGGAAAATCCCTTTGGTGTTGTTTTCACCATCTCCCCCTGCATGACGCCAAAATTCGCTATCATGGCCTTTGCCATCAATAACTTGTTCCAGGCTTCATAATTGTAAAAGATATCCTGACGGATCTTTTTAAGGTCGTCGGGATTTGGATATGTAAAGCCGCACACAAGTCGCGATCCACCCGGTTTGATCCTAAAATAGTATCCACCGCGGAGCATGGGTTTGGTACGCCGCAAATGCCCCGCAAAACGCGGTTTGTACGGCGTTTTATCCTTTGAAAAGCGAACATCGCTATAAATGCGATACAAGGCTTTCTTCCCTGAAGATGTTTCCAGCTGATCATGGGTATTCATTTTTATGATCAGCTGATCCAAGAAAGATTCGACATTCTCTTTCGCCAGAAGATAGCGTTCCTTATGCGCATTGAACCAATCCCTGTTATTGTTTCGTGCCAGTTTCTTTAAGAAGTCTATCGTGGAATTTTGAATCGTTGCACTACTCGTTTTGCCGGTCATTACGAAGACATTTTGTAAAATCAATGGAATGCAATATATGGATAATCACTATTCTGGATTCTGGTAAGCTAAAAGTTACATGCCTAAATTGCAGTATTGTGCATAACGCCTACCTTTAAAACTATGAAAATAATTCGCTGGATACTGTTTAGCATCGCAGGCTTTTTCTGCATTGCCCTGATCACACTATTGTTTTTCTTTCGACAGGAAACCTATCAACTGTATAAGGTCGTTACATTCTTTGATCAGGATGTTATTGGCGAAAATTTCAGGAGCGTTCCTGGTATTTTCCGAACCACTACCGTAAGCAAGCCGGCGATTCCACACCGCTTCCCAACCAGTCCACAACCTATCATACTACCAGAAGCCTTCCAATACAATGATTCAACAATCAATGTTCGGGCATATCTTGACTATACTCAGACGGACGCACTCCTTGTCATTCGAAATGATACAATTCGCTTTGAATACTATGCAAATCAATTTAAACCTGAGGATCATCACATCTCCTGGTCGATGTCGAAATCAGTCATATCGGCGCTTCTGGGCATTGCCATTAATGAAGGGAAGATCAAAAGCATTGAAGAAACGGTAACCGACTATTTGCCTGAATTTGTCGGGACTGGATATGACAAAGTGCAAATCAAAGATGTGCTGCAAATGTCATCCGGTGTGGGTTTCAACGAAGACTATGGCGATTTTAACTCTGACATCAACATCATGGGTCGCTACTTTGCATTGGGTATGCCCATGGCAGATTTTGCCAAGAGGCTCAAAAGAGAATGGACACCTGGCACATACAATCACTATGTCAGCATTGACACGCAGGTATTGGGCATGATTCTGACAAAAGCAACCGGAGAAACAGTAACGGATTATATGCGTGAGAAACTTTGGTCGAGGATTGGTGCTGAATCTGACGCATACTGGATCATCGACAACACAGGCATGGAGTTCGTGCTGGGCGGACTCAATGCCACCGCCAGAGATTATGCCAAGATTGGGCAATTGTTCTTGGATTCCGGCCGGTGGCGAGGGCAGCAGATCGTACCGGAAGCGTGGGTAACTGCCTCGGTTACACCAGATGCACCTCACCTCATGCCCGGCCCCCGGAGTACTGCCGAGGGCAAAGATGGCTATGGCTTCCAATGGTGGATACCGTATGGTGGTAACGATGAGTTCAACGCCCAGGGGATCTATGGTCAGTTCATTTATATCGATCCGGACAAAGATTTAGTCATCGTGAAATTGTCATCCAATTACCACTTCAAGAATGACAGTACCGGATTTTTTCACGATACAGAAATCGCGCTGTACAGGGCAATTGTCAATGAGATTGCCGCAAACAAATAACACTCCTCGTGAATTTTTCCTTCAAAATGAATGGGATTTCGTCCAATATGGACTTTTGCTTTGATTTTCCAGATCTGCTTTGACCGGATTCCTCGATGGGGACTGCGTTAATGATTATGGTAACGAAGTTGGTCTCACCGTTTTTCCAATATGGAAGAGCGCATCTCCTTGATGAACTACCGGGCTATGGTTTAGCGCGATGATATAGCCATCAACCGGTGATTTTACAGTGCAAATCCTTTCACCAAGTGTGTCAGAGATCTCTCCAAGTACTGCCCCTTTTGCTACTTGCTCACCATACTTCACACCCAGGTTGAGGATGCCCGAATATTTTGCGCGTACCCAGGATGACTCAACAATGATCTGATTTCGGTGTTCAGCACGCGGCGCTACATCAATCATCCCAAGATGTTTCATAACCCGTAGTGTCCCATTGATGCCCTGTTGAATAGCAAATTCATCAAATCGCAGCGACTCCCCCCCTTCATAGATCAATATTTCTTTTCCCAATTTTGATGCGGCAAGTCGAAAAGATTTGGGCCGGTATCTTGAATTGACGGTAAATGGTGCAGCAAATTGATCAGCCAAGGCGTTTATACTATTTTGCTGAACTACGCACCGGATTTGAGGATAATTAGCGCGAGAAGCCCCCCCAGTATGGAAGTCAATTCCACAGTCAATCTTCGGTACAATATCCTTCATTAAGTAATGAGCCAATCGAGATGCCAATGATCCCTTATTGCTTCCAGGAAATGTCCGGTTAATATCTTTCCCGCCCGGAACTTCGCGTGAGAAATGGATGAACCCATATATGTTTAGGAGCGGAATACAGATTACAGTACCTCTTTCAGCGGAATGCAGATTCTGACTGATTATTCGCTTTACGATCTCCACGCCGTTTATCTCATCGCCATGCAAGCCTCCCATCAGTAGCAGAACCGGGCCGTCTCGAGGTGCACGGTTTACCACAATCGAAATATCGACTTGTGAACGAGACGGAAGTTTAGCAATGCCAACTTCAATTTTCCTCACCTCGCCAGGCGCTATTCTTTCTCCATTAATTATCATCGAATCAAATTGGATTTTTTTCACATTAATATCAGCACAGACCAGCAACTGCTTGGTGTTTGTGGTTTGGACTATAGCCAGTGCATACACAATATACTCAACGTACAGCTATTTTCGCTGCAAAGGCCGCATACCATCGCTCATAAAAGACGAAACTACTGCAAAACCGACTGTCAAATGAACGTTTCAGCAACGCGGACGATGTTAGATCACGACACGATCTATGCCAGATACTGATTAATGCCCCAAATCGCAATTTGCCTTCTGGGATTTCCCAAAGACATCAGGAAATCCAAGGTCTTTGCACTAATTTTGGGCAACCAAGTGTTTGTATGATCGAGGATACTGCTATCATGAAAAAGGACCTGGATGCCCTGCATACGCGAGGATTCTTAGGCATTGACGTCGATAAGAAACTAGATCTGACCGTGGAGATCAACCTTTTGCGAAAGGAGAAAAACGCGGTTATCCTGGCACACTATTATCAGCAACCTGAAATACAGGATATTGCTGACTACGTAGGTGATAGTCTCGGGTTGTCGCAGCAAGCAGCCAGTACCACTGCCGACATCATCGTATTTGCCGGCGTACATTTTATGGGTGAGACAGCCAAGATAATAAACCCTACCAAGAAGGTTGTGCTGCCGGATCTCAATGCCGGATGCTCCTTGGCAGAATCAGCACCTCCCGGTGAATTCAAGAAATTTTGCGAATTGCACCCGGAACATATTGTCGTGACGTATATCAACTGCTCAGCGGAGATCAAGGCCATGAGTGATATCATTTGCACTTCCTCCAATGCTGAAAAAATCATTAACGCTATCCCGCCTGGAAAACCTATCATCTTTGCGCCAGACAAGAACCTGGGAAAATATCTCATGCGAAAAACGGGGCGGGACATGCTCCTGTGGGAAGGTGCCTGCATCGTTCATGAAGCTTTTGCTATCGATAAGCTATTAGATCTCCACAGCAAACATCTGGCATCTAAAATTGTGGCCCATCCGGAATCCGAAGAACACATTCTGAAAGTAGCCAACTACATCGGCTCGACTACAGGGATGATTAATTTTGTCAAGAACGATCCTGGGGATGAATATATTATAGCAACAGAAGCAGGTATACTACACCAGATGTCAAAAGAAGTTCCGCACAAAACATTGATACCGGCGCCAAGTCATGAAGACAACACGTGTGCCTGTAGCGAATGCGCGTTCATGCGCCTGAATACAATGGAAAAACTTTATCTCTGCCTTAAGTATGAATTGCCCGAAATTGAAGTACCAGAAGAAATCCGAATAAAGGCACTGGTACCCATTCAGCGGATGCTGGAGATTTCGAAAAAATAACTATGCCAAAAACAGATGTTCTCATAATTGGCTCGGGCATTGCTGGACTTTCATTTGCTATCAAAGTGGCTAAGCGATTTCCGCATCAATCCGTTACGGTAATCACAAAAGCCGATGATAGCGAATCAAATACGAAATATGCTCAGGGAGGTATAGCCGTAGTGTTGGATGAATTAGCAGATTCATTTGAAAAGCATATTGCCGATACGCTGAAGGCCGGAGATGGCTTATGCAATCGGGAAGTCGTGGAGCTAGTCGTCAAAGAAGGCCCCGACAGGCTAAAAGAGATCATCGAATGGGGTGTAGAATTTGATCAGGACGCCACAGGAAAACTTGCACTCGGGCGCGAAGGTGGACATACTGCCAAACGCATAATACATTACAAAGATATAACCGGACTCCAGATTGAGAAGAGCCTGCTTGCTCAGGTTGCCCTACTCCCCAATATCTCATTATTAGCACACCATTTTTCCATAGACCTGATTACAGAGCACCACTTCGGGCAAAAAATTTCACAATCCGCATCAGGCATCACTTGCTACGGTGCCTATGTCATGGATCAGCGAACATGCGTGATTGAGAAATATACTTCAAAAGTGACTTTACTTGCTACCGGTGGATGCGGTCAAGTTTACCGCGTTACGACGAATCCCAAAATTGCGACAGGCGACGGAATTGCGATGGCGTATCGTGCCATGGCAAGAATAAAGGATATGGAGTTTGTGCAATTCCATCCTACCGCTTTTTATACAATGGATGAAAACCCGGCATTTTTGATTACGGAGGCAATCCGAGGGCATGGCGCCTATCTGAGAACCAAGGACGGCGCGCGGTTCATGCTCAACTATGATGACCGTGGGGAATTAGCATCCCGTGATATTGTTGCAAAAGCTATAGACAATGAACTTATCACACGTGGTGATCATTGTGTCTATCTTGATTGCACGCATTTATCAAAGAAAGACATCCTTCAACATTTTCCGAATATCTACGAGAAGTGCCTGAGTAAAGGGATAGACATCACCCGCCAATGGATACCTGTTGCCCCGGCGGCGCATTACAGTTGTGGTGGAATTGAAGTTGATGTAAATGGGAAAACGTCTATAAAAAACTTGTACGCTTGCGGTGAATGCTCTTTTACCGGCCTGCACGGCGCCAATCGGTTGGCTTCCAACTCATTGCTGGAAGCGATTGTATTTGCGCATCGATGCTATGTTGACGTTGAGCATTCGATCGACTCTGTTGCTACGCCGGCAAACATTCCAGATTGGAATGCAGAAGGCACAACTATCCCGCGAGAGCAAATTTTGATAACCCATAACCGTAAAGAACTGCGTGATTTGATGAGCGATTATGTGGCTATTGTCCGATCCAATGAGCGCCTGCTAAACGCACAGACGCGTTTGAATATTCTATATCAAGAAACGGAAAAGCTTTACCATACTGCCGTTTTGTCGCCTCAGCTGTGTGAGCTTCGCAATCTTATCGCTGTCGCTTATCTCATCACCAGGCAATCTATTGCGCGAAAGGAAAGTTGTGGCGTATTCTATAATAGCGATTATGATACATTGCCGTAAAATCCGTCATTCACGTTTAACTAATTCTTTATCCAATTCATCGAGGTTATCGAAATGCAATGCAGCAACGTCATCAGCTTCATTCTGATAAAATATCATCCCTACCGTCATTACAAGTCCTGTTATAAGAATTGCATACAGCAAAATTCCACTGCTGAAGTTATGCTGAACGTACTCCTCAGGTATTCCGAAAAATAATAGAACAGTAATCAAACCTCGCGGCGCGATGAACCACTCGGGGTTAATACTCTTCTTAAATATTCGCAAGCTGATCAATCTCACAACATAGAGCGCAAAAACCAGACTGATACCAATAAATGCTGTTTCGATATTTAGCAATGCTGCCAAATCCAGCGTCATCCCAAAAACTACGAAGAAGAATGTCCGAACAACGAATGCGGATTCAAGTGTCACAAGATGAAATTCGTTATTGATTTTTTTCAAAACCCCAGGATCAATCCATTTTCTAAGCTTACCGGAAAAGAACAGCTTGTAATTGCTCAGTGTGAGTCCAAAAATCAATATCACAATCAATGAAGAGAGATGAAATATTTTTCCGACAGCGTACAATGCAATCAGCACAGCGATCAGCAAGAAAAGACGGGCACTTTCTTCTATTTTTTGAAAAATTAAGACAAGCAAATAGCTTATAAATACTGACAACCCAACGGTAACAAGAACGTTAAGCCCAACTTCTTTTATTATGGAAACAGCTGTCGCATCACTGGGAGTTCCGATGGCAAAGTAGAAAAACATTATTCCCAGAATATCTGAGAACGTACTTTCATAGATCATAAATTCCTTCTTGGACTCGGACAAGTGTTTTACGCTCGGGATAATGATTGCACTACTCATAACCGAGAGTGGAATTGCGTATATTAGTGCAATATAGAATTCGAGATCGAGAAAATATTGGACCAGGTAGGCCAACGCAACGGCGGAGCCGGCAAGTGCGATAAAAGCGATCGTAAAGGCCTTCAAGATCAGTGCACTTTTTTCCCTGGTCAGCGTAAGGTCCAGGGCAGCCTCCAATACAATCATAATAAGTCCTACGATACCGAGCAATTGTAGTAAATTGAACGCACTTGATCCCAGCTGCAGCGTAAAGTAACGCATAGCAAACTGACAGCCGATACCAAAGAGGATTAGTAAAAGAACACTCGGGATTCTGGTGAGTTTTGATACCCATCCAAAGGAATAGGAAAGAATAATAACACCACAAATCAATAGAATGTCGTAGTAAATATTTTGAGTAATCATGGAGTTTTGATTCTTAATGTATCTTTGCTCAGGCGCTTGACGGCGATAGCATTAAAGTTAGTGACTTTCGATTATCAAAGAAAGTCATAAAGATTTAGACAAAGGGTTAAATGGCAAAAGTTAATAAATTCGGGACTTTTAGTGGCGTATTCACACCATCTATTCTAACCATTCTCGGCGTTATCATGTATTTACGCCTGCCGATGATCATCGGAGAGGCAGGGCTGTGGGCCACGATCGCCATTATCGTAATCGCGCACGTCATTTCTGTTACAACCGGGCTAAGCGTTTCGTCTATTGCAACAGACAAAAAGGTAGCTGCCGGTGGCACCTACTTCATGATCTCCAGGAGTTTAGGGTTGCCTATTGGCGGTACGCTTGGGTTGGCACTGTTTGTGGGCCTTTCCTTTAGCGTTAGTTTATACCTCATTGGTTTTGCAGAAAGCTTCCTCAGCTTTTGGGGTTTTGAAATGTCTACGAATGCCATTCGATTAGCAGGCACAGTTATCTTGTTGGTCGTAACGACCATAACCTTTATCAGCACTTCGCTCGCCATAAAAACCCAATATTTTATTATGGCCGCGATCATCCTTTCGCTGATTTCCATATTGTTTGGAAATCATGATTTTGCGCCGCAACAGGCTGTCCAAACAATAAGCCGAGCCACCGGCACCATACCTTTTATGGTGTTATTTGGAATCTTTTTTCCCGCGGTGACAGGCTTCGAGGCAGGCGTATCCATGTCCGGTGACCTCAAGGATCCAAAGCGTTCCATTCCACAAGGAACTATTCTGGCCATCGTGGTAGGCTTGGCCGTCTATCTCGCCCTTACTGCCTTTTTCGCGCTCACCGTAGACAGGGATATATTGGCCACCGATTCACAGGTATTACTGAAAATATCCAGGATTCCGGAATTGGTAATCGCCGGTATTTGGGGCGCCACGCTCTCCTCGGCGCTTGGCAGTATTTTGGGGGCACCCCGTATTTTACAGGCAACGGCAGTAGACAATATTACTCCTCGGTTCTTTTCAAAAGGAGTTGGCGCATCCAATGAACCACGCAATGCACTCATACTAACTTTCTTGATAGCGGAATGTGGCATTCTTATTGGTGAACTTGACGTCATAGCCCGAATCGTCTCCATTTTCTTCATCACGACCTACGGGTTCTTGAATTTGAGTTGTGCTTTCGAAGCATGGACAAGCGCTGACTTCCGGCCAAGTTTCAAAACACCGGTATGGGTAAGTCTGTTGGGCGCGGCAGCCTGTTTTATTGTGATGATCGAGCTCGATTTTGTGGCAACGCTTGGTGCCTCCGTTATTTTGGGTGGTTTGTACCTTTACCTAAAAAGAAAGGAACTTGCCCTGCAAAGTGGAGACACATGGGCAGGTGTCTGGTCTTCATTGGCGAAGACTTCCCTCCTGCGACTTACGACCACGAAAAAACACAATAGAAATTGGCGACCCAACATTCTAATGTTTAATGGCGCCGACAGTGCAAGACCGTTTATGTTGAGCCTGGGCAATGCCATATCCGGAAAACTGGGATTATTATCGTCTTTCGAGTTGATCAAATCAAATGATCTCCTGAAACCACAACAAAGCGTCGAAGCTGAAAATGATGAATCAAAAGTATTCAGAAATACCTATACGTGTGTCGATGTTTACGCCGGAATAGACGAGATAGCACGCGTCTACGGATATTCCGGAATTGAGCCCAACACGATATTAATGGGCTGGAGCATAAAGTCGGAAAACAAAGAGAAGTTCATGAGACTGATTGGTCATATTCAAGGCTACAACCTCAATGCTCTTTTCCTGTATTACCACGCGAGCGCAAAAAAAATTACAGCCCCATCTATTGATCTGTGGTGGAGTGGCTGGGGCCGAAACCTGTCGTTTGCCCTTAACCTACTCAGGCATCTTACAAGTTCCTATCCATGGAACCAGTCCAATGTTAGAATATGTATTATTTTGAATACTGAAGAGGATACAGAGCGCGTAAGTCGGTATGTAAAAAAGGTTCTACAACAATACAGGGCCAAAGTAACTATTAAAATTATAGATAACCACATTGCCCGGCAGCCAAAGGAAGAACTCATCGCGAACGAATCTAGCCGAGCAGATCTGACGATGATCGGAATTCCTGACAGCAGCTACGATGACCTGGAAGAAAGTTATCGATTTGCCTGCGACATTTGTGGGCGGCTCAACACGGTATTGCTTATTAATGGCTGCAATCTTTTTGAAGAACATACCGCCATAAGCAAAAATGCCGCCGTTGCTCTCTCAACTCAGAAAAATGAATGGGTACTCCCAGAACTTCCGGACTCCAGATATCCTGAAATTGATGACGACATCAGAAAAATAGATGAGCGCGGTCTTCAGCTAACAGAGGCACTGCACAAGAAGATCTTTGTTGCGTGCTTCGCACCGGAATCTGCTGTTTATCGTAATCTTCATTCACTTTGCGAGTCCACTGCATCCGCATTAAAAAAGGTGGTGAAATACGACCAGCCGTACCAAAGGAGCTCGGCCGTCATGCGGACCAAAAAACACTTCAACAGCCAGATAGCATGGCTACTCGATGACGCGGTCGAAAATACTGTTGCATTCCCAGGAGGAAATGCTGCAGGAAGGAATGCAGTGGTACCTTGAACAATTGGAAATTGACTGCAACCGGTTTCCAAAGCATATGCCTATCCATTACGCAAAAGCAGAGTTGATTGCCAATAAAGAAGATAGTGCAGCACTCCGGTGGTATAAATTAATACATCGATTGTCAAATCCATTTTCTCGTAAATCAATCACATTGAAAGTGAACTATCGTGAAGGGGCGACATATTTCTTGCGGGATTTACGGTACCACTTTCTTACTGTATTAATTCATGACCTCGAAAAAAACCTCTCCACCTCGCGCGAAAAATTCCGCCATTTTATTTCCTGGGCTGATGAATCCTTTCAACTCGTGTTAAATACGCACGATATTCAACAGCAGAATGATAAAATAGAAGATTTTATGGAGGATCTGCAGGTAAGAATGGACGCGCTAAAAACCTCCTTGCTTGATTCACAGTCGCTATACAAGGGCCGATTACAAGTAGAATACAGAAAGAACGTAATATTCTTCATGCGCCAATTGGAGCGTATAGATTTTAATAATTACATCAAAAAGAAGAGGCGATACAAGAAATTCTATTTGGCTCGTAAGGAATCGTTGTCCGGCTTTCCTACCGAGTGGTCAGAGAAAGCCACACTGGATCTAAATACAATAAAGTCTAGTGCACTATTGTACGACTACTACGGACTTGTGCAACACGAGATACAGGGCTTTAAGGCGCGACTAAAGCAGCTGTTTGATAAGGAACAAGCACAACCTGTCGCCAGACTAACCGAGTCCTTAACCGCTGTTGCCATTGCACCCGCAAAATCAAAACCACCCTCCCTTCCCGAATGGGAATTTGACCACGACTTTGCTACTGAGAAACTAAGGGAGATAACAGATAAGCTGCTATCCATGACCGGTGTGTTGCCAGAGGAGTCTACTATATCCATCCAGTTTGACGGCAAAGCCGAAGGGCTGACACTGCCAATACGGGCTATGGTTTCTCACCTCACGGAAACTACGCTGGCCGGACCAATAAACGATATCCTGGAGGAATTGCAAGGAAAAGTCGCGCGATCCAACCTCATCATTAACGACCAGGCCAGCCTGGCGATGTTTAACGTATTTAACCTAGACGAGGCGGATGAACAAACATTGCGACCTGAAGAAATTAATAGGGGCATTCGAGCGATCGAAAAAGAAATGGCTTTAATGGTTACCGCTTTCGAATCAGCTTTACAAGACATCGAAAAGCAATGCATTGAACTGCAGAGCGCATTGAGAATCCATAATTTAACAGATTTATCCGGTGATTTTTCATCACAGGTCAGAAAACGGAGGAAAGAGCATTTGCAAGGGCGGTTAACCGAGAAGCTAATGCAAATCGTGGATGTTGTGAAGCAGACGTTGGTCTCAGTGCTATACTCCCAGGCCAAAGGTGTTTTACTTGCCCGGCAGCTATCATCTTCAACACAATTGCTTTCAGTAAATGAACGCATTTTGAACGTCGTTGGAAGTGTAACACCGCACCAGGGCATACTGCAACGGTTGCCCCACTACTATGTATCGCTGTTCAGCGGACGGTCTAACATAGGCGATAATTTTTGGGTAGCTCGGCCTAACGAAGAAAAGCAATTCGCATTAGCACACCAGCGTTACCTCGTTAGCCGGCAGGGCATGATATTGGTTTTAGGCGAACGCAATACGGGGAAAACCGCGCTGTGTAAACAGTTTTCAGAATCAACATCAGGTACATTCACACCCTACCACCTATTCCCTCCGGAAGGTGGCGCAGTGGCAATCGAAGAGTTCGAAGCAGTGCTAAGAAAAGCAACGAAATTCGACGGTGATGGAGCCCAGATACTTAGTTTGCTGCCCCACAACAGCATCGTCGTCATACACGATCTTGAATTGTGGTGGGAACGCACCGAAGAAAATGGCCTGACGATGATCCGGTATTTGAAATCACTTGTCGAAGAGTTCTCCGCTAAATGTCTGTTTATTGTGAATATGAATCCGTTTGCTTTTGCGGTCATCAATACGGCAGAACAACTCGACACACATTGCGCCGGCGTGATTAGATGCTTGCCCTTTAACTCGTTTGAATTAAAACAACTGGTTATGACGCGACACAAGTCTAGCGGACTGTCTTTAAATTTTGGTTCAGGCGTAACCGATACATTTGGCGAAATCCGACTTGCGCGTATCTTTAATAACCTTTTCGCATATTCGCAAGGGAACCCGGGGGTAGCCATGAATGGCTGGCTAGCCGGAATTCAGGATTTCACGGACAAAACCATCAGCTGGAAGGGTCCGGCTATTAAGGATGGCGACGTATTTGCAGAAATGCCAGAGACATGGGCGCATCTTTGTCTTCAACTATTGTTGCATAAACGTATGAACCTAGACAAGATAGTACGGTCAGTGCAATTGGACAAAGATCAAATAACAGAAAGTTTAGCGGTATTGAAGCGTCTTCAGTTAGTCTCTGTCCGTGGAAACTCCATTTACTTTTTGAATCCCAACGTAGAATTTTTATTGATTAAACATTTCAGAGAAAAAGAGTGGATATAATGAATACTGTTTATTTAATCGCAGCTGCTGTCTTTGCCGTGATCTTTTTCCGCTTTGCGAAATTAGCCAGCCTCCGCAGCAGGATGACCCAAAGGTATCTTCCCTTTTTGAGTGGTCTAGAACTTGCCCTGTGGACTTTTATTATCTTCGGGTCCGCAGACTTGTTCCTTTCAGATAAGTTGTATTATCCATACTTGATCATTTTGATGATCAGTATATTTATGCTCCTGGTGGTATGGTTCTATATAAAAGATATTATTGCAGGCTTTCTATTTCGTGTCCGGCACAATCCCATCAAAGGTCACCTGTTGGATTATGAAAAGCTCCATGGCACAATCAGAGTTGTTGGATCGTCACAACTCACTATTGAAACCGCTGATGGTCAATGGCGGAAAGTACCTTATTCAGCCCTTGTCACACAAACACTTTCAATTCAATCGCAGCACACACTGTCTCCAGGTGAAACCGTAATCACGATAAAACTTCAAGGCAAAGTCGATCCTGGTTATTTTGAACGCTTTGTGCGCGAGACGCTGGCTTTATCTTCATGGTGTGTTGCTTCGAAACCCATCACTGTTCAACCTGATCTAGAAGAAGAAGGGTCGTTGCGAATCTCGTTTTTCATGCTGGACCCCGCTTACCTCTCGCTGGCGAAAGATCGGCTCGCCAAATTAGCAAGGAAATTTCAGGTAGTGGAAAATGAATAACTGATTGATCAGAGATTGGGTATACGCATTGAATATGGTGGCCCTTTACTAAAGGATTAGTCCTTCATTAAAATGAAATCATTTAAACAAACGCTCCATCGCATTATTTTTGGCGTTGATACGCCGGCAGGGAAAGGTTTTGACATCGTCTTACTGTTACTCATCCTTTCCAGCATTACGATACTCATGCTGGAAAGCGTTCAGGACGTGAACGTGAAATGGGCAGCAACATTCAAGAAACTCGACTGGATCATTACAGGTCTCTTCACAATCGAATATGCGTTGCGCATTTGGACCTCAGAAAAAAGTAAGCACTACGTGTTTAGTTTCTTTGGATTAATTGATTTGTTCTCAATCCTACCTACTTATATAGGAATCATTATTTCCGGAACCCATGCGCTGGCGATTATTCGCGTGCTTAGATTGCTTCGGGTCTTCCGGGTCCTGAAGCTTGTTCAATTTATGGGTGAGGCTAGCAAATTGAAAGAGGCGCTGCGAACAAGTTCAAGAAAAATACTCGTCTTTCTTTTCTTCGTCATGATCGTCAGCGTTTTCTTGGGAACATTGATGTATATCATTGAAGGTCGTGAGCATGGCTTCACCAGCATCCCGAGGAGCATTTACTGGGCCATCGTAACGCTTACCACCGTAGGTTACGGTGATATCGCGCCGCAAACAACACTTGGCCAGATTGTGGCCATGCTGCTGATGATAACAGGTTATGGTGTGATTGCAGTCCCAACTGGCTTGGTCACAGCGGAATTTGTAAAATCAAATGCTACAACTTCAGGCAACGTCATCCGTCAACACAGGGCATGTTTACATTGTGGCAGTAGAGAGGATAGGGAAACCGCAAAGTTTTGCAGCCAATGCGGGCAGGCGCTACCTTATCCGGAGGGTAGTTCTGGTGACTAAGGCGCCCTCGATTTTCGCAAATGGTTTGGCGCTGAAACATGGGAATAATTGAACTGCTAGAAAATCCTTTGAAAAGTATTCATTACCTCTTCAAGGTCTATCCGATGCGCTTGTACTGCATCCATCGTGTGTGGCGTATTCGCTTCGACACACTGCTCGATAACGAGATGAGGATGTAATTTCATGTCCTTCAGTGCTCTGGCAAATCTTCCATAGTCAATATCCCCCTCACCAAAAGTCTCCGACCATATTCCCTGGACGGATTGTCTGATATGCAATTCAATCACACGGGAGCCATACAACTTCAAAACATCAAAAACAGCAACCTGTGAATTTTGGGATCCTCTGTAGATCCAGTGCACATCAAAGCAAAAGGATACGTACTCAGGCGACGTATTTTGCATTACATGATGAAACTCTCTGGCGCCGGCAAGTAGTTCCATATCGTGTGTATGGTATGCAAGCGTCATACCCAGCTTTTTCAGCGCACTGCCCAGCCGCTCAACGTTTCTGGCTTGTTCAACCAGCTGGGCATCCGATTTAAGTTGTTTTCCACCCCATTCGATCGGGCTGGGATTTGTAACGACTATTTTGGTTCCGTACTTTCGGGTTTCTTCCGCGACCGACAAAACGAGTGCTATGGATTTTTCAGCTTCCGATGCGTCATGCAACACACTGTTCACATACACAGACGGCATCTGAATAGTATTTCGCCGCAAGACTTCAATCATTTGTTTCGCGTCCGCTACCGTGGTAATGTTTGGTTCAATCGCCTTTATGCCGGATTGCACAAAATCCAGCGCGGATGCATCAGGATCCTGCCACCAGGTCGTTCCCTGTCGCTTATAGAAAGTAGTCCAGTCATATGAGCTACAAGAAATTGGCAAAGATTGATTTTGCTCCCTGCGCGTGGAGAGCATCAAAGGACTTGCGGCTACCACTGCCGCTTTCATTAGAAAATCACGTCTGGTCGAATTCATAACGAAGGATTATGCATTTGATTTATGTGGATGCCTTAATTTCCTTACACCCATCAACAGCACAACAACAATTATGGTCACGAAAGAAAGCGTTGAGAATATAGCTTTTGATACAGTGAACACCGAGGCAACCTCAGCAACTATCTTTATGCCTAGGGGTAATGCTTGAGCATATAAATAATAGAAATATTCTCCAGGTAGTCAAAAAATCCAGCAGCCAGCGGCAGTGCACTAGAAAAAAAACTTTCCTTGGCCAACCAATCCTATTCATCAAGAAGGCGAGAAGTAGTGCATATGCTATCCCAAATAAGAGTGGATATATCATATCCAATGGGATTTGCTTTACCAAATAATTATGCCGTCCCTCCTCCCCAAGCGTTTCTAATAAAGTGTGCACGTATGCCAGAGAATATCCTGTCGGCATCATATCCAACAGTCTCATACCACCAGAGAATTCTACAACCAACGGAATGGTGATAATAATCATAACGACGTAAACTATGTTGGCAAGTATGACGAATATGAGCACCCGTTTTCCAGTTGCAAATTTTGCTATCTTATCCATCAAAGCATCGTTCATTTGTGTCACGTGTATGTTTACTGCCCTGGTACAACTGACTTGCCATTCTTATTGCGGTGCGCCCTAGCCGCGCACAATGTATGACATTGTCATGTGAAAAGAAACAAGAACCACGGCCGCAAGCAAGAGTACAGCCAAAGGATTTACCGATGATATTATCTTCTTCGTTCACTTGCGTTCTTAACCATTAAGAACTCTAATATATTTTCATTATCAACGGTACCAATCAGCCTGTCGTCGAGCATAACAGGCATCAGGGTTGATTTATGCTGTTGCATTTGGACATATGCTTTTTCTAAAGACGTCTTGGCATCAAGAAACAACAGATCTGTATTCATTATTTTACTGATAATTTCATCTTCCCCTTTGTTGGATAGCGCCCGGATAATTTCATCGCGACTTACGGTACCCACTGGCGTGTCATCCTGGGTAACCAGAAAAGTTTTCGTTTGTCCATTTAGCAACATGTGTACTGCCGCACTGACAGTTTCACTGGAACCAATGGTTTCATAGTGGTGCATCACCACGTCGCTGACAGTATATCCAGCAAGTATGAATTTAGCTTGTGTCATGGATGCCTCGGCCTGGGCTCCCAGAAAGATGAATAAACCTATAAAAATCAAAAATGGGTTACTGTAAAAGCCCATAAAGACAAAAGCCATTGCCAACACCTGCCCAATTTTGGCTGCGATGTTAGTTGCCCTTCGCCTATCCATATTCATCGAAAGAATTGCTCGTAAAACGCGCCCACCATCCATCGGGAAGGCTGGTATTAAGTTAAAGAGTGCTAGCCAAATATTGACAAGGAAAAAGTTCAGAAAGAAATTTTCGCTGCTCACGCCGGTCGTCAATTGCAGCGCCAAATTCTCCCGGTCGGGAAAGGAAATGAGCAGTCCTGTGATCGCGGCCAACCCAATATTGACCGCTGGTCCGGCGAGGGCAACAAACAATTCCTCAACAGGCTTCTCCGGAATGCGCTCAAGGCGAGCCAGGCCACCAATTGGCAGGAGGGTTATATCTTTTGTACTAATGCTATAATGCTTCGCGGCGAGCGCATGACCCAGCTCATGCAGGAAAACGGTAATGAATATGCTTAAAACAAAAAACACAGACCATAAAATCTGTATCGCGCTTTGTCCTGCTCTATAATTACTAAAGACAATGAAGGCAATCAATATCGAGAATGTCCAGTGAATGAATATACCGATACCTGCTATGTTACCCAGTTTAAATGAACCCTTCATCAATATTGTCCTTAATTGTCAATGGAATCATAGCTTGTAGAAGTCTTTCACCATCGCTACAATCTGGTTTTTCGTCATTGTGTCGGCCGTCAGAACAGATTTTAGTTTCTCCGCTCCCTGATCAATGGTTTTACCGCTTTCTATCCTCTGTCGCAATATGTTTTTGACTTCTGCAGGACCAAATAGGAATAATTCGTCCGAGTCTTTGACATTCTTCAATACGGCTTGAAGGAAGAGATCCAGTTGAGCCATTTTTCTTGCATCTTCAGTCTTTTCGCTGTTAATGTGTTGACCTCCAAAGAAACTTCCTTTGTCGCCTTCTCTGTCGTGATGAATTCGGTTTTCAACACCTGACTCAACCTCGGTGAAATCGTGACTGCCGTCAGCAAATGTGACAATGAATGCTTTCGCACTGTCGATCCATATACCTGTCTGTTTTTTCATTCTGTATAGTTGTTAGGAACGTTTTGAAAACGTTTTTGGTCAGCATATTTTATTTTGCTTTTAACATCGTTTTATTAAAGGTAAGTAACGGTACTTCGGCGTGAAAGGCCATTTGCTGTGTTACACTTCTTCCGAAAAGTTTTTCAAAAAAATGAAGTTTGTGTGTGAACATCGCCAATATATCTCCTTGTCTGGCTTCAAAAAACGCTTCTACGGCCTCCGCAATATCGTCGTTATGCATAACGTGGAAAGAAATCGCTTTGTATTTTGTTTCAGCAATCAACTGCTCGGTGATCTTCTTAGTGTCTATTGTTGTTGTCGCATCACCAGGAAGAACGTGTAAAATGCTTATCTCAGCACCAAGTCTTTTGGCATACACCGCAATGGTCTGTATCTCCTCATGCACGCTTTCCAGGTCTGTTGCATAAATAATGCGCTTCACATTATTGAATTTAGCATCACCAGGTACTGCTAACACCGGGACGCTGCTGTGATCAATTACTGCTGTCGCATTGCTGCCGAGGAGTGACTTTTTCAAGCCGGTAGCGCCTTTGGTGCCTATCACAATCATGTCTATCCTGTGCTCGCTAATAAATCGCTCAAGCACTAGTTCAATTGGGAATCCTTTTACCGATTGGTATCTGATATTCAATTCCTCGCTGACCTGCGTTCTAATTTCATCCATAAGCCGATCCGCGTCTTGTTGCGCGATCTCGAGCATCTCCTCTTCGAGCTTTTGCCATTTCATCAATGTTTGCGATGTACTATTGACATTAACCACTGATACCAGGAAGATCTTGGCATTTAGTTGAACCGCCAGGCGAGCGGCGTACATTACCGCGACTTTTGACAGCGGAGAAAAATCGGTTGGGACAAGAATTGTTTTCATAATTGCTTAATCGGACTATATTTTTATCAAAGTGCTTCTTTGCTAATATCATTTAGGTGGTGTTGCATGGAATGCGAGCAGCGGCAAACGAGCCTGGTAGGCTATCTTTTTTGTCAAACTCCTATCAAACAATTTTTCAAATTCATTCCGTTTTCGCGTCGAAAGGGCAATCAAATCTGCCGCAACAGAATCGATGAATAGATTGATTCCTTCTTGCGCGTCATCATGCTGCATCACGTAATAAAATGGTTCCTGATGCCCTGTTTCAAGCGCAACTGTTTTTGAGTATGCTTCAATGGTGTCGCGTTCAGACTTCACTTTTTCTTTCGATACATGCAGCAAAATAAGTTCAGCATTAAGCTTGTTCACCAACGTACTAAGTTCTTTCAATGTTTGAATGTCGCTGTCATAAAAATTCGTGGCGAAAACTATTTTCTTTGGTAAAGCAATGGCGGCATCCGCGGGGACGGCAAGCACCGGGCAAGGGGTTGCTTCAATTACCTTTGCTGTATTGCTCCCAAACAATAATCTGCCAATTCCAGTCGCCCCTTTCGTTCCCATCACAATCAGGTCGATTTTACTTTCACTTGCTGCATTGATGATTTCGTATGCCGTGCTTCCGGTCCTAACCTCCTTTTCAAAAGAAATACCAACGTCATCCAAGATCTCATGGCTAAGCTTCGAGAGTTCCTTGTGCGCCGCATCCTCAGCACTGGCCATTTCCGCTTCAACAAGTTCGTAGGCAACATCATTTCGAGACAGCGGCGGCGCGCAAACGCAGAGGAGCTTTATTTCAGCACCCAATGCCTTCGCCATTGCCGAAGCATATTTAATCGCGTGGGTGGCATTCTTAGAAAAATCGGTGGGGATCAAAATTTTCATCTAACGAATTTAGTTTCAAAATTCTTTATACCTGATCATGGGCGAAGATTGCGCTATCCATGAACCTGATTTACCAACTTGTCATCGGTAAGCAGTGCATGAAGTTGGGCGAGATAACCTTGTCCAGCTTTGTTTATGTTCTTAAAGGCATGTGCAATCGATCCGGCTGTATCTGATATACGATGCTTTATTGAGCAGGTAAAGACGTCAGGATGCTCTTCATAGTATTCGGCAAAGGAGCGAAACGCATCCTTGGCCGACTCCTTCCGCTGGACCAGGTAATCAAAGACAATCAAAATGTGATGTGCTGCGTTAGTTGCAAATTCGTCTACCGTACCCTCCATTGGTACCCAATATTGGTTAACCAATTCATGGAGCTTCTCTATCTCGGCGGGTTTTACTATTTCATCTGCCGCAGATATGGCGTAAAACAAAAAACCCAATTGTTCGTACATTTTTTTAAAGTTCGTTTCCATAGGGCTTACGCGTTTAAAACCTAAACTTATCCAAATAAGCCCGAAATGCGTATGATATTTATTGGAACAGAATTATGATTTATGTCAGGTAAATTCGATAACAATCGATCAATACCGTTGGGTTTTCAGTCATATCAAAAAGTTTAAATAGATGCGCTGATATTCCAGATAGACGGGACACACTACGGATCCTGAAGATTCTTTTTTACGGTACGCAAAGCTTGCTAAGTTTAAATACTAGCATTATCTTGTTTGTCACAGCGTGCGTCAATTATTCAATCATTATCGGCTATGAGATCTTTCAGCTCCAGCGAGCTGGCTCGCTTTTTTTTTGATCCTCACTGTAAACAAGGCTTACGCGCAAACAACGCTCAACATTTCAGGGGTCTGGAATGGGACAATCCAGGTTCCACTGAGTGATGATTGGTTGGGCGAGTATCATTTTGAACAAAAGGGCCTGCTGCTGGAAGGGATTGCAACAATAAAAAGCAGTAACAACAGCGATTCGGCAAAATCCAATTTTTCGGGCTCCTTCAAGAATGGTGTCGCATATTTCAAGTCGACAGCATTCGTATATAAAACTACCGGCTGTCTATCGGTTGTTGAACTAAAATACAGCCAAAAGGATGGGATGGAATTCCTCTCGGGAAAATGGAAAGGCGACTGGGACATATCGACTTGTATGCCAGGCGCATCTGGAAAGGTAGAATTGGCCCGCGTTGTTGGCCATTCTGAAGTAGCTCAAGCCCACTAAGCCAACAACATCACGCTAATCTCGCCGAAAACGATAATGAAGCAAGCGCTTTACGCCATGAGCTCGTTAAGAGAAAGTATTATGCGCTAATCATCGGCATTAATAGCTATAAAGATGACCGGATTGTCGATCTGGAAAATCCAATCGCTGATGCCAAAGCCTTGCAGGATGTTCTTCAAACGTATTATACATTTTCTGAGGAGAATACTTTTTTTCTTTCCAACCCTACACGGTCGGCGATCATTGAATCGTTTGATGCCCTGAGCGAAAAGGTAATGGAGCGGGATCAACTGCTTATTTTCTACGCCGGCCATGGTCTTTGGGATGATCGGCTGAGCCAGGGCTTCTGGCTGCCCGCCGATGCGACCATGAATTCCAAAGCGCAGTGGCTGTCCAATAGTACTATCCGCGATTATATTGGCGGAATTAAAGCCAAGCACATATTGCTGATTACCGATGCTTGCTTTAGCGGAAGCATATTCAAGGAAAGAGGAGTTGACACAAATAGCAAGGCCATCCTTGAAATGTATAAGCTTCAAAGCCGTAAGGCCATGACAAGTGGTGCCCTTAAGACGGTGCCCGACAAAAGCGTGTTTATTTCCTACCTTATTAAACGTCTGGTTAACAATCAACAGTCCTTTCTTTCTTCTGAAGAACTATTCCAATCATTTAAGATTGCTGTAATAAACAACAGCGCCAATGGGCAGGTCCCGCAATACGGCCCTATTGGTCAGGTCGGAGACGAAGGAGGAGACTTTATTTTTTTGAGGCGTTATGACTAGTAGAATGCAATACTGAAAAGTATTTTCACATAATTCCGATGAGCCGAAGGGATTCAATCATTTCCAACGCGTACACTGCCAACAATACCAGCCGATTAATACGCGGTGGCGCTTCCTATTTTGACTTATTGGAGCAGCTAATTGATCGCGCCAAAGCTTCAATCCATTTACAAGTCTACATCTATGAAGATGACGAGACAGGCAGTCGGATCACACGGGCGCTCATGCGCGCAGCGCAGAAAGGGGTGAAAGTCTACTTGTTGGTGGACCGGTATGCTTCTCGCGCGCTGCCCGAGTCAACGGTTAAAGGTATTATTAATGCGGGTATTGGTTTCAGATGGTTTGAGCCACTCGCAAAGGGAAGGAATTTTTATATTGGTCGAAGGATGCACCATAAGATTTTTGTGGCGGATGGATTGTATAGTCTGGTCGGTGGTATCAATATCAGTAACCACTACAATGATTTACCCGGTAAGCCGGCCTGGTTGGATTGGGCTGTCTTCGCAGAAGGCGAAGTTTCTGCAGTATTGTACCATCGTTGCACACAGATGTGGTTTCGCGTGACTAAACTTCCTATACCTGTATTTCCTATCGCGCAAAGCATTGGCGGGAATTGTCTGATGCGTACCCGTATCAACGACTGGGTCCGGAATAAAAATCAGATTTCGCGCAGTTACCTGGAAATGTTCCACCGGGCCAATTCGAACATTACTATCATGTCAAGTTATTTTTTGCCTGGCCGCGTCTTCAGGAGGAACCTTCGCCAGGCAGCAGCCAGAGGAGTCAACGTAAGAATTATCGTGACAAAAATATCAGATGTTACCCTCGCAAAATTAGCAGAACATTACTTCTATCCCTGGCTGCTGCAGCGCAATATTGAACTTTATGAGTACCGGAAAGAGGTGTTGCATGCTAAAATTGCTACCTACGACGGAATATGGGTAACAGTGGGTTCTTACAATGTTAATGATATCAGTGCCTACGCCAGCATAGAACTCAATTTGGACATCCATCACCCTCCCTTTGCAAAAGATGCGGACAAAGTGTTGGGCGAAATCATGGAGAAGGATTGCGATCGCATAACTTTGGACACACTTAATCATAAGGACAGTTTCCTTCACCGCATGGTATATCTTCTGGCTTTCTGGTCGTTCAGGATAATTTTCTATGTCTTCACGTTTTATTTCAGGCAAGAAAAGCCGCAGTAATGCCCGCGCTACTCAAGCCCCTTTATCCGCTCAATAAAAGCTTCCATTGCGTCATGATCCCACCCTGATAATCGCCCGCGCTGCATCACAAGTTTGTTATCCAATGCGGGTCTCAAGTAATAATGAAATACAAAATCGGCTTTTGGATCCTGCCATCCGCCCATCTGACCGAACCGCAGGTCATTGAATACGAGCGTGTCTTTCCTGAAATCCACTGTATAGAAGTCCTTTGAAAACCGCTTCAGCCGCAGGACTGCATCCGGATTATTGGCCAGGTTCAACAGTACATCCTTGCGTGAGAAAAACTGAAAATCGATAGTTTTCTCCTGGCTGTCAAACACGGAGCGATAGCCTACATAGCTCCCACCCTCTTTTGTGACAACAACATACCAAAGCCAGCTATTGAAAGGTGTTGGCGTCGTAAAGTATCGTTTTGATGTAATCTTTTGGTGCTTCATCGCGGCTTGCACAGCGCTATCAATGCTAAATTTGTTAACGAGCGCATATCCCATATACAGCGAACTGACGAAGATTCCAGCCAACCCCACATGCACTCTGTTTTTATGTGACTTACGGATTGCCAGCAAAAGCAAACTCGCAATTCCTATCGGCAAAAGGTAAAATGGATCCATCACAAACAGCGTATTAAAAGAAACACGAAGGTGACTGAAAGGCTCAAACCAGCCAGTACCATATGCGTTGAACCCGTCCAATATTAGATGCACAAAGAGTTGTACACTCAGGAATGTCCACCAGAAATTGAAGGAGGTGGACGGACCCCCCCACCGTCGCTGAACCAACCACGCGAACAACGCTGAGAACAAAATAGCAAACAGAAAGGAATGTGTAAATCCACGATGTGCCAGCACGCTGGAAGAGGGGTCCATCCACAACGAGCAAACAACATCAAGGTCCGGCATAACCTGCGCAGCAGCACCCCACAGCAGTGCCTTTTTGCCCAGTTTCTTACCGGCCAGTACTTCTCCAAGGCATGCGCCAAGGGCAATGTGGGTGACAGTGTCCACAATTGTCTATTTAAGGGTGCATAATCCTCAGAAAGTTACAGAATAACATGAAAAATCAACGCCGGATCGCAATCCGCCGTGAATTCAAAGCGGAATGAAGTACGTATCCTGTCCCATTGTTGCGGATTTGAATTTTTACCGTATGGGGAATCCCACCAAAAACGCGTCCGAAGAGATTAACCGGTGAACGTATTAAAAAATGACTAAATAGCAATCTTTAAGCAAAGTCTTTGAATATGCAATCGGTGCGGAGTAAAGCAAAACAAATTTTAAGCAGCACGGTGTTCCTATTGTCGCTATGTCTCTCACCCTTCTCGCAAGCCCAGGACAGTGCGTCCGTCATGAGCCTACCCATTGAAACGCTGCCTGCAACGGGAAAAAATGCAGTGTTGGTACTTTACCTTACAGGTGACGGTGGTTGGAATAAATTCAGTCAGGATCTAGGCGCATCATTTGTTAAAAAAGGGTACAGCGTAGTAGCGTTGAATTCGCGCAAATATTTTTGGGATGCCAAAACGCCTGAAACTTTTACCAAGGACATCAACTTACTTGCGACACATTTTCTCCATCTGTGGAAGAAGACCAATGTTCTCATTGTCGGTTATTCATTCGGTGCCGATGTTGCTGCATTTCTCCCCAGCAGACTAACCAAGAACGTCTTCTTTAAGACCAGATTACTCGCGCTGATTTCTGCAGCAGCCAGCACAGATTTTGAGGTGAAACTCAGTGACTTTGTCGGCAGGTGGAGATTCTAAGGATAGAAAATATAACGTTGGCGCAGAACTTGGAAAAAGTAAGCTACCTGTACTGTGCCTCTTTGGTGCCGACGAAGAGCTAATTTTAAAGAAAGAATTAAAGCAAAGTGCAATGATTCGGATCGAAGAGGTGCCAGGCTCACATCACTACAATCAGGAACCCGAAGCATTGGTAGACCGTATCCTCGCCAGACTTTGACACGAATGATCCATAAGGCTACGATTTTTGTTTCCAAGCTGCTTTACAATAAGTTCTTCTGGCAACTCATCCTGGCTGTTTTTATGATGGGCATGGCCGCTTTCTTCATAAACCATGAGCATTTGGAGCTGCTGCAAATCCGTAAGCAGCTTCATAAAAGCAACGGATGGTATATTACCCTTGGTATTTTCCTTACTGGCGTCTATATCCTGTTTCAGGGACTAATGTATGTGCACTGCTTCAAATCCATTGGCAAGGATATCCGGCTACGCACAACGACAAACCTTTTTCTGAAGCGTAACCTGGTTAGTGTTTTCCTGCCTGCCGGCGGTTTTTCCTCGCTGGCATTTTTTACAAGTGACGTGGAAAAAGAGGGCGCTTCGCAGACGCAGGTTCATTTGGCCTCTACCCTATTTGGAATTCTTGGTATGCTTTCCGTAATCGTGATTGCGTTTCCGGTTCTTGGATTTGCCTTGCTGCAAAGCCGTCTCCAGGTGGCAGAAATTGCGGGATTTGCTTTTCTCATTGCCCTCACGATATCGATCTTACTGGTTGTTTATTCCATTTCCAATAAAGGTACAGCCTACCGATGGTTATTGCGTCTTCGACCAGCGGCTGCACTCATGATTGATGAAATGATTGGTCATACGCTCAATCGCAGTCAATTGTGGCTCACGCTGTGCATCTCTTTAGGCATTGAGGTGGTCGGCATTGTGCATTTGTATATTGCCATGTTAGCGCTTGGATTTGAACCTTCCTGGCCAGCTGCGATGATCGGCTACATTGTAATGGTGATTCTGCTTATCGCATCTCCCTTTTTGCGTGGCCTTGGCGCCATTGAAGTTTCCCTTACCTACATCTTAGGACAATTTGGATTTCCGGTAATTGCTGCTGCGACAATCACTTTGCTGTATAGGTTCTTTGAATTCTGGCTGCCGCTCTTTGCTGGTGTTGTCAGTTTTCTTACACGGCGCGATAATCTGATTCTACGCATCTTACCTGCCTCCATCATCCTGATACTGGGCATCGTTAATATGATATCTGCTATTACGCCGGCGATACCAGCGCGTCTACGGCTCGTTCACGATATTATTCCCAATGACATTATTGTTACTGGTAATGCTGTTGTTTTTGTATTTGGGCTAATGTTGGTTATCCTCAGTGTTTTTTTATTACAAGGCTCGAAGCGCGCCTGGTATATTGGCTTATTTCTCACGGGTTTTTCCGTCATCGGACACCTGGTCAAAGCCGCCGACTATGAGGAAGCATTATTGGCAGCTGTGGCCGCAGGCGTATTGGTGTACACGCGCAGCTATTACAAGCTAAAACCACATCCGAAGCTGACCCGCATCAGCTACCTGGTACTCGCCTATAGTGTGCTGGCCTTATTAGCATATGGCATCGTTAGCTTTTATTATCTGGACAGGAGGCATTTTGGAGCAGAATTCAACCTGATGTCATCTATCGAAATTATCTTTCGTATGTTCTTTTTGTTCGACGACAGCGGACTTTCTCCAAGAACGGTGTTTGCACAGAATTTTTTGTATTCGATCTATATTTCAGGCGCCCTTGTCCTCAGTTTCATTCTATTCAGCCTGGTTAAACCGTATTTCAGCAAACCCTACAATTCAGACGAAGATCGGATGCTGGTTGCTGCCATCCTCAAGCGATATGGGATTTCTGCACTAGACTATTTCAAAACCTATCCGGACAAGCTCTTTTACATTGCGGATGATCAAGACGGGTTTATTTCTTTCAAGATTACGCGGCATTTTGCTTTTGTGCTCGAAAATCCCGTTTGTAAAGACGAAAACAGTTTCAGAAACCTGGTGCGTAGTTTTGATAATTTCTGCGATGAGAACGGATTCGTCAGCATATACTACCGTGTGCCAACCACTTCTCTGGCATTGTATAAATCGTTGAATAAGAAAAGTATGTTGGTAGGTGAAGAGGCTATACTGGATCTCACCACGTATACACTGGAGGGCGGTAAAATGAAAACTACCCGGAGCGCTGTTAACAGGTTGACCGCTGAAGGATGTAATTTCAAGGTGTATGACCCCCCCATTAGAGCTGGGCTGCTCCAAAAGCTGGAACAAGTTTCAGATGATTGGCTTGCTCATCTTGGGCAAAAAGAGGTGGCGTTTACGCAAGGTATCTTCGACCAAACTATCCTGAAAGATCAGACTATTCTTACCGTTGAGAGTACAGAAGAAAAGGTGCTTGCATTCCTGAATATCATACCGGATTATGCCCCGGGTGAAGCGACATACGATTTGATACGCAAAACAGAAGATGCACCAAATGGCGTCCTTGACCTGTTACTGGCCAAAACTTTCCTGTACCTGAAGGAGAAAGGGTACACATCCGTCAATATGGGCTTGGCGCCACTTTCCGGCATTGAGGGCGTAAATTTTGCAGAAAAGACAATTCGCTATGCTTACGAAAATCTGAAAGCGTTTGGGCACTTCAAAGGGCTGCGAAAGTACAAAGACAAATTCTTCCCCGGTTGGGAGAAGAAGTACCTCGTCTATGATCACAATTATCACCTGCTTCAAGTACCAAACGCCTTAAAGCGCGTATCTGAGGGAATTTAGTAATGCCAATTCTGCCTTCAGGCTATTTCCTAAGAAAACGTGAAAAGCCCACACCAAAGATCCAACTATCATAAACATCTATTTTACTGTCATAGAGTAAATTAATGCCAAGTTCCCAATGTTTGGGTAGTTCTATTCCATACTCAACGCCAAAATTCAGCATATTGTAGCTTTCATTCTTTTCCAGCTCTTTTCCCACACCCGCGATGAACGTAATCCTTCTCCAGGGTTTAAACAAGCCAACAAGCGATACGCAAACCGGAAATGTGCGTGTAATTATTTTTTCCGCAGGGTCTTCAATTTTATATTGCTGGAGTACGATGGCATTGTGCAGACCAATAGCCCATTTCTCACTGAACCAATAATCATAATCAATTCCCCATGACGGCGCAATAAAAACAGTTCTTTCCCCATTCACATTATCCGCAGCGGGAATGTGCGAATTGGCCATCACAACGGTAATACGATGCGGGTATAAACCTTCTTCTTCTTCATTTTCTTCTATTTTCTCTTGCGCCAACAGTGCGAAAGTTGGCAACAGCAGGAGTGCAATAATATTGACTACTTTATGCATGTAAATCTACTTCATAGGTATACCATAACTATTATAGCCACACTTTCAGGTGACAAAAACACGAAACTTTATTTTGAAGCCAATCACCTTATTTTACGCTCCTCAATATAACCATTAAAGGAGATGGGATCCCGGTCGGTGCACTGCACGCGAACCGATGAATTTCCCTTGGCAGAAATAGAAATGTAAACTTTCGAAAACTTTCTCACATCATTTGGTATCAGGGTAATTTCCCAGCCTCCTTTCTTTCCATTTTTGACGCTATATTGAAAATCAGTGGAAGTAAATTCTATTCCGGCGTCGGAAGGGTTCATGGGCGCGTTGAACGATCTTCCAAAATAGGGAAGGTGGCAGATTACCGAATCGGACAATACCATCAGGGTATACTCAGGCGACAATGTACGGAGTCCGCCTTTCATTGGGCTTGCCGATTGTGCTACAAAAACAAAGGATTTTTCATCAACCATCTTCTTAAAGCCCATTTCTTTTGACCCATCCGTATTCACGTCCTGGGCACTTGCGCCCACAACTATCACGAAGGCAACAATCGATAGAGTATTTCTAGTAAATTTCATTGTGGGTCATGATGATTGCTGCTGCAATTTAAGAATTTTAACCGTATCAAAATTAATGTCAATCATATAGTCAACACGGTTTGAAAAAATTCGTGAGCTCGTGGTTTCTTTTATTCGAATCGCCTGTAACAATTCTATTATCCTTTCAAAAGCGAATAACACTGCTTCGCTATCTCTAATTCTTCGTTGGTCGGAACAACCAATACTTTGACTGGAGAATCCTGCGTATTAATTTCATAAATTCCTTTTCCGCCAGCGTTATTTTTCTTCTCGTCGAGGTTTATTCCAAAATGGGCCATTTCGCTGGTAGACAGACTCCGAACCAGGGGATCATTCTCCCCTACACCTGCTGTAAAGACCACGGCATCTATGCCGCGGAGCACTGCTGCAAAAGAACCGATATACTTGCGGATATGATAGCCGTACATATCATAAGCCAGCACGGCTTCCTTGTTTCCCTTTTCATACTCAGCTTTAACATCCCGCATGTCACTAAAACCTGTGAGGCCTTGCATACCGCTTTTCTTGTTGAGTATATCATTGACCTCACCCAGCGAATATCCAAGCTGATTCACCATATGAAAGATGACAGACTGATCAATATCACCGGTTCTTGTACCCATGATAAGTCCGTTCATGGGACCAAGTCCCATGCTCGTGTCAATGCAGACACCATTTTGAACGGCACTCATACTGCAACCGTTACCCAGATGAATGGTGATTATCCTGGACCCATTCATTCGTAAATATTGTGCTGCTTTTTCAGAAACATATTTGTGACTCGTGCCATGAAATCCATAGGCTCGAATTCCGTGATCATCATAAAAAAAATTGGGAATGGCCATGCGATATGCCACTGCTGGCATCGTTTGGTGAAAGGCAGTATCGAATACTGCTACTTGTTTGGCACCCTTGAATATTTGTTCTGCTACTTCAATTCCCAGGTAGTTGGGTGGATTGTGCAATGGTGCCAACGGAAAAAGGTTTCTGATCTTTTCCTTTACCGCCTCACTGATAATAATGGTATCAGAAAAATCTTCACCACCATGCACTACACGGTGCCCAACAACATCAATTTCTACGGGGTCCTTGATAACACCGATTTGGGAATCAGTAAGCAGCCTGGCCACCTCCGCTAGTCCTGCCGCATGGTCACGAATGGAAATACTTACTTTCCTTACGTGTTCACTTTGACCAGAAAACGTTTTATGCTGAATAGCCGATCCTTCAAGACCAATTCTATCGACTACTCCTGCGCATACAACCTTTGCCTCTGGCATGCGGATAAGCTGGTACTTGATCGAGCTGCTTCCTGAATTAATAACAAATACATTCATGCTGTCTGGCTAGTAGATTTATTGTTGCGCTTGAATCGCCGTGATGACCACTGTATTAAAAATGTCGGCCACCGTGCAACCCCGACTGAGATCGTTAACGGGTTTATTAAGGCCCTGCAACATTGGCCCGATGGCCAGTGCACCAGTTTCACGCTGAACAGCCTTATACGTGTTGTTGCCCGTGTTGAGGTCTGGAAAAATCAGAACACTCGCCTGCCCAGCCACGTCAGAATTGGGTAATTTCTTTTTACCTACAACGGGGTCAACAGCCGCATCATATTGTATCGGTCCTTCCACCTTTAGTTCAGGACTTCTTTGCCTGATAATTTCCGTAGCCTTCCTAACCTTGTCCACATCCGCACCTTCACCTGACGAACCAGACGAATAAGAGAGCATGGCCACCTTGGGTTCGATGCCGAACATCCTGCTGGTCTCTGCGGAAGATATCGCGATGTCCGCCAGCTGTTCCGAAGTTGGATCAGGGTTGACGGCACAATCGCCAAACACAGAAACGCGGTTAGGCAAGCACATAAAGAAAACAGAGGAAACGGTATTAACACCAGGTTTAGTCTTCACAAACTGCAGGGCCGGACGTATTGTGTGTTGCGTTGTATGTGCTGCTCCCGAAACCATGCCGTCGGCCTCACCCTTATACACCATCATCGTACCGAAATAGGAAACATCCTGCATGAGGTCGCGGGCCATTTCCATTGTAAGACCTTTGTGTTTTCTGAGTTCAAAAAGTGTCTTGACAAAATTATCGAATTGATCCGAGGTAGCAGGATTAATAATATTCACCTTCTCCAGATCCAGGGACAAATTCAACCGATTTAGGGCCGCGGTTATGGTTTCCTTGTTGCCCAGGATGGTGAGGTCCACAACATTCTGTTTGATTAATAAATCCGCCGCCATTAGTATGCGATCGTCGTCACCTTCAGGTAATACGATATGTTTCTTGTGTTCCTTCGCCCGTTTGACAATCTGATACTGAAACATCCTTGGCGTAATCGCAGTGGAACGAAAAAAGATTATTTTCTTTTCCAGCGCTTTAACATCCACATACTTGTCGAACATAGAAATCGCCATGTTTATCTTCTCCTTATTATCAGGCGAAATCCTGGATTGGGTGTTCGCAATACGGGTGACAGTTTTGAAGGTCCCTGACTCAACCTGGATGATGGGGACAACGGTATCCAATCCTTCAATTAATTTCATAATAGTTGGCTCAGGCACTAAGCCACCGGTTAACACTATGCCGGCTATTTTCGCATAGTTCTTGGAAATATTCGCCTGCAGGGCGCCAATTATGATATCTCCACGGTCGCCGGGTGTTGCAATCAAAGTGTTCTTATTTATCCTGGTCAGGCAATTATGCAATTGCATGGCCCCTACAATGGAAGCATCTACACGGTTAGACAGCAAATGCTCCCCGAACAAAACCTTACCTTTAACCGATTCAACGATCTCCTGCATAGTGGGGCTTCCCAGATCTTTGTTACTTGGAATGGAGGTTACAATCATCCCCTTTGGAAGCGCGGCCTTCAGGCGTTTCTTAAGCTCTTCTTCGCAATCACTATCGATTTTATTTGCAACTACCGTAAGTATCTGAACGCCACTGTCCGTAAAACTTTTTGTCGTAGATACTGCAATGTCAACAATTTCCTTGACCGCTTTTCCTTCACCCTTGACGATGACCACAGCAGGTATGCCCAGATTTTTTACAATAGAAATATTACCGTCAAATTCCAGGTTCGTGTTGTTATCCATAAAATCCGTCCCTTCGACCACAACAAAATCATAGTTCTCCTGTAGTCGTTTGAATCTTTCAATAATGGTATCAATTATGTACGATTCATTTCCGGCATTGATGTGCTTGCTTACCTCGTCCCGGGTAAAAACATACATCTCGTCGTATGCTTCGTTTAAGTTGAAATGATTTGCAATGGTATGCAGGTGACTGTCTTTTTCCGTTGGCGGGCAGCTTATTACCGGTTTGAAATAAGCGATCTTTGCCATCTTGCCGGCCAACAAATTAACAAGCCCCAGCGCAATGATTGATTTACCGGAATAGGGCTCGGTTGTTGTGATATAGATTGCATTTGTCATGATCGATGGAACCGTCAAAAATATTAATAATGTCGAATAAAGTGTGGCAAAGATAGGCAATGAATCCAGTTAGTTTATAGACTCGGAAAATTCGCTTTTTGGAGATTAAGATTTTATGAAATTAATCACATTGCGAGGTAATTCTGTTTTAGCTTTCCTGGGTTGAAAGCTTTTTGAGGTACCAATTGCAGTGATTGAACCTTGTTGAACCGCCTCAGTTTTCTAAAGGCCAACACAACCGGAAATTACAGGATCGCGGATAGATAAAGGAGGGCATTAGTAGTTAAATCCAATCAAATTCCAATAGTTCAACTGCAAGAGGCACAGCACGCTCCCCACGGCTAGCATGACATAATAAATCCGGCTCCTCAATTTATATTGGCCATTATTTAGGAGCCTTGCGCCCAGCACAAGCATGCCAACAGTGGTGACGATCATGAGCATTAAGCCAGGTTGCATTTATGTTCCGAAAACTGAAGGGTAAATCAATAAGAACACTAAAAATCATAGTAGAACAATGCCCAAACGCGGCTACCATCCCCATTCGTTTTATCGATATTAATGCGCTTTCCATAAACGTATTCGAGCCCTATACGCATCCCTTCAACAATGTTCCAAAAGGCATTTCCTGAAATACTATAGCTGTAATTAAAGTCTCTTTCATTCTGTGCCGACCGGTTAGAAATATTCGCCCATCCTGCAGAGATGTATGAAGATACGTCATTCCCCCAATGTCGGTGGTAGGAGACAAAACCCCCGGCGGTTCTCAAGCCCGCAAACCTGGCCGTATTAGGATCATACGCCATGTCCTGGCCCTTGCCTTGAAACGGACTCATAAAGTGTGCTATGGCATTACCATAGGTGGCCTGCACCAGCAATTGATCTTTGTTCGGCAAGTCATAGGCGCCCGAAACCGATGCCCCGAAACCGAATGTTGTGTTCTTATTGCCTCCACCATCAACACCCGTAATGGGCGCGACAACCCCGGAAATCTGAAGGTTGCCAAAAAATCCAGGCATATTTACCCGCGCCGCTAAGTTGGGAAATGTCTGCAGGAAGTTAATATCAATGGTATCCTGTGGGGTAAAATCGGCCAGAGAATATTCTACAGCAAGAGAACCCACGATCTTATTTAAGATATGCGTGGTATACCTGATTTGCGGCGTTCTGCTTGAGATTGATCCTACGGGACCATCCGGGTCAACCGTTGCCGGGAGCGATGTAACATTGGTAAGCAAAGACCATGTTTGCCCTACTAGCCACTTACCGTACTGGCCATAGGCGTGCCGGATCCTGTAGCTGTTGTTTGCTCCTGCAAAGTCCGTTTCTATTCGAATGAAAATATTCTCAGTTGAAGTCTTCCGCGTAATTTCAAATCCGATACGGGAAAAATTCAAGCTGTTATAGTAATTCGGAATCCTGTAATTTTCGTCGCCAGTCGGGAGATCATAGGTATTGAAGCTATTCTTGCTGTCGAGGTTTGCGTTATCGTAAAAGGCAGAGAAACGGATTGACCCCACGATGCGCATCTGAAGATTTCCCTCATCGGCGACGATATACAACCCCCGATCTTCGGTGATATCCAAGGGGCTATTTTCGGCCTTTTGAACCAAAGAATCCACGTCGTCGTTTGGCACTGAACTGCTGATCGATATTACAGACTTTGACGAATCCACCGGCGCGGTCGGTGCCTCCTGACCAAATACCCTGGCAAGGGAGAACATGAAATAGCCAACGCAAATCATACTGAGTCGTTTAATACCAAAACCATTGCGACTGTTCATTTATCTGATTTATTCGTTGTAAAAAATTAGTTGTGTTGGGTTAACTCAAACGTATTACCAGGTGAACAAATATACCCGATGGGGGTGCAATTGCCATATCTCCGATGGATTTCTAAAGACAAAAGTCATCCCCAGCCGGTCATATTCCGCAGCCTTTCCTTCAGTCGGCACGAACCATTTAGACAAGGGTAGTCAAAGGTAGTGAGGCATTGCCGCCAACATTGCGGGAGTCATGCGCACGCTCATAAACCAAGTCTCCTGAATATTGCCTGATATTCAGGATTGTCAGGGTCCATCCTGCGAAGCATCGCAGCATACTTCTTCGCTTGTAGCGGATTGTTTTGGTTTAAGTACAAAAAGGCGAGCGCGTAATTGATGTTCGCCGCCGCCGGATTCAGCGCCACCCCGCTCAATAAAGTTTGTTCAGCTTCTGTCACCTTGCCCTGCTGTTGCAACAACAGACCATAGTTATAATACACGCCTGGATTGCGCGATCCAAGACGAATTGCCTGCTGAAGATTTTCCATCGCAGCACCAATATTGCCAAGCTCATAATATAGCAGTCCGAGATTGTAATAGATCCGATCATTTGCAGGATCGATTGCAGACGCGTCCTTTAACGTCCGAAGTGCTTCGTCATTCTTCCCGACTGTATTGTAAGCAGCCGATAAATTCAGTCGCGCATAGTTCATCAGACTATCCTTTTGCAATCCCTTGATATAGTGAACGATGGCATTAAGATAATCCCCTCCTTTTAATTCATAATCAGCAAGCATCACATTGCCCACTGAAAAATCGGTTTGATACTTCAGGTACGCCTTGTTTTCAGCGCCGGCGGCATAGTAAGCATTGCGCGCCGATGCTGGAATTGATTCGGGCGGCAGCCCATGATACAACGAGGCAGCTGCTATCCGCACTGCGCGCACTTTATCGGTCAACCCAACAAAGCCTGATTGCACCCATAGTTCTGTTGGGAAACCGCCTAGTGATCGCAATACAAAATAACGTACCATGGCCTCCCTGTCAGGAAGGGCACGTATCAATGCATCGGCGGCTGCCTGCGATAGCATATTCCCCAGGTAATAGGCAGCTGTAGCCCTGGCAATAGCAGGCTGGAGGGTATCCCCTAGTAATTTTATTAGATGTTTTTCACTCCCCTCCGCGCGCTGGCTTCCTGGAACCAGATCATCTGAAAAGTGATAGGCACGCTTTGGTCCGTACCATTTGTTTATGGCGTTAGCCGCCCATTGGTTAGTTTTATCTTCGTGGCATGCAGTACACGCATTCGGAGTTCCATATGCAACAGACTGATCAGGACGTGGTACCCGGAAGCTGTGATCCCTGCGCTGATCGTTGCCCATGTAGGTCTTCACCGGCATGTGGCAGCTAATGCACTGCGCCCCATCGGTGTTCATGGCATGAAAGTGGTGCTCCTTCGTATCGTATTTTGGTTTGTGACAGCTCATACAAAGGTTGTTGCCGTCTGCGATCAGTTTTCCGGAATGCGGGTTATGACAATTCGTGCAACGCACATTGTTATGATACATTTTGCTTTGGGTAAAAGATCCGTACACATAATCCTCGTCGTCAATTTGTCCATCAGCAAAATAGAATTCATCACTTATAATTTGAGGAATCAGGTTATCCATTATTTCATTGGTGTGCATTGCGGTGGCCGAGATATCAGCTTTGCGTGCATGGCACGGTGCACAGACGGCGATCTGTAATTTGTTGTCGGTGCTGCCGGCATATTGCAGACCAAAATTCGCCGCTACATCCCCTTTCTCATAACCCGGATCGTTCATCAGGTTCAAATGTCTCCCAGCAGGTCCATGACAACTCTCGCAGCTTACATTAACCTCATCCCATGTAGTGTTAAATGCGTCAGTAGACGCGTCATAATTCTTCTTGAGGTTTGTAGCATGACAGGATGCGCACATCGTATTCCAGTTTTGACCAGCTCCCGTCCAGTGAATCCAATCCTTGTAATAAATATTCTGCCCGGAATACTGATGGAACCATTTCCCCTGGCGTGCGTCCCAGCTTGCCCGGGTGGCTTGCATTCGACCTCCAGGAAAGGCGACCAAGTATTGTTGCAACGGAAAAAATCCAAACGTATACAACACTTGATAGTCATGATATCGGCCATCTCCCCCTTGTGTATTGATGTAGAACTTTTCATCTTTTCTAAAAAACCTGTTTGTAACGCCGTTAGCATTGAAAGTGGCGTTGTTAAAATCCCCCAATACCGTTGAGTCCGTTGCCTCCTGCATTGCACGGTAATGATCGGATTTTGTCCAATCCGCATAGGCCTGGGGATGGCAGGATTTACATGTGGCAGATCCGACAAAGGTATTCTTGACAACAGGCGCTTTTTCCCGACTTTCCTTTCTCTCCGGCACGGAGTTGCAACGCTGCAGTGCGTAAGCTGAAATGCATAAGAGAAACCAAACTACAAGTCGAAAAATTACCTTTCCTTTTATCGGCATGTCTTTATACCCAGTGGCCAGCTAATTTAAATCATTTCCTGGAAGTACATTTGAACTCATGCGAAATTATGTTGCCTGAGTTGTGCGGCTTGGTCCTAATTTCTCTTTGGGCAATTCGATCCACACTCGACGCCCAAATATAGAGCCTTTACGCTTGCTGTAATTCGCTCAAAGTGGCTCGCTTGGTTCAGGAATCAACAGGTTTGATCTTTTCTTTATGCTAAGCAAAAAGAAAGGCCGCCAAACATTACGACCTTATCTCCAATTCACCCCTCTTCACAAAACAAGTGCTTCAACAAGCCTCTTCAATGATTTATCGACTTATATGAAATGCCGTAACCCTATCAATCGCTGTATCATGCCACACCGGCGTACACAGTCACTTAATCCTACCACGATTCAGCGTCCTTTCGCGACGGAAAGCGGAGGGATATGATGTCGACAATTTCGTTCAGGCTTTGGCTAGAGATAGAACTTTCCGGACTAACCAACACAAAATACCAAAGTATAGTATCGGTAGATATGTCCTTCACAACAACGGTCAGTTCCACTTGTCGTTCACTAGACGGGTAGGTCAGCGCAACAGACTTATACTCCATCTTTAGCGTTGCATTTTCGGTAGAACTTATGCCTATTGACACCAGCTCCTGGCGGAGTTTCTCCTCGAAGGCTTTCTTAATCGATTCATTCTTTAGCAGAACGCTTTCAAACGCATCATCAGTCGATATTGTGTACGATGTTTTGTCGGTGAGGTGATCATTGCTCAATCTCCCACCCGTTACGATTGTCCATTTTGTATCCATTATTAGCTTTTTATTATGCTAACGCAATGGATATCAGAAGTGTATTGTCAATTACAGACCGTTATTGTTCTTTTAGGACAACTTCCCGCCACGGGCATTCCTGCGATATTCAAGCGGTGTCATTTGGTTGTGGTGCTTAAAGAATTTCGAAAACTGAATAGGATCCGTAAAGCCTACCGAGTAGGCAATCTCCTTTGCCGACGATTGATTGTGAAACAATTGTCGCCTTGCTTCGAAATTAATTTTCTGGTGAATGATGCTCTGTGCAGCATGTTGGGTAATCGCCCGGCAAACGCGGGTCAGACTCTTTTCAGATATCCCAAGGGCATTTGCATAGTCCGAAACCCGATGGGTCTTGGCGATCTTTTCATCCAGCAACTTTAAGAATGCGTAGTACAGCTGATTCGTCTTTGAGGGTTCCTTTCTGGTTTTGCTTTGCTCGCACAATTTCGTGAGCAATGTTGTCATCATCTGCTGGACCGCTGCCGTAGGCTTCAGATGATCTTTATATTCTTTGACAATAGATCTGAACAATAGCGCTACCACATCCGCATTAAAATTCAGGCCATGCACCATTAGGTTTTCTTCAGGCGAATTAATGAGCATCTTAATTCTTTCAGTCAGCGCCAACCTGGCAACAAACGAACGGCTAAAGGCAAGTACAATGACCTTTACAGCCTGGTCATTTATGGGCTGCACAAAATGAATTTGATTCGGATTAATCAGCCCGGCATATGGACTTCAAAGAGCAGGTTTTTAGCGAAGGCAAAAAAGCACTGCATTGAAGCTTTTTTCGTCATCCATGTTCCACAGCGAAATCCTGGGAATGATGCTTTTTGACCTGAATCTTTTTGCCATGAGCAAATTGATGTAGCACGCTTTGGTTTAAACAATAGTAAGGATCATTGATTCCTTAAAGGTATCTTTTTTTAGTTTGTCTATTCCGGTGAATACCAAAATTTAGGAGCTATGTGCGCGCGCTGTTGTAGTTAAGGAACCTCATGACTGTTTGGAAAAAACAAGAGCAAAACAGAAACTTATCCAAGTTTACCCAAATGTCAATATAACGCTCTTATGATCCATTTTTTGGGGTGCCCTACGTCGTACCTCTATTTGCCAACAAGTGGATTGCGCAATTCTTCCACAAACTCTTTTTTGACAGGATCATACACACGGATGTGGTCTGCATACCAGTAGTCGGTATAGTTATAATCCGTGTCGATCAGCACGCCGGTGATCATAATGATATATTTTACGTTATGCACGTCGATATCTTCCACATGGGCCAGGATCTGTCGCTCTGCTTCATTTGCCGTAATTTTCGTTAGTTCAACAATGGGCTCTTCCGCATTCAGAATTTCATCTTTATGCGCCAGCGTGAATTCACCTATTTTATCACCCTGGTAGTCATCTTCCGTGATGACCGGGGTAATCAGGCCTTTCTGGAGTTTGCCCAGGGTGCCCATTAATGCGCCGCAGCAACTGCTGCCTTCTGCTTGTCCGTCACGCAGGATATAGCCCCACCCTTTTCCAGCGGAGTAGCCAATATGCGGCTCCACCAAAAGCACCATTGTGCCGCCTTCCGGAATATGATGGGCGAACGCTTCCAATCCAGAAATTCCGGTAAATGGAATACCTGCCAACCCGCCCAAGTGGAAAGGTCCTTTGATTTCTGAATGCACATGAAAATTCTTTGTAGAAATAACATCGTCCACGCAAGTGGAGGTGCCCAACAATATATCTTCCGGGCGGATTCCGTACTTGGCGCCGAGATAATGAAGAAGCGAATCCGCCAGCGCAGGGCCCGGCATAGCGCCCGGAAAATAACGATTCAACTTCGCTTCAATTTCAGTTGGCGCGCGCGGCAGCCTCGGCTGACGTTGATCAGGGGCTTCCGGTTCCTTTTTTGAAATGCAGGAACTAAAACAAAGTGCCATGATGCAGCAGCAAGCAAGTATCATCAGGGTATGGAATTTGATGCCAGGTTTTGTATTCATCAGAAGATTCGATTATAATAGTTGCAAAGGACAGGGAAAATAAAATGATTGTCTCTCCACTTTTAGCTTCTGTAAAATTGTATTAAGACCGCGATCTTACCCAGAGCCCCTCAAGCTCGGCATGTTCATACATCAAGAACAAATATGCCATTCACGAGGTGATATTGAACGTAACATCGCGTAAGTTACGGTTACTTTTGCGATGTGACACGAATTTCAGTCCCGCCGCAATCGGTCTTCGTTGAGAGGATAACCCATGCGTCATACCGGCCGTTAAAATCTTCCCTGATCGTTTCCCCTTTACGCGATTGGTAATTGTTGCAGCTGACAGATAGGGCGGCCATACATGCAAGATCATCCACGGTGGCTTTGGTTTTAGTCATTGAAAAACTACTCACCCTTATAAATTTCCTTCCAATCATTCTTCATGTCCACAACCGTCCAATTGTACTTGGCGGCATCGTCCAATCCTTTTTCCAAATGGCCGATAGAAGATGGCGATCGTAAGCCACTTCGCGAATGGAATCGGTGTGGTGAATGATCATGCCAAAACGTGGTCCGTTTCCGGTGGAAGTATATTGCAGCATGGCATAGTCACCATCGGAATTACCTGCAGTAAACACCGGGCGCTTACCAATGTATTGATGAATGCCTACGGGCTTGCCTTCCTTGTCGTCGATGAAATTAAGTTCCGGAAGTTTAATCAAATTGCCTTTCCCATCGATGACTTCATATTTCACTTTGCCGGAACTGCCAACAACCTGATCCGCGGGGATGCCATAAACTTCTTCCGTCCAGGGCCGCATAAAATCAACACCACCACCGGAAACGATAAACGTTCTGTACCCATTGGTGCGCAAATAATTCAGCAGTTCAACATGGGCTGATACACCATGTCCTTATAAAGCTTACCGGTCGTAGGGTGCTTTGCGGTATCGATCCAATCCCTCACAATTTGCGCAAATGCATCGGTAGTCATGCCGGCATGCGTGGCCATTACCAATTGCAAAAGCGCATGTTCCCCGCCGGCCATTACGGTTTTCATATCACCTTCCAGCAACGCTTTGAAAGGTTGCTTCGTTTTCCATTCCGGATGTTCAGGTGCCATGGCCTTTACCCGGTCAATCGTGAACGCTAACTGAAAGTATATCGGCTGTTCACTCCACAATGTGCCGTCATTGTCAAAGCAGGCAATGCGATCAACGACCGGGATAAAATCAACGCCTGCCGTGGTGGTTCTGCCCACGAAATCCATGATGGCCTTCTTGCTTTCGCCTTCATTCCAGGATGGAAGGGGGTCCGTAATTGCAATTTCTGTTTGACTCGTCTCCGTCTGTGGCGGTTGGCACCTGAATAGGCAAGGCACCAGGAGAAACAAAGTCAGCGTTGCGGTATTGATTTTTCTCTTCATGGCTTGAAAATATGATAATAGAAAACGGACATCTGGCGATGTCCGTTTTCTTAAATATTGCTCGGCTAATTCTGTGGTCTTGCCTGCATGCTTTGCAACACTTTGTCAATGCCTAAGGAAGAGCCCATGACCGGAGGAAAATCTTTGAAGGATGCTAAGAACCTACCCGTAATCGTCTGGGCCGGAACAAAGAGCCATAAATTATCGGCATACCAGCGCAAATACATGGCCGACTCCTTCCAGGTAGTCTCAAATGGATCCGCCTTTAGGTTGATCGCCAATGGCCAGGCAGGTTGTTTTCGATACGCCTGGTTTATTCCACCTTCCAAAATGGTAAAATGCAATTTCCAATGATCGTAACGGACGGCATTCAAATTCCCTCCCTGATCGAAATAAAATATTTCATGACGTGGATCATCTTTCGTATCACCTTTCCAGAGAGGCAGTAGGTTGTAACCATCCAAATGAACTTTGAAGGTTTTGTCACCGGCTTTAT
>CAVQQL010000030.1:0-8317 GCA_963714945.1 uncultured Bacteroidota bacterium | reverse complement strand
TAATTACGCTACCAAAAAGCTTATTCAAGATCCGGTCTTAACCTGATAATACCAGGTTCCGCGAAACATCTCTTCGGAGGTTAGCATCGCATAGCTCACCTCGACTGCAATTTTGGGCTCCAGCCATGTTGATACTTTTTCATCCAATAGTTTGCCTACCAAGGCTGGCTTTTTTACTTCCTTAGATACTGTGCAATACCTTCGATATCGCTATCATTGTTTTGTCACTGAAACCTGTGCCTACTTTTCCCCGATATTGAAGACCACTGTCTGTTTTCTCGGCAATATGCAAGGCCCCAAAACGTTGATTGCGATTTCCTTTCCCGTTGGTATAGCCGACAATGATGCACTCTGCCGTATGACGCACTTTGACCTAATCCAGGAATCAGTGCGTCTTCCCGGCAAGTATTTGCCATCCTTGCGCTTCGCCATTATTCCCTCAAGGGCGTGCATTTTGGCAGCATTAAAAAAGATGCGCCATCCTCCACATGTTCACTGAAACGAAAAGGCGTGTCAGGACGCATTGCATCTTTTAACCATTCCTTCCGCTTCAACAGGGGTTCATTCGTAAGCGACCGGCCATCCAGATAGAGGCAATCAAAGACGTAACAATAAACCGGGTTCGTTTTGGACAATTTTTCAATTGTGCTTGGTCCGGTGCTCATTAACCTATTGATAACGCGTTTGAAAATTGGCCTGCCTTTATCGTCAAGGCAGACAATTTCTCCGTCAAATAAGCCATTCGTTGCGCGGAAGGCTTTGGGCCCGATTTGCAATTCGGGGAACTGGAGGGTAATATCATTTTGATTGCGGCTCTTAATTACAATCTGATCATCCTCCAGCGTAATGAGCGCACGGATTCCGTCCCATTTAACTTCAAAAATATACTCGAGGCTACCCGGCGGGGCTACACGGTTTTCAGATAGCATGGGAAGGACATCATGATGAAGGTAGTTCATTTGAGGTTCGTCTACCCTTTCGAGCAGCCATTCTTTTGCCTTCATTTTATAAATGCGATACTCCCCCGTGACCTCTTTGCTGTTTAATCGAAAGTAAAATCCATCCTTTTTTTCCTTCGTGATCTGATATCGCCCAAAGGCATAAATCCACATATCACCTGCGCCGTATTGTCCTTTGGGGAATTTTTCCATCGAATGCTAAATATTCTAGCGGATGATCCTCTGTTTGAACAGCCAAACGTTTTACTCCCGGGTACGGCGGAAGACCTTTAGGAACGCCCACGATTTCAGCACACCATCCTGCTCTATCCGCAAATCGTAATGCAACCTTGTTGCATGATGCCTATGCACTACGAATCTGTTCCCACTTTCCGCGTTGAATTTTGCTGATGGCTCGGGGGTTTTATTGAAATCTCTCTTCTTAGCGTAGGCCTCAAGTTGCGCCGGGGACTTGTGCTTGATGCCTTGCGGATTTGAATTTTTTTTTCTCGTCGTCGCTTTGCGCGTTTGGTGTGCAGCGCCACCGCATAGGCATCAAACCCTTCCCACGCGTCTCCATCGCGCAAGACCTTGTCTATGGCATTTTTGATGTTGAATGCCTGGGGGCTTTTGACGTTTTCGAGCTCCTCCCAAGTTATTGGCATTGAAACAGGCGCTCCATTCCTACCCCTGAGGCTATAAGGGGAAACGATACTCTGCCCTGGACGAATACGATAAATATCAACGAGCACGCGTCCTTTTCGGGCTTCCTTCTTAATCTGCAGCGTCACAAGCTGCTGATGCTGTGTTACAAAAGGTTTTGCGATATTCTCGGCGGCCTCAAATACTGTATGAAAGTCCCAATTGGGTTCAATGGGGCAACAGATGTGCAGGCCTTTCCCGCCAGTTGTTTTGACAAATGTTGTGTATCCGTATGTCTCAATGCACTCCCTTAATTCCAGTGCTATGGGTATTAGTTCCTTAAAGTCATACCCTTCTGGCGGATCCAGGTCGAAGACCATGTAATCCGGTTTTTCGAAGTTCGGCCTGCGACTATGAAGTTGATGAATTTCAGCGCCGCCAAATTTGCCAACCATACCAGGATGCGGGTCTGTCGCGATGATATAGTCTTTCTTCTCCTTTCCCAGTTTATAAACTCGATCCAATCGGGTGCCCATTCAGGCTTGTTTTTCTGATAAAAACTCTCACCGCCAATACCGTCCGGGTAACGTATCAGGGTAAGCAATCTACCCTTAACATGATTAAGCAGCGTCGGTGCAATTTTCAGATAGTATTCAATCACCTGAGCTTTAACAATGCTGTCCTTCGGGAAAAGAATCTTATCAAGGTTTGAAAGTTCGAATTTCGCGCTTGCCTACGCTTGCCCATTGTGTTTTTTTCTTTGCCATTCAGACTCCTCTGGTATATGGAGCATTCTTAAAGTTAATGAATCGACAGCATAAAATGCGACCAGCAGTCCGCTGATACTACTTACCACCAGATTTCCCAAGCCATAATCAGACGGGGCGATTATGAATCTTACAACAACGACAACCACTGCGATAAGCACACACAGGAACCAATATAAAATCCTAGGTACCGCATTGATTTCTGCTTCCGAAGGTTTCATAAACCATAGATAGATCACGACTGCAGATAACCCTACAGCCGAGCTAATCTGCTGAAGTGCATAGAAAAGTGGGTAATTTTACCCCTTGAAAGAGTACGTATGTGTCTTTGTAAAAAGGAACTGTGCGAACAAAGTAGGTATTATTATGTGTGAAACTATCCCAAAATATATGCGAAGCTGCCCCAAGCAGTGCAGAGATGACAAAAACCCACCAATGCTCCCTGAGGTATTTCAAGAAATCAAAATGCAATACTTCCAGCCAACGCTTTTGGAAGAACAGCGGCATGTTATAAATAAAATTCTTCTTGACGACCAAATGGAATAAACAAGAAATGAAAACAGTCACGGGCAAGTCAAAATAGATCAACCCTCCAAGTGTGTGACTATACGTACTGCTGACGCCCATCTTTAAAAAATACTCAAAATCAGGAGATACACTTCCCATAACTAATCCAGTAGCCGAGAAATACCGAGACCTCGTAAAAGGAAGGATTAGCGCGGGATGAGCAGGTGTAACAGGCATACTGAATTACAATGTGTATTTCAAAAACAAAGGTAATTGTTTGCTGGCAAGCAGCTAACCGATCGCATACCGCAAAACAGCGTTCAAGGGGTTTATTCCAGAATACCGGCAAAATCTATTCGACTACTTCCGCAACTTTACGGTTTGACAGAAATACCATGCCGATTACAAAGCAAACGCCAGCGACGATATTGGATACCAAAGACCCGCGAGTGGATCTCCTCCAGGATTCGTTCCCGTCTTACTCGATTCGTAAAGCATCGTTGCAATAAATGGTGTCATCCCGCCAAATATTCCATTACCAATATGGTAAGGCAACGACATGGATGTATAGCGTATCCGCGTTGGAAACAGTTCTACCAGGAACGCGGCTATTGGCCCATACACCATCGTGACCAGCACAAGTTGTATTAACACCAAACTCGTCATTCCCCAAAGGCATTTCTCCCGAGAACAACCTCTTTTGTGTTTTGAATTTTTGTCTCTCCGTTTCCTCCCTTGGCACATGACTTACGGACGTTTGAATGACCTTATTGTCTGCCTCATAGTATTGCGTGGTCTTCATGGTAATGATGCAGTCGCCTGCCGGGTTAACGGTGCTGGATTTCTCGATGCGTTTCAGGTCCACATTTTCTTTTTGGTGTGTTGTATCAGCCAGCACGAACATCTTTTTGTAGATAGGTCGGTACAGAAAAACAGCCATCAGCATGCCAGCCATCATGATGAATCTTTCTGCCAATCTTATCCGATAACCAGCCAAAGTATATAAATAATGGCGTACCAATGACCAGCGTTAACGCAATGATATTACGGGTCTGTACAAAGTCCACGCTACACGTTTTTTCAATGAAGGTCATGGCATAAAATTGCCCCGTGTACCAAATCACACCCTGGCCGGCTGTTGCGCCAAACAATGCAATAAGCACCAGTTTGAGATTCGCCTTTTTTCCAAAGCTTTCCTTAATTGGATTCTTGGAAAGCTTCCCTTCTTCTTTAATCTTGGTAAACAAAGGAGATTCCTGCATACGCAGCCTGATGTAGATTGAGATCCCCACAAGAACAGCCGACAAAAGGAACGGAAGGCGCCATCCCCAGACATTAAACGCTTCAACGCCGACAGCCTCTCGGATGCCGAGTATTACGCCTATAGAGACAAATAAACCGAGCGTTGCTGTGGTTTGTATAAAGCTCGTATAGTAGCCTCTCTTTGCAGCGGGCGCATGCTCCGCGACATATGTTGCTGCACCGCCATATTCTCCTCCCAGCGCCAGGCCCTGCAGCAACCTAAGGAGCAGGACAACCAAGGGCGCGAGCATACCTATACTTTGATAGCCTGGGACCAACCCGATAGCGAAAGTGGACCCGCCCATCAAAATCAGCGTGACCAGAAATGTGTATTTCCGCCCCATGACATCCCCCAACCAGCCGAATACAATAGCGCCAAAAGGACGAACAACAAAACCCGCAGCAAATGTCGCCAGCGTTGATAAGAATGCCGCAGAAGGATTCGTTTGCGGAAAAAACTGTTCAGAAAGAATAACGGCTAAACTACCGAAAATGTAAAAATCGTACCATTCAATCAGGGTCCCAACGGATGAGGCGGCAATAACCAGCCAAAGTTTCGATTTTTCGTGTGGGGTAATGACGGTGGCTTGCATGCTATAGTTTTATGTCTACGAATATGGAAATATAAGTAGAATTAAAAACCATGCAAACCTGCTATTGCAATAAAAAGCAGCGATGGGAATCAGCCAACGGAGAACGATCAAACGGATCTGGATGACAGCATCAATAAACTCGCTAATGATCTTCCATCTTATGTTCCCGGCTGGCATACCATGCCTCCTCAAGCTGATGAAAAACATCGTGAATGGCTGTAAGTGATTCGCCGACTGTTTCGTCGTCACCGTTTTTGGCAATGTCGACAAAGGCCTCCGTCTCTCTGGTAAGCACTTGAAGCTTGGTTTTAATTATTTCGCTATCGACGCCGTCAGGGATAAGGGCGACGCGAGCCATTGCGCGGCCGCTGAGGCCAGGATGAGAGCATTTTTTCTTGCTGGATCTACGTTGGCAGAATCCTTAAACGGGTGAAAAGATTCCGCCATGATCAAGTGAAAATCATCCATCGCTATCCACTCATCATCGGGCATCAACATTTTCTTTTTGATCGTGTGCATGATGCTCTTTACCGCCTGTGCAGGCTACCATAGATCCCACCATCAGCAGCATCCATATCTTTTTTACAGTTTCAACTTTGTTCATGTCCTTGGGTCCAATGCATTGTGCATGATACTATTTTTCAGGTGTCCGATATTTTCTGCTGCCCTCCAGTCTTTTAATAAGCCACTTAAGTCCGTCTATATACAAGGTGATGAAAAGCAGTAAAGTCATGCACCAGATTATGCAAACATTAAAGTAAAGCGTATCGATATGATATCCCGCAAAATGCTTGGTGGGTTGATACAAATTGGCAGAAAAATCCAGTGCATTTGTCGGTTTGTGATCGTCTAAGTAAATCGGATAAATCTTTTGTACGAGCGTTCCTTTATACTCTACGATGCGCTCAGGCGAAGTAGTGTTTTCAACTGCATCCGTAACTGCCTTATTCGCATAGCGGCTTTTAAACGCTTCAAATCGGCCGGCTTTTTCCGGCGTATCTGTCAGTTCAAAAATAATTTTCTCCTTCTGCTTGGTTGCTTTCTCAGATCTCAAGAGATAATAGTTACTCAGTTTATCCAGAAATCTACCGGCCTTCAGCAATACAGTCGAGTCAAGTTCTCCTACAGCCAGCTGACCAACTTCTGGGAATTTGTCTTCTCCGATAAATTTGAGCTCGTTCTCGATTTCATTTCTCAGGACTTTAAGTGAACTAACCATTTTTGCAGCATTCGTATTGCGCCATTCTCTCTTGTTATTCAAGCAATAAGACAGTTTTGATTCCAGTACCGGAATATAGTACACGCGCTTGTATTCGGCTTCTGCAATGGTCTTCTCCAGGGGGTAAAATTGTTCTTCAAAAGGGTTGTCTCTAAACTGCGTTACCATGAACGCTTCAAATGCCCACCTTGATGCCATCACCTCTCCGATCAACGGCACGCCAATAGGCTTCCCTACCTTTGGGTTGAACTTATCGAAGCTAATAACAACACCACTTAAAAGTAGTTGAGGAATGACCAGCAAAGGAATCAAGATATATATGGTTACGGCAGAATCGAATGCGGCCGAGATATTTAGGCCAAGCATGTTGGCAAAACAAGAACAACTGAAAAGAATAATCCAATACCGTAATTCCGATAATGGAATCTCTAGAATGGAATTGCCTATGAATATGAACAGCATTGTCTGTATGGCGGAGATGGTAAACATTACGCTTACCTTGGATACCAGGTAGCTGCTGCGGCTGAGGTGAAGAAACTCTTCACGTTTCAATATCTTTCGATCACGAAAAATCTCCTCAGCGCTCATGGTAAGTCCAAAAAACAACGCTACCACCACGCTCATGAAAAAATACACAGGAATGTTACTGTTGCGGAAAAAACTATACACAGGTTCACCATCCACTGTACGATCAAAGTACTTCACCATGAATGCTATAAAGAAGGAAAGCACTGGCGCTTCTAATAGATTTATATACAGGTATTGCTTATTGGCGATCTTTGCCAAGACGTCACGGGTAACAAACACCTGGAATTGTTTTATCCAATTCGGAATTTCCTGCAGAACGGGAAGCGTGTCGTTGACTTGATCAATTTTAGCGATTTTGATCTTTTGCTTGAAGTATTGATACCACTGCCCGGCGGAAACTTTTCGCGTGTTGGTTAAACGTCCATACTCGTTCACAACGCGTGTCTCAATAATACTGAAGATTTGTTCAGGATTTATGTTACCGCACTCAGGGCAAGCGCCCTGTGATTTATTTGCAGCGTTAATAATGTCTCGAAAATATAGGACCGACTCAATTGGATTGCCATAATAGATTTGAAATCCACCGATATCCATGATCACCAGTGTATCAAACATTTTGAAAATATCGGATGACGGCTGGTGAATCACGACAAAAACCATCTTTCCACGCAGGGACAATTCCTTCAACAAATCCATAATGTTTTCGGAATCTCTTGAAGACAACCCAGAAGTAGGCTCATCAACAAACAGAAGCGTTGGTTCGCGTAGCAATTCAAGGGCAATATTTAATCTTTTGCGTTGGCCCCCACTGATAGTCTTGTGCAATGGAGAACCAACTTTTAGGTTTCGTATCTCTGTAAGACCCAGGTTTGCCAGCACGCGGATAACGAGCTCAATTATTTCCTTTTCAGTGTACTGGTCGAAACATAATTTCGCCGCATAGTACAAATTTTCAAAAACGGATAGCTCTTCGATGAGCAAATCATCCTGGGGAACGTACCCTATTACACCCTCTACCTTTTCCGGATGCTCATGGATGTCAATACTATTTACGATTACTCGTCCACTCGAGGGCTTTTCTGATCCGTTGAGTACGTTTAGCAGCGTTGATTTCCCAGAGCCACTCGCACCCATCAACCCTATAAGTTTGCCACCCTGCTCTGCTATGTTAACATTTTGAAGACCAGCCCTGCCACTCCTGAAGTGATAGAAAATGTGATCTGCCGTGAAAGTTATCCGTGACTGATGCTCATCGATTAGAAACTTCCCGATGATATCGCTGTAATAGATTGGGCCGACATTATCCCCGCGAATCGTACTTCCTGTAGGGAAAACATCAATTTTCCTGCTTTTCAGTAAAATGCTATTAAGGTAAAGCGTAGTAATGCCAAGGTATTTGATCAGGTAAATATCAGAATCCGGGAGATGAAGAATGGCGATCAAACCGGTCAGATCCCGCTCAATAATCCTTGGACCAGGATATTCACCAGAGCCTTCATCAATAACCAATACGTTCTTGGACGACAACTCATCAATATCGTGTCCCGTTACAAAAGATTGAAGCGTATCAACGTCCGCCTTCTCAAGTTTCAAGGCCTGGCCAATATAAAAAATGAGGTTGCCCTGGCGCTCTGATATTTCATCGTCAGCAAAGACTAATTCTATGATCTTCACAATCAAAATAATCTTCTGCTGCATGGTGAGCGCCTGATTCACCTGCTTCACAATCTTCATGATCTTGGCCCAATCATCAACAAACACCTGCGTCTCGACATCGAGATTATTGAGTTCCTGCCGAGAATCTATTTCATGTGATTGCGA
>CAVQQL010000029.1:0-148151 GCA_963714945.1 uncultured Bacteroidota bacterium | reverse complement strand
GGGAGGCATGGCGCATACGGAAACCTTTGACCCAAAGCAATACACGCCCTTTGAAAAAGGGATGGAGGGAAACAGGGTATTGAGCACGTTCAAATCTTTGCCTACGGCGTTGGATGGCATACAGTTTTCTGAGGGATTGCAGTCTATTGGCAGCGTAATGGACAAAGGCACCTTAATACGGTCCTATGTGGCGGCAGATATGGGACACATCCTGCACTCCAGGCACCAGTATCATTGGCACACATGCTATGAACCACCCCAAACCGTAGCCGCTCCGCATATAGGTTCATGGATTGCTAAGGAATTGGGGCCGAAGAATCCTGTAATTCCCGCCTTCATTGACATCGGGCAGCGCTTTGACGTCGGTGAGGCAGAAGAGTTGAAAGCTTTTCATACTGCTGGTTTCCTGGGCAATGAATTTGGTCCTTTCTTTATACCTGATCCAAGCCAGGGATTGGAAAGTGTACGACCTCCCGTGGGTATGGATGCTACACGATTTGAGCGGCGTAATCAGTTGTACAATGACCTCATAAGCAAAAGTCCCGTAGATGAATTCAGTAGTGATTATCAAAAGGAATCGTTGAAGCGATCCATGGAGCAAGCCTACATGTTGCTCAATTCGCCGGAAGCAAAAGCATTCGACCTTAGCCAGGAACCAAAGGAAGTTTATGATACCTACAATACCGGCAGGTTCGGATTGGGGTGCCTTCTTGCCCGACGCCTCACGGAACATGGGGCAAGATTTATCAGCGTCACTACGGAATACGTTCCTTTTATGGGGTTTGATACCCATGAAAATGGGCACACGCGTATGGTGGATATGAAGAAAATGATTGATGCTCCCATTGCACAGTTGATAAAAGATTTGGATCAGCGTGGTAGGCTAGACCGTACTTTAGTTATCCTGGCAAGCGAATTCAGCCGGGATATGATGGTGGAAGGGAGACCCGGCGCAACAGTATTGGAACAGGTAAATCAACCCGATGTCTTGTCCGAATTAAAATTTTACGGTATGCACCGCCATTTCACGGACGGTTGTTCCATTCTGATGTTTGGTGGCGGAATCAAAAAAGGTTTTGTGTACGGCAAAACGGCTGATGAAAGGCCTTGCAAGTCTGTTGAAAATCCTGTTAAGATTGACCAGATACACCAAACGATATACCAAGCCCTGGGAATACCTCCGGAGACCCAATATGAAATTGAGAAACGTCCTTTTTTCACGACACCGGATGGCAAAGGTGAAGCGATCAAGGACTTGTTGATAAACGCAACATCTTCATAGAAATTTGCTTGCTAAGCAGGTGCCCGACCGAAAAAGGAACACTATTTCTTAGCCTTGGTCTGGCTCTTGACAGGTTTTATGTAGGGTGCAATCAGCTCAGCCAATTTCCTATAGCCTTCCGCGTTGGGATGCAAGCCGTCTGTAAACAAGGCTTCATTGATTTTTCCATCCGCCCCAAGCAGCACCTTTCCTGGGTCCAGATAACCTACGTTCATTAGACCAGAAACACTTACGATTCCTTTGTTCAGTTCAGTAATTTTGTCCTCATCCTTTCTGCGGGGATATATACCCAATAACAAAATATCAGCCTGGGGCTGGCGGGCCTTAATCGCTCCAGTCAAGAACTTTAATCCTTCAAGAATTTCTGCATCAGGATTAAGTGAAATATTATTCGTGCCCATGAGTATGATGATTTGGTCTGCTTCATAACCGGACAATTCATCATGGTACACCCTCCACAATACGTTTTCGATTCGATCCCACCCGTACCCAAAGTTCCGAACCCCTAACGGCTCAAAGAATTTATGCCAGGAATCAACACCGTTTGCAATGGATGTGGTTGGTTCTCCGCCCCAGAAATGTGTTATAGAATTACCCATGAAAATTATCCGCGGTGGATTTGTTCTATTGAGCGATAATATTTCCTGATGGCGGCGGTCCCAATCGTATACCTTTGCATCTCGGCTTTGGATAACGGGCAGCGTTGTTGCCTGCGTGCCAATAGGTTCCAGTAAGATATCCCGAATTATTTTTTCGTAGGCATTGGCGTAGACTTGCATACCCAAATCGTTGGGGTGAATACCATCTACCGTCGCGTCTAGCGGCAGACCGATGTCTTCTTTGGACAGCAGATAAATATTCATTTCACCTTCCGATTTCAGGCGCTCGAATGCTTCACGCTGAGCCTGGTTGACGGCCATATAGCGAGCTCGGTTATTTGGGTTAATGACTTCGTCACTGAAGCCGCAATGCTCTACTAGCAAGATCGGCGTCGTCTTTCTTTTTTCGCGGAGTATGCTGACCGACTGGAGTACCTTGTCGCGAACTTCCTGGGCGGCAAGCGGATTAGATGCATTAAGATTTGGCAGGCAATCCAGAATATACAATTTGGCATCGATCTCTCGTAGCAACTCAACAACCTCTTTTTCCAATCTTCCATTGCCGGAAAAACCGAGGTTAATTAATGGACGATCAAGTGCGCGACCGACAATAGTAGGCCAGGCCATTCCGGGACGGGAGGCACAGCCCCCTTGTGCTATGGATGTACCATAGACCACAATCGGTTTTTCTGCACGTATGGGCAACGGGTTGAATGAGTTTCCTGCAGGCACACCGATTTCCATCCATACAATACTATTGTAAAGAGGGAAATACAAACGGTATTCACGTCCCAGCTGGTGATAGGTATCATTGGGCTCCAGGCCACCAAAGCGGTATTCGATCGTATCGCCCATTGCATATTTTCCAGCGCACCACAACCATTTTCCATCAGCACTTATGGCGTAGAGATCAACACCGCTTACACCGGTGGCAGGCATGTGCGGCATGGCTTGCGGTCCAGTCACCTTGAAGCGCACAATAATCTCATCAGTATTAGACTTGAACCTAAGCATCAGCCCCGCAGAATTATGGGACAAATTCCAAACATCCTGCCTGACAGTTTTTTCGGCTCTCGCCGGAAAGCGGTCATAAGGGTTTTGAGTCTCTTTCCGCCAGGCCTGTCCTTCGATTACCGGATATGCATTTACTGCAGGATTCCACCACTTGTATTCCGTCTTTTGAGCAAAACCAACAAGGCTTTGAAAAAAAATAAGGATCAAAAATGTACAGCTTCTGATTAGCATGGTAAATGATTTTTGTTGTTTGAATATTTGGCAATGCAGAAATCGCGCTTACTGGCCAGTGTCTTCTTGTTTTGTATGCACTATCGTCCCGGCGATGATCGTCATTTCGATATTAATGTTGTCATCGAAAATCACAATGTCTGCATCCTTTCCAGCAACGAGTGAGCCCTTCCTGTCGGATACCCCAAGAATGCGTGCGGGTGTACTGGTGATCATCTTAATAGCATCCAGCAGGGGCACGTCCGCGGCGAACACCATGCTCCTGACTAACCGATCGGCGGTTGCTACGCTACCGGCAAAAGAGGCACGGTCAGGCAACTTCGCCACACCGTCTTCTACGATTACTTTTAGCCCGTTGTGCAAACTCCCCAGCATGCTTTCGCCCGGAGGCATGCCGGCTGCGCGCATAGCATCCGTGATCAAAGCTGTTCTGTCTGCTCCTTTTATTTTGTAGACCAGTTTTAGTAGTGGTGAAGGTAGATGAATACCATCTGCTATTATCTCTACGTCCATTTCATCAATGATGAATGCACTTTCAATCACACCTGCGTACCGGAAGGCATTTTTTCGCGTCACGCCGGACATACCGGAATACAAATGCGTGGCCAGCGTAAATCCATTCTCAAAAGCCGCCAATACATCCTCATAAATTGCGTCGGTATGGGCAACTGCCGGCAGGACACCATGTGATTTCATGTAACGACCAAATTCTATCGCGCCTTTTAGTTCAGGTGCTGCGCTCCAGCGCTTAATAGAAGAAAAACGGGACAGTATTTCTGCATACTCGGCGGGATCAGGATCGCGGATAAATCGAGGATCCTGTGCGCCGCGTTGCGCCATAGCGAAGTAGGGGCCCTCAAGGTGCATCCCAAGAAACTGTGCGCCGTCTATATTTTTTTTATTGGCAGTTTCATACGCGTTCAACGTTTGAATCAATTCTTCCGGACTTGCGGAAAGTGTTGTTGGCAACATGGAGGTAGTTCCATATTTCGCGTGCAACGCAGCAATATTCAGGAAGGCAGTCTCCGTGCCATCCATAAAATCATGGCCTCCACCGCCATGCACATGGATATCAACGAAGCCAGGTGTTATGTATTTTCCTTTTGCATCAATTTCAATAGCATTGTCAAACGTTTCATTTTTTTCACTGACCGCTGTAATTGTATTCCCCGTGATGAGCACAGTTCCTGCCGGAATTATCCTGTATGGCGTGATGATTTTTCCATTAAATATTTTTAGTCTTGCCTGGTTCATTTAAAAATAGTTGAATGGTTATTCATGAATTGTTCCTCCAGTTTAAGTTTGTGCTTTATGCGTTTGCGTTTACATTCGCCTTTACCCAACTTCTGATACGATGCCCATGGATAGCATAAAACACAAGGAAAATGTAGCAAGGAAACAAGACCCAATAGGCTAAACGCACGTTGTATAAATCCGCAAAGTATCCATAGAATAGCGGCATGATTGCATTCCCACACAATCCCATGATCATAACGGAAGCTCCAACTTTGGTGAATCTACCCAAGCCATCCAGTGCTAACGGCCATATTCCTGCCCAAACTAACGAGTTCGCAAATCCTAATAGGACGACAAACCAAATGGATATGTCTGCCGTGTGACCTAGAAAAGTTACAGTTCCGCTTACGTTGATGATGAGCAACGTAAGTATTGTGCCCAACATGGTACAAAAGCGCAGGGTATTCACCTGACTGATAAATTTCGGTATGCATATAATGCCCAGGATGTATCCACAGATTGTTGCAAAGAGTGTGTAGGATGGAAAAACTTTGGCTTCCAGCAGATTTATCTTCATGGAGCTTGCATATCCAATGATCGTATCAATGGCAATTACCTGCGTCCCGACGTGTAGAAAAATGGCGACGGCACCCAGAATCAGGTGAGGAAATTCAAATATGCTTTTCTTGGATAAATTGGCTGTTGCAACTTCCGCACTTTCATGTTCAGTATTGATTTCGGGAAGGGGAGAATACCGAATCATTAACCCGAGGGCAAATAATACGGTACCAACACACGCATATGGGAAAATCACTCTCCTAATTAATTCATCCAGCGCCGCATTTTTTTCTGCCTCAGTCATCGTTGCCAAGGTTTGGAATAGTTCGGTATCCGTCGCTCTGAGCACAACGGCGGCAAAAAGCAACGGCGCCAGAATACCCGCGCCTTTGTTGCATATGCCCATGATACTAATGCGCTGCGCAGCTCTTTCCTTTGGGCCCAACACAGTTATGTATGGGTTGGCCGCCGTTTGCAGAATCGCAAGGCCTATGCCTATTGTGAACAAGCCTAATAAAAATATTTCATACGTTCGTAGATATGCTGCGGGTACGAATATGAAGGCGCCCAAAGCCATGGTCCAGAATCCAATCATCATGCCCTTCTTAAACCCAACTTTCATTAGTAAGTAGGAGGATGGGACAGACATTATAAAGTAGGAAATATAGAACGCAAACGCGACAAGATAGGATTGAAAATTGGTCAGCTCGCAGGCTATTTTGAAATAGGGAATGAGAATAGCATTTACCCAGGAAACAAAACCAAAAATAAAAAACAAGAGACCGATAATAAGTATCGAAATAAATGTGTCTCGCTTTGTCAATGAACTTACATCGATCGCCGTGTCTTTTGATTTTCGCATGTTTAACACTTGTGGTTAAAAATATTTTTACGCCAACGCTATGCTCGAATTTCAGGTTTGAGCAGCGCAGCGGAAGCCTTGTCAAGGTATATTGTGCAATGCGGATGTGTTTGCAGGATGCTAGCGGGAAAAAGATTGCCAACTTTCTGTTCTAGACAATTTTTTACCGCCTTTGCTTTTCTACTGTCAGGAACAGAACAAATTATCTCCTTCGATTTCAAGATTTGTTTTATGGACATGCTGATGGCACGTCGTGGCACATCCTCAATTTTTGGAAACCAGCCCTCACCAAACTGTTGTTGAACGCAAGCGTCATCAAGGGCGACAACGATATACGGTTGCTCAATGTCAAAATCAGCTGGAGGGTCATTAAATGCCAGGTGCCCGTTCTCACCAATGCCGACCAGGGCGACGTCAATAGGGTGTTCTGAAATCAATTTGCTAAGGCGCACGCATTCGAGTCAGGGCATCAACCTCACCGTTGATTAGGTGCGCCGCTTTTAGAGGAGGGACTTTGGACAGAAATCTTTCCATTAGATATTTCCGGAAACTTGCTGGATGTGTTATGGATAATCCAATGTATTCATCAAGATGAAACATAACTACATGGCTCCAATCGACATCTGGCTCGCCGATAAGTTGATTTAATGTTTCAAATTGGCTGGTGCCCGTCGCCAAAATAATATTGGCACTACCCTTTTCAGCTATGGCGGTTCGAATAATGTCTCCAGCTCGAGCGCCAGCAACCCTACCCATTTCAGACTGATCCTGGCTGATAATTATATTCATTTTCGCAATTTGATTCAGACTAACAATTATACGATCTTTTTGGCTTTATCGCGCACCGAGCTGCTCGATCAGGAAGATCTGGTAATCAAGCAGTTAACGAACGTGTCATACATCGTAACTACTCGTCAAGAATACTGGCGTAGAAATTTGCGATCTCCTCCTCCATCGCCACTGTAATTCGGTTAATTTCAACCGGCGTTTGAAAAAGTAGATGCTTTGGTTTGCCATATAAACGGTAAACATTTGCGACCGACTTCATCGTATTGCTTACTTCATTGAAGTCCGCATAGCGATCCATTGCTGGCGCGATAACCAGCAATGGCCTTGGCGCGACGCAGGAAATAATCTCCCCAAAATCAAGCGGGGTATCCCCAGGGTTTTCAGCGAATGACCCTAACCTGGGGAGAAATCCATGGAGGTGGGAATAGGTCCTCAGGCTTTCATGAATTTTATTGCTGGCTCGCCAAGGGGAGAACGCTGACACGACCGCCACGCCGGCTATCCTTTTATCCTGTGCCGCGGTCATCAGCGCTACACTTCCGCCTATCGTATTTCCCAACAAGAAAATATGTTTGCGATCAATGAAGTCAAACGCTTCCAGGGCATCCGTACAGGCAGTAACGTCGCGCACCATTTTTCCCATCGGTGACCATGTTGGAAAGCGCTGGTAAAAATACTGGGCTTCCTCCATCCGCGTGCCAAAACCGAACATGTCGATCGCGAGAATTGCATAGCCTTTGTCAATAAATCGCTGAAAGAAAAGATCATTTCCACGACCCAGTTCGCGGCTATAGCCCTTCGCAAATCCATGACCATGCGAATACTGATGGAGAAAGACAATCACAGGAATTTTCGCGCCGAATTTCATCACTTTATTTCCAGCAGCATCAACGGGAAAGTATAGCATCCCTTTCAAATTGTCGCCCATGGAAGTATATGGTCCGATGTAGACGATACCGGCACCGGATACATTTGGCCGGCCGGTTATTTTATCAATCCAATCACCATCGCTCCCTACGATTTTGCCGGTGTGTTTGACACCTGAAGGTTCATCGCCAAGAAGCCACCGCAAGTTCGCGAGGATCTTTTTTCGCTGTGCGTTATACGCTGTGGTGTCGGCATATTGCTCCTGGAGCCGAACTACTTTTATTTTCCGTGACGCGATGCTGTCGGCTTTGTGGTCGCTGGCCCAACGCGCATAGGAATAATCAAAATATAATTTGTTATCCCAGGGTATCGTTTTTCTATTGAAACGGATGTCCAGGAAGTCGATGCACCGTTCCAAATCACGGGAAGCTACTTCGTGCTCACCCATCCTTGGTAATACGCCAAGATTTTGTTCAGCGCCCAAAAAGCTGTAAACTTTTTTTACGGATTGGTAGCACTGTTCATTGGCCCATGGGTTGAGTTCTTGTTCGACCGTAGAATAATGATACAGTGCGATTCTGGGAGCTATTAATGCCAGGAATAAATTCTGGTCAATTGGAAGCCTATCTTCTCGTCCGAAGAAAAAACGAAGGCGTGGGTGAAACCATTGCGGATTAAAACCAGTAACGATATCCAACGTTTCGCTATCGTATTGCGGATCACCATATCGCCAGGGTGCAACTCCACCCGTTCCGCTGCTGCTGGATATCACGGCTGAAATACGTTCGTCAAAGGCCGCTGCCCACAGAGACTGTTTTCCATTCCTGGAATGACCTGCGATGGCTATCTGATCGCGGTTGACCTCTGTACGGGTGAGAAGGTAATCAACCACGCGGGATGCCCCCCAGGCACGGCGCATTAAGGCAGTAAAATCATAGGCAGGGTACAATGCCTGGTAGGCCTGGGTATCATCCTTAACATCTGCCGCTGCATATACACACCCAATGTACCCGCGCCGCACTGCCAGTTGAGCCCAGTTACGATGGTTCCATTGCGTAAGATAAACCGGGAAGGGGCCTTTCCCTTCTGGGATCATCAACTCGAGGGTCATGTGCGCCTGATTTTCGGGCCCAAATCTCAACTCGATCAATTGGACGTGCGATCCGCCTTCCATTTTATCAGACAATACGGATGCCTCCAAACTTTCCGGGGGTGGTGGGGCTATTCCGGAGATCCAATGTTGGAATTCCTTCTTGATCCACGTCTTTTTTTCCTGCCACTGCGCCAACGTGGTGATGGGGATATCGGCGCCGCCATGATCCATCAACAAAGGCTCCGGCAGAAAGGGTGTGGAACGCATCTTATCAAAATCAGGCGGTAATTCACCCGTACGCCTGAGCCAATCCATCCAGGTGCTATCCTGGAGGGTTGCGCGCCAGGAATAGGTATTCTTGAGATAGTATGTGGTATCAACGATCTTCAAAATATCTTGAAGAATTTCCTGTTTTGAACTGCGCAATTGCGCTACCACGTCGGGGCGTAGACCGCCTATGAGCATACAACTTATGATCAATATAAAATAAGTATTTCTTACCATGTCCTACTATGGATAGCGTTTGAGTTGGTGCCTGGTTTACGCATTACTATTCCTGCGCGTTTGTATTCGCTAAGTCAATGTTTTGATCAGATGTGGAACAATCTGTATCAACCACTATATTTTCACCTTGGTGTTCCCGCCTTTTTGCAGAAAGACATCAACAGGCGTATTTGTTTTCCAAAAGCCATTTGTAAAATCGGGAATATCGACGGTGTTGGAACGGCTGGCAACGGATTTCTCACTCAGTGGCGCAATGGAACTCCATGCAGCAGCATCATATACATCGATATCCAAGGGTAAGCCATTGCGCAAGCAATCTATTAACCGCCAATCCATTAGAAAGTCCATGCCGCCGTGTCCTCCGATTTGCTTCGCAAGCTCGCCCACCTTCTTAACAATGGGCGGTGCATATTTTTCCTCCAGTACTTTGAATTCTTCTTCATTCAGCCATCCTTCGTGGCTGTTTGAGATACGGCCTGGTTCTGGATATTTTAGCGCAGTGCCTTTCGTACCGCTTACCAGGTGTATGCGAGAATAAGGACGGGGAGAGGTTACATCGTGCTGAATCATCATTGTCTTCCCCTTCATGGTTCGGATGGTTGTTGTATTCATATTGCCACGGAAGCTTTTGTTCTCATAGGGCTTGTAGAAGCTGTCCGTTGAGGCAAGCTCCTTGGCAAGTTTGCCCATCATGAAGTCATTGCTGGACATTGAGACCAGATAGTCCATTCGGTCTCCCCGATTGATATCCAGTACTTGTGCAATCGGGCCTAGCCCATGGGTTGGATACAAGCTCCCATTTCTTAAATTTTCCTTTAGGCGCCACATGTCATAATAATTGGTTTTGGAGAAATTGCTCTCAAGAAGATGGTGAATGTAGGCTCCTTCCGTATGAACAATCTCCCCAAACCAACCCTGCCTGACCATGTTGAGCGTGAGTAACTCAAAGAAGTCGTAGCAGCAATTCTCCAGGATCATGCAATGCTTTTTCGTTTTTTCCGAGGTCTCCACCAGTTGCCAGCATTCTTCCAGCGTTACGGCAGCAGGAACTTCACTCGCGGCATGTTTTCCGTGGTCCATGGCATACACTGCCATGGAGGTGTGAAGAGCCCATGGTGTTGCAATATAAATTAGATCGATGTCGTTCCGCTCGCAGACTTTTTTCCATTCATTTTCATTTCCCGTGTAGAGGTCAGGATGATGAGATGTGTTTTTCAAAAGCTCATTTGCATGAGCGGCTTTTTCCGGTCGCAGATCACATAAAGCTTTGATCTCTACGCCTTCAATTTTGCGCATCCGGTCTACCGCTGCTGGTCCGCGGTTGCCCAATCCAATAAAGCCGATTCGTACGGTTTCCAACTTCGGTGCGGCAAACCCACTCATGTTAAATCGTTTGCCATCCTGCCTGTTCAGCCGGCTATCAATTTTTGGTGAATCAAGAATCGCCGCGTTTCCGTCTATCATATTGGCTCCCGCAAGGCCTAATCCTGCGAGTCCGGAAAGTCTCAAAAAATCTCTACGATTGCTTTTCATATAGTCTGCGTTTTGTTTTCGGTTATACCTGAATTTTTATGATCAATGTTTCGCTATCCTTCATGCTGTTGGTTCCCATCCCGGTTGATACGCTCTTGTCCAATACTTCGCGGCCGCCGGATTGTTTTTGATATGCCCATTTAACGGATCAATTTCAAGCGAACTATCTGACCTGAGGGCGATATTACCAAGCTGGCAAAGCAATGTGCTCTGGTGGCCACCCAAAATATTAGAGTTAAGCGTTGTTCCTTTATTAATGCCGTCGAAGAAATTTTGAATGTGAATACTGTCAAGCGCCTGAGAAGGATTCATCCGATCCAGGGGATTAATCTCCAGATCATTTACAACATCTTTAATAAGCTTGTTGTCGAGATCGTAAACTTTGTAGGCGTTTCCGGACTCAATTAAGACAGACCCCAGTTCGCCATAAAACATTACGCCAACCGGAGTTCCCTCAATGGTACGTCCATTGCAGCTCCTTCCTTCCCAGGACATGAAAGTGTTGTTTGCAAACTCCAGGTTGATAACTTGCGTGTCTGGTGTTTCCCAGTCATCTTTATACCGATAACGTCCGCCGGACGAAGTTACCCGCGTGGGGTATTCTACGCCAAGACCCCAGCGCATCAAGTCAAGCATATGCGTACCGTTATTGAGTGCTTCACCTGTCCCCCAGTTCCAGTGCCAATGCCAGTTGTAATGGATGAGATTGTCTTTATAGGGAAGACGTGGTGCTGGACCCTGCCACAGATCGTAATCTAAACTTGCAGGCACCGCAGTTTTCTTACCAATACCAATGGACTCCCGGTTGTTTGTGTACCATCCTTTGGCAAAATACGGGCGACCAATCGTTCCGGTCTTCACTTCCTGAATCGCGGCGATCACATTGGGCCAGGACCGTCGTTGATTTCCCATTTGAATAGTGTTCTTATATTTTTTTGCAACAGATAACAATAACTCTCCCTCATGGGGGTTATGGCTGCACGGCTTTTCGAGGTAAACATGTTTGCCTGCCTTCGAGGCAAGAATGGCAGCTGGTGCATGCCAGTGATCAGGTGCGGCGATAACAAGTGCATCCATGTCTTTATTTTCTAACGCCAGTCGGAAATCCTGGTAGCCTTTTGGTGTTGATTCCTGCAATCCTTTTACTTCGGATATACACCGTCTCCAATGCGTTCTTGTCCACATCGGAGATCGAAATTATTTCGCAGTTGGGCTGAAGAGCGAATGTAGAGGATAGGGCTAAACCCCGACTGTTGACACCCATCATGCCAACACGCACGCGCTCATTCGCGCCGCGAATATTAGCGTAACTTTTGGGACTGAAATTTGGCAGTACGCCGCCTAGTGATACGGCTGCGGTACCTGCAATTGCTTTCTTAAGGAACTGTCGACGGGTGTCTGGTAAGGTTTTCATAATTATCTATTTATAGCATCTTTGAACCGCGATAAGCAATCTGTCATAATAACCGCATTTTTATGCCCTCAACCATCGATCAAACCAGCCGAAGGCCTCCGTTTGCATTGATGCGTCAAACTTATGTGGGCCGGGGTAAAAGGAACATTGGTAATGATCTGATGCATTTGCCTTTTTATATACATCCTGCAGAATTTTATCGGCCTTCTTCATTTCTGGGAGCGTATACAATGAATCATCATTGTCATTCAGTACGAGGGTAGGTAGCGGGATGCGCAAGCCAAGAATTTCGGGAAACTCCAACTCATTGGGAAGAATGGGCACATACGTCATCCATGTATGGGTAAACGATTTCTCCATCACAAAGTCTTTCCAGGTCGTCATAAAACCAACGCATACAGCACATTTGATCCTTTCATCCATGCCACCCATGAAAACTGTTCGAATTCCGCCACCCGATAAACCGCCACAGCCGATGCGCGTGGCATCCACATCTTTTCGTGCACACAAAATATCAAGCGCTTTCTGGTCTTCTGCGAAGAATACGCCAGGCCAGGTAGTACCGGCGCTGAACAATGATTTGGCCATAATGTGTTCGTGTTGGCCAGCCCAATCGTTGTAAGATTCTATGTTTGCGGGATTTTCCGGGTCCTCATCGTTTAATCCGTTGCGTAAATGCTCGGGAACATCCTGCAACATAACACGCCGACTGGCGAAGGTGAAAGCATCTGGAACCAAAACCACATATCCTCTTTTAGCAATTTCATTTGCCCAGGCCGCGCCACTATAATACTCCTGTTGATGGGCTACCATTGCGGGATGTTGCTGTTCGCCTGTTCGTGTAATCTTTCGCGTGCCAAAATATTTGTTTCCGCCATGGTCGTGAAAGGCAAGGATCCCAGGCAGTGGCCCCTTGGCATTTTGCGGTTTTAATAAAATGCCCGTTGTGGGGCGACCATAGGGCAATTGCCAAGTTAGTTCTTCAATTTGTAGCCCCTCAAAAGTGTACTGTTTATTTACCTTGACCGACGGAAGTCCGCCAATTGCCGGAATGGCCAATCGCTCGTTTAGCCTTTTTTTAGCCAGAGTCCGCCAGGCTTCCACATTAGACCATTCCTTATTTCGGAAGGATAGCGTTGGGAGCCGCCCTGAGGTTAGCGAAGTTGCCCATTGCCCATATTGACCAATGATGCTGACATTTTCTTGATTTACATTTGCGGCTGCAAAAGTATTTGTGTCGTCTACTGCGTTTATTGGGTTCACATTACTTTGGGTTTCTAATGGTGGAGAAAAAGCCCGTAGAAAACTACTTCCGGCCACTGTTAGCCCGGCCGCTCCCGTCAATTTTAGAAATTTCCTGCGGTTATTCTTCATTTTTTTAAAAGATTAGTCAAAACTTGTCAAAAAAGCGTGATGAATAATTAAGGTAGTGATTCTTGTCGTAAGAATAAATCTCTATTTTACGATGGTGCTTTAATTAAATATTATCCAGCATCTAAGCAGCTTTACGGTTGTTCAACGTACAAAGGAAATTGGAGTCCGTAAGGTTCTGGGAGCATCCGTTCTTCAGATTGTTCACCTTCTTTCTCGGGATTTCGCGAAACTAGTTATCCTGGCCGCGATCCTTGCCCTTCCTGTAGCGTATTTTACGATAGAGGAATGGTTGTCGGGTTATGCGATGAGGATACAGCTAAATGCCTGGATATTTATTATCCCGGTATTGATTATTGTATTTGTGGCATTGTTCACGGTAAGTTTTCAAACGCTCAAGACTGCGCTTAAGAACCCATCAAGTTCGCTAAAGCAGGAATAAATCGCTTACACCATTTTTCTTGCGTCCATTTCGCACAGATAATGTATTTTAGGGAATCTAATGAAAGGAATTTATCTGATCGTCCCGTTTTGTGTCATCCTGCTGGCATGCTCGAAACGCAGAGACGCGTCCGAAGACGCCAGCGAGCCGATACCGCTAACATTGCCCTGGAAGTCCTGGATTTTGTTCCCCTTGACGATAATCCTGTCTTTGCCGGGACAGGCAAAGATACCTGGGATCAAAAAATTCGCGAAAGGGGTTACATCCTTTTTGAAGATGGTGAATACCATATGTGGTATACTGGCTTTCGTGAAGCGCCGGACCAGGAGATGCATCTCGGATATGCGACATCACCAGATGGCCTTACCTGGACCCGGTATCCTGGCAATCCGATCTTTGATTCGGGTTGGGTTGAGGATATGATGGTGGTAAAAGAGGGTGACACCTACTATATGTTCGCAGAAGGTAGGGGCGACATTGCGCACATGCTAACCTCAACGGATGGAATACGCTGGGAGGAGAAGGGCTCGTTGGATATCCGAAAGAAAAATGGTGAGCCGATAAGCGAAGGACCATACGGCACGCCTACAGTTTGGCGCGAGAATGGTGTGTGGTATCTATTTTATGAACGTGGAGACTTGGGCATTTGGCTGGCAACCTCTTCGGATCTCAAAGTCTGGACCAATAAGCAAGATGAGCCTGTCATAACGTATGGGGCCTGAGGCATATGATAAGTACGGCGTTGCCGTGAACCAGATTATAAAACATAAGGATAAGTACTACGCATATTATCATGCAACCGAATTTGAGGATTGGCGCGAATGGACGAGTTGCGTAGCCATTTCTGATGACCTGGTCCATTGGGTGAAATACGATAAGAACCCTATTATGCGCGAAAATAAATCAAGTCCGATCTTGGTACCTGATGGTGAACATTACCGACTCTACACCATGCATAATGAAGTGCACGTGCATCTTCCGCGGAAATAGCTGTTGCAGCTGACTACTGTAATGGAACCTCATAATACTGCAAAGCCCACTCAAGCATGAAACGCACGCGTTCAGGACTGATTCTATACACTACAAGTTCGGGATTATCCACTGAACCGAGATAGTGTTGTAATAATTTATTAGCATGCCATATTTCCTCCAGGAGTTTTCGGTCATCAACAACCTCCGCTTTTCCAGTGATGCGTACCTGGTTATGATCCTCGTCAAGGTAGCACAATTCAACCCGAGGGTTCACTGCCAGCTCTGCAGTTTTGCCATAACTTTTCAAGTTAGCCACATACACAGTGAAGCCTTCCGTGCGCACTGGTGATACTGGTCGTACGCGAGGCTGATTTCCGTCCATTGTGGCAAGCATGGGAAATCTGACTTTCTTTACTATAGTCTTCAGCGCGTTGTGGAACATCTGACGGGTCGATGGTTTTCGGAGCGGGCCTGGACATAAGATTGATGCGATCGTTTACGGGAACAATTGAGGACGGAAAGCTAAATAAAATAGTATATTAATTCCACTTGATAGAAATGGCGTTTATTTCAAAATTGTGGGAATACAAATAATTCCTTTCTTTGAGCCTATTGAAGGACACATTCAAGTTAATCTTTGATAAGACCGTGCGACTTGTGTTACTTTTTTTTGGTTTAGCCGCAATTGTCCTGGCTATCTTTTTTGTTTGGGGTGATTCGCTGATGGCCACGTTTTCCCAGGATGGAACAATTGCCTGGCTACACCAGTATGGCGATTGGGCATGGATTGCGGCTATTGTGCTGTTGATGGCTGATCTGTTGTTGCCACTCCCCGCAACGCTGGTGATGTCAGCGCTGGGGTATATTTACGGTGCAGTCATTGGCGGATTCATCGGTGCTGCCGGATCCTTTATGGCAGGATCACTGGGTTATTGGCTTTGCCGATGGCTGGGAGAAAGCGCAGCAATACAGCTGCTTGGCGCAAAGGATTATGCCCGTGGCAAAAATCTTTCAAACAATGTAGGCGGGTGGATAGTTGTCTTATCGCGATGGCTACCTGTTTTTCCAGAAGTGATTTCATGCATGGCAGGATTAACACGTATGCGCGCGGGATATTTTCACATTGCGTTGCTTTGCGGTTCCTTGCCGTTGGGGTTTACCTATGCCTTCGTGGGATCAACAGGCATTTCGCATCCTGCAGTGGCAATTGGCCTGAGCGCCGGGCTTCCACCGTTGATTTGGACGATGGTAAGATTGTACTTTCGGAAGAAGTTGAAAAAGTAAACGTAGGCTTTTGAGATGCTCTTTTTAACAGCAACGCTGTGTGCTGACTATTTGATATCTTGTGAAAGGATATAATATTCCTGGAGTCAGAATTCTAGAGGCAAGCAATGGATAACGAGCAAAAGGCCATCCGAACAACCTATTTCAGTATCGTGGGCAACACATGCCTGGCGATAATCAAGGGAGTTGCGGGCCTTCTGGGAAATTCGTATGCGCTCATTGCAGATGCGATCGAATCTACAACTGATATCTTTGCTTCTCTACTTGTTCTAGTGGGTATTAAATATGCGAATATTCCCGCAGATAAAAACCATCCGTACGGACATGGAAAAATAGAGCCTTTGGTGACTTTCTTTGTAGTCGGGTTCTTGATTATTTCCGCGACGGTGATTGCCTATGAGAGTATTTTACATATTCAGACCCCCCATAAAACTCCGGAACCCTGGACGTTAGTCGTTCTTGGCTTGATAATCTTGTGGAAGGAAATATCCTACCGCATCGTGATCTAAGAAGAGCATTGAAACCAGCAGTTCATCACTGAGAGCTGATGCGTGGCATCACCGGAGTGACGCAATTACCTCGATAACAGCATTCATCGGCATTACTATTGCGCTGATTTTTGGAAAGGGATATGAAACGGCAGATGATTGGGCTGCATTATTTGCCTCTGCTTTCATTTTCTACAACAGTTATTTAATTTTTCGCCCGGCGCTTGGGGAAATCATGGATGAACATGTGTATGACGATTTGATCGATGACATAAGACGAATTTCATTCAGCGTTGATGGAATTCTAGGAACAGAAAAATGTTTCATACGGAAAGCAGGAATGAAATACCACGTTGATTTGCACGCTATTGTAAATGGGAAGAGTTCAGTCAAAGAGGGCCACGATTTGGCACATAAACTGAAAGACACGCTGCGAAATGAAATACCAAATCTGGGACAAGTATTAATCCATATCGAACCGAATAGATAAATCTGCTCCGCTGTGAGTCCATAAGATTCTTGTAGGCTAAACCAACGGCAGTGAATCATTCTTCCTGAAGAACTGATTTAATTGCTGGATTGGCTATCATGAAGGCATCCCCTACCCTTGCTGTTCTTACGCCAAACCCTGTAGCATGTCAGTTACAAGCTGGCGGGTTCGTGCTCGAGAAAAAAACTGCGTGATTTCGTAAATGTAGACAGAAAGCAAAAATGTAGCTAAAGCAAAAAAATCACTATTCGATTCCATTTATTTTTTGGTACCTTCATTCCAGCATAACGTTCAGTCCTGGAATAACCAGATATCGCATTATGGAATGGAAAAAGATAGACGATTACTTGCTTTCAAGACGATCCTTGCTGGCTGTTTCCGGTGGTGTAGTTGGCGGAGTGATCTTGAAGACGGCAGCCAATGCTATGACACTGTTCTCTTCCACGGATCCAACGAAGACGATAGGTCGTGGCTCATCAGTGATTGGCAGCCGGGCACCAGGTGAACAGCTCGCGCGTTATGTAAGTCGACCAACACCTTCGGGTGATTCAAAGTGTCCTATCCAGGACCTGGTGGGAATTATTACGCCGTCCGATCTCCATTTTGAGCGCCATCATGGTGGGATACCCACGATTGAGCCGGAGACTTATGAACTGCTAATTCATGGGATGGTCGAGCGTCCTATGAAATTCACATTAGCCGACCTGAAGCGATTTCCGCAGCGATCAAGAATTTGTTTTATTGAATGTTCTGGCAACGGTAATTCGGGATATTACAAGCAGGGTATCACAGAGGAACTATCGCCGCAACGGTTAGACGGGCTGTTAAGCACAAGTGAATGGACAGGCGTGATGCTGTCAACGTTGTTTCGGGAGGTTGGTGTAAAGTCCGGCGCGAAATGGTTTCTGGCTGAAGGATCTGATGCAGCGGTGATGACACGAAGCATTCCGATTGAAAAAGCATGGGATGATGCAATGATCGTTTTTGGACAAAACGGGGAAGCGATACGCCCGGAACAGGGGTATCCTGCCCGATTGCTGTTACCGGGTTGGGAAGGAAATTCGCAGGTGAAGTGGATCCGAAGACTGGAGCTCTCCGATAAGCCGTTCATGACGCGTGAAGAGACATCAAAGTATTCTGACCCATTGCCCGATTGCACCGCACGGCTGTTTAGCTTTGTGATGGATGCCAAGTCAATCATCACATTTCCATCCTTTCCCTATGTGCTGCCCGAGAAAGGCTGGTGGGAAATTCAGGGATTTGCCTGGAGCGGAAGAGGTAAAATAATTCGGGTTGAGGTAAGCACAGACGGTGGCCGAAATTGGTATAATGCAGAGCTCCAGGAGCCCGTATTGTCGAAGTGCCAAACCCGGTTTCGGTTTCCCTGGAATTGGAATGGAAAAAAGTCGATCTTGATGAGCCGCGCGATCGACGAAACAGGATATATACAACCGAGCTATGCACAACTCGAGCAGGTTCGCGGTAAGGGTACCAGTTACCATTTTAACCACATACGGGTCTGGAAGGTAGAGCAGGATGGACGCGTTCTTCTGGGTTTAAATGAAATGGCATGAGGAAGGGTTATCAATTGTCAGCAATTATTTTAATTAGAAAAATTTCCACGATTGCGTCGTTGACCTTTATCATTTTGGCTTCCTGCGCAGAGAAAGAAGGAAAATCTACAGCAGGTTTGCCTACAGTTGATTCGACCTACTTTCAAAATCCTACCGATTCAATGGTTAGCTTCCCCAAGGACTGGCCCGATAGTTTTGGTTTTGGAAGACCGGCCACTGCGGAAGAGATTAGCGTCTGGGATATTGACGTAATGCCAGATGGCACGGGCCTTCCGGCTGGTAGCGGAACCGTATCCGAAGGCAGTATTATATATAAGCATAAATGTACAGCCTGTCATGGGGCAACCGGTGTTGAAGGACCTTTTGATAAGTTGGTAGGCAGAGAGCCCAGAAACAATTTCCCATTCGGTAAAGACTATAAATATTTATCGATGAGAACTATCGGTAATTATTGGCCATATGCAACAACCTTGTTCGATTACATCAGAAGAGCTATGCCGCAAAATGAACCCGGTTCACTGACGGCCGATGAAGTTTATGCACTTTCAGCTTACTTACTTCACCTGAACGAAATTGTACCAAGCGATGCAGTGATGGATTTGAAGACGCTACCAGCAATAAAAATGCCGGCCAGGGATCGTTTTGTAATGGATAATAGGAGAGGCGGAAGGGAAATTAGGTAATGGTCGAAATAACCTTGATGATATGAGTTTTGACTTTACCGCACGCCTGATTAAAGTCATAATAATAGCCATTGTAAATATATTGGTGCTGTCACAATGCCGTCGCGCAGAAGTTCAGCAACGAAATGCAAAGCCTAACGTTTTCATCATCCTGACAGACGATCAGGGCTACGGTGACCTGAGCCTGCATGGTAATCCGGATCTCAATACACCTGTACTGGATGCGTTTGCCCGTGAATCAGCACAATTTGATCGTTTTTATGTAAGCCCCTTGTGTGCACCAACCCGCGCCAGTCTGCTCACCGGCAGGTATCACCTGCGTACAGGGACAATATCTGTTTCAAAGGGGATGGAAATTATGCAGAGCAGCGAAGTGACCCTGGCGGAAATATTTAAAGCGAACGGCTATCACACAGGAATTTTTGGGAAATGGCACAATGGTCAGCATATGCCAAACCATCCCAATGGTCAGGGTTTCGATGAATTTTTTGGTTTTTGCGGCGGACATTGGTCCAATTATTTCGATACGGAACTTGAACACAACGGTGAGAAGAGTAAAAACGAAAGGATATATCACTGATATCCTAACAGACAAGGCCCTGGCATTCATGGAAAACAATAAGGACAGTTCCTTTTTTTGTTATGTGCCCTATAACGCTCCCCATAGTCCGCATCAGGTTCCTGATGAATACTTTGATAAATACAAAGCAAAGGGACTGGATGATGAGCTGGCCAGCATCTACGGAATGGTCGATAACATTGATGTAAATGTGGGTCGACTGCTGAAAAAGCTTGATGCGTTGGGACTCGCCGAAGAGACTATTGTAATTTTCCTGACCGACAACGGCCCCAATGGTGTTCGCTACAACGGTGGGATGAAAGGTATTAAAGGCAGCGTTGACGAGGGTGGTGTACGAGTTCCCTGCTTCTGGCGTTGGCCTGGAAAGATCAAACCGGGTGCAATCAATCTTCCAGGCGCACATGTTGATATTTTGCCTACGCTGGTTGACCTATGTGGCCTGAGCATGATTGAAACTAAGCCGCTCGATGGTGTAAGTTTGGCGCAAGCGTTGAAAGGGGAAAATCAGGTGTTGGAAAGAGAGTTGTTTTCCCATGTAGCGCAACCACAACTTCCCATTAAGGCTTTTCCGGCTTCCGTAAGAAAGTATCCATTTACGTTGATCGTGGGGGCGGACGCGAAAGCGTTGTACAACATCGCAGTTGACCCGGCACAGGAAAGTGATATCATACAACAGAATTCGGACATTGCAAATCAGCTGTATGTGGATTATCAAGCCTGGTTCGCAGCGGTAAGCAAATCGTTGCAGCCCATTCCGCGTATCCCCATCAGTCCGGCGAGCAAGGTCATTGAGCTCCCAACGTATGAGTCAACCTTTGGCGGCAATCTTCGCTACAAAGAAGGGCACGGTTGGGTTCATGATTGGCTGGTGAACTGGACGAGTACCAGGGATTCAATCAGCTGGGAAATTGAGTCACCCCTAGACCAGTCGTATACTATCTATTTGAATTATACATGCCCCGAAGACCAGGTAGGTTCTGAAGTGAAGATCGCCATTGGCAATAGCAGTATTGCACAAAAGATAACAGATGCATACGATCCTGATTTTATTCCAAGTCCGGATCGCGTCAAGAGAAAAGAAGTCTATGAGAAACTTTGGAAGCGACTGGAAATGGGGAACCTGGAGGTGCCTGCCGGAAAGGGCAGAATTGTCATTTCCGCACCATTTATCGCTAAAAGTGAAGTGGCTGAAATTAAATCCATTGAGTTGGTAAGGCGGTAATAATCATTCATGAACGCCTTTTCGTAAAATAATTTCAGGTCATGAGGGTCCATGGTACATCCCAAAAGTATATTCTTGTAATCCTAAATAGTTATGCTATGAAATTCATTCCATTCCTTTTTCTGTTGGCCGCCTGCATTGCGGGATGTAATCAGAGCAAACACGAAGCGATAAATGCGAATAGTCCGGACTCTGCTTTTGTCAGTCTATCCGATGATTTTTTGGATGGGTATCTCGCAGCACGCCCTCAAGTGGGAACATACCTGGGCTTACATGCTTATGACGGAAAAATCACGGATTATAGCAAAGCTGCTCTCGCTGCTGAGCTTGCCCGGCTTAAGGATTATGAACAAAAACTGGTTTTATTTCCTGCAGATTCTTTAAGCCAGAGGATGTTTTTTGACTACCGTATTTTGTTATCCGCCATTCGCCAGGAAATTTTTTCATTTGAGGACATCGAAAAGTACACTAAAAACCCGATGACCTATGCCGGTGTGCTTGACCTGAATATCTATGTTCAACGCGACTTTGCTCCACTAAAAGACAGGATGGGATATATAATTGCTATGGAAGAAAAAGCGCCTGATATTTTCAGGGCTGCCCGCGAAAATTTGGCAGACTCACTTGCAAAACCGTATATCGAAACAGCAATCCTTATTGCGCGTGGAGCTGCTGATTTTCTTGAAAATGATATATCCATAGCGTTACAGTCGGTTAAAGATGATTCATTACAGGCTTCATTTGCCCGCAGCAATGAATTGGCGATAACTGAACTAAGAAACTTTGCCACCTACCTGGAAAAGGAAAAACTACCGAAGGCACATAATCATTATGCTATCGGAAAAGAGAATTACGAGAAGATGCTGCTGTATAATGAGATGCTGACCATAACGCCTGAGGCCATTTTGGCTATGGGGCTGAATGAGCTAAAGAAGGAACAGGACCTTTTCGCCGAAGTAGCCAAAAAGATAGATCCAGCAAGAACTCCAATTGAGGTATTCGAATCGCTCAAGAAAAATCACCCAACGGCCGAAAATCTGATTCCCGATGCAAAGAAAAACCTTGAATCAATCCGCCAGTACCTGGTTGATCATAAAATAATTACAATCCCATCCGAGGTGCGCGTTTCATTGCAGGAGACTCCCCAATTTGCCCGTTCAACCAGCACAGCATCAATGGATACCCCAGGACCATTTGAAAAGAAAGCCACACAGGCGTTTTATTATATAACCCCTGTCGAGAAAGACTGGACTGATAAACAGAAAGAAGAATGGCTCTCTATGTTTAACTATTATATGACGGATATGATTTCTATTCACGAAGCATACCCGGGCCATTATGTTCAGTTTCTTCATTTGAACGCATCGGAGCTACGAAAATTGAAAAAGTATTTGGCAGCTATGCGTTCATAGAAGGCTGGGCGCACTACACGGAAAAGATGATGATCGAGGAGGGCTTTGGGGCCACAGATCCCCTTTCAGCTGATAAGTACCACCTGGCCCAGATTAAACGAATCGCTACTGCGACTATGCAGGCTTTGTGTTTCTGTAAAAACCCACTGCGAAGGGATGAGCCTTGCAGACGCAACGAAGTTTTTCCAGGAAAACGCCTACTATGATTATAAGCCAGCCTACCAGGAGGCCCTGCGTGGTACCTTTGATCCGGGGTACCTATCGTACACGCTTGGTAAGCTGCAAATTCTGCAGTTGCGCGAGGATTATAAAAAGCAGGAAGGTGAAAATTTCTCCCTACAGAAATTCCATGACACGCTGTTGGATAATGGAATGCCTCCGATAGAATTAATTCGCGAGGTGATGATAAGAAATCCTGAATAGCAACTTTATTTTTTTACACCTTCCATTCCGGCCACACAATCAATGAGAAAATTTAGGTACTTTTGAAGCGCTTTATAAATCATAGCGTATGTTCACTCGCTAAAAGTTTAAAAATTGGTTTGCCATTGGTATTGTTGAGTTTGTTGTCGTTCATAGCAACAGCACAGCGGTTTGGTAAAACGTTAAAGGAGACACCCGGAATTGTCTCTTATACCTATCGGCACAGTTTCCAAAAGGACGTTGCTGCTACGTTGGATACAATCAAGCGTCTCGGCGTTACCAATATTGAGTTTTCTAACCTTTTTGGTGAGACTGCAAGTGATATCAGAAAGATGTTGGACGAAAGACGGATGCGTTGTACTTCTTTTGGTGTGAGTTATTCCGATCTTGTTAACAAAACGGATGAGGTAGGTCAAAATGCAAAAACATTAGGGGCTTCGTTTGTGCGCGTTGCATGGATACCGCACGATGGGCCCTTCACCATTGAGACTGCCAGGAAAGCAATTGAAGATTTTAACGCTGCCGGCAAAACATTGAAGGAGACTTATGGTTTAACTTTTTGTTATCACAATCATGGGTATGAATTCTCGCCTTATGAGAGCGGAACACTGTTTGATTATATTGTTGCGAACACAAATCCGGCCTTTGTAAGTTTTGAACTGGATATTCTCTGGGCCTTCCACGGCGGTGCCGATCTCGTTGAACTCCTGGAAGCGTATGGTCAGCGTTTTAAGCTAATGCATGTGAAGGATCTTCGAAAGGGAGTTCAGGGAGACTTCACCGGAACTACCTCAGTCGAGAATGATGTGGCGCTGGGCACAGGTCAGATTAACGTGGCGGAAGCGATCAAAGCAGCCAAGAAATCCGGCATAATATATTATTACATAGAAGACGAGAGTAGTTCAGTCAACATCCAGGTGCCGAAGAGTCTTGGGTTCCTTAAGAGCATATAATGGGCTGCGTGTTAAAGCGAAATTTCATTCAGATGAACGCCCAGTAATTTGACTGCAATCTTGTCCAGCCCTTCCTGGGATCCTTTCAGATGGATTGTGCGGTGGTAGTGCGTTAAGCTTTCGTCCGATGCCAACGCAGCGGCAGGTGATGAACTTTCGATTTCATATAGGTTACCCATCTGGCTTCCATTCACAGGTCCATCATTGTACGCATTGATGGCATCTCCGTTAAAAGGGTCTTGCTGAATTTCCCACAATGAATTTACGTAGTCATTCTCGCCGTCTGGCAAAGTAAATTCAGCAATCGTGAGCACAGTATTAACCGCATCATAACTTGCCACCAGGCCCAATGCCCGTTCCGGGGAAATGCCAATTTTACTTCGGTGTTTCCCGTCTGCCTTAAAGAGAATTACGCCATCCCGGACGGCTAAACGATCGGTAGGTACTTTTCCAAAATAATCGTCAGTGACCACCTTACCCAGACGCTTTGATCTCCTTGTTTAAATGGAATGGCAACCGTTGTCTGGTCTGAAGCATTCATCATGCTGAGTATCCAAATTGACAGCATTCCTGTTTCCTTGTTCCACGCCTGTTTCCCTTTGTTGGTGAGGATGTTTTCGGATTCAAAGGCAACGGCCTCTACATCTGTCGGCAACGTTATGTCCAGTAAGTTTTCAATGTCGCGTATGGCCAGTAGCCGGATATTTCTGTTAACAAGTAAATCGAATTGCGTTCCGGAGTAGTTTTGAAAATGCATCTCTTTTTCAAACTGTGCTGCTTTCTGAGATGATCCTGTGAGCGTGAAGGGTTCCGTGTCAATTTCCTTGGGTACGAGCCAGTTATCGAAAGTGAAATCCACCCCTTTCTTAAAATAGATTGAAAACTGACCACCTTCAGGGCCTAGCCAAAACCGTTCTTCTCCACCGAACGCATGGATATGTTCAGCTGGCTCTTGAGAAGCGATAAGTTCATAGTTAAGCCAGCCAAAACTGTCGCCGCCATTACCCCTTGCAGTACTGGTCATGACCCTTCCCTGATACGCGGGTAAAACGATAATTTGTGCCGTATTGGTTTCATCGTGCAACAATATTGCATCGTTGTGGTGCTGTCTGAGGAATTCAAGGTCGTATCCAAATGTCCCTTTTTTGTAATCCATAGTCGTTAATGGTTGTTCATGCACCGCTGTTTCCTTGCCTCCACGGTTGCTGCATGTAGCAAGCAGTATAAGCAGGATGGGATATATAGTCTTTTTCATAGATTAGATTATGATTCTAAAGTTAACAATTCATGGAATTTCAGCGCACGTCTCCTAAGTTACCAATTTGTTTGAGACCTGTATATGCGCCAGGGAAGTAGATATAATAATGAGTAGTCTGGTAAATTTTGTAATTTTCTTTCCGCATACCACGGATGAAGCGTACCGATATTAAAGGTATTACGCCAGTTAAAAAATAGTTTTCAGAGGTGTGTACCAAGATGCGCATTTTTATTATTAAGTTTTGCTGCACATTATGGTAAGAATTTACATCGCGCTTTTATTGGCTTATAGTATAGTTGGTTGCAAAACCGATTCTGTGTCAGAGGGAACAGCTCAGCCGGATCTGGAGATTGTGCCAATTGAAGGTGTTAAACCGCGGAACGTCATTTTTATTTTGTCAGATGATCATCGATTTGATTTTATGGGATTCACGGGTAAGGTTCCCTGGCTCAAAACTCCAAACATGGATCGGCTTGCTAAGGAGGGCGCTTATTTCAGGAATACTTTTGTCACCACATCACTCTGTTCACCAAGTCGCGCTTCAATCTTAACTGGGCTTTATTCCCATACGCATACCGTTGTAGATAATCAGGCTCCGGATCCTCCCAATTTGATTTTTTTCCCGCAATACCTGCAGAAAGTTGGTTATCAAACCAGCTTCTTTGGAAAATGGCATATGGGCGGAGATAGTGATGATCCCAGGCCCGGGTTTGATCATTGGGAGAGCTTCAAGGGGCAGGGGCAATATTATAACCCCACGTTGAATATTAATGGACAGCAGGTAGCCTATCAGGATTCGACATACATCACCGATTTGTTGACAGATCATGCGTTGGATTGGCTTGCCAACAGGGACGGCGATAAACCTTTCTTTTTATACCTGTCGCACAAGGCTGTGCATGCTGAATTCAACCCTGCGAAGCGTCATGCTGGCACTTACAAGAACGAACCACTTACGCTGCCCCCTTCATTCCGAACTTCCGATGCCCAGGTAACCGGGAAACGTGCCACTAATCTATCCATAGACAGGGAAGCTTCGCGCAAGACGCCTTATGCAGGCGAAGAATATTATGGGAAAGGACGGACCCCTGACTGGCAAAAGATGCAACGTGAAAGCTGGCACGGCGTGGATTATATGTATCACGGCCGAATTGATTTCGCCGACTTTTACAGACGTTATTGCGAAACGCTTTTGGGTGTTGATGAGAGTATTGGAGCTTTGCTGGCGTATCTTGACAAGGAAGGATTGGCTGAGTCAACGCTTGTTGTTTACATGGGCGATAATGGATTCTCCTTTGGAGAACATGGCCTGATTGACAAGCGGCACTTTTATGAGGAATCGGCAAAGGTTCCCTTTCTTATTCGTTGTCCGGAAATGTTTAAAGGCAATCAAACAATGGAAGCCATGATTCAGAATATTGATGTAGCCCCAACAATATCTAGAGGTCGCCGGAATTCAGAAACCATCACAGATGCAGGGAAAATCTATTCTCCCCTTGTTGGAGGGAGATAGCGTAACATGGCGTGATAAGGTATTCTATGAGTATTATTGGGAATATGATTTTCCACAAACGCCAACGATGCATGGCGTGCGAACAAATCGCTATAAGCTTATCCGGTACCATGGTATTTGGGATACCAATGAATTCTATGACCTTCAGGAAGATCCGAACGAGATGAACAACTTGATTGGCAGCGCTGCGCACCAGGCGTTAATCGAGGAACTTACCGGCGACATCTACGATTGGCTTGAAGCGACAGGGGGTATGACGATCCCGTTAAAGCGAACGGTCAAAAAACGTGGTGGCGATCATCGAAATCAGGGAATTTATTAACTTTCAGGAAGGGAAAATTTTCTAGTGCATATGAACAGAAGAACTGCATTGAAACAAGTTGGGTTGTTGACTGCCGGAGCGATGCTGGTGCCCGCCTGCGTCCGCAAGGTAAACGAAGCTACAGTTGCTCTAAAGAATATTGCTATCACAGGCGATCAGGAAGCGCTTCTGGCAGATATCGTCGGCACCCTTATACCAGCTACAGACACGCCAGGGGCCAAAGAGCTCGACATCCATCGCTATGTACTGCGCATGGTTGACGATTGCGAGGATAAGGAAAGTCAACAACACTTTGTGACGGGATTGAGTCAGGTGGATGAAATAATGGAAACACGCTTTGACAAAACTTTTTCCGATTGTACAACTGAGGAGAGAATAACGTTGTTCGACGAATTAGAAGAAAAGAAAACGCCGGAAAAGATGGTCGATGGAAAGGAAAGCCAGCTTTCTGCTTTGTATTCGATCGTAAAAAGGTATGCAATTCAGGGATATCTGAGTTCAGAATATATCATGACGAACGTATTGGTATATAACATGGTGCCAGGGAGATTCGATGGATGCATTGAAATTAAGGATAAGAATGACATACAAAATGTAATTGGATGAGTTTTCAAAACAGTAATACCTTTGACGCTATTGTCATAGGATCAGGCATGAGCGGGGGTTGGGCTGCAAAAGAGTTGACAGAAAAAGGGCTAAAAACCCTTGTGCTCGAACGTGGTCGCGATGTGAAACACCTGGTGGATTATCCAACAACCAACATGAAGCCGTGGGAATTTGAACACAGGGGACAGATTCCGCTCGAAATCGAAAATGCAAATCCGATTGTAAGTCGTTGTTATGCTTTTCGCGAAGATGCGCAACATTTCTTTGTAAAAGACCAGGAGCATCCCTACATACAAGAAAAGCCCTTTGACTGGATTCGTGGATATCAGGTTGGGGGAAAGTCTTTGCTTTGGGCGCGAATGACACAGCGTTGGAGTGACTTTGATTTTACCGGCCCTGCACGAGATGGATTTGCGGTCGACTGGCCCATCCGCTATAAAGATATTGACCCCTGGTACAGTCATGTGGAACGATTTGTTGGAATTTCAGGCAATAAGGACGGGGTACCTGAGTTGCCTGATGGTGAGTTTCTTGCACCCATGGAAATGACGTGCGTAGAAAAGTATTTTAGTGATCATGTCGCCGCCACGTACAAAAATCGTCATGTTATCATTGGTAGATGCGCGCACATAACTGAATCAAAGCCTGTTTTCGAAGAGCAGGGCAGAGGTACGTGTCAATACAGAAACTTATGTCAGCGTGGCTGTCCCTTTGGAGGCTATTTTAGTAGCAATTCTTCCACAATTCCCTGGGCGCAGCGGACAGGGAATCTGACACTACGCCCGCATTCAGTGGTCCACTCCATAATATTTGATGAACAAAAGGGAAAAGCGACGGGGGTAAGGGTAATTGACGCGATCACAAAAGAAACGTCGGAATATTTTGCCGATATTATTTTTCTGAATGCCGCGGCATTGAATACGAATCTGATATTACTGAACTCGACCTCTGCGCGGTTCCCCAATGGTTTGGGAAATGACAATGGACTGCTTGGAAAGTATGTGGCCTTCCATAATTATAGAGCGAGGATATCCGCGGAGTATGATGGCTATTCGGAATTCACGAAGTATGGTAAGCGGCCTAACGGTTGCTATATACCTCGTTTCCGCAATGTGAGAAAGCAGGAAACTGACTTTCTGCGTGGCTATGCCACAGGCTTTGGGGCCTCTCGCCGTGTCAATCAATCAAAAGATGGTTCAGGAGAAGATCTAAAAAAGAATCTCTTGCACCCGACACTGGGCAATTGGCGCGTAGGCTCGCAAATGATGGGTGAGACAATTCCCAAGGAAAGCAACTTTGTCTCACTCCATAAGGAACAGCGGGACGCGTGGGGAATGCCGTTGCTAAACGTCTCAATTGATTATGATGACAACGACGAGAAGATGATTAAGGACTTCTTCGGCCAACTTACAGCGATGTACGAAAAGGCTGGCTTTACCAATATAGAAACAAGCGATTCAAAGCAAGCTCCTGGATTGGATATACATGAAATGGGTGGTGCCAGAATGGGACACGACCCAAAAACTTCAATACTCAATAAATGGAATCAGCTGCACGCGTGCAAAAATGTTTTTGTTACTGATGGCGCCTGCATGACCTCAACCAGCACGCAAAATCCATCATTGACGTACATGGCACTAACAGCCCGTGCCGTAGATTATGCAGTGAGGCAAGGGAGGTCTGGGAAATTGTAGTTGATGGTGAGCCGAATATTATTGTGTGTTTCAACAAGAGCGATGATGGTGATCCCACCCCCTTCTCTCCCAATAAACAGATCAATGCAGAAGTGATTGCGTTGGCGTTATTTGGACCCTCGGGCCTCTAGCTAAAACCTTTTTCCTAGTCGCCACAAGTTTTTTGCAGCGTGGCCGTTGAGTGGATGAAAGCCCGTTTTAGTTTATTTCCGCAATATTTACGAATTTCAAGTTTTTAGACGCTGTGCAGGACTTTAAGACATATTTTTTTATTTTTTATCTTCTTTCAGCTGTTACGGTCACGGCACAAAAGAAACAGGACACCCCCATTCCTGGCGATTTTGCTGACAGCGTCCGGATGATGCTGGAAAAAACGCGCAATGCAGACGCTGTGGCAGTTGGGAATGGCTTTGCTACGGCGTGGGGAAGCCTTGGCACAGATCAGCAGATCGTCATTCAAAAGCAGTTCCGGGTGATGAAGAATAAGAAATTCCCTGCTCGCCCGTATATGCTAAATTACTTCGGGGCGATAAGCAACGCTGTTTCTATAGAAAACGCTGACCCAGCAAAGATCACAGCATTTCTCCGGGTCGCTGGACTTGTGCTGGAAAATGAAACGACGGCGCAGGTATTGAATTTTCTATTATCAAGTAGAACTTTTTTCGAACATCATGCGCTCCATTATGAGAAATCATTCAGACTTTATCCTATCGATGATGACTATTCCTTTGATTATATAGTACCTGCGCCTACTGTTGATCTTTACGACACACCAAGCACACCTTCAGCAGATGATCAGGACGTCAACGAGTCGGGGGATTTGGGGAGTTTTGACGATGACCAATCTGGTTTTGTTGACCAACCTTATGATTCAAGTTATGTTGAAAACCCTTATGTCGAAACCCCGTTATATTTAGACCCGCCACCGTTACCTTTTGCGGAGGGAGCCGTGATTCGGTTTAGTCGCGTGACGTTGAATTTCATAACAAAGTATGACTCTGTTTTCTTAAAAAACACAAAAGGGTTAATGTCTTTTCGGCTAAATCAGTTTATTGGCGAGGAGGGAACATTTGATTGGTCAGCTGCCGGCCTGGCCCCCGATCGTGTAACATGTACTTTCACAACCTATAGCTTCAGCGTCAAAAAGCCCGAATTGAAATCTGATTTAGTAAAACTAAATTATGTCGATAAAACGCCGGGATTTATTCCTGGAACATTTGAGTTCAAGTCTATTGCTCGGCGGGATTCTCTTTCCTCCGGTTATCCACGCTTCAAATCTTTCCAGAGCAACATTCCCATCCAGGGGATTGGTGATAAAAACGTCAAGTACACGGGGGGCTTCACACTTACTGGGAGCAGAATATCAAGCGAATCTGTTGCTGGCGACCCTGGAAGAATTGAAGTATATCATAATGGAGAAAAGAAGTTTGTCGCGCGATCCTCATACTTCTTGTTTTCTGACTCTACGATTAGCGCACAAAAATCGAGTATCATCATTCCTATAGGCAATGATTCATTGACCCACCCGATGGTGCGCATGAGGTATACGTTCGGCGCTGACAGCATGCAAAGACTTCTCCTTCAAAAGGACAAGGGAGGCTTGAAGCATACACCTTATTCTGCCACCTTCTTCAATGTTGATTTTGCGGCTGATGTGATCAAATGGGATCTGTTTTCTGATAGCTTGAATATTTTAACAGATGGTGGTCGAAATACTGTACCGATGATCATTGAGTCGATAGACTTTTATGACCCCGATGATTTCAGGTTGCTTGCCGGTAAGGGTTTTTCCTTTCATCCAGTGGCATTGATAGCAAACTATTGTTTGAAGTATAACGTGCGGGAATTTTATTCTGGTGATTTAGCGCTCTTTTCAAAAAAGAATATTCGCGATATCAAGGCCGCGATAGAGTTTCTAAATGAAAAAGGCTTGGTTGAGTACTCTCCCAAGAGTGATTTAGTGCAGGTCAAAGAAAAGGCCATATTGATCTATAGAGCGTATCGGGGGGAAATGGATTATGATAACCTTAAGATTCATTCCGTGATTGACAGTTTCCCCAACGCAAGCTTGAATTTTCAAAAGCGATATATGATTGTGCGTGGGGTTGAAGAATTCAAAGTAAGCGATTCACTCAATGTTAGAATTGAACCCGACAGCAGCGTTATTACGATATTGCAAAACCGGGATATTCAGTTCGATGGCACGATCAATGCCGGGAATTTCGAGATCAGTGGAAAAGGTTTCACCTTAAAGTATGACAGCTTCTTCATCAGCCTTGCACATATCGACTCAATAAACTTTTTTGTCACCGAGACAAATGCCAGAGGACAGTCTACAAGAAGAAAGGTAAATAATTCGATGGTACCAACTGACTCCAGCTCCGCAGCGGCGGGTGGTATGGGTAACCAGGCAAAATCTTCCGGCACGCTCTTTATTAGCAAGGCTAATAATAAATCCGGAAAGGAGAAGGTCGCCCATTATCCAAGACTGGATGCAACGTCTGGGGGGGTGATATACTTCGATCGTGAAGAAGTATTGGGGGGTGTGTATGATCGATCTATGTTTTTCGTTGTACCACCTTTTCAGTTGGACAGTTTGAACAATGCCGATCCTGCTTCTATTAACTTTGGTGGCACGTTTGTGTCCAGTGGCATGTTTCCAAGTTTCAAAGATAAATTGCACACGCAACCCGATAAATCATTGGGATTTGACCACATCATTCCACCTGGCGGCTATCAATTGTACAAAGGTGACGGCAAATTGACCGGCGGTCTTACCATGAATAGCCGAGGGCTTCGTGGCACTGGTAGAATTGAATACCTGGCAGCGACGGTAAATGCTAACGAATTCATTTTCTATCCAGATTCTGTTTTGTCCAGGGGGAGCGAAGCAAGTATTTCAGAAAAGCAGTTTGGTGCGGTGAATTTTCCGGACGCCGTACTTAATGACTTTCGGATGAAGTGGTATCCAAAGCTTGATCAGATGAAGATAAAGAATATGGATAGACCTTTCACTTTCTATTCCGGATCGGCTCAAATGCAAGGCACCGTTACCATCTCGAAAGAGGGCGTCGCTGGAGAAGGAAAATTGGTGACACGCGGAACAGAATTGATCTCCCGAAACATGAGCTTTACCGCGGCAGATTTCAGCGCCCGGCACGCGCGGTACAAAGTTAATTCGCCTGATCCGGAAAAGCCTCTGCTTCAGGGTGATGACATTCGGATGAAATTCAATCTCGAGCAAAACTATGCCGATATAAGTCCGGAAGTCAAGGGCGTGGCGGCGATTGCATTTCCTTTTGCACAGTTTAAAACGTCTATTCCCACCATGCGGTGGGACCTGACGACCCAAAAAATTACGATGAGCAAGGATCCCGATGTGCCGTTGGAAAACTCGTATTTCTACACGACCCGGGAAGACCTCGACTCGCTGAATTTTAATGCGGAAAGCGCAGAATATGATTTGAAAACGCAGGAACTGAAAGTGAGTGGAATCCCCTATATTATTGTTGCTGACGCCAAAATTACACCAGAAAATAATGAGGTATTGATCCTGGAAAATGCAAAAATTGGAACACTGAAAAATACAACTATCGTTTTGGACACGCTCAATGGATATCACCGCCTCACTGAGGGTGTCGTTGACATTATTTCACGGAAAGAGTTTACGGGATATGCTACCTATCAATATGTAAATTTCGTGAATGATACGTTTGCTATCAAAATGACCGATTTTCATCTGGAACCGATAACACAACTGGAGGAGTCCAGAAGATCGACGAGAAAGAATTCGTCGTTGGCTAATATGCAAACCGTTGGAACGGGATCGGTTTCGGATCGTGAGAACCTTGTTTTGGGCGCTGGTATGTTTTATAAAGGTGATATGATAATGTATGCGACGAGACCGGCATTGCAGCTTACCGGCTATGTTAAGCTGGATATAAAAAAGATCAAGGATTATGACGCGTGGATACAGTACGACCAAACAGGGGATGAGACGGATGTGCTCATTGACTTTAACAGTGCCCTCACAGAGGGTGGGAAACGCGTGAATGCCGGCTTGCATGTGGGAAGTGCTGACAATGATCTTTATATCACCTTCTTGAACGACAAAAAGTCTGAAGATGATGAGGACTTCTTCTTACCGCAGGGAAAACTGTACTACGATACAGCATCACAAGAATTCAGGATTGAAGACATGGAGAAGGCCGCCGGGAACAAGCTATCCGGGAAAGTTTTTTCGTATAAGGATGAAAATATGCAGGTAAGGTTTGAAGGACCTGTGACCCTCATGCACGGGTCAAAAGATTTCGACGTAACGGCCTCTGCCCTTGGACAAGGAAACTTGGAAACAAATGAAATTAGAATGAATACGTTTCTGATGGTTGATTCTAATGTTCCGGTTCAGGCCTTCGATCTAATGGCGAAGCAAATCATAGAGGTAATAAAGAATGAAGGTGCTGAGGAGGGACTTGGGGATCAGACTGAATTACTCTATAAAATCGCTGATATTGTCGGGGAACGCACCGTTAAAGATTTTGAGCAACGAAGCCTTCAGGCCTATGTCTCACTGAGTACGATTGCTCCGTTGGCAAAACCACTCGTGTTCTCAAATGTAAACCTGAAATGGTCACCCAGATATAAAGCGTTCTTCAGTGATGGTAAATTAGGCATGTCCAACATAGCCAGGAATGATATCAATGGCGCATTTGACGGCTTTATGGAAATAAAGGAAAATGAGGACGGTGCCCCGGTATTTCACGTTTTCATCAAAGCCTCACCGGAGGCATGGTATTATTTTGGCCTTGAGGATAACAGACTATTGGTTCACTCTTCGAATGCTGACTTTAATTCAATCATCGCTAAGAAAACTAACGCCGGAAAAGCTAAACTGGGAGAGGTAGCCTTTCTTCCCGGAAGTGATGAGGAAACGCTTGTGTTTATCAACCGTTTTCGTAAACAGTATTATGAGAATGATGTTCCTTATAATCTTTACGAAGGAACTTCTGTGATCAAGAAGTTTGATCCACAGAAGAAGGATAGCGATGATGGTTTTTGATTGCTGCTTTCCAGCTGTGACCTCCACGCGATTATCGCTTTTTAAGAAGCCCTTTTGGAAGAAAAGTAGTCGTGGCGGGGACTCATTTCAAAAAAGGACAAACTCCAGAATCTACCGATAAGGAATCTTAATGTATCAGAATTATAATTTCGGAATATCTTTATCCATGTTAACAGCCGCGAGACAAGTTCCTGGGAAGGCGACGCCAGATGAAGAGGCGCAGCCGGTGGACGCTTTTCTCATTTCTTCAGCAATACCAGCGAATAGTTCCGATCCAAAAACTGATTTACCATTAGAATGGTCTCCACTTTGTCCACCAAAAAATTGGCGGCATTGACTTTGAGAATGTCTGGAATTGACTGTTTCTTTAGGATGCTTGCGCCAATCCAAAGTCCAAATGAAATAGCAGTGCAATACTCTCCGCATAAATGTTTGAAACGTATTTGAGGGGTTTGGCGGAGGATTGAGTTTTCCAAATTGTGTAGCAAACGATCGCATACAACATCACCGCTCGCGCCGTTTACCCATACATCGATCTCAGTAAGTTTTATCTTGTTGACTGCCAGGAAGGAAGTTATTGCCTCATGTAATGCTACTTCATCCTGTGGAGTATATACCAGTTGTAAATCTTTGATAGCACACCAGGTCGTAGACGATGGCGTGCCAGATACCGTGAAGAACGCGGATCCTTCGCCTTGAATAGTTCCCTTCGTATGACTTTCGAAAAGTTGCAGGTTGAGGACTTTTTCGTCTTTAAAATATCCTTCGCGCATGCCAATCGTGTGGAGTACATTCGCGGCCTCATCAGAACTTCCCACGAGAAAGTTTGATGTGTTATTTTCAGCGAGTTGCAGCATCGCATCGTGAAGAGCATTTTCAAAAGCGAAACCTCTGCTCACGTATGTGGTATTGTACCCAAGGCATTGAGTGGATAAAGCCACTAATCCTGCCAGGGCGTTGTAGGTGCCTTGAATGAAATAAGTGGGTGTAAGTTGTTGCTCGTTCCGTTCCAACATCTCGGTTAAGAACTTTTCAGTTTCTTCCAAAAAACCATATCCAGTGGCAGTAATAATACCATCAGGAACCGGAACCTTGGCATCGCGCAAACAAATGGCTGCGGCCGTCAAGCCAATGCGATGCATACGACTTAGTCTACGGAGTTGGCCTGGACTGACGTAAGTTTTGAAATCCGGCGTTATGCAAGTGAGCACATTGTTTTGGTATGTCGAAATTTCATTTAAAAATTGATCACCTTCAAACGTCTTTTGGGGAGAAATAATCCCTATACCATTAATATAGTAATGTGCGTTTTCATCCATAGCTACACCAATGAAAGGAGTAAGGAAGAAGTATTTCCGCCGAATCCGAAAGAGTTAGACAGAACATTTTTTAATACCCTGTTTTGCATCATTTCCTTTACGGGTGAGATGGCGATTTCCGGCATCGGGTTATCAAAATTCAGGTTGGGCCAGATAATTTGGTGTTGAAGCGCCAACAAACAGAAAACTGCTTCTATGCTTCCTGCTGCAGCCAGTGTATGACCTGTGTAGGGTTTCGTTGAACTGAAGAAAGGAATACGTTCTTTGAATAACCGCTGTATGCCCATCCCTTCTGAAAGATCGTTGTTTTCTGTTGCTGTCCCATGCGCATTTATATAATCAACTTCTGTTGTAGAAATGCGTGCTTTGGATAGAGCCAAATTCATCGCATTAAAAGCGCCAGTGCCTTCAGGTGAGGCGGCTGTAAGGTGATATGAATCGTTGGCGTTGCCATATCCACTTAATTCAGCGATTGGCTTTTTTCGGCTTTGGCTCATCAAAGCTTCCGATTCCAAGACGAGGTAGGCGGCACCTTCCCCCAGGTTAAGCCCTTTACGTGAATCGTCAAATGGCCTGCAATGTTTGGGATCCACGATCATGAGTGAATTAAAACCATTAATCGTGAACTTGGATAACGCTTCTGTTCCGCCGCAGATTATACGGTCAATTTTTTTTGCTTTTATTAATTGTGCCCCGTGCATTATCGCGTTTGCCGAGGATGAGCAGGCTGTGCTTACCGTTGCGATATATTTCTTTATACCAACATGATCAGCGATTCGCTCACAGTGTTCTCCCGGGTTTGCAGTGTCAGCAAATTGAACAAAATCGCCGTGTTGCCCAAGATCCGTTAGTGGGTAGAAAAACTGCTCAAATTCTCGAATTCCCCCTGTTGTCGTAGCGGAAAGTAAACCGGATTCCCGAATGTCTGTTGGTGATAAGTTGGCAGCATGAATGGCTTCCTGAAGTGCCAGCAATCCTAACAACGCGGTGCGTGTAAACCCTTTCCCTTTTCTTACGCCAGCTGCTTCGGCAAGTTCCCGATCGTGAAGCTTAATTTCGCACGATGGCAGGTCTTTTTGATGAATTGTTTCGAGGATGTTCAATTCACCAAAGCCACTTTTTCGGAGTGTGAGCGACTGAAAATTCTCCTCTGTGTTTTTGCCTATGGATGTGATGATGCCGTATCCCGCGATGAATACACGTTGGCTCATGCTTGCGCCCTGTTTTTCTGAATGTAATCCGCCATTGTACGTATGCTGTAAAACACGGTACGTCCTTCCTTCGGATCTTGCAGTTTGATGCCGTAATCTCTATCCATCAACACGACCAGCTCAAGAGAGTCAATAGAATCTAATCCCAGTCCTTCACCGAACAGCGGTGTGTCCTCATCAAACTTTTCGGGAAGCATGTCCTCCAGATTCAATCGTTCGATCAGTTTTTCACGTAACTCCGCAGTAAGCTCTTCTATTGATTGTTGCATTTCTTTATCTTTTACACTTCAATTACTCAATTGTTCTTGCATTGTTAACTATTACGCTGGTAGCTCCTGTCGCCAGCGCAAAACCCACGAGTCTTAATAAGTTTGGCAATATTGTACCGAATGATGCCTGTCGCAAAAATAGATCATTAAAGGATTCTAACCCCCAACTCATTGGAGAAAATCGGCTCAGGGTTTGCAAAATTTCCGGCATCACATCAACAGGTACCCAGACACCTCCAATGGCAGAAAGAATGACCACCGATATGGATCCAAAGGAAAGGGCTTGTTGTGCTGTGCGAAAGTAAACCGCGATGAGGATTCCGTATCCGGTGGCGGCCATTGCCACACAGGAAGCAGTAAGAAAAATGAGGACTGCGTTTTCACCGAGCACCAATTTACTAAGTCCAAGTAAAGGCATGACAAATATTCCTACCAGGAGCATCATAAGAAATTGTACCAGACAAACCATAAAATAGAATGCAAACTTGCCCCCGATAACAGAAAATTGAGACCCTGCAATAAGGCGGAGACGCAGCATACTCCCCTCTTCACGTTCTTTGATGAAGTTCCCGGCCAGGGGGTACAGAATAAAAAACATTGCAAACATCGTCCAGGCGGGTACGTTATGTTGAACAGAATTAAGTATTAGTCCCTGATATCTATTTTCTGAAGCGTATCGCTGGCTCACTTGTATGATTTGTGATAAATCAAAATCGATCTTTTTAGCGTCTGCAGTTGCCTTCACTCAGTTGATACTGCAGTTCTTCCAGTACCCATTCAGTCTGAACGGAGGCAATAATTTTTTCAATTGCGCCGGAAAGGGTCTGCTGATAGTTGGCTTTTATCGCAGGATCAAGCAGAATTTCTAATTCGATGATAGCGAGTTTGCTGGAATCCGATTGATCAACGGGTAATCCGAAATTTGAAAAAATAGATGTAATGAGCTGTCGTGTCTTTCTTCGCAAGGTATTGCTCGCCTGTTCGGGAATGATAATGGCCGCTTTGTACTTACCTGAACGCACAAGCGCCTGTGCTTTAGTCGTGTCGCGCATCATGACAAGGTTTACATTCCGTGAAGCATTGAATGCGTCCCTTAGCTTCGCGCTTAGTGAATCGCCATCATGGTCAATCAAAAGCACGTCTATTCTTATTTCCTGATAGTCGCGAAAAGGGGCATCTTGAACAAGCGCCATCACAATGACCAACGCCAGGGGCATGATAAAAATCAGGGCCATTCCGCCTGGGTCACGAACCAGCAGTAAAAACTCTTTGTATATCGTTGCCAGCGTTTTCAATCGCGAATATTTTTGCCCGTGAGTTTCAGGAACAACTGTTCCAGGTTCTGGCAGTCAGAATATTCTTGCATTACAGTGGATAGTGTGCCGGTGAGCATCAATTTGCCTTCATCTAAAATGGCTATGTGTGAACAGATTCTTTCCGCTTCCTCCAGAATATGAGATGAATAGATAATGGTCGTTCCTTCCGATTTGAGGTCGCCGAGAAAGTCAAGAATTAAATTGCGTGATTGGACGTCAACGCCTGCGGTGGGTTCGTCGAGGATGATCAGCTTTGGTTGATGCAGTAGCGCGGCAATGAGGTTGAGTCTTCTTTTCATTCCACCTGAAAAAGTATGTACCAGTTTTTTCGACTTTTCAGCAAGACCAAAAATAGTGAGGTATCGCTCAATCTGCTCTTGGATAAAGGACGCGCTTAACCCGTACATTCGGCCGAAGTAGAACAAGTTTTCGTGGGCGGTCAGGCTGGGGAACAGGGCGATTTCCTGGGGAGCAACGCCAATTTTTTTTCGAAGCGCGGTGCCGCGTTCCAGCATATTTTGCCCCATGACATGAACCTTGCCTGAATCCGGCTGTAGCAGACCGCAAATTATCATCACCGTTGTTGATTTTCCAGCACCGTTTGGTCCCAACAGTCCAAAAACGGCACCCTCGGGAATTTGAATGGAAACATCTAAAACAGCGGGTGTGCTGGATTTACGGTACTGTTTTGTAAGGTGCTCAAGGTGAACTACACTAGGATTCATTGGATTTGCTCACTTCATACAATTCTGTGAAAATGTCTTGTTCCCGTCTTGAGCAGGCTTCCAACAGATCGCCCAATTCAGCGAAGGTTTTTGTATCTGATTTTCGATTCTTGCAAACCCTACCAGCGAAATACGCGAAATCGCGCAGGTCATCACCGCTTTTTGTAAGTTGCTGGGAGAGGCTAAGAAGTTTTTCGTTTTTTAGTTTTTGACTTGCTTGCTCCAGAAATGCGGCATGAATAAACCGGAAGCCAGCTCCGCCAGTTCCAATTTCCTCCTGCATTCTAATAACGTTGCCCAGCCACATAATCGCTTTGCGGTCACCAAGACGCCGCGGCCAGTGACGCAGGCGCGTCGCCAGATACTTCATTCCTTTTGCACCGAACAGTGGCATGGGTATGCGGGTCATGTGATCGCTGGTCTGCCGAATACCTTTCCAGATCGCATTTTCTTCGGAATACTCTCCCGGTAGTTTGATGGGATAGTACATCCGACCACTCGGTTCAGGCATACCTTTGGCAAACCGTGCCCGTGCTAAATCCTCATAAGAAATCTCGGTTGTGTATTCCATCGTAGGATCGCTAACCTGGTAGTGTCCGTTTTCTTTTCCGAAAACGATGATGTTGTGGGCGTTAAAATGAAACCGATATGCCGCGGGAAGATAATTTAGGTAGAATACGGAAGTGAGCATGCCTACAGGTTGCCCCTGGCCTAGCATCTTGTCCAGCGCAAGCATCGCATTGGCAGGACTGGAAAACTTTTTAGTTTCTATCTTTATTCCGATGCGATTTGAAAATCGCTTGAAGATTTGCCCGGGCCAGATACGGTAAGCTGTGGTGGGTATTCCATTTATACGAATAAATGGCAAGTACGAAAAAAATAAACCAGAGCCAATGCCGAAAACCATCGGTTCATCGAATTCCATCCCATGGAAGCGAAGCAGATTGGAAACCACACCACTTTCGCAGTGGGCTGATTGTTTGTGCGTAAAGTCAGTGGTCATGCTGTTTCAGGCGTTCTATGTCGATTAACTCTTCTACTGTTATCCGGAATGTGTAAGCGTATTTTTCCAACTGCTTTCGGCTTAATTTACGAAAAAAGAAGGGGCGGCAGTGCAATTGTACGATGAAGCCTATGGTTCCGGTATAACTCGCGACCAGCGACGGTGTCATAATGTTCTTCTTGATATGGTAAAGCAACGGACTTGCTTCCCCTGCAAGTACTTTGTCACGTGCTTCGCGTAGTTCCTCGTTAACAACATCCCACGCTTGCTGCATGGCAACCGTCTCAGGTTCCCACCCGATGCTGTTTACCTTCACGTAGTGTCCTTCGTCATCGGTAGCATAATACAATTTTGCTAACTTTCCTTCATTCAGATTTTCCTCATCCTGTGGTACCTGTTCTTTATTCATTGTGATGGAAAAGTTAAAGGTTCAAAAGTCATTCTTCATAGCGGCCGCCGGGCATCATGCCTGTGAAGATGTGCTTGCATTTCGTCAGACTACCGTCAGCATGACATAGGCATAATTAAAGCGGGCGCTTTCTGGGATCCCCATCAATACGGTATCTCCTTTCTTTAGCTTTCCGGAATGGAATAGTTCTTCCAGCATCAGGTATGGGGAGGCGGCGCCAACATTGCCTACCCAAGATAGATTTGTAAACCATTTTGAACCAGGTATCCCAATGCCTATCAGGTCCAATTCCTTTTCAATACGTGAAGCAAAATACTGCGATGAAAGATGCGGAAGAAAATAGGTGAGATTCTCGATTTCAAAATCTTTCACTTCTAGTATTTTTTTCAGCAATTCCATTCCTTTCTTTACAATGTAATCACCGAGTAGTTTGGTGTCCTGCTTTATGGCAAAAACTGACTGGGCACTCCATAGTTCCTGGTCCAAGTCACTCCAGCCTATTAGTTTTCCTGCCGAATCCTTTATGCTCCCGGCATACATGCAGGTTGGAAGCTCATGGGCAAAAGAACGCTGTTCGATCCACTCTATTTTTAAGGACAATCCGTTTGGGTTGGGCGTTGGCTGTAGCAAGGCGGCGCCAGCACCATCCGAGAGCATAAAGCGCAGAAAGTCCTTTTCAAAAGCAATGATCCCATCGCCTTCCAGTTTGGCAACTTTAGCAGCTTCTTCTTTGAAAAACTTAGCAAGCATCCACTTTGAAAACCGGTCAGATCCGGTGCAAACAGCATTTTCTGCCTGGCCGGATAGCACAGAGAGGTAGCCAAATTTCATTGCCTGAATACCTGCACTGCAGGCTCCGGTTGTAGAATTAATTTCGATGGCACGACCACCCAGTTCGCCATGAACCATGGCGGCATGGGCAGGCAGCAGTTGATCAGGCGACGTAGTCCCACACGACAATATTTCTAATTGGGAAAGATCAAAAGCTGAATCAAAAAGTTTTGAAATAGCGACTTTTGTCAATTCTGCATTTGTATGCGTGGTTTGGCCATCTTTGTCCAATGCGTAGTACCGAGTCTTGATCTGGTTATTCCGCAATATCAGTGGCTTGGCTTTAGAGGGCTGGCCATTAATGAGGCCCAAAACGGCCTCCATTTCATCATTAGAGACGGGTTCGTTGGGTAAAAAGCTTGCTAACCTCGTAATGTACACACTCCTGTTCGTCAACGGCGTAAGGTTTTAGACTGTCTTAATAATTACAAAAATATCAAAGCCCGAAAGTAACTTTTTTTCCCGAAAAAATTAAAACTATTTGACTGCGTGGGCGTGTCAAAAAAGCCCGTTTGAGACCGTTTTGCGATTGATTTTGACCTAAGCAAGCAGTGATTTCCAGGTGACAATGCCTTTCCTATTCGATAGGTACTACCGCAACGAATTCTGCCGGTAGTAATTGACTTCCTCCAACAGTTCTTTGTGTTTTGCCAGCCGCAAAATATTAGATACTGCCCATAGTAGGGGCGATAGTACAAATATCGCTGGAAGAAGGACATAAAGGAATGCATAGACCCGGATTTTTCTTCCTGTGGAGTGAAGCGCTCCACCTGAGGAAATGAACCTTGACCAAAAAGCGAAACCTTTTTGGCCCCTTTTTTCCAGCAGAATTAAGCTTGGCTTTACTTCAATGGCGCCATTTTTGTTCAGCGCGGATTGTAACGAATCAAAATCTCCTGTCATTAAAGCGTCGCCAATGCATGCGCCAAATTTACTGGCATGGGCAATATCCTGTTGGGCTACTCCAGCGGCTGGAAAGAAAAGAAATGCTTCTTTTTTGCCAGTGAGCATCCATCGTAAAATAGTAACGAGGCTTGTAATATTACCTGAGCGGTCCGCTAGCGCAATATGACCCACCAGATGCGCCTCCGCATCCAGGAGCTTTCGCTTTACTTTTTCCTGGGCGCCAAGCCACATATTCCGGCAGCCAAGGATCGTGACTACTTTTTTGTCCTTTAGTATCCGTTTCCCATCATCACTTTGTAGGAAGGCGCTGATCGGTCTTGAAGGCGTAAGAAACCAAGGCTGGTAACCGACAATGACTAAATCATATGCTTCAAATGCTTGATTAGATAACTTCTTTATCGCCAGAGGCTTCTGATTAAACGTTTCAGGAAAGGCGTTGAAAAACGTGTAGGCACTCCAGGGAAAAGGATATTTCTCGATAGGTTCAATGCGCTCGATATGGATTTGGCACCCCAGCGCAATCAGCGGCTTCACCAAAGACTGGAGAATTGACAATTGTTGCCCTGATTGTGAATAATAGATGATTAGAACTTTCTTCATTAGTGTAGGTTGAGAAAAGATGATGTTGTCTTGGTTTGATTCACGTCGCTAAATGGTTTCAACTCCAACATGCAAAATAATATCTTTTCGTCAAATTCTGGATGCACACCGGACTTACATTCATCCCGTTAGTTTCGTTTTACCAGTACCTGTAGTGTCGAGCGTGAAGATTGCTCTAGCAAAACTCCGGGCATTTTCCGATATTCCTCCGAGTGCAAAAGATCATAATTTTTTACGGTAATTAAAGTTAAGCCCGTATTATAATTGACTTCAAAATCTCGCTGAAGCCTTTCGATCAATTTTGCCACTTTGCTTTCGTTAAAATCAATGCAGAAGGAAAATGAAATGGCAGAGTTTTGCATCACGTTAATGCTTACATTAAGTGCCAATAAGGAATTGAAGATAAGGCTTAGTTGTTGCTCAGAAATAAACGCATAGTCTGTAGCCTTACAGGAAATAAGGCACTGATTCTCCTTAAAAACGATTAGTGGCGGAAGATGATCAACGGTACACTCGTGTATTAGCGTTCCGGCTGCGGATGGGCTATCAAAACTTTTGACGTACAGTTTAATGCCCTTGCTTGCCAATGGTTTAATTGTTTTTGGGTGAATAACAGAAGCTCCATAGTACGTCATCTCTGCCGCTTCTCTAAATGGCAGTTCATCAAATACAATCGCATTCGGAAAACGTTTGGGGTCCGCATTCATGACCCCGGCAACATCTTTCCAAATCGTAACCGATTCTGCGTTGAGGGAAGATCCAAAAATGGCCGCCGAGAAATCTGATCCTTCTCTCCCAAGTGTCGTCGTAAAGCCATCTGCTGTTCTACCTATAAAGCCCTGCGTGATTACGATGCCTTTCGCGAGCAGGGTTTTTAGCGTTTGAATATTGGACGATGTCTTTATCCAGTCAACTTTTGCTTCCCGAAAACTACCGTCTGTGCAAATGTATGCACGTGCGTCGATCCATGCACATGAAGCCTTCTTCAATATGAGATAATGGTGCAATATAATGGAGGAAATTAGCTCGCCCTTTGAGACTATTTGATCGTAGCGTTTGTCGTAGTCCAGTTCCTCTGCTAACGCAGTGCTTATCTCTTCAAAAATCATCGCCACTTCCTGGCGTATTTTTGACGGACTGGGGAATAGATCCTCTACGATTTCCAGGTGATACCTTTCTATAGCATGCAGGGTATCCGACAGTTCGTTGCTTGATTCAACGCCAAGAACTCCTTCCAGCATATCGGTGGTTTTACCCATGGCGGAAACGACAACTAAAAGGTTGTTACTTGGTTGAGAGAGGATAATTGATGCTGCCTGTTCCACCGCCCGGGCATTTTTCAAGGAAGCTCCACCAAATTTAAAAACATTCATTTTTTGTTGCTCCAAATCGTTTGCGGGTTAACTTTGATTTAATTTTACGCATGCAAAGATCAATCAATAATACCAGCAGCGCAAGCATTGAGTCATCAAGGATTGCACATCCAATAGGAACGGCACTTGATCGATTTATAAAAAATAACCAGTCCCAATTTCAATATGCCAGCGGAGAATTATCCCAGTTGCTCCGTGACATTGCGCTGGCTTCGAAAGTTGTAAACAGAGAAGTGAATAAAGCAGGCTTAATAGATATAATGGGTGCGGTAGGTTCACAGAATACAGGTGGCGATGAGCAACAAAAACTTGATGTGTTGGCGAATATCCGCTTCACTCGCGCGTTGGCTAAAGGGGGCGAAGTATGTGCCCTTGTTTCGGAAGAGTCGGAAGCATTTGTGGATCTGAATAACGAAGGGCAGTATATGATTGCAATCGATCCGTTAGACGGATCATCGAACATCGATGTTAACGTATCTATTGGAACAATTTTTTCTATCTATAGGCGTAAAAGTCCTGCGGGAACACCAATACAGGAAACTGATATTTTGCAAAAGGGCTCGGACCAGGTGGCTGCCGGGTATGTATTATATGGTTCTTCTACCATGCTGGTCTACACAACAGGGCATGGCGTGAATGGATTTACTTATGAACCTTCACTAGGGGAATACTTTCTTTCTCATCCGACAATGCGAATGCCAGAAGATGGAAGAATCTACTCCATCAATGAGGGTCTGGCTAACTCGTTTGCGCCAGCGGTAAGACATTATATTGAGTTTTGTAAAGCCGAAAACTACTCGGCCCGGTACGTTGGTTCATTGGTTGCTGATTTTCACAGGAACCTTTTGAAAGGTGGTATATATATCTACCCGGCAACGACTAAGGCCCCAAATGGTAAACTGAGGTTGATGTATGAGTGTAATGCACTGGCTTATATCGCAGAGCAGGCCGGTGGCAAGGCCACCAGTGGCAAAGACCGGATACTGGATATTAAACTAACCGACTTACATCAACGCACTGCCTTTTATGTAGGATCCAAAAATATGGTTGAAAAAGCAGAGCGCTACAGCTAACGGGGCCATGGCTCACGATAAACGAGAGACGTTCAGATACTCCTGAAAAAGCTGAATCAATCCTGCTGCTCCTTTTCCTCCGTTCTTCCAGAAACATCAAATAATTCAGGGACATATTTCAAGATGGTATCATACCATCGTACCAGCTTCTTTATGTCCGAAACATAAACACGGCTTTCGTCGTACTCCGGGAGGACGGCTTTCATGAAGGCTTTCAGCTCACTTGCATCAGAATTGAAGTCAACACCCAAATCATCGCCGAAATCTGCGTGAATCTTTAGCAAGATGTCTTCTAAACCTGTTGTGCCCTCTTTTGTAGTAGTATAGATAGAAATTTCATTTAAAAGGGACAAACGATGATTTGTTGTGGCAACCAGTTTTGTTTTGGACTCGTCCAATGACTCTAGAATCACACCTGATTTTGTTGGGGCGATTACTTTGAAGAGACCCCCTTTCCCTGAGATTGTTGCGATTTCCGTCAAAGTCATATCTGAATTTTAAGTTGCGGGTCAAAGCTACAGAATTGATTATAAAAGTCTACCGCTAAGTAAAAAAGTGTGGGGCGTGCTCGGTCCTGGCGGTTTGCTATGCCCCGGCTATTGCTCGTAACTGGCGTTTTTCAGGGCATCGTCGACAAAGTTTAGCACTTCGTCTTTCCCGTTCTTGTCAACGGATGAGGTCAACATCATTGGTGGAAGTATTTCCCATTGTGTTAGCAGCGTTTTTTCGTATCGTTTCAGGTTTTTGTCAAGCTCGTTGCGTTTCAGCTTATCAATTTTCGTGAAGATTAATGCCAGGGGTACTTCTTTACTGCCAGCCCATTGAATGAAGTTTAGATCATTCGCTTGTGGTTCCAACCGCGCGTCGACAAGCACAAATAAGCATGATAGGTTTTCACGTCTCAATACGAAATCTTCAATCATCTTGCCAAAACCCTCTCTTTTACTTTTACTAGCATGCGCGTACCCATACCCTGGAAGGTCAACAAGATACCATGTGTCGTTGATTAAGAAGTGATTAATTGTTTGCGTCTTACCAGGCGTAACAGAAGTCTTGGCAAGTTTTTTTGAATTGGTGAGCATGTTGATGAGTGACGACTTACCTACGTTTGAACGGCCAATAAATGCAAACTCGGGTTTATCAGGCGGCGGGCATTTGTTCACATCGGCATGGCTGGAGATGAATTCTGCGGTAGTTATCTTCATGGTTAAAGTAATAAGTGAAGGCTAAAATACTAAGTTTGCCAGGCCCTAGGTCTTATGATGTCAATTTTGTGGGCCAAATTTCGGGGTTTTTCATATCTTGTGGCTATATTTTATATATCTTTATTGTTAAAATTTTTTAAACAATGACCAGTATCCGAAGTGTACTGATTTTTTTAACTTTTTTCTTTGCCTTCATAAACCCCGGCTACGGTCAGCAAGATCCAAAGGAAACTGCACGGCAGTACATGGAGCAGGCAGAATTGATCATGGCGGAAACCAAAGCCATGGACGATGCCCGAGAGCTCATGGTTACTGCTGCAGACCTGGATACGACTTACATACAGGCCAACTATGAAGCGGGTAGAATGCACCTGGTCACTGTTGGAAAGGATCGTGCGGTAAAATATCTACTACGCGTGTTTCGTCAGGATCCTGCCTTTCGTTTTGACATCGAATATTGGATAGGCAGGAGTTACCAGTTTGGTGAAAGCTTTGATAAGGCGCTTGTGTTTTACAGAATGTATAAAAACAAGGTTGTCAGCAAGCCTAATTATCAGGGCAAAGACAAAGTTGATGTCGCTACTGTGGATCGTGCTATTTTTGAATGTGAGAATGCAAAAGAATTCATTGCGAAACCGGGAAATTTCTCCATCGTTAATATAGGCCGGGAAATAAATTCCGAATTCGAAGACTATGCGCCCGTATTGAATGAGAATGAAGATGAAATCGTTTTTACATCGCGAAGACGCGAGGATAATCTGAACCAAAATGTATATGACGATAACAAGCCTTATGAAGATATTTTTACGTCTAAGAAAGTAGGCAATAGTTGGACGTACGCGAAAAACTTGGGCCCTATTGTAAATAACCCATATCACGACTCAAATCTTGCGCTGTCTGCCGACGGTAATACGCTGTTTCTTTTTAAGGATGAAGGTGGTGGTGATATTTTCTTCACGAAACGTCAGCCTGGCGGTGAGTTTGGCGCCCCTGTTCCCCTGCCTGGCTTTATTAATTCAAGCTATGAGGAGAAATCTGTTACTATTTCGCAAGACGAAAAGACGTTGTATTTCTCAAGCAACCGTCCTGGGGGTTTTGGTGGGCTAGATATTTATCGGGCGACAAAGGATGCAAAAGGAGATTGGTCGAGCGTAAAGAATCTTGGACCGAAGATCAACACTGAAATGGACGATGATGGACCATTTTTGGATTACGACGGCATAACGCTCTATTTTAGTAGCAAAGGACGCAAAGGAATGGGCGGGTTCGATGTTTTTAAAACTACGTTGGATCTGGCAAAAAACGAATGGAGTGAACCCATAAACTTGGGTTATCCCATCAATACGCCCGATGATGATATTTATATTGTTTTCTCAAAAGATGGGAAACGGGCCTACTACTCTTCCGTGCGAGAAGATGGCATGGGCTACACTGATATTTATCTTATCACTATTCCGGAGGGCATAAAGAATATCGACAAGTTACCTGACTCGACTGGCACTTCCGACGTGGTCGTAACCTCGGGTGATCCCACGAAGTCGCTGAAGCCATTAAAATATATCGTAAAAGTAGTAGATGCCGCGAGCAAAGCACCATTGGATGCCAAGATCAAGATGCAGGGCGCAGCGGACAACTTCATTGTCCCGGTAAAGGTACAGGATAAAGGGGTATTTGCTTTTACGGTGACGAGCGAAATGCCAAAAGATTATCGGTTGTCGGTTGAGGTAAGTGGTTATGTCTTTTTTAATCAGAATGTAAAAATTGAAGGGGCGTCCTCAACGGAAAAAACGATTAATCGCACCATTGAGATGCGAAAACTGTCAGTCGGCGTATCGTCCATATTGCGGAATATCTATTTTGATTTTGATAAGGCTAGTTTTCAAACAGAATCTTATGGGGAATTAAATAAGCTTGAAGCAATGTTGGTACAAAATAGCGGAATAGTTGTGGAGATTGCCGGACACACCGATGCGATCGGTAGTAATGACTATAACCAGAAATTATCACTAAGACGTGCGCAGGCTGTCAAAGATTATCTTACTAAGAAGGGAATAGACTCGCGTAGAATCAAGCCCGTCGGATATGGTAAATCCAGGCCGCTGGCCAGTAATGACGACGAAGAGGGAGGTCGTGAATTAAACAGGCGCGTCGAGTTTAAGGTGCTTCAAAACCAATAATATTTCTTTCGTAAGAACAAACCCTCTACCTTCGCGCTTGTTTATAAGAAAAGCGAAGAAATGGCAGTTGTTCCCTACAAAGAAGAAAGTTCAGCGAAGAAAGAGCAGGTGGCTAGGATGTTTGATAACATTAGTCATCGCTATGATTTCCTCAATCATTTTTTAAGCTTAGGCATCGATAAAGGCTGGCGTGATAAGGCTGTGAAGTACCTAATACCGTTAAAGCCGAAGATTATTTTGGATGTGGCGACGGGGACCGGGGATTTTGCCTTGCAGGCACTTCAGTTAAATCCAGAAAAAATCATTGGTGTGGATATTTCTGAGGGCATGTTAGACGTTGGTAAGAGAAAGGTCCTTGCAAGACATCTGGATCATCTTGTTGAGTTACGAAGCGGTGATTCGGAAGACCTTCCATTTGAGGAGAATAAATTTGATGCGGTAACCGTTGCGTTTGGCGTGCGGAATTTTGAGAACCTGGAACAGGGATTGTATGAAATATTTCGAGTGCTTAAACCTGGTGGTATGGCTGTAATACTGGAGTTCTCAAGACCCCGTAGTTTTCCGTTCAAACAGCTGTATGGGTTTTATTTTAAGTTCATTTTGCCTAGAATAGGTAGGATTGTATCGAGCGATAAGGCAGCTTATACCTACTTGCCGGAGTCAGTCGAGGCTTTCCCAGACGGAGAGGATTTTATTAACATCTTGCACCATATCGGATTTAAAGATACAAAATGCAGGTCACTTACATTTGGAATAAGTTCTATCTACATCGGTACAAAATAGTTTTCCTATTTGGATTATTGGTCTGTGCATTGATCAGTGAGGCACAACAAAAGCGGTGGGTGCAACGCAATAATCCCAATTACGACGATAAGAAATTGACCTATGGATTTTTGATCGGGCTGCATACTTCGATATATCAGCTTAACTATTCCGACGTTTTCGTTTCGCAGCAATTTGACACGCTGTTTTCTGTAAACTCCTCGTGGACCTCTGGATTTTCGCTTGGCTTCATCGTGAATTACCGCCTGAGTGAGTTTGTGGATTTGAGGCTGACGCCGGAAGTAGCCTTCTATGAGCAAAAAGTGAGGTATCAGTTTACGGATGAAACCTTTGAAGATGCGCTCGTGGAGAGCACCATGGTGGAATTTCCGATATTGCTCAAATATAAGTCGGAGCGAAGAGGAAATATCCGGATGTATATGATTGGCGGCCTGAAGCCGGGTATCGAAGCATCGGGAAAGAAGGACAAGACAAAAGCTGAACTAGAGGTGAAAAGCATGAATCTCAGCCTGGAAGCAGGCTTTGGATTTGACCTGTATTACCCTTTGTTTAAATTTTCACCTGAGCTTCGATTTTCGCGCGGAATCATCGATGTCTTGGGCAACAGAAACAACGCATTTGGCCAGCCACTCCAACGCGTAAATACAAACACAATTACTGTTTATTTTCTTTTTCAATAGCCATGTCTAACAGAACAGTCTTAATTACGGGTGCTACATCAGGTATTGGTGAAGCTACCGCCAGGTTACTGGCAAAAAATGATTTTCGTTTGATTCTATGTGGCAGAAGGAAGGATCGCTTGGAGGTGTTGCGCCATGAGCTTTCCAAGATCACGGAGGTAACAACGTTGTCATTTGATGTGCGCCATCAGCAGGCAGTCGCAACATCCATAGCGTCATTGCCTCAGGGTTGGAAGGCCATTGATGTACTAGTTAACAATGCTGGCAACGCCCATGGATACGGTCCAATTCAGACAGGCAAAATCGAAGACTGGGATGCCATGATGGATATCAATGTAAAGGGGCTGCTATATGTATCCCGCGAAATAATACCTGGAATGACGGAGCGCCGTTCCGGTCATGTTATTAATTTGGGTTCTATTGCTGGGAAAGAGGTATATCCCAACGGAAGTGTTTATTGTGCGAGTAAGTTTGCTGTAGATGCACTGACAAAAGGTATGCGGATGGACCTGAATCCCTTTGGCATTAAAGTAACATCAATCAACCCCGGTCTGGTGGAAACTGAGTTTGCGATGGTTCGTTTTAAAGGCGATAGGGATAAGGCAGCAGCTGTTTATGAGGGTATAGCGCCGTTAAAAGGGGAGGATATCGCAGACGTTATTTTGTACACATTAGCGTGCCCTCCCCATGTTGTCTTGGCAGATATAACCGTGTTCTCGACCGCGCAGGCCAGCAGTACCATAGTGAAGAGAAATTAATGGATAGCAAGCAGCGTTTTCTCTTCAATTTCGTGTTTACCATCAAACGAAAAACGTTGGGGTGTGATATTCAACTTTTCAGAAATCAAGTCCATTTCCGCAAAACGGATGTCGTTGACAAAAGGATCTGACTTTCCATATACGAAGAGTGTTTGTTTATTCTTCAGCGTTTCTTTGCCTGACTCAAAGTTCATGTCAGGTGGAAATATCCCCGACCATAAAATCAGGCGGTCGAATCTAATCTTATTATCAGTAACCCACCGCGACGCCGTGGCTGCGCCTTGTGAGAACCCCAAGATGGTCACCGGTATCTTGGGTTGGGGGCCAATTTGTTGGTGATACAATGTGTTTAGGTATTGCAGGTAATTTTCAATGTCCGTCAACCGGTTCTCTTTTGTCATCCAAGTTGCGCCGACACGATCGGTCGCTCGCCCTGCTGATTGGAGGTTATCGATGTAGAATTTTGACAATCCTTCCGGCGCGATAACAAAAGTATTCTGCTGCTCGAGTATGTTGAATTTTCGGATAAAATATCTTGCAAGTTGCCCATAGCCATGCAGAACAAACCAGATTTGTTTTGTCGCTTTGGTGATCTTCCCGAGGGTATAATAACGTGCTTTGAAATTGAAAATAAGGTCATGTTGTTGCATTTCCAACAGGACTAGCTAGCGCTTGAATCCGAGTGCGCTCCCACCACAGTAGCTTGTAGACCCATCAAACGTATACTGAATATAATAGATGCCAGTGGTGTTGCAGGGGTAGGCAATCGTCGTTATGAACCGTCCTTCCACTTTGCTGGAGGCTACCTTATTCCGCTTCGAATCATAGAGACTCACAACGATGCCGTCAGTAGGTTGTGCTGCCGCGCATATATTAATCATGTATTGGGTTCCTTTTGTAAACACATAGGAATACTCAACATAATCCTTACCCCCTTTTTCGACTTTATAGGTTTTCAAGAAATTAAAACCGTTGGCTAGTTTGGGAATACATTCGTTGCTAAATGTCTCTGAGTCACATTGTCCGGTTGCCTCAAGAGTGCTTATCGCAAAAATGGATAGAACAATGACAATTATCGTTTTCATAGCTTCCGTTTAGAGTCTTAACTAATAACCTTGTTTCTGATACTTGACGTAATGGATTTGATACTGGCAATGTCTTCGGATGTAATTTCAATGCTGCTAGAACTGTTGTCCTTGATTACCATGACGCCATCTACAATTTTGAACTCGGATTGCTTGTACGTATACGTAATGATTACCTTATCATAAACCTTCTTGAGTTCTCCCAATTCACCCAATAACGATGCCATATTGGGGTCTGATTCCTGATAAAAGGAAAGTAAAAGCATAATATTCTCCAAAATAATTTTCTGCTCGCCGATGGTTTCCTGCAGTTCCACATTTGATGGATTTGCGGTCGCCACTTCACACGTGATATGGAGCGCTTCAAGCCAGCCACCCAGCAAGAACAGAACACTTAAATTCGATCGGTTTTGAGTTTGTAGATAATGGTTGATGCTATTAAAATTCTGCGTAGTAATAAGCAGCAAAGAATCCAGGTTCTTACTGTTGGTTGCCAGGCGACCGATGGTTTCAACGTCAAAGAACTGGCCTATGTTCAATCCATTCGCTAATTCCTTAATGGAGGCGATATATTTTACACCGTCCTGGTTCTGTTCGTAGATGTTCGTATAGCCCAAATCGGTACCATAAATTCCAAGATTGAGAGCTTTCTGGAAGCTGCTGTTGTATTTCGAAATATTATCAGGCGAATTAAGGTAGCCGGCATTGTATTTTCTGCCAGATTCTTTTAGCAGTACAGAGATCTCCAATGGGCTGGGGATTTGCTGGAGTATGTCCCCGATTACGCCTTCCGAAATGGAGGGGCCTTCAGCATTAGCCGAGTCCAGCCCTTCGAGGAAAGCCTGTTCGTCCGTTTTTTTTCCGGATCCACACGCGGAGAAGAGTGCCAGAATAAGCCCGATTACTAAGATTCTCATAGCTATAAAATTATGCGTTTACAAAGTTAGAAATTCAGCAATATCAGCCAAAAAGTTACCCAATCGTTATTATTTTGATCGTCCTCGTTTGGTCAAGTTTGTTCTGACCGTTAGTTCATCAACTGCGTTAATCGATTTCCGGAGCAATTCGAAATATAGTGCAATATACAGTAACGCTGTCATGATCCAGATAATAAGATTGTTGAACAGAAAAGTAGTTACCGCGAAGCCAAGCAAATTTTTTTGTGGTGCGAATAAATGAGCTCTGTAGTCAAACGCGCCAGTAGCTTTGGGGTCGAGAAAGACAGGGTTGATTTGTTGGATTAGTCTGCCTTTGTATTCTACTAGCCGGTCCTTTTCTGAAATATTTCTTACGAGATCAGCAAGGCTTTCGTTGTAGTAATTGTTTTTATATGCATTTAGCGAATAGTCGTTTTGCTGTTCATTTTTAAGCATGGAGCCCTCCCGTTCTGCGATAGCCTTATTGTACGCATGCTGGTAGAATTTCTTGTAGGCCTCCAAAAACGCTTTCAGTTTTGCATTAAATTGGGTTGTGAATTTATTCAAGGTCCATACGTTAGCGAGTTCGTTTTCAAGGCCACGCTTGAAATAATCATCCTGTAGAACAGCTTGAATGATCCCGAGATCTTTTTGCATGATCTGCTTAATCGAATCGCTTCCTGTTCCGATATTATCGGCAATGAATTCTCTTTTTTTGTCAAGTTCAGCGGCCAGGAAGGAGGACCGAAAATCCGCCTGGCTCTCAATCTTCTCAAAATCATAGTACGGTTTCTCGTAGGAATTATTTTTAAATTGATACACAACCAGTGCTTCATATGCCCACCGTGACGCCATCAAATCGGCAACAATGGGGACCCTGCCCTTCGTGCTGATAGTATCGTTGAGTTTGTCGAAAGCTGAACAACAAGCCACTCAAAATCATTTGGGGGATAAGGAGCAAAGGAATCATGACATACACGGTTACGGCTGAATTGAACGCCGAGGAAATATTCAGCCCGAGCACGTTGGCAAAGCATGAAGCAGAAAAGAGGATGAACCAAAATGGAATTAGCATGCTCCATTCTATCTCCAGGATGAGGTTTCCGACGAAGATAAAAGAGAAAGTCTGAACAGCAGAAAGGACAAAAAGTATCACAACCTTGGAGGAGAGGTAGCTATTCCAGCTTAGGTTCAGAAATAATTCGCGGCGCAGAATCTTCCGATCACGGATAATTTCTTCTGCGCTGACTGTCAGCCCCATGAACATCGCCACAATTATGCTCATCAATAAAAACGCAGGAAGATTCTCGTTGAACCTGAACATATATTCTTTTCCACCGGGAGCACTCTTGTATTTTATAATGACCGCCAGAATCAACGCTAGTATTGGTGCTTCCAATAGATTAATAAGCAGATATTGTTTATTGCTGAGCTTAGAAAGCGTGTCGCGGGTGATAAAGATAATTGTCTGTTTGATTTTATTCGGTAGGCTGAGGGACCGTGGTGGCGCCTCCTTCACGTCCTCCAAACGATTGATCTTGAAGCGCTCTCTAAATAAATCGTACCACTGTGGCGGTGTTACTTTTCGTTTGTTGGTGGGTTGCCCGTATTCGTCTACAACTTTTGCTTCTATAATATTGAAAATTTGCTCTGGGTTCACATTACCGCACGTTTCACATTGTCCTCGATTGCTATCAATCTGATGGGTTGATTTCTTGAAGTAGGTTATCGCTTCAACCGGCGGGCCGTAATAGATTGGATAGCCACCAGCATCTACGACGATGATTTTATCAAACATCTTATAGATGTCTGATGATGGTTGATGAATAACAACGAAGATTAATTTTCCTTTTAAGGAAAGCTCTTTTAGTAAGTCGATGACGTTCTCAGAGTCGCGTGAGGAAAGCCCCGAAGTCGGCTCATCCAGAAATAGCAGCGCCGGTTCACGGATGAGCTCCAGCGCAATATTCAGGCGCTTTCGTTGACCTCCGCTTATCGTAATGTCTAATGGGTTGCCTACGGGAAGGTGTTTTCGCTGATCCAGACCAAGGCTATCCAACAGGCTTTCAACACGTTTCTGGAGTTGTTCTTTATCAAGATTCGCAAAACAGAGTTTGGCGTTGTAGTATAGGTTTTGATATACGGTTAGTTCTTCAATAAGCAAGTCATCTTGCGACACATAACCGACAACGCCGTGAATTTTGTCTTTCTGCAAATTTATATCAATCCCATTAATTAATACTTGGCCCCTGGTGGGTTTTACCACCCCGGCCATAACGTTCAATAGTGTTGTCTTTCCAGCACCACTTGCACCCATAATGCCGATGAGTTTCCCCGGTCCTTCAGCAATAGCAATATTTCGTAAGCCAATGGTGCCGCTGGGAAATTTGAATTCATCAATGCGGACATTAAAGGAAAGCTTAGTAGTTTTTAGCTCTTCATTAAAATGGGCCACGAGGTCGCTGTAGTAAAGTGCGTCACCCGCTTGTGTTTTTATCGTACTGCCATGAGAAAAGAGGTAGACGCGGTTGGTTTGCATGGGGAATCCATTTAACGCGTTGAACTCATCACCCAAATATTTCGTGAAATACATGTCTACGCTCACCACGCGCATGAAAATCAGACTTCCTTCGATGTGACCAAAAAGATGTTTGTTCGATCTACCCTGTTCGACATCTTCACTGTTGTTGAGCAACAAAATATCTGCATAGTTCAAGCGATAAAGGATTCTCAGAAATAACAAATGCTTCAATAAGTTGATACTCGTAACGAACGATATTAAAAACGGATGACGCCGCATTGATAATCTCCATGCGTTGAGGTGTGAAGTTTTTATCCGTGCTAACCAATTCTAATAGCTTGATTAACACGACAACTTTTTGTCTTTGAGTAAGAGTCTTATTGATTTTTTTGCAGATACTCAGCGTTTTTACTGAATCGGTAACAGAGGTGAGTTTCGATTTGCCTTCTTCATCATCTTTTCCATAGCCGGAAAACTGGTCGTATAAATCCAAGTATTCTTTTACTGAATCCTGGTCAAGCTCGGTTTGAAAAAAGTTTAATACGAACTGGCGTTCACGTTCAGTGGCTCCACCATCTTGTTTTGTGATAATCGCAAAAAGTTGGGTAAGCGCTTTGAGTATTTCTTCGCTCATAGAAAGGCGATAATGCTATAAAGGTATAAAAACGTTTCGCTTTGCGGCCATTAGAACCTTAGCTGTAAAATCCAATGACCAGTAACAGATTTTGAAAGAATTCAAGTCAGTACGTTTTGAATTCGAATGGGATTTCCACCAATTCTGAAAACTCTTGACCAGCCTCCTCCATGTCTTCGTCATCATCGTGAAAATACCACGACACTTTCATGTCGCTAATATCTTCCAGCGCTGAGAGAACATCCAGGATTAGTTTTGAAGAAGATGTATTAAAATATTCTAGTTTGAAGACGAACTCTGTTGAAGTATTGGGATCTTCACTGTAGCGTTCAATCCATTCAAGTACCGGCGCATAAAATTCTGCTGAGTCTTCGGGCAAAGAGCGACCGGAAATTTCAAATATTTCGTGCTTTTTGTCGAGTATTATCTTCGGTGTGTCTTCGGTTCCTTCGAGGTTTAGAATTTCCATGTAAATCGAGTTTAGTATGCAGTATTAATTTATTCCGTTTCACGGGGTACGTTAACTTTCAAGCAGAAGAAACAGTAGTTGTTATTCATTTCAGGGAATTCAAATTCCAGTTTTTCCCCAGACTTTCTGGCCATATCCACAAAACCAAGTCCAGCACCACCCTTTTCAGAGATGGTTGCGTTTTTAATGATGTCTTTGTAGAGTTGCTTAAGCCCTTCTTTGTCAAGACCATTGATGTGTTCTAGTGTTTTCTGAAGCCTTTCGACATTTGGTTTTTGCACAGGGTTACCTGACATGATGCTGTATCGGTCAGCCTCTTTTCCAATCAGGAATATGGCCGCATGACTGCGCGTTAGCCCGTCAACCAAGCTCATCGTTATACTTGACAACATTTTGAAGTGCCTCAGCAATTACATTGAACACCTTGCGCTTGATACTTGATTCTTCCCCGGAAGCATCGAGATTTCGCTCCGCCATGGACAGAATTGATTTTGTACTCTCCTGGGTGAAATCGCCCTGATACACCAGAATTAGGTTCTGTGCCATCATGGTGCGGTGCAGATCATAAATAAAATTCATGCTTCAGAAGATTAGATTGACAAGTGTGAGGTTCATTGGTTTACGCTTACAAGAATTAGGTGACGTCATGATGCTTACAATTTTATACCGATTAACAACACATCGTCAGTTTGTTTCGTGTCGCCGCGCCAGGCCTCCCACTGGCGGTCAAAAATTGCCATCGCGTCAGGCATCGTATGGGTGTGGATATCCTCAATAATCTCTCGCATTTTTTTCTGACCAAGTTTTCGACCTAATGGCCCACCAAATTGATCAGCGAATCCATCTGAGCTGAAGAAAATCGAGTCTCCTTTTTCAAGCTTGATCTTTGTATTGGTAAAGTTAGTCTGGTTCTTAAAAATACCGCCTCCAATAGGAAATTTATTTCCCTTCACTTCTTCCATCACACCATTCTTCATGATGTATAAAGGTCTGTGTGCCCCGGCGTATTCAACCTCCCGGGCATTAAGATTTATCTTACACAAAGCTATGTCCATACCATCCCTGGCCGTTGCATATTCATCTTGCCTTAGGGTGGTCGTTACGCCTTCGTCCAGCAAGTCAAGAATTTTGCCTGGTTCGGTGATTTTTCGGCTGCGTACAATATCGTTTAAAAGAAAATATCCAATTAAGGATAGCAAAGCGCCGGGTACGCCATGCCCTGTGCAATCTACGGCGGCAACGTATATATCCTCTTTTATTTGAACAAACCAGGGGAAATCGCCACTGACAACATCACGGGGCTTGTACAAAATAAAAGAATCCGGAAGTGTATTGCGAATTACTCTCGCGTTGGGAAGGATTGCATTTTGAATCCTTTTCGCATAGTTTATGCTTTCCGTAATCTTTTTATTTTTGTTATGGATCTCTGACTCAATCAACTTACGGTCAGTAATGTCATGCGATACCACCAGTACAGATTCAACTTTGTTTAATTCATCAAATTCGGGAATAGCATTTACCTGCATGACACGCCTGCCCATCGCTGAGTAAAAATCCACTTCAGCGGTTGCTTTCCTTTTCGAAGTATTCACCGCTTCTACGGCACTAAGCCAGCCATTCAGAATTGATTTGTCAAGTCCTGTTTCTCTAACTTTTTGGTTAAGGAAGTAGGAAGGTTTTCTTCCGGTGTATTCTTCAATGACCGGGTTAATGTACGATATCGATTCTCCTTCCAGGCGGGTGATAAGATCGAGCGAGTTTTCCGACAAGGCTTGCATCTTGCTCCGCAGGGGTTGCTCCTGCTCCGATCGCCTGCGTTCGGTGATATCGCGTGAATTGAGGATGAAGCCATGGATGCTCTGGTCGTTCAGGTAATTCGTGCCCGTCGATTCGATCCAGATGAAACGCTCATCCTTGGTTCGATACGCGTATTGTACCGTCACTTGCTTGCCGGGGTTTGATCTCATTTTTTGGAATAAGTCCTGGAATGTCTCACGGTGATCAGGATGTACTTTGTCGATGTCGCTCCTTCCGGTCATTTCATTTTGAAGATATCCAAGTATTGATTCAACTGAAGGTGAGATGAAACGGATGCTCTCATCATCCTCATAAATGGCAACTACCTCAGAAGCGTTCTCAAGTAATAGCTGTAGCTGCTTTCGAGTACGGTTCAAATCTTCAACCTGCTCCTCAAGTGCCTGGTTCGAGCGCTTGAGTTTCTCTTGTATTGCCTCCACCGCTTCGGTATTCTCATGAAGTGCAAATAATCCTGCATTTTCCGGTACCCCTCCCCGGACAATGTTTACTCTCTTCTTGCCACGCAATGCATACAGGAGACTCACAGTTCCCATTAGGAATGTTATGCCAATTACTGCATACACTTCAGTGAACTCCGGTTTGTAATCTTGTTCCAGATTTAGCGCGTTGGGAAGTGCGTAAATGGTGTACATTGAAACGCCAATCCCCAGCATAAATAATACCGAGAGGATGATGCTTATCTTGTATCGATCGCCGAAAAAGCCTACCATCCGTATTGCATGTCTATTTCATTCAAAAACCTTCATCACTTCGCCTGCTTTGAGACCATGATCACCCAGCATCACGACAATGCCATCTTTTGAACATCACCTTCGTGTTATTTTCTCAATCACTTACTTTGCTTACGATTGCTATTAAAGATGATCTTTTATCCTTCATTAGAATCCTTCTAGTCCTTAATCTTCTTATAAATCTTCTCCTCATTATTAACCACGATGAAACGGTTTGCGTAGTCACACCATATTAATGACTCCTTCGATCCGATGGCGAGGTACCCATACTTAAATAAACTTCCGTGGAATTTTTTCAGTACTTCATTCTGCAAGGTCTGATTAAAGTAAATCATCACATTGCGACACACGATCAAGTCAAACCTGTCGAAGGTATCGCCCACAACTGAGATCGTGCGTGCGAAACGAAACATTCGCCAGTAAATCTTTATCGAATACAGCCATACCATTCTTTTCCTCGTAATAGTCTTTCAAAGATCCGATACCCCGAAAGAGGAAGTAGTTTTTTTCATTCAACGCCATGCTTCGAATCGGATAGATTCCGATTCTGGCTTTTTCCAGATTGTTAGTATCAAGGTCAGTCGCGACCATCGTTACCTTAGGCAAAATACCCATTTCTTTAAGTACAATGCTCATGGATAGCACTTCTTCGCCCGACGAACAACCGGCGTGCCAAATTTTGAATTGTTCGTGGTTAAGCATGATACCAGGTAATATTTCCTCCCGCATGATCCTCCAGAAGCTGGGATCCCGGAACATTTCCGTGACATCAACAGTTAGTTCTGCCAGAAACTCGTGGATAAAGGCGGAGCCATTGCTGAGTTTCTCGAGGAGGTCATCAACGGTGAGCCTCTTTATTTCCATAATACGAAGCACCCGCCTCTTGAACGAAGACATGGCATAATTCCGAAAGTCATAATGGTACTTCTGGTAGATTAAAGCCGAGATCTGTTTTAGGTCGGCAATGTCAATATCCAACATGTTTGGTCTTTTAAAACGGAACCCAAAATTAGTTTCTTATGTAGACTATCGGATGAATTTCTGCTGAAAACCTTACATGTACGCAATATGACCCGAAGCATTTTCCTTTTGGAAATCAAATTAGCTAATTCGTTCTAATTAGTTGAAAAATAGGGACTTTAAAATTTTCGGATTCCCAAAGGAAGGAGCGCACGCGTTGATTTGTCGTGAGGAAATTGTTGATGAAACTGCCCACTACATTTAGAATATTCTGGCATCGATGCATCGTGCCGAAGACCAATATTCCCGGAGAAGTTATAATCGGCCCAGCGATATGCCATAAATAGATCGCTTTCGTCAGCTTGGTGCTTCGCCGGTAGGCATTTCTAGTTTGGAAAAACTGAAAGGCAAAAGGGACTCTGCGGACGGGGCTTTCACCCACTTGTAATCTTGATTTTGCATAATTACGGCGAAGGCTTTGTTCTGCCGGCGTTCAAACTCCAGCATAACCTGACGGCAAGAACCGCAGCAAGTGGCAGGTGAAAGTTTTGATGTATACCCGTACCGGGCCGCCACTGCTAACTTCCTAAGGCCAATTCCGGGATATCGCGAAGCCATTGCAAACAAGGCAACACGTTCAGCGCACATCCCTACAGTGTAGGCTGCATTTTCCTGGTTCGTACCGGTAATAATTTCGTCGTTATCCAAAAGCAGCGCTGCCGCCACACTGAACTTTGAGTACGGTGCATACGCGTATCGAAGGGTTTCTTGTGCTGTTTGTACAAGGTGTTTTGATTCCTCGTCCAGCTCCTCCAACGTATTTACAATAATAAAATCGCTCATAAGCATTATAGATATGAATTCTGCAGCGAAAGGTAAAAAAAAGTGTCAGGAAAAGACATTGTACCTGGTCAGGTAACAATAACTTCAACACTTGGCTTTTTGCTTTGCTTTGAAGCATATAGCTTTGCTATTATGGACAAAATCTTAGTGTTGGGCGCGGGCCGGTCCTCAACTTCACTTATCACCTATCTATTATCCAACGCCAAGGTCTTAGGCTGGCAAGTTGTTGTTGGTGATTATTCCGAAGAAATTGCAAAAAAGAAGACCGGCGACACGCCCCATGGGAAAGCTATACGGTTTGATATTAACGATGAAACTGCATCAGCCTCGGTGATTGCCCAGGCGGATGTGGTGATCTCCATGTTGCCTTCACATTTTCATTCAACGGTTGCGCGGCACTGCCTCAGCTTAAAAAAGCACTTCCTCAACGCGAGTTATGTCTCAGATGAAATGAAAGCGCTCCATCGTGAGGCTTTGGACAGCGGGCTGTTATTTCTATGTGAGTGCGGGCTGGATCCAGGTATTGATCATATGAGTGCGATGCAGGTGATCGACAAGGTCAGGGCGGCAGGCGGTGAACTCACTTCATTTGAATCTTTTACCGGGGGCTTGATTGCCCCTGAAACTGATCCGGAAAATCCATGGCGATACAAATTTACCTGGAATCCCCGCAATGTTGTGATGGCTGGACAAGGTACGGCAAAGTTCCTGCAGGAAGGACAATACAAATACATCCCGTATCAGCAGGTTTTTAAGCGCATTACCAGTGTCTCCGTTGCTGACTATGGAGAATATGAGGGATATGCCAATCGCGACTCGCTCAAGTACCTGGAGACGTACGGCTTGACGGGCATCAAGACTATGCTGCGGGGCACCTTGCGGAATAAAGGATTCTGCAGTGCCTGGAATGTTTTGGCACAATTAGGATGTTGTGATGATTCCTATGCTATGGAGGGAGTTGATTTGATGACCCACCGTAATTATATGAATGCTTTTCTGGATTTTCATCCAGAACGTTCTGTGGAAGAAAAAATATGCGCAGCTTTTTCATTGTCAGTTTCAGGAGGCGAAATGAAACGGCTGCGATGGAGTGGACTCTTTTCAGATGAAGAAATCGGACTAAACCGAGGGACGCCTGCGCAGATACTCGAACACATTCTGTCAAAAAAATGGAAGCTTTCATCGGCCGACACAGATTTTGTTGTAATGTGGCATCGGTTTGTTTACCAAATGAAAGGAAAACGAGAGGAAATTCAGGCTTCATTGGTTGCCAAAGGTGATGATGCCATCAACACGGCTATGTCCAAGACAGTAGGTTTGCCGTTGGGGATTGCAGCGAAACTGCTGCTGCAGGGTAAAATCCGCCAGCGCGGTGTAGTAATTCCAGTTCATTTTGAATTCTATGAGCCTATTCTGAAGGAATTGAGTTCCTTAGCAATAGGGATGCGGGAAGAGCAAATATTATAGTAAGACAATACTACCGCTAATGATCGGACCTCGGCGGTCATCATTGCTTCAAGAAATCAGTTGCCGCAATTCCAGTGAGGGGAAGTGCAGCCCCGAAAACAAAGAGTGCAGTAATGTTGGGAACAACAATATAAAAGATCAGTCAGTAGGATAATGTAGTAAACGGGAATAATGAATATTCCCAGGGCATATTTTAGTGAACTAGTAAACTGGGGATCTTTTACCTTTCGTTTAATATAGCGTTTGATGAATGAGTAAGGCAAAATGTGAAGCAAATACCCAATCCATACAACAGGATTCAGGAGTTTCCACACCGTCGCAATTTGTTTTGACTTGGCTGGTCCGGAAGGTAAATGGGGATAGGATCGGAGGATATCCTTGTCGGCCGCAAGCTGGGCGACCATATCTTTTTTCTTAACTCTGTGTTTCATGAAAAAGTCAAACTTCGCCTTGTATGTTTCATCGGGTGCTATCGCCAGCGATAATTCTTTGAGTGCCCTGTCCGTGACAGAAACCAACGCCTCCAGCTTTTCCCTTTCAGAATGTGATTCTTGTAATATTTCATTCACACGTATCGGATTTCCAAAGTTAACCAGAACACGTGAGCGGAATTCGTAATGATTTTCGTAATGAAATCCAACGGGCACGATGGTTAAGGGCGTGCTGTCTCTTTGTTGAAACTGCATCGCCATGCGGGCAAAACCTTTTTGCAGGACACCAGCGGCATAGGGCTGATTATGATTGCCTTCTGCGAAAATGAGTATGTCCTGACCTTTAGTCAACATCTCGCTCCATTCCAGGATGATTGCATCGTTGTTTCGAAGCGAGCTCCACCCGTCGCGGATCCGGAAAACGGGTTTGATTTGAATGGCTGTGAGTAACCTGGTTATCAGTCCATCTTTAAAAACACTGGCCCGGGCAATTGACCAGGGATTGCGGGCAGAGCTGCAAATAACCAGTATGGCATCGAGGAATGCATTTTGGTGGTTGGGGATAAAAATTACGGGTCCGGTTCGCGGTATAGCCTTAACGTTATTGATCTGCCACGTTTTGAAATAGAATTGCAAGGCCGTCGTGCAGTAAATTTTAAGAATTCTATACAGCAGGGAAGGTGTCATTCAATCTATAATATAGTTTCCGGTAAAGGCTTGTGCCGCATTAGGTATGCAAACGAGAATCCACTAATCAAATGCCAAATGGCCCACCAAGCGGCGATTATTGCCATATCAGCATTACCTTCAAAGAAAGTAAAAATCAATATTAATCCAAGCCCGGAGTTTTGTATCGCGGTTTCAATCGCAACTGATCGGTTTACGGGTTCTGTATTTTTCAACAGCCGGCTAAAAAAGTAGGCGCCGAAAAGCGCACTGCCGTTGTGCAAAAGCACTAACCAAAATACGGAATAGATTCTGTCCACAAATGTGCTGATATTATGCCAGAACGCAATCAGCACAAAGCTAATCAGGATGATGATTGATATTATTCGTGTGGGCTTAGAGATCTTTTTGGTGATTGATGGGTAGAAATGAGCGCATGCCATTCCCAATATCAGCGGAAGCAACAAAATTCCAGACATATTTAAGAATAAATCCAGGAAACCGATCTTTATCGTCTGAATGCTGTCGCTGAGTCCAGGTATTGTCGAAGACCAAAAAAAGAAGCTCAATGGCGTCATGAAAAATGCAGTCACGGATGTGATTGCCGTCAACGTCACGGACAAAGCGACATTACCCCTGGACAGTAACGAAAAAAAGTTAGACACATTTCCGCCCGGGCACGCGGCTACCATGATCATGCCCAGGGCGATTCCTTGAGGCGGGGACCAGAGCAATATCAACAAAACGGTGAGGCCCGGCAGCAAGATATACTGAGAAAATATTCCCGTAGCAAGTGCTTTTTTCTGATGCTTAAGCTGGATAAAATGTTCCACTTTTATCGTTAGGGCAACGCCGAACATGATAAAACCCAGGCATAGGTTCAGCGCAAGCAATGAAGAAGGAGCAAAGTCGAGTTCTTGTATCAACCGTGGTAGTTCAGTTTCGGCCGTAAGTTAGCCTTGCTTCTGTTCGTATTCAACATCAATCCTCAGTTTTCCACTGCTGGCGGCTTGCACGGCGAGCTCATCACAGCGTTCGTTCTCCGGGTGTCCGGCGTGTCCTTTTACCCAAATAAACTTGGGTTTGAATTTTAAATGAAGCGGAATATACCGTTGCCATAAGTCGGGATTGGCTTTTTTTGAGAAATTTTTCTGCTGCCATCCCCATATCCAACCCTTTTCGACAGCGTCTACCACATACTTTGAATCGGAGTAAATAGTAACGGGTATGTTTTCCTTCTTGATGGCTTCAAGGCCAGTGATCACGGCAAGTAATTCCATGCGATTATTTGTCGTTAGCCTGAACCCTTCAGACAGCTCCTTTTGGGCATGATTGAATTTTAGCACAACACCATATCCTCCTGGTCCGGGGTTGCCCTGCGCCGCGCCGTCAGTGAATATTCGAATCATGCAGGCATCAGATTTGTCTTGAAGATCTTGACAGCTATGGCCAGGAGGATAACGCCAAAAACTCTGCGCAGCACAGAAAACCCGGATTTTCCAATGACGCGCTCTAGCCATGGTGATGCGCGGAGCACGATATAAACAAAAACAAGGTTAAGTAAGATCCCGGCCAAAACATTCCACTCCTGATAAACCGCCCGAAGGGCCAATATGGTAGTAAGCGTTCCTGCACCCGCGATAAGCGGGAAGGCAAGGGGGACGATAGAGCTTGAACCTTTCGCGTCCGGGTCATCCTTGATTAGCGTTATGCCAAGAATCATCTCCAGTGCGACAATAAAGATCACAATGGCGCCCGCCAGTGCGAAGGATGAGACATCAAGGCCAAATAGCTTTAGTATGGACTGGCCCAGGTAAAGAAAACTTACCATCAGAACGGCTGAAATCAGTGTTGCCTTTTCAGCATATATTCTGCCTTCTCGTTTGCGGATTATGATAATGAAAGGAATTGAACCAAGAATATCGATTACAGAAAAAAGAATAAGGGAAACAGAAAATATTTCTTTCAGGTCAAGCATAGCAAAAATTTGGTGCAAATTTAAAACAAAAATGCCGGACTTGTGCCTGGCATTTTAACTGCACCTGGATCTAAACTAAAAGGATATGTGATATTGCAGCACTATCTGGCCCTTGTTTGAAGTCTTAACCAAGTCGGCCCCTTGCGATACAAACACGGGCCTGTTCTGATAATCCAGCGTCAGTTTGCTGGTATGTCCTTTCAGCAACCAGTTGACCCCGAATGCCATCACATTCATCTGATCACTTAGCCGGTCGTACTTAGCGCTCATCAATGACCCGTATGGCATCAAGGTCCCCGCATTGCCAAGTAGATCGTGTTTAAAGAGATAGCCAAGTTGGGCATAGATAACATTGCCTGTCCCGAACATCGGGAAGGAATTTCCCTGGCTTCCGCCATACGGGCCGTTGTTTATGCCATCGGCAGGATTCATGATGCCATTGTATCGCAGGTAATTTGGACCGTAGTCATAATCAAAGTATCCGGCGTAGGCAGACAGCGCCGTTCCCTTTTCAGCATCTATTGGTGCATCATAGAAGAGCGCAACGGACCAGAGGTTCAAATTGTGAAACTGCGTCGTAGCGCCGGCATCCGGAGATGTCCACGTAGCATTCTTTTGTGTGATGAACCCTGCCTCTATGTTCAGAATTTTCCTTTTCCCTAAGTACGTACCCGCCATGTACGGGGTTGTATTCGGCTCTTTGTCAAATATGTTATACATGAAAAAGCCTTGATATTGTTTATGGTGTCCCATTTGGGCATAGGTAGCATTGATACCAATGGGCGGAGGTGTCTGTCCGGTAGTGGTAATGGGGAAAGGATCGCTCAATGCGATACGATAATCGAACTTTCCCAGTTGACCTCTCGCATAAGCACTCAGCTTACGGCCGAACTCATCCGTTTGCTCAACGGTAGCCTGGGCAAAGACCGGCACATCCATGGTCGCGAGTGTACCGATACTTGGCTGCGTAAAGCGTGACAGGCCATTGGTAATGGTAAGGCCGCCTCCTACCTTAAGTTTATCGTTGTCTTTCCATACTCTGTACTCGCCCAATACGTCGTGAAAGAATGCCTGTATTTTTCGGTTTCCCTGATTCTGGGAGAGAAAATTAAAATTGTTCTGGCCAAACTGCGTATAAAAGAAAACATGATCGGTCAGTTGACCAAAGAACTGAATTCGAGTTCTCCGTAAACCAATATCAAAAGTTTGTGTGGCGGCCTCACCAAGAACTGTAGTACCCGGGTTGCTATCATTGTAGCGCAACCAAACCTGATTCAGGAAAGTCCATTTTAAGTAATGACTTCCGTCTTCATTCAGTTTCAAACTCAGTTCTTCAATAGCCTTTGGTGCTGAAGGTGTTTGTGCCATTAAGGCGCACCCCGGCAAAATTAACCATAGCAGTAAAGCGAAAATATTTCTTTTCATAGGGCGAAGTTAGCGAATGGGCGAGATTTGACTTTACCCGCCCATTACTTTTTACCCACCCATTACTTTTAGTTCATTGAAATGAGATCGTTATAAGCCACGTCGTTGTAAAATACAGCCTTGAATTCTTCTGCATCGGCGTTTGCCGCGGCCGCCGATATCTGCCGGAGTTTGAGTGACCGCCCATAAAGCCGATAGGCAAGGCCAACATCACACAGTTAATTCCACCCGCCACCCAATGCCTTGTATATATTAACCACCGCGTGCATTTGGCGCATCTTGGTTTCAATCAGGTCAAATCTTGATTCCAGCGCATCCCGTTGGGTCAATAGTACTTCCATATAATCCGCCCGGGCAGATCTGAACAATACGTTAGAAATATCAATGGACTGCGTGAGCATTTCTACTTGTTGTGCTTTTAATGCATAACTATTTTGCAAGTTCGTGATCTTTGACAATTGATTCGCTACTTCTATATAGGCATTCAAAATAGTTTGCTCGTATTTATAGACCGCTTGTATCTGCTTCGCATCTGCACTGTAATACATTGCTTTGATCGCATTTCTGTTGACCAGCGGAGCGGCTAAATCTCCGGCAAGCGAAAACAGCAAGGATTCTGGTGTCCTAAAGAAATACTTAGGATTAAATGCCTGAAAACCAACCCCTGCAGAAATACCGATCGAAGGATAGAACCTGGCTCTAGCTACTTTGACATCAAGCTTTGATGCTTCCAATTCCAGTTCTGCCTGTCTGATGTCCGGGCGGTTTTCCAACAATTGAGAGGGTATTCCTTGCATAAATCGATGCTGGGCACCAAATCAACAAACGTTTCGGAGATTTCGATCTATATGGTTGTGGATATCGTCCTACCAGAAAATTAATCCTATTCTCCGTTTCAACAATATCTTGTTTGATGTAATACAGACGGCTTTGATTCTTAAGTACCTCCGCCTCGAATCTCCGTACCGCCAGCTCAGTTACTCTTGCAGCTTCTTTTTGAAGCTTCACAATCGTCAGTGCATTGGTCAAGATGTCGATGTTCTTTTGAACATTATCCAACTCATTATCAAGTGCCAACAATTCGTAATACGAATTGGCAATCTCTGCAATAAGATTCGTCACCATAAAATTCTTTCCATCAACGGATGAAAGGAATCGGGCATAGGCTGACTTTTTCGCATTGCGAAGTTTATGCCAAACATCCAACTCCCATGTGGCATATGCACCTACCATAAAATCCGGTAATGGATCAGGCATTTCTTTTCCCGGTTCAATTTCCGTGTTGGCATCATTGGCACCCTTACTGGTATACCGTGCAGTTTTTTCAACACCCCCACCTGCTCGGATATCAACAAAAGGTAAGTATTCTCCTTTTCTTGCGCGCACTTCGTTTCTGGCGATTTCAATTTCCTGCAACGTAATATTAAGTTCCTGATTGTTTGCCAGCGCTGTATCGATCAGCGTATTCAGATAAGGATCGGTAAAATATTCTTTCCAATTTACCTTTGCTGTATTGGTGGTATCCTGTGAGTTGGCATATTGCTCAGGTACCGTCGTCGTATCCGCAGTTTTATTTACCAGTGTTGGAGCACAAGCCGAAAATCCGATTGCTATACAGGCTATCCCAACACAGCGATTTATTCTTCTATTACTCATTTTCTTCTTTCGTTTTTTTGTGTTCGAATTCTTCTGATAAAGGCCTGTCGTATTCACCTTTAAGCAATTGACGGCCTTCCGCCAGGTTCGCGAAAATATAATACAGTCCCGGGATAATAAGTACCCCCATAATGGTTCCAACTAACATACCACCAAGCGCAGAGCCACCAATCGTCCGGTTTCCAATCGCACCCGCACCCGTTGCCACTACCAGTGGAATCAATCCAACTATAAAGGCAAATGAGGTCATTAAAATTGGACGAAAACGAACTTTGGCACCTTCAATGGCGGCCTCAAAAATAGTGGCTCCATGTCGGTGCTTTTGTACCGCAAACTCAACAATCAACACCGCATTTTTTCCGAGCAAACCAATCAGCATGATGATTCCTATTTGTGCATAGATATCATTGTCCAGCCCCATTAGTTTCAGAAGTAAAAACGAACCAAACACCCCGACTGGAAGAGAAAAAATCACGGCTAATGGTAACAGGAAACTTTCATATTGTGCCGCCAACACCAGGTATACGAATGCCACTACGATGATGAAAATATAAATGGACTCATTCCCGCTTTTAGCCTCATCATAGGACAGTCCCTCCCATGCAATGTCATATCCTTTAGGCAACGTTTCAGCAGCCACTTCCCGTATCGCCTGAATGGCATTCGCGGTCGTGATATCCTTTTGACGGAAGCCCACGAATTGCAGCTGAATTATACATATTGAAACGCGTAACCTCATTGGGCCCCTGTGTCTTTTTAAGTTTCATGAACGATGAATAGGGAACCATTTCATCGTGATCATTCTTTACAAACAGATTCAAAACATCGGAGGGAAGCCTTCTGAATTCGGGAGCCGATTGGACATAGACTTTGAAAAATCGTCCAAACCGGATAAATCCTTGCTCATACGTACTACCAATTAGAATATTAAGGTTTTCCATCGCTTTTCCAATGGAAACGCCCTTTTGCATAGCGGCTTCATTGTCGATCTCCAATTCGTACTGCGGATAATTAGCCGCGAAGAATGTAAACAAACCAGTCAGTTCTTTTCGCTTACTCATATCATCAATAAACTGCTTGTTGACTTTATCAAAATCGTGGTAGTCGGTTTCGCTATTTTTATCCAACAAGCGCAATGAAAAACCACCAGATGATCCAAATCCGGGAACTGCGGGGGGTTCGAAAAACTCCACAATCGCACCAAGGTTCCTGGATTTTTCTTCCAGTTCTTCCATGATTTCTTTTACAGATTGTTTACGTTCCGACCAGGTTCTTAAGTTGATCAAACAGGTACCCGCATTGGATCCCCTTCCTTCCGTCATAATCTCGTACCCTGCCAGTGAAGAAACCGATTCTACACCATCTACTTCCTCGCATATTTTCTGAAGTTTTTGCGATACCTGATTGGTTCTTTCCAGCGTAGCGCCTGGAGGCGTTTGGATAATGGCATAGATTGTACCCTGATCTTCACCGGGAATAAATCCAGAGGGTAAAACTTGATTTTCAACAAAGATACCGGCTCCAAAAATTAACAATACGATAACCGTCACCATCCTTCTGTTGACAATTAAGTCGCAGAAAGCCGGCATATTTTCCCGTCAGTTTTTCAAACCCGCTATTGAAACCGTCAAGTGATCGGGTAAGCAGGTTTTTCTTTTTTGGTTTACCATGATTATTTTTCAAAATCATGGCGCACAAAACCGGCGTCAGCGTAAGCGCTACAACACCTGAAAGATACAATCGACGTTGCCATGGTAATGGAAAATTGCCGATAGAAAACACCGACCGGTCCCGTCATAAATACCAATGGTACAAACACAGCGGTCATTACAAGTGTTATGGCAATGATGGCCCCACTGATTTCATGAAGTACTTCCTGCGTGGCTTTATAGGGTGAAAGATTTTTTTCTTCCATTTTAGCATGAACACCCTCCACCACCACAATGGCATTGTCTACCACAATACCGATTGCCAGTACCAGTGCGAACAACGTGATCAGGTTAATGGAAAGTCCGAAAAACTGCATGAAGAAGAAGGCACCTACCAGCGATACCGGAACAGCCAGTGTTGGAATCAGCGTGGAACGCCAATCACCAAGGAAAATAAACACTACAATGGCCACCAGAATAAAGGCTTCCCCAAGTGTATGGAGTACTTTTTCAATGGAGGCATCCAGAAATTGAGAAACATCATAACTAATTTTATAATCTACCCCTGGCGGAAAGTCTTTCTTCATTTCAGTAAGCAACCCTTTTACTTCTCTAATTACTTCACTGGCATTGCTACCGTAGTTTTGTTTTAATACGATGGCTGCTGAGGGATGGCCATCCAGGTTGGAATAGATATCAAAGAACTCACTTCCCAATTCAATCTTGGCAATGTCTCCGAGGTGGATACTTTCACCATCGGCATTTGCGCGAATAATAATACTTTCATATTCCTCGGGTTTATTATAGCGTCCTTTATACGTCAACACGTATTCCAGCGACTGGGCAGCTAATGCCCGAACTCTGACCAATTCTACCCGGCCTGCCAATAATACTTTGCTCACCCATCGCTTCCATCACATCTTCAATGGAAATGCTATAAGCGCGCATCCGATCAGGGTCCAGCCATACACGCATGGCATAGGTTCTGACTACCTAATATTTGGGTTCTGCCTACACCATTAATCCTGTTGATTTCAGGAATCATTTTTACGTTGGCATAATTGTATAAGAACTTCTCATCCAGGTGTTCATCTGTACTGTACAAATTCACATACATCAACATACTGGGTTGTATGGGGGTAATGATTACCCCTTCACGTTGCACCAAATCCGGCAAGAGTGGCATTACCTGATCCACCCTCGTCTTCACGCGTATGGTAGCCTGATTGGGATCCGTACCGGGTTCAAAGATTACACTTAGTGTAGCTTCTCCTGCACTGGTAGCATCGGTTGTCATATACCGCATACCCTGAACACCATTGATGGAATTTTCCAACGTGATGAGTGTTGACTTAATCAACACATCTGCACTTGATCCAGGATAAGCAATAAAAATACTTACTGTTGTCGGTGCAATTTCAGGAAACTGTGAAATTGGTAACTGTTTGATTGCCAACGACCCCACAAAAAGGAAAACCATCGAAATTACAATCGCAAAGACGGGTCTATATAATATTTTTTGAAACATTTCTTTTGATTTTTAGGATCCGCAATTACTCAGCATATAAATCCAACTGCGACAACACTGTACTTGGTTTTACAAATTCAGATTGTATTTCGTCGCCTTCGCGCACCAAGCGTAGTCCTTCAAGAAGAATTTTATCAGATTCTTCCAGTCCATCTTTGCACAGCATAGATATGCGGAAGTTCTGCCATGATGGTAATTTGTCGTGATCGAACAATATTGTCTTTGTCGATAACGAAGACATACCTTTTATCCAGCACCTCAAACGTAGATTTCTGTGGAATCAACATTGCATCTTTAAGCGGGGTCTTCATTAATACCGTGCCTGTCTCACCATGCCGTAGCAAACCTTTAGGATTTGGGAAGGTCGCACGGAAAGCAATGTTTCCGGTTTCATTGTTAAAATCGGCCTCAATTGTTTCAATGATCCCCGCTTGGTTAAAGATTTTGCCATTCGCCATTAGTAGATTGACATGCACCAGACTATCTCTCTTTATTACTGTTTCATATTCCAGGTATTCTGCTTCCGGAACATTGAAGTATACCCACATTTTACTGTTATCGGATAAATTGGTCAGTAACTCGCCTTCATCCACAAGACTACCAATCCGTACATGGAAGCGATCCATGATACCATCAAAAGGAGCTTTGATATCCGTAAACCCAAGGTGTACTTGGGCCAATGCCAATTTCTGCCTTTGCCTTATCAAACTTAGCTTTCGCCAACGCCAATTCATTTTGGAGAAACCACATTGCCATCCGCAAGTGATTTTGTATTCAGGTATTCGATTTCAGCGAAGCTAGCTTCGGCCTGTGCCTTTTGAAGTTCGGCTTCATAAAGCATCGGCATGATCTGGAACATTCGTTGCCCTTTTTTTACAAATTGCCCTTCGTCTACAAATATTCCTTGCAAGTAGCCTTTTTCAAGGGCTCGTAATTCGATGTGCTGTATCGAACGGATTTGACACACGTAATTTTTAGTAATCGATGTGTCCATTCTGGCTGGACTCGTCACCAGGAATTTGGCTTCGAGCTCCTTTTCTTCTTTTTTGGCGGAGCAGCTTGCCAGCAACAATGCGGCAAACAAACTCAATAGCATAAGGATTCTGTTCATAATGATTATTCTATTGAAACAATAAGTATTTTGTTGATGGATGTTTTATTGAAGTGAGTACGGTGATATGGCTTGCATATCTTTAAGCGCAATGCCGTCAGGACCCAGGGGCATTGACAACAACGTTGTGAAAGGTCAGGCAAATTGCCTCGAAGGCGGCTATACTAGATCCTGAACACCTGGAATACTAGATACCACTTACAAGATGTGATATTGGAAAAATAGCTATAGAATAGTAAATTTTTTCTAATGGAACCGAAAAAGTGCCCTGGCGTTTGCGCGTAGGAATTGAAAGTTGCGCAGTGACTGGTACCCGCGTGCTTTTTGGAAGAATTTAGCTCATCTTCCTTGACCTCGTCTTCCTCAAGTGGAGCAATATCCAGCCTGAAAGTCTTTTTTTCGGTTTGTGCAGACTTGACGAACTAAGGCATATCGATTTAACCCCGCGTCAGTGTCGACGGCTGTCTTTCCAAGAATTCTTATGGAGGAAAAGTGAGCGCCAGCCTGATAGGCAAGTGCATATCGTTGGCCGTATCCGCTTAGCAAAAAAATACAAAGCGGTAGAAAAAATCCGGTATAGAAACCTCCTCATTTCGGTGCAAATTTACGCAAGTTGGCGTCACTAGCAAGTACCTGTTCATGGTCGGCGGTTACCACGCAATCCCGAGCGGCAGCACCCGCTTTTGCAATCGTTAGCATGCATATCGCAACGATGGAAACGGTTTAAAGTTTATTATTTGCAAGCCTGATAGTACATGACAAAATGAGGTGAAGAAAGGGGAAATCGGACTTTTTTTGGCCCAAACCTAATACTGCTTTAGAAAACGCATCAGCTTTTTGAGCTCTTTCTTCTTTAGCGCGGGGAAGTTGGCAATCCGGAATGTGTTCGGCTTCCAGTCGCCGTAGCCCTCGCCCAGTAACATCCCTTTTTTTTTGGCTTCTGACTTAATGATCTGCGTTATATCAGCGGGTGCGGAAACAGGAATTACCGTGTATGACTGTACCGCTTCGTTTGTAATGAGATGGGTGATGTTTTTTCTTTGTGACAGGAACGCTATCCAGCCTTTGTACCGGTCTACCACTTTTTTATGCACGGCCAAGATTGGTTTCGATCGTTCCAGGACACGCATGAGGAGGTAGATTCCGATAACATTGGGCGTAAATGGAGTTTGCCATTTAGCCATCATTTCTGCCATGAAAGTGAGGCTGTTGTAATGCTTCCGCTCTCCGATACCCATTGCATGTTGCATTGCCTTAGGTGAGCAAACGAGTAAACCAAGGCCAGCCGGTAGACCGAAGCATTTCTGAACGGAGGCATACCAAATATCTGCTGCGCGGAAGTCGAGTGAAATGCCCGCCATTGAAGAAGTCGCATCGACTGCAACGATACTCGTTGGGTTGTTTCTTTTAAGGGATCTAATGATTTTGATGTCCACCTGGGTTCCATTTGACGTCTCATTCTGCGTCACGCAAAGCACACTGTTTTTTTTCAGTACCCCCAGTTTTTTTGGATCCATTTTTTCACCCATCGGAAAAACGATTCCTTCGGCCGAGAGGCGAAGGCGCTTGGTGTATTCAAACCATTTCTCGCCGAAGGCTCCATTGTAGAAGTGATAGCTTCTCTCTTTTATAATAGATTGGGCAATGATTTCCCAACACTCGGTTGCTGAGGAGGTAAAGAAAACCGAGTAGGTTTTCGGGATGTTAAGCTTTTGACACAAAAGCGAAATTGTTTTTTTGGAGATTGCCATGAACTCGTCACTTCTGTGATTAATGCTCATAATGCCTTCCCGATAGGCATCTTTTACGTAGGTCGGAATTTCATCATGAACACGTGAAGGGCCGGGATAAAAGGAGATCATAAGCAGACGGGTTTAATGAGCCGGTGTAATTTAACAATAGATTGGCATCCGATACATCGCCTGTGGCTGGAAACTTATCTATCGCGATTGCATATATTTCTCAGTCAAAACATGCGCCATTTCTTCCAGGTCTGTGCCCAATAATTCTTTATTCACCTGAAGAATTTGCCTCACTTTTTTCTGCGGCAGTTGATCAGCACCAATATAGGCGCCCAAAATCGAACCAGCCACGGCAGCAACGGTGTCACTGTCACGACCATAATTGACAATGAATTCCATCGTCTTTTCGAAATCATAATCACAATACCTCATGGAGGTGATTGTTATCAGATATATCTCTGCGGCATGAAAGGGCATGTCTTCATTATAGGTATCCAACATAGAATACGCATTTGAAAGCTGCAGATAGTACAGGGAATCCATCGGCTGCCATGCGCTGGGTATTTTAAAATCTTTGGGAATATCCTTGCGCGTCAGGTCTTTTGACGCTGAAACAATCGTGTTTGCTGTTTGATACACGCGGTACGCAGCTCTACCCACCAGCCTGCTTCTAAAAAAGTCTTGCGGATCAACGGTCCGGATGATATTGGGAATTGAAGTTTTGTAGGCCGAAGTGTCAAATGCCTGGGAAACCATGGCGGCAACCAGTGCAGTAATATCGCGGGCATAACCGATATCGAAAATGGAAAGGTCATAGGCTGATGCATAAGCGGCTTCCGGGTTCGCGGGTATGCATGCACCGATTAAAGGACTATACAGCATACCAGCACACGTCATCTCTCCACCATAGAATTTACTCAGCGCGTTGGAATATTCAACCATGTCATTCTTAGCATATGCATCTGCAACAAGTGCCCATTCCTGTAACCAGGCCATTTTCATCAGGTTATCTTCGTAAGGTTGGGGATTCAGCCCTTCCGTTGATTTTAAAGCTGCAAGCTCCGATTTGTATTTACTGATGATGTGTTCTGCAAGATTAGCAGCACCCAGTTTGGGCCAGGGTTCCACGACGGCATATTCGGTAAAGAGTTTTTTCCACCGGGTATCATCCGTAGTTCCTCCTGCTGGCAGGTTATTAAGCCAGGTGCCTTCCGCGGACGGAAACCGAACCATGGAATCTAGGTCGTTGACAAATCCGTAAGTTGTGCGGATGTCCCTTCGGCTCCACATTTCGGTGGGCGCGCCCATTGCATCACCGATTGCAGAACCAACCAGCAGGCCCAATACTTTATTGTAATATACTTTTTCGGAAATTCTCAAGGGGTGTTTTTCCTGCGGGGCAGTTCCACCAATTGATTTGCCATCAAATGCCTTTTCAGGTTTGATGCACGAAAGCAACAGTAAGAAGGCTGTCGCCAGAAGGATGCTATTTTTCATCTGTATATATATATGTATTACTTTTCGTTTCTGTATCAAAGGTAGCCCATTATTTCGGGCGGTAGCGGCGCATGCCTTTTTCCATTATTTGCGCAGTTAGGCCACAGATCATCTCAACGGAATTGTAGTTGTGTTGACATCTTTATCCAAAAACGCCAGGCATGATTTGGCCAAAAATAATATTCACCGGGGATGCCTGTTCAATCTTGAAATAATAAGTGTTCCTTCGGATTTTGAATTAGTTGTGCGGCCAATTCAAGGATCTCTGATTTTTCCTGCAATCTAAGGTGAAGTGGCAACTGTGCTAACCCAATAACGCGGCGCATAATTTCTGCGCCACAAAAGCGTAGCATTAATGGAACACTAAATACTGCAGGCACCTTATAATGATCCCATACTTGCTTTAGCTTATGCTCCAGCCGCGCCATCTTAAGGTTTGCCATCATTACGCCGATATCAAATTCAGGGCTCCCAAGGTGTGAAAATTCTGGGTCGATGATCTTAATCCCGCTTTTTGTTTTAAGCCAACTGCCAGGATAGTAGTCACCGTGGATTAGTGCACCTCCCGTCTGGAGATAAACATCGCCAAGATCCTTCAAGTGTCTTTTTAGCACTGCATCTGTTTTGTAATGCATTGCGATATGCTGCAAGCCGGGTTGAATCGTATCCAGATCGAATCCATTATCTTCCAGATAAGGATAATAGAAAATATGGGCATGGTTCAATTTTTTTAATTCAGCGTTGCCTCGGAAAAGCTTTTGGATCGCGTCATGGCGTATTGTGAAGGTGTGAGACAAAATCAATGAGACTGAATAGTTCGGCATCCTCGAATGTTGAATCCGGTTCATAGATGAAAGTGCAGTCCGTGCCTTCCCCAAGATCTTCCAGCACCAGCAGGAAGTTATTAGCATCAAAACCAATAATGGAAGGACAAAGACCATTGTAATAGCTGTCATGCATCAACACATTATAGAATTCTGCTTCAACAAAAATCCTGCTCGCTGGGGCGTCTATCTGTGGGTATTTTTCTACCCAGGGTCTTGATTGCTTTACAATAATCGAAGTCGAATTTGTTTTTACCCTCACCACAAAATTCATATTGCCCTCCCCAGGCTTCGCCATCGCGAGAACTTTGTCATCAGGGCGTATCCATGAATTTTTGTAGAGCAGCTCAGCTAATTCATCCTGATGATGCAAATCCAGGTAAACAGAATCGGGTAAAAGACTTTTGAAGCGTTCGCGAGGGTTCATGAGCTTGTTGATTGATCAAATAATCAGACACTGACTTCGTCCAGCGCCAATATCAATAGGAAACAATTCGGAGAATGATTAGTTCGTCTTGCTGATCAGGAAGGAGAGGGCCATGGCATAACCCTCCAGTCCAAAGCCTGTAAGCATACCAGCACAGTTGGCGGTAATGAGGCTTGTATGCCTGAATTCCTCACGCGCGTGAATATTTGAAATATGGACTTCTACAACAGGAGTCTTAATTCCACCAACGGCATCGTGAATCGCAACGGACGTATGGGTATACGCACCCGCATTAAGAATGATGCCATCAAACGAAAATCCTACGTCGTGTAGCTTATTGATAATTTCGCCTTCGACGTTGGATTGGTAGTATTGCAGGGTTACTGCAGGAAACCTTTTTTTCAAATTCTTCAGAAAATCTTCGAATGATTGACTCCCATAGATGGAAGGCTCCCGCTTTCCCAACAGATTCAGGTTGGGACCATTGATGATTTGTATTTTCATTGCTTATGCTTAATCGGCAGTTGCATGAAGATGTCCCTGACAGCATGTTTGATGTCAGCTTCTACGTCAGACTTTCCGGTGAGCGGTTTCTTGGCCGCAACCGCGCCATACTACTTTTTTTGTTTTGGTATCAAACATTTGGAACGCAAGGATACCTTCTTCATACGACTGGGGCAGCACTTCGCCTCCCGGAATAGGCGGGCCAAAAGCCGGGTAGTATCCTGGCCCCCCATAGTAGTATGAACCCATCGTCGTGGGAGCATTGCTATACTTTATTTGTTCTTCTATGTGTGCATCAAACAAAAAAACAGCGTCAGGCTCCTCGGTATCGATTTGCATCCCCTTTTTCGCCAGGGCGGCATCAGCGTGCTGCTGGATAAGGGGCGCGTATACTCTGTCGTCTGCGTGCGATGTGCCTTCAGGGTCAGCAGGAGTAATCCAGGCGTACGTTTTGTAATTGCTCAATATTGCACCTTTTTCTGTGCTGCTGGATGTTTTCAGGCTTCCTGAACACCCCATTATCAGCGACGTGGTGATAAGAAAGGCAAAAATATTGGTAAATAACTTCATATACTTGGCTTCAATTTATTGCTCGTGTTTTAGACTTAGAATCAAGATTTGGTTTGATTCCCTGCAATGGCAAAGAATCAAACGTCGGATTCAGTTAATCCCGCCAAAGTTAAATGGCTGACTGACAATTAAAAATTTCTTTCTCGTAATATTGGATCATGAATTGGGATTTGAACATCCGTCATTTTAGTCATTATTTGAAAATTGAGCGGTCGCTGTCGCCAAATTCGATTGAAGCCTACGTACATGATGTCGAACTGCTTCGACAGTTTATGGCGCTAAATTATCCTAAAGTGTCCCCCATCAAAGTGACGCCGAATCAGCTGCAAGGCTTTTTAGCAGTATATTAATGAACTGGGGATGGGTGCCCATAGCCAGGCCAGGATACTTTCCGGACTAAAAGGATTCTTTAAATATCTGTTTTTTGAAGAACTCATCGAGAAAGATCCGACAGCTTTGATTGAAGGTCCCCGCCTTGGGAAGAAAACTCCCGGATACACTGAGTTATCCTGAGATAGAAAAACTTCTGAATGCAGTGGATCAATCCAAACCAGAAGGTGGTCGAAATCGGGCTATGTTGGAAGTGCTTTATAGTTCAGGATTACGCGTCAGTGAACTTGTAGACCTTAAGCTTAACAACGTATATTATGACATTGGATTTCTGCGTGTGGTTGGAAAGGGTAACAAAGAGCGATTGGTGCCTATTGGCCGGGATGCGCTGAAGTACTTGAAAATTTACAGTGAAGAAATTCGGGGTAAGCCGCCGCTCAAACCTGTAGGGAATGGATTTGAGGCGTTCGTATTTCTCAACCGAAACGGTAGAAAGCTCACGCGTGTTATGGTCTTCACTATCATAAAAAACCTGGCACAGCGCATAGGATTAAACAAAACAATCAGTCCGCATACTTTTCGCCATTCGTTTGCCACACATTTAATTGAAGGTGGTGCCGATCTTCGTGCTGTCCAGGAAATGTTGGGCCACGAGTCCATTACGACAACGGAAATCTATACCCATCTTGATCGTGATTATTTGCGGCAGGTGATCCAGGAATTTCATCCCAGGTCATAATTCTTTTGTAATTTCGAGCTTATGAAGAAAAATAGCCCCCTGCTATTTCTTGTGTGTCTCCTAAGTTTGCCCCTGGTGGGCCAATCTGTAAAAATAAAATCAGATAATGGCGTCGATATGACCAAATACGAATCGTTCACAGTGATGAAGGGCGAAGTGATGACACCGCGTGATGAACGAAAAATGGATGAGGATGCATTGTTTAGTTTGATCGAAAAAGCTGTTATAACAGAAATGGAGTCAAAGGGATACAAATTTTTATCCGACTCGTCGGCGCAACTGTATGTCAGTTATGTTGCCGGGGCGTACGACGTGACAGCGGGAGGAAGCATGGGCCCATTGAGTCAGATGCCGGCTTCAACCCCGAGCGACATGAATCAATCGCGATCCTGGTCACACGAATCACGAGAAGGTATGATGGTGATCGATATTACAGACGCCCACAGCAAAAAGGAAATTTGGAGTGCCACCGGTAGCTTATCGTTGGAGAATGTAGATATAAACCGTGCGCTCGATGCCGTGATATATAAGGCTTTTAAGAAGTTTCCAAATAAGAATAGAAAGAAAAAGAAGTAATCTTTGCGAATGTATAAAGCACTCATCCGTCCCATACTTTTTTTAGTCGACCCCGAAAAAATTCACCATTTCATTTTTGCAGTACTAAGGTTAAAAGGTAAGATTCCTGGTTTTAAGAATTTGCTCAGAGCACTCTTTCACTTTCAGCACCCTGCGCTTGAAAAGGAATTGTTCGGAATAAAATTTACGAAACCCGGTGGGTCTCGCGGCCGGCTTCGATAAAGATGCCCGGCTAATCGATGAAATGGCCTGTTTAGGTTTTGGGTTTATCGAAATCGGAACATTGACACCTATCCCTCAGCATGGCAACGAAAAGCCCAGACTGTTCCGATTGCCTAAAGATCGTGCACTGATTAACCGTATGGGCTTCAACAATGAAGGTGTACTGGCGGCAGTGAAAAGACTCAAGGAAAGACAGTCAGCTGTGATCGTCGGTGGGAATATAGGCAAGAATAAAACGACACCGAATGAAAAAGCACATGATGATTATGCCGATTGCGTGACGGCACTTCATGCCTACGTAGATTACTTCGTCGTGAATGTGAGTTCACCCAACACACCTGGGTTGCGCGAACTGCAGGAAAAAGAACCGTTGCGAAAACTTCTGGCGTCAATAAAGCAGTTGAGTCTGGCAAAACCGGAGCCGAAACCCGTTCTCTTGAAGATCGCCCCGGATCTTTCGCCCGAACAGCTCGATGATATCATTGAGATACTGAAAGAGACTGGTATCGACGGCGTGATTGCCACAAATACCACCATTTCACGCGAAGGATTGGCCACAGCACCCGCCACACTTGATCAAATTGGAGGCGGAGGATTGAGTGGAAAGCCACTTTCGGATCGAGCAACAGCGGTAATTCGCTACCTGCGCGAACGACTGGGACAGGCATTTCCCATCATCGGCGTGGGTGGAATCATGACGCCTGAAGATGCAATACAAAAATTAAATGCCGGTGCAGATTTGATTCAGCTTTACACCGGTTTTATCTATGAGGGTCCAGGTGTTGTGAAGCGGATCAATAGGGAGATTTTGAAGAGAAAATGATTTTCGACAGGCGGTAGACATTGCAGGTAATCCTAAGGTGCTGCTATGATACGCCTATTATCCCAATCAAATTGTCAGGAATTCCTTTTATATGAAGCTATCCATAAAAAGGTTTTTAACTTTGCCGGGTATTTGGTCGATCTAGTGGCAGGGGAATTGGGGCAGCATATGGCAGATTTTATTTAGTTTTGAACGAGCAATAATGGCACAGAATACATATAAGTCAAATACATTTAAAAAACCAGGGAAAGAGAAGAAGGGTAAATCGTCTTCCAAAACGGCATCAGGTGTTAGTTTTTTCAGGGACCCTCGCTTTAGGCTGGCGATTGGTTTCTTTATTATGATCGCCTCGGTTTACTTGTTCTTTGCGCTATTTTCCTATCTGTTCACGGGTCAAGCTGATCAGAGCGTTGTAGACGCGCTGGACACCCCGATCATGGAGTCGACCGCTGAGGCAAAGAATTGGCTAGGGCTATATGGCGCAATTACTTCGCACTATTTCATCTTCCGCTGGTTTGGCATCTCGGCATTCTTCCTGCCCCCATTATTGTTTGTCGTTGGGTTTAAGATCGTTTTTAATCGGGAGCTTTTGCGGATTTTTCCGTTTTCTATATTATCAATCTTTTCCGGCGTGTGGTTGAGCCTCCTTTTAGGCTACATGACCATGATCAATGAAGGTGTAAGCGAATGGAGTTTCCTGGGCGGTGGCCTCGGGTACTATCTTGCCGTACTGAGCGATGGCCTGTTTGGATGGGGTACTTTTTTGATCCTGATACTTTCACTTTTTATTTTTATCATCTTCTATTTTAATGTGACGTCAATTCCCTTATTTATTGATGACCCCAAGCCAATGGGTAATGCTGCGATTTTGGACGAGGACAATAGCCCCATATTAACATCATACATCGATGAAGAGGACAACTGGGCTGAAAAAATTGACGACGTTAGCAATACTACTCCGGAATCGTTGGGGACAGAAGAACCGATAGCCAAGCCGGTAGAACCGCTCAATGAATTGAAGCTTGAGGTTCCCACCAAGCAACAACCCAAAAAGGAGTCGAAGGCTGATCCGCTTTTTACAGTAGAAGAATCAGTGGATACGGATAAGCTTGCGGCGCAATTGGTGCAGGAACAAGGTCTCTATGATCCGACGCTTGAACTTCAGGGATATAAATTCCCTCCGTTGGAGTTGCTCAATGAGTATGATACCGGTAAAGCTGGCGTAACGCAAGAAGAACTAAACCAAAACAAGGACAAGATTGTTGAAACGCTAGTCAATTTTAAGATTGGTATTCAAAGCATCAAGGCGACCATCGGCCCTACTGTTACATTGTATGAAATCGTTCCGGATGCGGGTATCAAAATTTCGCGCATTAAGAACCTGGAAGATGATATCGCGCTGAGTTTGTCGGCATTGGGTATCCGGATTATCGCGCCCATTCCCGGAAAAGGCACTATCGGTATTGAGGTCCCGAATAAGAATCGGGAAATGGTGAGCATACGTTCGGTATTTGCCACACAAAGTTTTGCGAAGAGCGATAAGGAATTGCCGATTGCCCTGGGTAAAACGATTTCTAATGAGGTGCTCGTTATTGATCTTGCCAAAATGCCACACTTGCTGGTGGCGGGTGCTACGGGTCAGGGTAAGTCTGTTGGATTGAACGTTATTTTAACCTCCCTGATATATAAGCGTCATCCATCGCAGCTGAAGTTTATTTTGGTAGATCCGAAGAAGGTCGAGATGTCGTTGTACAGTAAAATAGAGAGACATTACCTCGCCAAGCTTCCGAACAGTGAGGAGGCGATTATAACCGACACCCGTAAAGTGGTACACACCCTCAATTCACTTTGTATTGAGATGGAAAACCGGTACGAGATTCTGAAAGACGCCGGTGCACGCAACCTAAAAGAATACAACACCAAATTTGTTTCGCGCAAGCTAAACCCGAAAGAGGGACACCGCTTTCTTCCCTACATTGTATTGGTGATTGATGAGTTGGCCGACTTGATGATGACGGCCGGAAAAGAAGTTGAAACACCCATTGCACGGCTGGCGCAATTAGCCCGCGCTATTGGCATTCACCTTGTAGTCGCCACGCAGCGTCCGTCCGTGAACGTGATTACGGGTGTGATCAAAGCGAACTTTCCTGCACGCCTGTCTTTTCGCGTAACGTCTAAGGTTGATTCACGCACTATTTTAGACACTGGCGGGGCCGATCAGTTGGTTGGACAGGGTGATATGCTGCTTTCGTCAGGCTCAGATATCATACGGCTCCAATGTCCTTTTGTGGATACGCCCGAGATTGAAAAAATTTGTGAATTTATTGGCGCTCAACGTGGATATGATTCGGCGTATCTATTGCCAGAATATGAGGGTGATGAGGAAACCGGACCATCGAGTGTGGATTTGTCGGAACGGGATGCCCTTTTTGAGGATGCGGCGAAATTAATTGTGATGCACCAGCAGGGAAGCACATCCCTTATTCAACGAAAACTGAAACTTGGCTACAACCGCGCTGGACGTCTGATCGATCAACTCGAGGCAGCGGGTATCGTGGGCCCATTTGAGGGCAGCAAAGCCCGGGAGGTTTTAATTAAGGACGAATTTAGTTTGGAACAATTATTGACATCATTAAAGGAAAAACACAGCCAATCTTAACTTTGCACGCACTTTTAAGGATAATAAAGATGAAAAATATGATTTTGGGCCTTATGGCCATGGTTTTGACATTTTCGGTTTCGGCACAATACGATCCTAAAGCATTGGAAATCCTCGACGCGATGAGTGCGAAGTACCAATCGATCCCTGCTTTTGAGGCCAACATCTCCTGTACGTTGACCAACGAGGTAGACAAGCTGAACGAAGAATTTAAGGGCAAAATCACGGTAAAAGGTGACAAGTTTCGCATGGTTTTGCCTGAGCAAGAGATAATTAACAACGGTGCTACCATCTGGACATACCTGCCTGAGGCCAAGGAGGTTAATATTGACAATTACGACCCTAGTTCTGAGGATGTCAATCCCTCCAAGATGCACGAAGTGTATAAAAAGGGATTCAAATACCTGTATCTGCAGGATAAAACAGAAGGTGGCGTGCTTTGCGAAGAGATAGATCTTGTGCCAGAGAAAAAAGACGCACAGTATTTTAAGATCAAGATGTTCATTAACAAAAAAGAGAAGACAATACAAAGCTTCACGTTGTTTGATAAGGGCGGAAACAGGTATAAATACACGATATCCAAGTTCACTACCAATGCCAATGTAGCAGACGCTTACTTTGTCTTCGACCCTAAGGAATATCCCGGCGTTGAGTTAATCGACTTGCGGTAGCAGTCCTAATGATCTGGCATATGCCATCCTCGGGTTGAGACGCTGAAGGCATCCCACTTTAATGGCCGACTGCTAAGGATAACGCCGACAACTACAAGTCATATTTTATTACGACACTCCCTAGCTCCCTGAAACTGCCTTTTCTGATTGGCGCGACACCGCTGGCATCTCGATTTTGATCGGTTTGTCTCTCTTCGATCAAATGGGCCATCCCTGCCAGATGCTTTTGCTGCGTGGCTTGATGTTGAAGCGACCGCTCCGAAGCCTGCTTTATTCTTTGTTTCCCGGGCGCTTAACGTCAAGTTTCTTACTTTTGCACAGCACCGATAACGGCTTAACGGCATGACGCGAACTGAATTATTCAGCCAAATTGAAAAGAAGGGCTCATACCTTTGCATTGGACTGGATACAGATATGGAGAAAATGCCCAAGCATCTTCTGACATCTGCGGATCCTGTCTTTGAATTTAATAAACAGATTATCGATGCGACGTCTGCGTATTGTGTTGCCTATAAACCAAATATTGCATTTTACGAAGCCCTTGGCCCGAAGGGTTGGGAAAGTTTAGAGAAGACGCTTGCGTATATTCCAGGCGATATATTTACCATCGCCGACGCCAAACGCGGGGATATTGGCAACACATCTTCACGCTATGCGAAGGCTTTTTTCGAATACCTGAACTTTGATTCGATTACCGTTGCACCTTATATGGGAGAAGATTCCGTAAAACCATTTCTCTATAAAGACAAGTGGGTGATTTTGTTGGCCCACACATCGAACCCCGGGAGTAGTGATTTCCAGCTGATTCAGGTAAGTGATACTGGCAGAAAATTGTATGAAGAAGTGATCCAAAAATCTATGCAATGGGCTACGCCTGATCAGCTCATGTATGTGGTGGGGGCCACCCAAGCAGAGAAGATGGAAAGCATCCGGGCGCTGGCACCGGAGCATTTCTTTCTGGTACCTGGCGTCGGAGCACAAGGTGGTGATTTGGAGATGGTTTCGAGGTATGGCATGAATAAACAATGTGGATTACTGGTGAACTCCGCGCGGTCTATTATATATGCTTCCGGCGAAGCTGATTTTGCCAAAGCGGCCGGCGCCGAGGCAAGGAGAATGAAAAATCAAATGGACAAGCATTTGAACGCCAACCTTTGATCTCGCTCATAATTTTATGCCGACGTGAATAGAAAGAAAGAAGCTGAAATATCTGTCTGCACTATTATTTTTGGCTGCCTTATCATTCAAATTTTGGAAGTATCTCATGCTCGCATCAAACCCCACGGAAATTCTATCATCGAATATGTGCTGATAGCCTAGCAGCGAGCCTAACCCGGGCCCGTACCTGTCATAGTCGTTTGGACCTTTTAGCAATAGCAGCGGTTCAGCGCCAATAAATATACCCCGATACGGTTTGCGAAATTGCCAGTACAACGGATAGAATTTGAAAGCATAACCAACATATAAATTCTGATCCCCGCCCCCATAATCATCAGATATGAATTGGGTGTATTCTATCCTTGGACCCGAGGTGAGAAATTCCTTTGCTCTAAAAGTTCGCTCTACTTCCAATTGCACTGAAAATCCCTGATACTTTCCAACATTATAATGAATAAATCCTCCTGCTTTAAGCAATGGTCTTCGATGAACCTGACTGTACTTCTCCATTTGACCGTAGACATTTATGGAAAGCAACACAGGAAGTATTGGCAGTACCTTCAGCGATCGTGAGAGGAAAGGAGTCATCCGGGTAGCATGCTGCTCATTGTTCTTGTGCGTTACGCGTCTAATTTACGAGCGCCGATACCGCAAATGCGTGTGCCTGGAATTTTATAACCTGCCCCAGGCAAAGAAATAGCCCGCGATATTCTCTTTCCGTTGGGATTGATTTCCCCAACAAAAAGTTGTAAAATCGTATAGAAAATTTTCAATACCGTTATCCGTGACTGAATCATTTTTACACTACCTGTGGCAGTTGCAGTATTTTCATAAAGAGTCACTGCTGACCACGCAAGGGGATGAGATCCTTATCTTTAATCCGGGCCTCAGAAATACACATTCTGGACCAGACTTCTACAATGCACGCGTTAGAATCGGCGCCATGGAGTGGGTGGGTAGCGTGGAAATCCACATTCAAGCCTCAGGCTGGATTGAACACAAACACAACACGGATGCTGCATACGAAAATGTCATACTGCACGTAGTTTGGAGGGATGATAAACCGGTAAAACGCGATGATGGATCACGGCTTCCAACGCTGGAGCTAAAGAATAGGGTTGATGAACAATTATTGCTGCATTACAGGAAATTGATGCATAGCCCGGAGGTGATACCCTGTTCATCGGCACTTGGTACGGTAAGCCAGTTGGTTAGAAATTCCATGTTGGATAAAGTATTTGCCGAGCGACTCGCGTTCAAGGCAGATGAGGTCTATAAAATGTTACAGCGGAACAATAGTGATTGGGAGGAGACTTGCTATCAGCTCCTTACAAGGAATTTTGGTTTCAAAATTAATAACGCACCTTTCCAGCAGCTGGCACAATCACTTCCCTATAAGCTGTTACTGAAACATGCTGACAAATTGTTGCAGGTTGAAGCTTTGCTGTTTGGTCAAGCTGGCTTCTTGGAGAATGAAAACGATGAGGCTTATTATCAACTCTTACAGCGCGAGTATAGACTGCTGGGACAAAAATATCAGCTTTTTTCGCGCAGCTTAAGCAAGGTCCAATGGCGGTTCCTGCGCTTAAGGCCTGCCAATTTTCCCACGATTCGCATTGCGCAGTTGGCATCCCTTGTGTATTGCAGAAAGCATTTGTTCTCATCCATCCTCGAAATTGACTCGGTGAACGGCTTTTTTGCATTCTTTTCGACGGGGCAATCAAATTACTGGCTGCATCATTTTCGCTTCTTCAACACATGGAAGGACACTGTAGGCACGATGGGTAAGGCTAGTATTGGCAATATCATTATCAATACTGTAGCACCGATTTTGGCAGCCTATGGCAAATCAAAAAATGAAGAGGTGTATATCGATCGGGCAGTTAGTATCTTGCAAAATCTTCAAGCTGAATCGAACAATATCACAAAGCAATGGAGGGCTTCGGGTATGAGCGTAAGTACGGCATTTGATTCGCAGGCAGTGGTCGAATTATATAACAATTATTGCCTCAAGCGAAGGTGTCTGAATTGCCGGATTGGTACTGCGCTCGTTAATCCAATCATACCATGAATTTTTTTTTCGCGCTGATCAATATTGGTATTCTGTTGTCTGTTGCCTATCAGGTGTGGAGCGCTGATGAAAGCTCGATAAGAAAAATATTTTGGCCCGCGCTATTCGCTAAATTGATGGCGGGATTTTGCGTGGGATGGATATACATGTACTATTATAGTACGGGTGATACTATAGGATATTTTAGCGACGGCGTAATGCTTGCAGACTTTGCCCGTACTGATTTCCCATCATACTGCTGGTTTCTGTGGTCCGGTGATGAAACCGCGGGCATATGGAGCAATCAAAACTTCCTACAATCGCGCACGTTGTTTATGGTGAAGATCGTAAGTATTGTTAACCTGCTTTCACACGATAACTATTGGATTTCATCACTTTACTTTTCTTTCATTTCATTTCTTTCAGCGTGGTATTTGGTTAAGGTAGTCATTCGAGTGAACGGCTCACTGCGATATGCTGCAGTGATAGGCTTTCTTTTCTTTCCATCCATTGTGCTCTGGAGTTCCGGGATAATCAAAGAGAGTCTTGCGATGGCTTCTTTGTTTTTCCTGACTTCAATTTTTCTAACATTCTGGTTGAGAGAACCCTTCAGATGGTGGCAATGGATTTTAGGGTCACTCGCAGTATGGCTAGCTTGGAAATTAAAGTATTACTATCTGGCCGTTTTTTTACCGGTAGTTATCGCAGGTCTTGCCGTAAGACTTCTTTTTTTCGGTCGGTTGAGGTTGCAACCAGTGGCATATCGTGTTTTGATATGGTGTTTCTTCTTTTTTGTTCCTGTTGTAATAACGAGCACCACGCGTCCTAATTTCCATTCGGATCGGTTAATGGCTGTAATAATTTCAAATAACGCTGAATTCCAGGCCATTTCGAATGACGATGATCTGATCCACTACAATTCGCTGCAGCCTACCGTTGGAAGTCTATTGCAGAATGCCCCCTGGGCTCTTTTTTCAGGGCTCTTTAGGAAGTTGCCATGGGAGGCCAGAACAGTTTTTCAGCTCATCAGCTCGCTCGAAAATATAATTTTGCTGCTCCTAGCCTGTGCCGCATTGGGCAATGTCAACAAGATGATTAGGTCGCCTTATCGTTTGCTGTTGTTTTCAATAGTCGTTTATACGGTAATACTGTGTGTGTTTTTGGCGCTTTCGACGCCAAATTTTGGAACCCTTTCGCGTTACCGTATCAGTTTTCTTCCTTTCTTTTTTCTTTTGATTTCGATCAAAAACCCGCTGGTCAATTGGATCATGGGATTCAGACAAAGATCATCAGATCGCCTTGTTCGGTAGAGTGCTGAAATTTACCTTTGCCGATGGAACGCGATATTATGGAAAATCCGGTTATTATTTTTGGTGCGAATCATTTGGGCCGTCAATCAAAAGAAATTTTTGAAAGCAATGGAAATGTTGTTTATGGCTTTTTGGATGACAACAAAAAACTTCAAGGTACAGTAATAGATAATATTACAGTTTTAGGCGGCACTGATGATGATGGCTTTCTTAAACTGATCGGAAAGAAGTGTGAGGCTTTTGTGTCGGTGGATGACAATAGACTGCGCAAGAGCATCGTTTCGATGCTTCAGGAAGTACGGCATGTTCAGCCGGTTAATGTTATTGCCAAGTCCAGCATTATTCCTAATTCTGTCGACATCGGCCATGGCAACTTTATTGATCAAGGTATTGCGTTTGGTGCAGGAGCGACGATTGGTAATCATTGCATAGTCCATGCCGGTGCAATCATCGGCATGGAAGTAAAGAGTGGGCGATTTTGTCCAGATTGGCGCGGGGAGTATTATCAATGCCGGTGCAGAAATTGAGGATGAGGTGTTCATTGGGTCCGGTGTTACGGTGGTCGGCAGTATTACGATCGGGCAGGGTGCGCGGATAGGGGCTGGATCTGTCGTGATCAGGGCTGTAAAAGCAGGCGAGACCGTATTTGGAAATCCTGCAGAGAAAATAAAATCATAACTGTTGCGACATGGCCCGAATTTCTGAGTCCGATCTTATTTTGAATCCTGATGGTAGCGTATATCATCTCAACCTGCTTCCCAAACACATTAGTGAAACGATCATTACCGTCGGCGATCCGAGTCGGGTATATCGCGTAAGCCAATACTTTGATGATATCGAATTTGAAATGAACAAACGAGAATTCATTACCCACGTTGGTAAATTTAAGGGAAAACGGGTGACTGTAATCAGTACGGGCATTGGTACTGACAATATCGAGATTTTCTTTACGGAATTGGATGCGCTGATAAACATCGATCTAAAAACGCGTGAGCCAAGGGTCAAAAAGAAGAAACTGAAGGTCATTCGCATTGGTACATCGGGGTCTCTACAGGACGATGTCCCGCTTGGTGCGCATCTTATGACAGAGTACGCGGTAGGGTTCGACAACCTTATGAGTTTTTATAATCTGCCATCGACGGCTTTTGAAGAGAGTATTGCAAGGGATATTCAAAGAAAGTCCAGCATCTCATTTACACCCTATGTGGTAAAGGGCTCTTCCTTGCTGATGCGGCAATATGGTGCAGGGATGGTGGTAGGCAATACGATTACGGCGCCCGGGTTTTATGCGCCGCAAGGACGCGCAATTCGAATCCCGTTAAAGTATCCAAAATTGGTCGACGAGCTAAGGCAAGTACCATAATAAGACCAATGATTTCTGGCTAACGAATTTTGAAATGGAAACCGCTGGGTATTATGGCATGGCCCGAATGCTTGGACACGAGGTATTGAGCGTTAATGCCATTGTTGCGGACAGACAGAAAAATAAATTCTCAAAGGATCCAAATAAGGTCGTCGATTCGCTAATCAGAAAAGTCCTGGATAACATTTGACGTCCCAGTATTGATCCTGGTGTTAACATCACGCGTGCGCTCTACGTGCGCTGGCTGGAAACCAGCGTTACTGCAGTCCCACAGAACTTTCCATGCGCATGATGTGCTTGCCGGCAAGATAAGGTTCATTGTTATAAAAGCCCGAAAGAATACGGTGGGCAATTTGCTCAATGATGAGTTCATCATCTGACTTCCCTTGTTTGCCTTCCCAAAAGATTCGTTTAGGATGACGCTTCATATCATCCACATATCCCTTCGCGTGATCGTACTGCTCATCTGTAAAGGTTATCGTAAAACAGGTCTTAACTTTTTGTGTGTCCATAGCATGTAACAATTTGCAATAGTTGTGCCATTTGGAATTAGTAATTAATAATACGTAAAAACGTGTATTTCCGTCAAGAGTTTGCCCGCATTCGGTCAAAAGTGTTCGTACCTGACACACGGCATAGGGGCAATAAAAGCGCAAATTTGCCCTTTTGCCCCGATTCTCAAAGACTGTTTTGCAGCAAATGCCCCCCGACGCGCCTATGGAAATCCCGAATCGGAGGCCTTGATTCCATGTGGCCCAAATCCTTGGTGCCGCTGTCTCAGAAGCATCAGTCAGTCTGTATGGATAAATCCCGAATGGTTACATTTGTGCACAAATGAGAAATTGCACAATTTTTAAGCTATCAAACGGTATCCGTGTTGTTCATCAGCAGATTACGACCACCAATATCGTGCACTGTGGAATATTTTTAGGTATTGGCAGCCGCGATGAAAATCCTTTGAATCAGGGGATTGCGCACTTTTGGGAGCACATGGTGTTTAAAGGGACGAGAAAAAGAACCTCACTTGATATCATTGAAAGCCTGGATAGTATTGGAGGGGAACTAAACGCTTTTACAGACAAAGAGAAAGTAGTTTTCTACGCATCCGTAAGAGACCAGTATGTTGAACGCGCGGTAGATGTATTAACCGATATTACATTCCAATCTACTTTTCCAAAGGAAGAGATTGAAAAAGAACGCAGCGTGATACTCGAAGAAATGTCCATGTATTATGACAATCCTGACGATTCATTGCAGGATGAACTTGAGGCTGTGATCTTTAGAAATCATCCCATGGGGATGAATATTTTGGGTAATGAAGAAACCGTACGCGCATTCAGGAAGAAGGATTTTGTGTCATTTTTTGCGGATCACGCCGACAGCAGGAATATTGTATTCAGCTGCATTGGCAATATTTCATTATCGGAGGTGGAGCGTATGGCGAAGAAATACCTGGAGCGCAAGCCAGCTTTCAAATCTATTGTGAGGCGCAAGAAATTTGGTGTGTACGATCGGCGTGAAAAAATAATCCAGCGTGGTGCTAAACAATCACGGTGTGCTATCGGCCGAGCGTCATACCCTTTGTTTGATAAGAACAGAATACCCTTCTATTTAATGTCAAATATCCTCGGCGGCCCCGGTATGAATTCAAGACTAAGTCTTTCGGTACGTGAGAAATATGGATTGGTGTATGCTATCGATGCACATTATCTTTCATACAGCGACACCGGCATGTTTGCCATTTACTTTGGGACGGAGCCAAAGCAGGTGAAAAAGTGTATGACATTAATACGCAGGGAAATGGACAAACTGGCTGGCAAGAGATTAAGGCCTTATGAACTTGCTTCTGCCAAAGAACAAATCAAAGGGCAGCTTGCTTTATCCGAAGAGAATAATCTTGGGTTAATGATCATGATGGGACGTGCTGTCATTGATTTCGGAACCGTGCCACAACTTGAGGAGGTTTTTGATAAGATCGACGAGGTTTCTTCGTTAGACCTCCAGGAAGTGGCGGAGGAAATGTTTGATGAAGAAAAATTAAGCTATCTTTTTATGGAGCCGACGTCGAAGTAATTTTTGAGTGTCCATGGAAGCAGCCAACTCGATGTCATGGAAATAACGAACGCGAAATTGCAGCATTATGCAGAGCGGCACACGACTGCTGAAAGTGATCTTCTAAAAGCAATTAGCCGAGAAACGCATGCGAAGATACTAAAGGCCAGAATGCTATCCGGTCATCTTCAGGGGCGGTTGCTTGCTGCCATAAGCCACATGATTCGTCCGAGAAGAATATTGGAAATTGGAACATACACTGGCTATTCTGCTATTTGCCTCGCTGAGGGTATGGCTTCAGATGGAATACTGATCACAATCGACATTAATGAAGAATTAGAAAAGAGTGTAAGGAAAAACTTTGCGGATGCAGGACTTTCTGATAAAATCGATTACCGTGTCGGGGATGCACTGAAAATCATTTCATCGATCCAGGAGACGTTTGACCTGGTATTTATTGATGCTGATAAAGAAAACTACATCCGATACTTTGATCTGGTCATTGACAAAGTCGGGGTGGGAGGCTTCATTATGGCAGATAATGTGCTTTGGAGTGGCAAGGTTTTGGAGGCAAAAGTCGATAAAGAAACCCGCGCCATCGTCGACTTTAATAAGAAGGTACAAGATGACACCCGTGTCGAAAATGTACTTCTTCCCCTTAGAGATGGTATTTTTATAATAAGAAAAGTATCTTTGTAGAACTGTTTAGCATATGAGAATATTTTTCGCGCTTTTTTTTGCTACAGTCTATACAGTAGCCGCGCAGCCTCAAGTACCGCATAAAATGCAATTTGCCGGGATGACGCTTACGATCCGGGATGATGCGCGTCGCGAAATCCAAAAAGATGTCAATTCGCTCACCCAATCTCCAAGACATCACAACATAAAGGTTGAGCGTGCCAAGACCTATTTTCCAATTATTGAAAAGGTGTTTGAAGAAGAGCACGTGCCTGATGACTTTAAATATTTGGTGCTTCAGGAGAGCGCGCTCATTCCCGATGCGGTATCGTCTTCCAATGCCGTAGGGTTCTGGCAATTCAAAGATTTTACGGCAGTCGAGATGGGATTGCGTGTCGATAAGGTAATTGATGAGCGTATGAATATTGTTGCATCTTCTCGCGCAGCCGCCCGCTACTTTAAGAAAAACAACTTTTATTTTAATAACTGGATCTATGCTTTACAGGCCTATCAAATGGGCGCCGGCGGCGTAATGAAATCGGTGCCCGAAACAGAAGGTGGGTTGAAGCATATGGAAATCACAGGTGGCACCTACTGGTATGTCAAGAAATTCCTGGCCCACAAAATTGCATTTGAAGACGCCGTAAACGGGAAGGGTCAGATTCAGATTCTGTCTTATGAAACCCACAACAAGAAGTCGCTCGCAGATATTGCGGAAGAGCTTTCTGTCGATGAAGACGAGTTAAAACTTTACAATAAGTGGTCGAAGACGGGTACGATACCTGGAGATCGGACTTATACCGTAGTGATCCCCGTTGCAGGAGAAATCAGCAGCATCAAAATTCCAGCCGATGCGATTGCTACTTCAGGTGCTGCCGCGACAGGTTCTGTTGGCGCGAAGGGAAAGGCCGCCGCTTCAGCAAACGTTATGACAGGCCGTCGCACCGAAATAAACGGCATCGACGCCATAAAAGCTAATGCAGGAGAAACTCCTGCGCAGTTGGCTAGCCGTGCCGGTGTTGACCTATCATCCTTCCTGAAGTGGAATGATATTTCCATCAGTGATCGGATCGAACCAGGGCAATACTATTTATTGGGAAAGAAAAGAGCAAGGGGTAATGAGTCCTACCATAAAGTCTCGGCTGGTGATAACCTCTGGAAAATCAGTCAGCAATATGGTGTGCAGCTGAAAAGACTTCAGCGTTACAACGGTATTAGCGCTGATCAAGACCTGACGGTTGGCATGACGCTCTGGATCTCTTCCAAAAAACCTAAAGCGTCTGATGTGATTGTGCCTTCGGAGGATGTCGTACAAGTTGATGATGCGCAGAGCTTCGCCTGGACCGTTACCCCAGAAGAAGTGCCGGCTGCCCAGACCTCAAGCCTGGTTGTTGTTGATACACAGGTTCTCAATACGACGCAGGAGGATGCAGGACTGGTTGGGTTCAAAGAAAGCGTAGAAGATGACGGTGGGCCCGCAGGTGTGCAGGGTACCACGGCGGGACAAAACATCAAAGTGACCGTCCCTGTGAATAAAACAGAGCACGTGGTATTGGCCGGAGAAACATTATATGGTATCGCGACGTTGCACCACGTCAGCGTTATGGATCTGGTGGGCTGGAACAACCTGAGCCTTCAGGATGGAATCAAGCCGGGACAGGTCATCAAGCTGGTTGATGATCAGCCTGTTGCCTTGGAACAGCGGACGCCCACTAGGCGGATTGAAATTGAACACGAGGTAAAAACCACAGACACACTGTACAGTGTAGCGCGAAAGTATAATGTCACGATTCAGGAAATCATGGAATGGAATAATAAGAAAGACTTTAGTCTTTCGGTTGGAGAGAAGTTAAAGATCCAGTCGGAGTAAATCTGGGTTTTTTGGCTTTTTCTGGTATTTTATTACCTCACATCGTGAATTTTAGCAATACCGTGTCAGATATCCCTACAAAAGGATATTTTTGTGGTCAGTATTTTTGATGTATTATTAATTATTGATGCAAACCGATATAAAAGCTGTAGACCTTGTGATGCTTGTAGATGATAATGATACTGATAACTTCATCAGTAAACGCATTATCGAAATTACCAAGTTCGCCACGCGAGTCGAAGTAAAAGGATCTGGCAAGACCGCACTGGATTATCTGCGTGAAAATCAGACAAACCCTGAAAATCTACCCAGTCTTATTTTTCTCGACATCAACATGCCCATCGTAGATGGATTTGTATTTCTGTATGAATTTGAAAAATTCAATGAGGTGGTTCGGAATAAGTGTAAGGTTATTATTCTATCCAGCTCGGACAATAAGCGAGATATCGATAAGATTGTAAATAACAACCATGTCATCAAATTTATTACCAAGCCGCTAACCGAGTTGGCCCTTGATGAGATCAAATTGAACAACATCTGAGTTTCATTGTTTGAATTTTTGACATTATTTTTGCCGAAACCCTCTTACATGAAACCAATCCATACCTCATTTTCACTCTTAATTGTCCTTATTCTTAGGATTTTCTGCTGATCTGCAAGCCCAGGTTGTTAAGCCGGATACCTTGTCCCACTGGAAAAAGAAGTTTGTCTTTAACGTGAATATTAACCAGGCTGCATTCTCGAGCAATTGGAAGTCGGGCGGTGTGAATTCAATTGGGTTAAACAGCCAGCTTAGCTATACAGCCAACTATGCAAAGGATAAAGTATCCTGGGACAATACAATAGATTTTTTATATGGGTTTGTCAACAATTCCGGACAGGGCTATCGGAAAACACTGGATCGCATCTTCATCGATACCAAGTATGGGCATAAACTTAATGACAAATGGGGCTTATTTACATCCCTGAATTTCTTGTCCCAGTTTGCAAAAGGTAACAGATATGAAAAGGATGCTAACGGTGTAGAGCAAAGCATTCTGATTTCTGATTTCCTCGCGCCGGCCTATATTACGTCGGCCTGGGGTTTCGAATACCACCCGGCAGAGTACTTCAATATACGGATTGCGCCCTTCGCGCCACGTCTTACGATCGTTCAAGACCCCGAGCGGTTTATTCCAGCAGTCGATCCAGAAAAACCGTATGGCGTGGCACCTCCAGACCAGGTTCGCGCTGAATGGCTGGCCTTTCAACTGGCGGCCAGTTTTGATAAAGACATCGCCAAGAACCTCAACCTGAAGTGGCGCTATCTATTGTATGCAAATTATGAGACGTTGGCGCTAAAGACCATCGACCACCGGTTGGAGCTGATGCTGAATGCGCGGGTAAATAAGTTTATTACCGTAGGCCTCGGCGGCATTTTGTTATACGACTTTGACCAGGATTCCGGCGCCCAACTCAGTCAGGTATTCAACCTTGGATTTGCTTATTCCTTCCAGAACTACGAGGAGCCAAAGTAGAAATGGGCATCTGCCGCTTGTATGCGGCAGTTTCGTACAGCCAAGCAATGGTGGTTTCCCATGCCTTTTGTTTGACGGATCGGGTGTGTGACACCTAAATAATTTTTATTTTGCATAAAAAACCTCCCATGTCTAGAGATGAATTCATTGCATCGATTAATAAATCGTATACTACCCCGCTTCCAGCCATTTACCTTGGTGCTGGCATCTTTGAGGGCGAGATCATTGCGGATGCAAAGGTAAACTTGCCGCTGCGCATGATGAACCGGCATGGATTGGTAACCGGTGCAACAGGTTCTGGCAAGACACGAACGCTTCAACTAATGGCAGAACAACTTTCTGCGGCCGGCGTTCCTGTTTTCATGCCCGATATGAAGGGCGATCTTTCCGGTATCGCCAAGAAAGGCACAGCAAACGATAGAATAAATGAAAGGGCTTCGGCACTGGGCATCGAGTATACGCCCAATGATTTTCCTGTTGAACTGTACTCACTTAGCGGTAAACTTGGGGCGCAAATGCGCGCTACCGTAACTGAATTTGGACCTGCCCTATTGAGCAAGATTCTCGAATTGAACGATACGCAGACTGGGGTCTTAAATATTCTGTTTAAGTATTCTGACGACAAAAAACTACCTATTGTTGATTTTAATGATCTCAAAAAGGTGCTGAATTATCTAACGGATGGGCAAGGAGCCGAGGAGATAAAAGGGGATTACGGAAAGATAAGTACGGCTTCGGCCTCAACTATTTTGCGGAAGATCGTCTCGCTGGAGCAGCAAGGCGTTGACCAGATTTTTGGTGAAACATCTTTCGACATCGACGACCTCGTCGAAAAGGTCGATGGTCGGGGTGTGATCAGTTTGTTAAATGTGTCAGATATACAGAATCAACCTGCAATATTTTCAACCTTCATGCTGGCTTTGTTGGCCGAAATTTATCAGCGCCTTCCGGAAGCGGGAGATTTAGACAAGCCGAAGTTGATCTTCTTTCTGGATGAGGCGCATTTATTGTTTAAGGACGCCTCGAAAGTGTTTATGGATCAGATTGACCAGGTGATGCGATTGATCAGGTCAAAGGGTGTTGGCGTCTTTTTTTGCACCCAGCTTACGCAGGACGTACCCGCATCGGTATTGTCGCAGCTTGGTAATCGTGTACACCACGTCATACGCGCGTTCACACCCAATGATGCCAAGGCCCTTCGGGAAACCGTGAATACCTTTCCAAAATCGGCGTTCTATGACATTGAAAAACAGTTTACGCAGCTCGGCACGGGTCAGGCTTTTATTACAGTGCTGAATGAGAAGGGAATTCCCACTGAAACGGTCGTTACCCATCTCGCGCCTCCGGCTTCTGTTATGGGTCCGATTAGTGAAAGTGAATACAACAAAATGTTGGCGGCATCAGATTTTTACCGGAAATATAAAGACGCGGTTGATCCCCAAAGTGCATATGAGATGCTCGAAGCCAGGATGAAGCAGCAGGCGGAAGATGCGAAAAATGCTGCGGTAAAAGATGAGAAGACCAGATCGACCTCCACCCGAACGGAAAAGTCGACGTTTGATGAAGTGATATCCTCGCCAATAGCCAAACAGATGGGCCGTGAACTTGTACGCGGTGTGTTTGGAATGTTGTTCGGCAAGACGCCCAGGCGCTCTTCCCGAAGCAAAGGTGGAATATTTTAGCAGGTGGTATCCTTCGCGCAGGATGTTGATTACTTTTCGCTCCGCACCGTCTCCCTGCTACCCTCCGCTCTATATCGCGGCAATATGAATCCTTTTAATTGTGGGAGATACAAGTCACATTGTAAAAAACATCGCAGCAGCATGCCTCATCCCTGACCGCTTTCAATGGTAACAAGGGTATTCTTAAACGAGGGCGTCAAACTCCGCTTATCCGTTTCGGTCGATATCAAAATATTCGTCTCTGGATAGTATCCCAGAACATTTCCACGTTTGATGGCAAAGGAACGGACCTTAACACGCTGCATCAACCCTGTCTTGCTCTTCATCGACACAAAGTCATTTTCCTGCAAACCAAGCGACTTGATGTCTTCAGGGTTCATCAAAACAACCCAACGTTCCTGCTGTCCACGCCAGGCATCCTCCTCTTCGTAGACAATAGAATTAAATTGTCCTTCACTGCGCACAGACATGAGCCTAAACTGATTGTTGCCCGACGATCTCCCTTCCTCAAGAGGAATTGGAACAATTTTCATTGTAGCCCTTCCATCGGCAGTTTTGAAAACTGGCGTATGAAAGGTCCTTCCCTCAATTTGAAACTCTTCCCGCGTTTCTCCCAAAGATCTTATTTTCTCAAAACCCGGTATAGTTTCTGCAATGGCGGTCCGAATGTTCGCGTGATCCTTGAATGTTTGGAAGCTTAGCTGCTTTTCTTCCAACACGCCGATGGCAATATCGGTGATAACTTCCGTCTCTGATCGCACGTTATCCAAACGGACAATTCCACCATCGCTCAAGCGCACGAAGTTGAACATCGACTCCTGTGTGGTCGACTGCTTTTCCTCATCCCGCGCGGCAACGGGGAGTATGATCGCCTCACCCGTACTCCCAAATAGATGCCCCTGATTTAAGGTCGTACTCAAAAAGATCTTGAATGGAATATTACCCAGTGCTTTTTCCACATAGCGTTGATCCGGATTGGAGGCATACAAGTTTCCGCCAAGCATGAATGCAAGATCAACATTGCTTTCGTGTGCCGCCCGTATGCACGCCATCGTATCCCAGCCCGGGGACTGTGGTAAGGTGACGCCGAGCTTTTCCTGCAGCGCATCAAATACATTTTTCTTTAAGTGAGGTGATACCCCCATCGATCCAACGCCCTGAACATTGCTGTGACCGCGAAGTGGAAGAAGTCCTGCATGCGGCCTTCCAACCATCCCACGCAACAACGCCAGGTTCACAATACTTTCCACGTTATCAACGCCATGCCTATGATGGGTTATCCCCATCGCCCAGGTAAAGACAACTTTTTTTGCTTCACAAAACCAGCCTGCTACTTCCTCAATTTTGGCCATGGCGACACCTGAATGCAGCTCAATATCCGCCCACGAAGTGATCTCTATTTCTTTTCTAAAATTTTCAAATCCGTTTGTATGATCCCGCAAGAAGGCCTTATCCTCAAAATGCCCTTCTAATACGAACTTCGCGATGCCCTTCATCAGCGCAATATCACCACCGATGTTGGGTTGCAGATAGGCTGAAGCGAGCGAAGTACCGCCTGACAACATTGAGCTGACACTACTGGGAATAGTAAACCGGACAAGCCCGGGCTCTTTTGCCGGATTGATGACGACCACTTTTCCGCCGCGTTTCCGGCAGTGCATAAGCGCTGTCAGGAAGCGAGGATGATTGGATGAAGGATTTGCACCAATCACAAATATCAAATCGCTTGCGTCCAAGTCCTCCAGTTGAACTGTGGCTGTGCCGGAACCTAGCATTCCACTCATACCGACACCAGATGCCTGATGACAATAGTATGAGCAATTGTTTACGTTATTTGTCCCGTAGAGGCGCGCGAACAAATGAAGAATAAATGCGGCTTCATTTGATGACCTGCCTGAGGCATAAAAGAAAGAACGGTCGGGATTGGTGCGCTTAAAGGCATGTATGATTTTCGACAAGGCATCATCCCAGGAAATAGCGTTGTAGTGAGTACCATGCTTGCTCTTATACAGCGGGAAGTTAAGACGGCCAAGCCGCTCAAGCTCGCGCGCTTTCAGTTGTTTTAGTTGATGGATCGATGAGGCCTTAAAAACATCTTCCGCAATTCCTGGCTGAATGTCTGTTAGCTGGGCCTGAATGCTTTTCTTGCAGATCTCCAGGCCTTCCCCGAATTCATTCACCATGCCGCCGCGTTGACCACCCATGCCGTAAGCGCAGACTTTACAAGTGTTTTTGGAGCGGACGGACTTGATGAAGTTGTTCACGCCAACCTCCCCTGCGACTTTCAAGGAATAGTTAATGGATTGCCAGCCACCAGGTGCATTCTTCATGGGTATGAAGTTATACAAAATCTACATGACGTGCATTCCAGATTTCATCATATTGTAATTTGGCGTATCATGCCTCCCATTACGAACACCTATAACTTGGGCAGATAAACATGCCAAATGACGGCAATAGAAAAAGACCGGAAGGGATCGAATGGTATGACCACACTTAGCCAATGCAGCTTGTTGGAAGAAAGAGGATTAAAAGTCAGAATCCAGACCTAACCGCTCTTTCATCTCTCGGAGCAGAGGATTCTTGTCGAGCAAAAATTCAAACTTGTCGCGGGAAGTATACATCATCTTTTTATCATCATCTTCCGCGAGCTTTCCTTCGACGACGATTCCATTGTTTTTCAAATTTTTACGAAGGTATGCGGTGAGCTCGGTCTTTATATTATCAAGCATCGTCTCTTGAACAGGACTCAGCAAATGCAGGATTATTTTATTATTCAATGAGTTCGTAGGGCTGCCCTAACAATTGGTATTCTGCCTGAAAGTTTTTGCGCTGTTCTGTGAAATCTCGCCAGACCGTCTGAAGTTCTTCCGGCGCGAATTTATTGATTTCCTCGACCTTTGTCTCTGCTTCAGTAATTACCGCGTCTTTTTTTGCGGTGACTTTTAGGAGATCGGTTAGCTTCACCGTTGTTCGCGGAGCCGATTTGTATTTGTATTTGTCTAAAAACTCCGGTTTTGCGGTGGCTAAAGGAATAGGCGGAGTGACCGGTGTTTTTGTGATGTTGGATTCAGTCGATTCGAAATCAGCGGCGGATACACCGTCGTCGCTGTTGGCCGGACCTTCTTCTGCCGCCTTACCATTTACTAAACTATTTTTTTTTTTAACCCATCAGCTGCGTGCTGGTGGTTCGATTCGTGGGGTTGGATGACGGCGCCAACGTTTGCCATTTTCATGAGGGCTAGCTCAACGGAAAGCCGCTGATTCTTACTGGTCTTGTAATTGATATCGCATTGGTTGGCGATATTTAGCCAGGAGAGCAGGAGCGAAGGCGGCGAGCTTTGTGCCTGCCGTGCATATTGCTTCTTCACTGCTTCAGGCACTTCCATCAAAATTATTGTGCGCGAATCTTGGGACACGAGCAGGTTTCTGATGTGTTCGCTTAAGCCGGCAATAAAATTATGACCATCAAACCCTTTGCGCAGGATTTCGTCGAGCACGAGAAGTGGTTGCGTATGGTTTTTTGTAAGCAGGGCATCTACTACCTGGAAGTAATAGTCGTAGTCCAGAATGTGAAGATTGCTGAGGGTTGCCTTGAATGTAACCCCTTGACCGGAGGAGTACGTCACCATCAGGTCGAAAATAGAGAGCGCGTCGCGCAAGGCGCCGTCCGCTTTTTGCGCAATTAGGTGCAGCGCTTCGTCTTCTGCGGGAATGCCTTCGTGTTTTGCAATCTGTTTGAGGTGGTCGGCGATATCATTGATTTGAATCCTGTTGAAATCAAATATCTGGCATCGCGAAAGAATCGTCGGGATTACTTTATGTTTTTCCGTGGTCGCTAAAATAAAAATCGCGTAAGAAGGTGGTTCTTCCAGGGTCTTCAAGAAGGCATTGAAAGCCGAATTGGACAGCATGTGAACCTCATCAATAATGTATACTTTATATTTTCCGAACTGCGGCGGATACCGCACCTGGTCAATCAGATTCCGGATATCTTCTACGGAGTTATTGGAAGCTGCATCCAGTTCAAAGATATTCAGCGAATTTGCAGCTGCTTTCTCGTCAAAGCCATTGATCAGCCGGGCAACGATTCGAGCACAGGTGGTTTTCCCAACCCCACGCGGACCACAGAATAAAAGTGCCTGGGCCAGCTTGTTGGTGTCGATTGCATTCTTGAGGGTTGTAGTAATGTGCTCTTGGCCAACCACTTCGTCAAATCCCGTAGGACGGTATTTTCGTGCCGATACAACAAAACTCTCCATTGGCCGCAAGATAAAATTCATATGACAATTAACAATGAAGAATCAGGAATAGTCCGTTTTCGGCGAAGCGAACTTTTTTCGCGCTATATTTGTCACCACTTTAGGCATTTGTACGTTACCCATTGACCACTAAATAATTGGGGCCGCCCGGTTTTGACAGGATGTGTGATAACGTATGCAAGCATGCAGGCTCATGGAATGAGAGCCTTAAAAGATAGTTCCAAACCATACTTGGCGAGTCTAACTACGCCATGGCTGCATAATCTAGCAAACCGCTAGGTTAGCCTCGTCCCGATAAGATCGGGAAAGCCATCATCGCTCAGCGCTGTCGTTTTGCAGGCGCTGATTAGCGGTGTCGTAATGCAGAGCTGCTCCGTGTGATGTTGCTAAGCACGGTTAAGACCAGTAACTAAGGAGAAGTTTAGGCTGTTGCCTGCCTTGCCGCTCTCGAAAATCCAAAGTCAACTAAGCATGTAGAAAGTACGGTGTTATCTTCTCTGGACGAGAGTTCGAATCTCTCCGGCTCCACCTTCGCCCGCCAATGCACTGCCTCAGTGCGAAGGCGGGCTTTTTTGTCTGTTAACGCAGCTCATTGAAAAAATGCTCGCATTGGTCTGGGGTGGACGCAGATCAGCTCGCCATGTTATAGGAACCTGATTTCTAAGAAGAAATAGTCTGGTTTACCGTACAATTAAAACAGGACTGACGGTTGCCAACGATTAAGCACTGATTTCCAGATTTTCCCTGTCCCATTTCCCCGTGATCGCAGCAGCATCGTAGGTGGACTGCAAAAATCCCATCAGCATCTTTTCCGGATCAGCGGCCACGCGAACGTCGTCGTATTTTAGGAAGAACTCACCCATCGAATCGCTCCAAAAAGCATTCGCAGGAAGTACTTTTTGCTTTCCATAGGTCGCTGGTGAAGGATATGCATAAGCATAAAATACAGGCATTGGTGAGGCATCGCTCCCAGGCCAAAATCCACAACTGCTAACTTCTTGCGAATAGGCTTCCTGCATCACGGATTTGGGCATGTTGGGCATCGATCCCTGGTGCAAAGGCGCTTTCCTTCCCGAGAAGCGCGTGACGGCCACATCAAATGCGCCCCAGAAAAAATGCACGGGGCTACATTTGCCAACAAAACGACTCCTGAAACGCTGAAAGACATTATGCGTGCTTACTGATGCCTGCCAGAAGTCTAACACTTTTTGTTTGTCGTATGACCTGTTCTCTACATTGTCTTTGAAAGGGATGCTGGGATCCATCTCATTGGGCTGGCCATGTATTTTGACGTGAATGCCCATGTTTTCCAAGTGGGCAAACAACTCCTTATGAAAGTCTGCGACGGTGCGCGGGTACAATTCTATGCGCACGGTTTTATTAAAAGTAGCGGATAGGACCAGCGCGTGGCGCTCAAAATCAAATTCTATTTCGAAGATACCATTGTGGTACGGCATGCTGCCGGTGGTAAACCCTCGGGCTGTGATGTAGAGTGTAGTATGCCAGGAGTGGTTTTGCCAGGGCATGGATTGCAACCGGATCTTCCCCACGATTTGAGTCCATTGATGAATTGTTTTGAGCGTTTCACTCCAGCTGTCGTAGTCCAGCGCCGGCCATGCACTGTCACATTCTTTGATAAACGTATTCATCTAACCAAGTTGACCCTCCTGCTGCTTTTTTCCAAGCTAATGCTCATGAAATTTGATCATTGGTTGAAATCAAATGTTCTGGCAGGTCGCTAACTGCGCGATCAGAACCTGGCGCCCACACCGATGTAAAAGCTCCGGCCAATAGATGGAATAATGCCGGGTCCCGGATACTCGTCTGCACGTTTGGTGAAATACCGCGCATCCTGCAAATTGTTGACCCCAAATTTTATATTATATTTTTTGTAGGTATATGTGCCCGACCAATCCATTACCGTATAAGCGGGTATTGGGCCTGCGATCGCATCTGCTGAAGGTTGTTCAACATTATCAGCATCCCCATACGACTTGGCCGTTTGACTAATGAGAAATGTGGTCGAGAATTTATGGATGCTTAGGGTTGTTCCAAAACGATTAATACTGGTGGGCGCGTACTCCACATATTTTCCGTCGTACTCACCCGACACATATTTGGCGTCGATAATGGCAAGCGAGTTAAAAAAACTAAGGTTCCATTTAGGGTTGTCCGAGAAAGCCTTTACCGGGGAAAACTCAATATACGTTTCTACGCCCTGGTGCACGCTATTGGCGATGTTGGTGCGATAGGGATGGGGGACACCAAGCGCGTCTTCCTTTTCAATTACACCCACGCGGTTATTGTATTTTAGATAAAAACCGCTTACATCAAAGTTCAGAAAATCTTTGACCGTTCCACGAAATCCAATATCTGCATTATAGCCGTCGGAATCCTTGAGATTCGGATCGACAGAGGCGATCGAACCCAGTGGTGTTAGGCTTGAATAGTCAAATGGCCTGTAGGCTTGAGACCAGTTTGCATAAATATTGGTAGAAGAACTGGTCTTGTATTGGATGCCTATTCCCGCAAGAAAAATGTGGCGCGTTCTGGACTGATCAGAGATAACGTTTCCGTCTTTGTCTTCGTTTGGATTATAACCCTGCACACCGGATTTTATGTATTCATAACGTAACCCGGGGGTGACGGATAGTTTTTCGTTTAGCCGGAAAGTGCTCTCAATAAAGGGAGCAACATTAACCGTGGTGAAGTCGAGATCGTATCCATATACAGGGTTGACCAAGGTCAAGTCGAAATCTGACCCTGTAGTGCCTTCGCCACCGCCCTGCCTTTTCATTTTCGCAGTATAGAATCTGACACCGGTCGCAAGCGTGTTGGATGTTTTCCCTGCCTGGAAGTTCGACAGTAAACGTATTTCGGTCGTTTGACTTTTGAATGCCTGACGTCCCACTTCGCGGTTAACGTATTCATTTGTTATGGGATCAATATCATCTGAAGCTTGCGGGCCGCCATCTTCATTTCGCCAAACAACGTCTCTGGCACTCAAATTAATGGCGGACTTGACGCTCAGCGAAGATTGATTGGAAAGTTTCCAATCCAGGGTCGCCGTTATAATATTCCACGGAGAGGTGATCCAGTTCCGGGATCTTGTGGACTGCCGCGGATCGGCATAGAAGGCACTGTCGGTGAGCCCACCAGGCATGTGGATGCGGTTTCTCAATAAGGTATATTCAAGCCCCACTTTTACATTTTCGGATACCTGATAGGCTATACGCGAATACCCTGAAAATTTTCTAAAGTCGGAATTGGGCCGCCAGCCTTGTACGGTCTGAAATTGACCGAAAGCATAATAGTTTAACTTTCCAATTTGCCCGCCTATGGCATTAAAAGAGTTGAACATGCCAAAACTACCAACGGTTTGCTGTGTGGTAAATTCGAAAGGTTTGGTGACGGTGCCTTCCTGAATAATGTAATTGATCACCCCGCCGAACTGCGCCCCATATTGCAACGAAGACGCGCCCCTTATCACCTCAATGCGCTGAACGGCTTCCAATGGTGGTAGGTAATACGACTCCGGGTAACCAAACAGATCAGCCGTGATGTTGTACCCATTTTGCCTGGTATTGGTTTCAGTGGATTGTGAAGGGTCCAGTCCCCGGAACCCAATGCCGTTGGCCGGGAAACCGCTTCCTTCTGTTTCAGAATAATTTGCGCCAGGAACCCTGCCCAGGACCTGGCGTGGATTATTTTGTGCGGTATTGGCATCCAGGCTGTCCAGCAGCAATACCTCTGTCTTTTTACCGGAGTAGATGGCATGGTCATTCGTTTCCGCCAGGTATCCCATACCCGTGATGGCCCGCACACCGGTGATTATTACCTCCTGAAGCTGCTGGGATGTTTCTACCAGCGTAAAATTTGCCACAAGCCTTTCTCCGGCTTTCAGCGTCAACCTTTCGTTCCTGTGCCGCGAAGCCAATGGTCGAAACAGCCATAAGGTAGTCTCCAGCGTCGGCGCTGATGGAATATTCGCCAGCGGAATTCGAAACAGTTCCCGTGGAAGTCCCTGTAAGCATGATGTTTACAGATTCAAGGCCTCGGCCGTCTGCAGACCGGATGGTGCCTGTTATTCGGCCCTGCTGAGCCATCATTTGAAGAGAAATTGTCGTTAAAATAAAGAGTAGTGCTGATCTCATGGGCTTCTTATTTTAGAATGGTTCTAAATAATGACACAAAAATAACCTTGTTTAGAATTATTCCAAATAAAAAAACAAAATATGAGTTGATCAACTGGTGGGTTGCGGCGGTACTCGGGAAGCCAGGATGGGCAATGCTTAAACTGAGTTCAGTAAAGGATAGGATCTGGCCGGGATTGTTTCAGGGCAGCCCATCCACACCTCGCGCAGATCTTTTGCTGTTATCGTGTATGAATAATTAACGCTAACAGAAAATTCATAAATTAAAGTTGGAAACAGCAATGGGAATCTTCTCGGAAGCGTTCAGGGGCAAATTCTATCACTATTAATGTCTTACCAATGGTCACATTTCTTATTGCCATAGTTGCCCTCATTGTAGGCTATTTTATCTATGGCCGGATTATCGAGCGCGTTTTTAAGTTTGATAACGAACGCAAAACCCCTGCGCTGTCAATGCCGGATGGCGTGGATTACATTCCGATGAAGGGGTGGCGTATTTTTCTCATTCAGTTCCTCAACATCGCCGGGCTCGGTCCAATTTTCGGTGCCGTAGCGGGCGCGATGTGGGGACCGGTTGCTTTTCTTTGGATTGTGCTGGGGTCGGTATTCGCAGGCGGCGTGCACGATTATTTTTCAGGGATGCTTTCCATACGCAATGAGGGCAAAGGTATTGCAGAAATCACCGGGAAGTATCTTGGGCCCCTACCTCAAGGTGTTCATGCGTGGCTTTACCGTTTTTTTGATGATCATGGTGGGCACCGTATTTGTCGTAGGTCCCGCTAAAATCCTCGATGAACTTACCAGTGGCTGGCTTGGGCGTTAATGGATGGGTGTGGATCGTGTTTGTATATTATGTTCTGGCCACAGTCCTTCCGGTGGATAAAATTATCGGCAGGATCTATCCGCTGTTTGGCGTTGCACTGCTTTTCATGGCGATGGGACTTTTAATACCACTCTTGTCGGGTACCTACCCCATTCCGGAGCTGACGATGAGCAACCTCCTGATGAATCAGCACGATAGCGCCGGGTCATTTCCTGTATTTCCCATGTTGTTCATTACAATTGCATGTGGAGCAATCTCCGGATTTCACGCTACCCAATCACCGCTCATGGCACGGTGCATGACGAACGAAAAACAGGGGAGAAGTATATTCTATGGTGCCATGATTTCAGAAGGAGTTGTTGCCTTAATCTGGGCTGCGATTGGAATGACTTTTTTTGGAGGCATCAAGGAATTAAATATCGCAATGAATGAAAATCAGGGCAATGCGGCTGTGATCGTAAACAACATTTCGCATGTAGTATTAGGACCAGTAGGCGGGGTGTTGGCGATATTAGGTGTAGTAGCGGCACCACTAACTTCAGGGGACACAGCTTTTCGAAGCGCAAGATTGATTGTCTCCGATTTCTTGAAACTTAATCAATCCGGCATAAAAAACAGAATCGCGATCAGTCTTCCATTATTTGCAGTGGGATATATGCTTTCGCTACTGGATTTTGGTGTCATCTGGAGATATTTTGCATGGTCCAATCAAACCCTAGCCACGATTGTGCTATGGACCATTACTGTCTACCTGGCATCTGAACGCAAACCTTACTGGTTTGTGCTACTGCCTGCCGTATTTATGACAGAGGTTGTTACGTCTTACATTTTGCTTGCCCCGGAAGGCCTGTCGCTGCCGATGGACATTTCACTTATTATTAGTTTTATTATTACACTTATAGTGCTCGCTGCGGCAATGATGAAAATAGCGAAGCTGAATAGATTCAGTGCGCAGCTTGAAAGCCAATGACTTTCATCACGGTAGACAACTTTACGGAATATCGTTCATCGGTGACGTCGTGTAATCCATTCCACGCTAAATATTTTAACAGTCAGTTATGCATTCGGCAACTTAGCGCGATATGGCTCACAGGTAACTTACAATAGCCATCAGCTGTTTTGCGAGGACATACGTAGCATTCCCATTTTTTTGAAACAGCTTTATTCAAAGGTGTAAAGCAAAATTCCGTACCCTACGCCCGCAGGATCAGCAGTATTGGCTGTCTGGAAAGCCATGTATTTTCCGTCGGTGGAAATGACCGGGTTGGAAGCTTTTCCGCCTTCGTAGTCGTTGAAAGTCGTTAGCCGAACGAAGTCCTTACCGGTTCCATCAAGTTTTAGTTTCCAGATGTCAATATTACCACTGCCTCTTTTACCACCCAGCCGGTCGCATTGCCGGTCTGATTCAACAAGGGTATAGGCGCCGTTGGGAAAGATGCCTTCCACTTCCTGATACCCAGCATGATTTGACTGGTTGATTACCTGGCTTGTTTTCAGATCAATGCTCATGGTAGAAGCATCTGGCCCGGGCTCATAACAGGTAAACGTTAATTTGGAATTGCTATCAAAAAAATCCTGTGCTTCGAGTACGCAGCTTCTGTCTTTGCTTTCGTGGACTACCCGTTTATTGATCAACTTAGGCATACCTCCGCGGGTATCAACATCAAACATAATTAATTGTGATGACCCTTCTTTGAGGGCAGGTTCCTGTTCATGCGTGAGCGTAAAAGCAATCGTCATATCAGTTTTTGAAACCGCCGCGCCTTCATTGAGCTTATGATTAAGCTTAATGGGTTTCGATCCCCGATCTTTGCTCAGATACCAAAGTTCATTATCGCGCGCCCTGCTCAGTTTAATGTTTTCAAAATGGTCCGGACCTATTAATAAATAATCGCCATTAGCAAGGTGCATCACCCTTAAAAATACGGCTCCCGGAACATTGCAGGTAAGGCATCGTATGGCGCGGGTTTCTAGGTCGATCACCATGGCGTCACCAAAACTTTTGGCCATGAATGCAATCTGTTTATTGTCGGGAGAGAAATCAGCCCTTTCTCCGAAGTTTGTTAGTACGACAATATTGGGGGGCAAATGATCCAGTGGATTCCCCTGCTTTCTACCACCCTGGAACAAGAAAAACGAGATTAGAATAGCGAGTGATATTTTCATCGTGTTAAGTTTATAGAAACAAAAGAACCTATTGGAAATGATATTGATCTAATGTATTCATTCTGGCTGAATAAAGTCAATTGATATTCATTATTTTCACACTGTCGGCAGGGACCATCTTTCCTATGCCCGAATTAGACCAAACCGGCATGTGTGTTCCGCTAAGGCTGACGTAGGGTTAGCGTGTGGAGGGTGAGTCTGCAGCACGACACACCAGGAGCTTCATAGCCCGCGCGCTCCTGTTCTCGTTTGTAGACGAAGCGCACCGATGTACATAACATACGCGGCAATCGCCAGCAACGTATGGCTGATATCCAGGGAATTGAACCAAGTGTGAATGGAAAGCTTATTGATAAATATCAGCGAGGCGATCCAGGTGATCACCACCGCGCCGACGATGATAAGGCTTCCTTTGTCCCTTGTGCGGTAGTATGTGTAGCCGTGAAATGTGGAAACAATTGCTAGCAATCCGTAGCCCGAATGCAGTTCTACCCATTTGAAGTTCAGGGTGGTCATCGTTATGGTCACTACGGTAATGAGCTCAATCAGGTTCAGTACGAGGAACAAGTTTCCAATACCTGGTTTTAGCAATGGTTGCGCATGCGCGATGGCGGAGCGTTCAATGAGTGCCACGGAGACCATCCCTAGGATCCAGCCGGGTAGTTTCCACCCGAAATCAAAGGCATACAAAAATCCGTGACCGATCAATCCTCCTGAAAGCGTAGCTGCCCCCATCAGCAGAAAATAGTACTGGAAATACAATTGTGCTTTTCCGGGAAGTTTTCTTTTATTCAGCTGATAAAACGCATAAAGGCAAACACTCGCGAGGATAAGATCCGTAAGCGTGCCTATCGGTTCATCGACGCGAATGCCAAAAGGGTATACGGATGGTTGTGTATCTACCATTATATATCAAAGAGAGGGTGATTTTGGCAACCTCGACGGAAATTTGCATTGTACCAGGAACCTATGAGGATGCAATTTTTCATTGATGCTATTAATTTGCAAAAACTTGCTGCTTGTACGGCGTTATCTGACCGCACGTGTAAAAGTCACGATACCTATCATTATTGATCTGTAGCGCTATTTTATTTTAGTTTTTTGATCGCGCCCAATGCCTGTATATACGGTGGCTGGGTGCGCAAGTTTATGCCGACTGCAGATAACTGGTACATTTACCGGGCGAGGTGACCAAATAAAATAATTAGAGTTTTCCGCGTGTCATCTTTGTCCAGGGAGTGAAAGCACCCAGGGTGTGATTCTTTATCTTACGGCTATACACTTTGTCATGGCAAAAAGCGAAGAGCGTGTCGAAGTCGGCGCCCCCAATACAAATACCAGTGACCTTTCCCTCGGGCAGGGCTAAAATAACTTGTGTAGGACCATCCCATGCACAAATCTGGATTCCCATGCTGGTGGCGACATACAGGTGTCCTTCCCTGTCATAGCACATCGATTCTGCTCCGCTATTGTCCTCAGCGTCGGGTACGTGAAGCCAGTAAAAGCGTTCTTTGTTGCGCAACAAACCATCGGGTGATATTTCGTAGCTGTAAACCCAATGAGATTGTCTATCGGCCACAGCCAGCAGCCATTGATCTGGCGACATCGCTATTCCGGTGGCGAAAGATATTGCCGGATCGACAGTGATTTTATTATTATTTTTCACCATCCAGACTTTGCCGTTTTCGCTGGCAGCAGGGCCGGTTGAAACATAGAGTCCGCCATCGGGTTTGGCTAAGACGTATTGTCCACGAATTCCATCAGCATAAAGTGTTCCCTTTCCTGCGTTATCGTAGCGCATTATTTTTCCTGTTGTTTCTGAAACCGAATAAAGGTCACCATTTGCCCCAAATGAAAGGCCATTCGCGTGGTCACCATTCTTAATAAAAGTTGTTATGTGGTTTTCGGTGTCAATCTTGAGAATTTCGTCATTGGCGGTGTCTGCAAAAAAAATTTCGCCCATGGCGTTGCAGGCCGGTCCGCGGGCTGCCGCAAAACCTTCAGCCACCAGTTGCCATGGTTCGTTGGGCAGAATTATATCGTTGACGCGCGGTGCACTTGATCCTGCATTTTACAGGTTCAGGCCAGCCCTTCCAAAGGTAGCGCATCCCATCAGCAAAAAGATTTTTGAAACCCACGCAATGATCACCGTTCAAAAGCTGGAACTGGTATTCATAACCTGAAAACTTCAGGGATTTTTCCATTTCCTGTCCGATTAAAGTCCAGTCACCCGCGCAATTTTCCATGTCATTCGTGCCGGCCGTAAGAAAAGTCCGAATTGGTTTTGCCTCAGTTTTGCGGATGAGCGTCGGCAATTCGTGCCCTCCACGGAATGCTACGAAGCTACCACTGATGCAATATACGCGGCTAAATGCATCAGGTCGTTCCCACGCCGCGTTGAAGGCGGAAATGGCGCCACTGCTGCAACCGCCAATGCTCCGGTCATTGCCCTTGTCGCTCAGGTTTAGTTTATATTTATGGGCAACATAAGGTAGTATTTCTTCGAGTAGAAAACGCGCGTAAGTATCGCCCAGCCCATCGTACTCAAGGCAACGGTTTGGGCGGCCAATGCTATTTTCATTGGGCAAGAATCCCGGTTTTACGAAAATGGCAACCGTTACCGGAATCTCTTTTTTGTGGATGAGCGTGTCAAGGATGCTGTTAAATTGTGCATCTGGGTTAAAACCATCTTGTTGGACATACACGCAGGCTGGTATTGCTGCGTCTAGTTGTTTGGGAATGTAAACCGTAACGTCACGTACCGTGCCCGGAAAAAGTTTACTTTCTTTAAACTCGAAATTTTCGATAGTGCCTCTAGGTATTGCTTCAACAGCAGTATGTGACTGGGCATTGCTTAGCGTGCCAGCCAGGAATGCTATGGGAAAGAAAAGGAGTATAGAATGCAATTTCGATTTGGTCATTATTTCACGGCTTTAAGTTTATAAAGATATACTTGTAGAAACAGAACAAATAATTCTACTGTTCGCGCCGACCCCATCCATGGAATAATAAAGACAATGGAATGCAGGTTTTGATGCGTTCGATGCCCTAAAGCTTTATTTCAAACACTTTGCATTCTGCCGCACTGTTGTTGACGTTACTGATTTTCGTAATCGTATGATTTGTCACCCAGTAAAAGGAAGCAGCATGCAATCCAATGGATTTTCCGTTCTGTATCCTCGACAGTTAGCGCTCCTGTTATCACCACGATGAGCATTGGATTCAATGCCGTCGCGAGACTCAATTCCTCGTTTTGCGCCAGGGTCATCTCATAGATTCTTGCCCGTTCCTCATCGAGTATCAGTTTCAGGGTCCGGATTGGGCAAAGGACTGGATGCATGTACAACACCCCGGGTTAGAATTTCCATGTCCATCACATGGAAAAGTTCCAGATCAGAATTCCAGACGCGGTGAATTCTGGGTATGGTGAAAGCATTATACGATGATGTCCCGCTGGTCGATCTGCCCTCTTTCTTGGATTTGTTTAGCTCCTGAGAACCTGTCTTGGTGTTGGTGAAGGTAACAAATAGCGAAGGCGTTTCATGGGTATGATACAATGTTGTGTCCCCTGGAGGAATCCGCACATCCAGCACTCTTACGATTTCATTTTCAAAGACATTCTTATGACGGGGTTCTTCTCGTACCGGAATCTGAGCGAATGCTTCTAGACTAAGAAATCCTAACAAGGAAATCCAAAGCGCGTTTGTTTTCATATAAGTGATTTTGTCTTTGTGCTAATGTGCCTGTCTTGATAATTTCCAGTTCTCCTATCTTATTTTGTTTAATAGACCTTATTAACCCGCTCGGAATGCGTTGATTCCAACCAATTTCTGTTACACCCAAGGCCGGGTTACCTGATCCAAAACATGAATACAATAATCAAGAATATTAAGGGATATGCTATTCTGAATATCAGATCTAATCTGAGCGCAAAAGCATTTTTTCCTTTAAGCGCATAGGTTGTACTGACTAACGCTTCAATGTAGGCGACGAATACCAATACGAGTGCTGTAAAGATAAAATGATCCATATGGGTTAGATAGGAAACAGGTGGGAGAATGTTATCCAGCTTATAAAGAAAGGCGATGAGCGTTAAGATGGATGTGCCAGAAACACCTATTTGCGCACCCACCTGGGAAGGGTCGATCCAGAACACGGCCCAGGAAAGAAAAAGAATAACTGTTAAAGGTGCTAAAACTTTCCACCAATAGAATTGAATATAACGCGTGGCTTTATATTCAAAATCCAATCTTGGTCTGACTATTTCTTCCGAAGCATTATCAAATAAATTGGCCTTCACTTTTGAAACTTTGGCACCTATAGGCTCCACTTTCCAGTCAGAGATTGAAAAATTCTTTTCGCTTCCGGAAATTTCCGATACTAACTCAACCTCTTCGGGCGTAAATCCAAAGGCAAGAAGTGAAATCGGAAGGGTTTGGATGTCAAACGGAAATTCTCTGAAATTCAAATGGCTGCTTAGCGTGGCATAGTAACGTTGCGTATACTGAACGGTACCATCAGGGAGAACCGTTACAGCTTCCGGAAACCGGGTATCAACATTCCTGAGATTGTAAATCTGAACATTGGGTTGCCAGATAGCATTCAGCGGGATCGGGACTTCCACTCCTGAAATTCTTTCATCCTTCCATTTTAACCGAATAACAACGTCGAGCGTAAAGTTCTGTTCCTTATTGTCAATTTTTTCAATGTCTAGTACGTAAATACTCACCAGAACCTTTGTCGGTACGCCTTTCTTCATTGGGGCGGGATCTTGGAAGATCCGCGGTTTGGGCGTTTGTCATGCGGGCTAAGAATATAAGCAAGGTGGCTATTGGTATTTTGTTTATCATTTTCATATTTTTCATTCCGCCAATCTTAATAATATTTCGTTATCGTTTGAATATTGTCAGACAGAACGTTTGCATTTTAATCTTTTGCCTGGAATATAATCTCTCAAACAGCAATACAAGAATTGCAGCGCAAAACAAACCCGGAAAAAGCTGCCCAAAATATTGTATGAAGAGCGTTGCGGCGACTAAATAAACAGTTTGATGACAGTATTTGCCTCATGAACCTTATGCTAAAGGTTTACTTACTTCGCTGGTGAATAAGCAGCAAAGGTTTGATAACTAATTTTACTATCTTCAATTATAAAGGTGTCGGTGCCATATGGAAACCATGGATTTGCTTCCCAGGTAATGTAAGCCACTTCACCGGCTACTTCCATTTTGGTTATCTTGAAGGCATCCATAAATCCCTCAGGCAGCCCCGCAACAAAGGCCGTGAAGAAAGAACGGATTTCAGTCATGCCGCGATACGTTCCTTGCGGGGCTATAACGCACGAATTGTCGTCGAAATCGCTGAGGATTGAATCAAGACCTTCGCCAAAGGACTGCATGTGATGATCAAGAACTTGTTGGGTTGTTTTCATATAGTGGTTTCGTTTTTGGTGTCGATAAATATAGTAATTTATGCCCAGTCATGTGCTTGCTGAACATTCAGGGGATTGCACGTTTTTGAAGTCAGCGTTAATTGGCATTTTGTGTTCATGAAAATGCCAAAGGATATTGAGCAGGATCCTGTAAATGGTTAATTTATGATTAATTCTAAAAACCCTATGAAAAACAAAAATATAACGCAAATCAGTAATGCTGACTTTGATAAGAAGGAGCATAATGACCAAAGCGCAAGTAAAAGCGCATCGAACCGCCGTGATTTTATAAAGCAATCGCTGGCAGCCTCTACCGGAGTTTTTGCGGCATATACAGGCGTTACGGCAGCGCCTAATCGGATCGTATCATCTTCTGGCAACGCACCAAAGCCTGCCGTCAAGATAACGGATCTGAAATGCGCCATAATGGGAGGCAGTGCAATTGTTCGAATTACAACCGACCAGGGAATTAGCGGCTATGGCCAGGGTGAAACATCAAAGCCCTACCTGAAACCATACGTCCTCTTCTACAAGGACTACCTGATTGGTGAAGATCCAACAAACGTTTCGCGAATACTATTAAAAATCAGACGTTTGGGTAGTTTCAAACCATGGGGAGCAGCAGTGAGTGCGATCGAAATTGCACTGTGGGATCTTGCCGGCAAATTAGCAGGTCTGCCTGTGTACAAACTTCTGGGTGGTAAAATACGCGATCAGGTTCGTTGTTACAACGGGAGCGTTCCTGTAAAAAGAAATGGAGACGAACCTAAGGATTATGTCGAGTGGGGACAAAATTTCAGAAAACTTGAGCAGGGTTTTACGATTGTAAAGCAAGCAGTGGGATTCCATGGCCATTATGATCGGAGTGTCCCGAATTTCTCGTATAATAATACAACGCCATCAGCCAATGCAAAAGATGTAGGTCGACGCGGGCCATTGACTGAACATGGATTGAATGTAATTCTTGAACGCGTGGCCGCCATGAAGGAAGGACTAGGAGAAGGAATTGGCCTGGCACTTGATTGTGGACCCGGCATGTTTCTATCTGATGCCATAAGGCTTGCCAATGCACTGGAACCCTTTAATCTGATGTGGTGCGAAGATATGCTTACGGGCGATTATACACCTTATGTGCTGGCTGACGATTACGTTGAACTTACCAGGAGTACAACTACCCCGATTCATACCGGAGAACAGCTGTACCTGCGAGAAAATTGCCGGGAGCTGATAGAGAAACATGCGGTAAGGATACTTGGTCCCGACCCGGAAGATGTGGGAGGCATTGCGGAACTAAAATGGATTGCTGAATATGCTGATCTGCACAGCATTCAAATAGCACCCCATGGCGTCATAGACGGTTTGATCGGTGTAGCGGCACAGGTGATGGTAGGTGCTGCAATGCCTGAAAACTACATTGCCTTTGAATATTGTCAGGCAAATCCGGCTTGGTGGTATGATATTATTTCAGGACTTCCAGATCCAATTGTTAAAGGAGGGTTGATTGATGTTTGGGATAGGCCCGGACTGGGAATTGAAATCGATACCAAAGCTGCAAAGCAGTATCTGGCTAATGAAGACAAAGATTTTTTTGCCTGAGAAAAACGCGCCATCGTTACTTCTGTTCAATTTTAAGCAGAAATTCACGAATTGCCGAAATCGTTTCAGGAAGATTGTCATGCATGGTCACATGCCCTGAATTTTTAATAACCGTAAATTCAGCGCCGGGTATCAGGCTTTGAAAATACCTGACCGTGGCGGGTCTTGCTTCATCATATTCTCCCGTTAAGAGTAACGTCGGTACTCCTACTTCGTTGAGTCGCTTTACCCGATCGTAGTTTAATAGATTACCTGTGGCTGTGAACTCACTCGGGCCCCACATAAACGCATAGACATTTACGCCATCAAGCATTCTTGCAGAATCGATTTGCGCCTGTGGCCTTTCCTTTCTTCTTAAGAAGTTGCTGTAGTAAAGTTCTACGGCCTTGAGATAGTCGTCGCTGTTGTATGTTTTATTTTTCTCGTTTTCTCTGATGATAACCTGAATTGAATCTGGCAGGGAGGCAATCAATGTATCGGCATCCTTGATCCAGAGGTCGGTGCTGAAAAGAGGGCTGTGGAATATGATTGCTTTTATTTCCTCAGGATATTTAAGATAGTAGTCTATCCCAAGCATAGTGCCCCAGGAATGACCATACAGGTAAAAATCATCGAGGTTCAGTGCCTGCCTGACTTGTTCAAGCTGCTCGACATTTTTTTTGATGGTCATGAGCGTGGTATCGGTTATGCGAGTCGATCTTCCACTGCCCAGCTGGTCAATAAATATGACAGGCCTATCCCTGCTTAATGCTTTTAGTGGATCGAGATAGTAGCTTGATGATCCAGGGCCGCCATGCAATAGCAGAATGGGGGTGCTATTTCCGTCACCATTTATGCGGTACCATATCTTTCCGCCGGTCACATCTATGTAACCTTCGCCAGGAGTAAGCTCTTTTGTCTTGCAACTGTTCAGCATGACCAGCAAGCATATGCCTGGTAAAATCAATCCGCCTAATTTTAATTTCATATTGATTGTCATATGCATGGCTTGTAAATCTTACCGTCTCTTTTGTGCCATTGCACAAACATGTTGTTAGGTGAAGTGTGAAGTAATTATTCCATTTCAATTTTGTTTTTAGAATCCAAACAAATCTTTTAACGATTTGTGTTTTCGATGTAACAACCAAACTATAATCATTCCAAAGACTAAATTCGATGCAATTCCCTCAATCATGTGGCTAAGACGTACACTGGCCATCTGGCATTAATGGATTTTCCAAAATTAGTCCTGAAATCTGTGGTATAGTAAAGAAAAGTCCCAAAAGAATGGCAGTCCACCAAACATTTACTTTCGAGCTACGAAATATAGGGATTGCGCATAGAGTCCACAGCATGGCACGCTAAGGATCTGAAATGGTAACAATCCCGAATCTGTCTAAAAGTATTGCTGGTATGCTCCCAAAAAGGAAGGATATCTCCAGGACTTCCATAAAATGCACGCAAGTCAGGATTTTGCCAGGCGATGTAATATCCGGCACTCCAGTATAACATAACATAAACTATTGCGATGACGCTCAATTTCAAAATCAACTGTTTGCCAGGAATGTTTAACGGTGAAGCAGGCTCGACATTGTTATTGGTTTTTCCTTTCCCTAGAATCAACACAGCGAGGGGGACATAGACAAACGCTATTGGCAAACCCATTATAAATAAACGCGGTAAAAGTCTTTGAGTCAAATGTCACATTTGACATAAAATACCAGGTCTCAATTTGTGTTAGGAATGTCACTGCACCATAATAGGCAAAGGCGAAAGTCAAGGCTAATTTCCATCCATTCCACCGCGAGCTTAGAACTAATCCAATTACGACTAGCATGTTGGAAATCCCAAAGATCAAAAATCCGATATTGCCAGATACCATCCCTGGTTCCGATTTGATTTCAGGAAGCATTTTAGAAACAGCCATTGTCCCGCTGATGAACAGAGCATAAAACAATAATAGCAGTAAAGCAATGCGACCTGTCCAAACCAAGATGTTATTTCCGTTCATTTATTTTCGTTTTGGATTTAACATTTCACCCAACACCCGAATATAAGCATTGCGTATATTTTCCTTTACAGGGAATCTTATACTTCATCAAATTCAGCATGTGCCTGCAGCCTCTCCCGCTTTAGGGCCGATGTATTGGGGAGGAGCACAGATGCAGTGCGCAATAACTAACTGTCGCGCTGGACATGCGAAGCTACCGCGTACATACGCAGGCGCGACGACAGGACCCATGAGAAAAGAAAGGCTCCGGGCCTTAAACATTCTTATTTTTCAGATAGTACGGCATCGTCCCACTGGTCTGTTCTGAAAGACGAAGCAGGTAAAAGGTTGGCGTCATAGAGGGTTCCGATTACCCAGTTCCGCCAGGCATATCTCACTGCCACAGGTTTAGGAACTTTGTCACTCATTACAAATACATCCCTGTAGTCAACGATTTTAGCATCAGCCGGATAAAACACCTTATCTTCTCCTGCGATCTCAAATCCCGCTAACGCATCGTATGAGTACAGCCCTGTTTCCGCATTTTTAAATTTCAGGATAATACCGTCGTCTTTTAGTTCTTGTGAATCAAAAACCGGCCCGGCGTAATCAACAGTTTTGTAACCATACGTCTGGTTGAGCGCATTAAACAATAATCGGTCAGCTACTTCTTTCTTCTTTGGTGGGTGAATGTAATTTTCTTCACCAATGTCCATTGTGATAGCAATACCAGAATTTGGAATTAAATCCAAACATTGCAATTGTGCTTCGCGAATAAAGGCAGAATTGTCGACGGTTTGGAACGCTTTGTTATTGTCATATATATAGGGAGCAATTTGCACGTAGTAAAATGGAAAATCGCCAATTCCCCAGCGTGTTCGCCAATCCTTTACCATAGCAGGGAAAAAGCTTCTTGTAACGCTCAGGCTCCTGGCGATTAGATTCACCCTGGTACCACAGCACGCCTTTAATTTTGAAGGAAACCAATGGATTAATCATCGCGTTAAACAATGCCGTTGGAATATGATTTGTTCCTTTTGTAATATCTACATCTTCAAGATTGACCTCTTGATAAGAATTCATCACTTCATTACTGATCCAGGTCTCGACATTACTTCCACCCCAGGAAGTATGAATCATCCCTACCGGGCAATCTAAAATCTCCTGTAATTGCTGTCCAAAGAAGTAAGCTATTGCGCTAAAGTCCAAAACACTCTCCGGAGATGCCCGTTGCCAGGCCGTATACTTCTCAACGTCTTTTAACGGAGTCTTTGAGCCTACTCTGTCTACTGTAAACAGACGTAAGTTTGGATTATCAGACTTTGCCGTTGCCATGATATGAACCAAATGTGGGTTGCCCATTATAGCCCTGTACGGGTTGCTGCATATTCGATTGCCCGGAACACAGCCACACCTCCCCAAACAAGACATTTTCTAATGTAATATCCGATGTTTTGCTTTTTATTGTAATGGTTTGAGGCTCTTTGCTGTTGGTGGTTTTCACCTCGATACGCCAATTGCCTGTATTGTCTGCTTCTAAATTAATTAATTCCTTTAGCCAGGAAGCTTGAATGGAAATTTTCTCTTTAGCATCGGCCCACCCCCAAAGAACAACGGTGGTGTTACGCTGTAAAACCATATTCGAAGATACTATGGCTGGAAGTTTTACCGCCGCAATGGTAGGTTGCAGCAATAGCAGATGAATTGTTGCTACCAGGGTAATCAAAGATATTCTTCTCATTGTTTTTAACTTGTTATAGATTTCAAATATTGTTCTTTCTTTTAGATTTGGCAGGACACGCGGAGAAGGAAACGATGGCAGCGACAATCACCACTAACTACAACCCGATCTCTACTCCATCCGGTACCGGAAGTTATCGATGGCGTACTGCCAGCGACAGGTATGCAGGGAAATAAAGCGTTCACGTTATAGCCATTGGATTCATTTTCACAATCCGATGTCTCGATACATTTTCCATTCGCCATCTTCCTGTTTCCAAACCACCAGATATTTGCCGCTCGATTTTACATTGTTATCCGTATCCTTAGATTCAAAAATTCCCAATTCGATCAAATATTCGCCATCACTGAAAACAGAATTGGTTGTAAATAGTAAGTAAGGTGTTCCATTCTTTCTTCCGTTTCTAATATTTTTCCCAAAGGCTGAAACAAGATCCTCACCCTTAATAGAACCGAATGTTCCATCTTTGGCATAATGGGCCGCCAGCGCCATTGAATCTCCATTCTTATAATCTTCAGAGAATTGTCTGCCAATATCCTCAATTGTTTTTCTGGCTTGCGCCAAATCGATCGATGTGGTTTGAGATTCGATCTCCATCTTTTTCTCATTTCGGCAGGAACTGAAGGAAAGCATAAGAATAGTCATGGGTATGGTCAGTATTATTAATCTGGATCTTTTCATTTGCATTGATTTTTTAAGTTCAAATAATTATTTCGAATCATTGCTGATATTTCAAATGACTCACCACGTCAGGGGCGACCAAATTTAAGTAAATGGGAAATCAACCCGCGGAAGCAGCAAATTACTGCGCCCCACACCATGAAATTAACAAACCGAACCCATACAAACACCTTCCCGCTAGATTTTAAAACATTGAGAAACTGAATCGTGGTATGTGAGCAGGCGTGAAGCAACCCCAAACAACTAATGAAGGCTATTGATGTTTCCTTTCCTTGCCGCCGTTAATCTCATCGCCGCCAGGCCAAAAGGCGGGGGAAAGGACGTCACCCGCTATCAATCGCCATAAAATGATACATGCTCATCTGATCTTCTGCGCTTCCGAAGGTCTGGTGCATTACTGGCTTCATGCAGGAGCTGTTCCAGCCATACGTGGCCACATTTAATGTCCATATTTATCTTTCGCTGCAAAATGAAATGGTAGAAGAGATTTTACTTCAAACTTTTCTATTGTTATTCAGAAAGCCGTGAAGCAAAGTTTATTATATTTATAGGAACTTACCTGGATTAAAAAGTCATGTAATTTTTAATGTGACGCATGCAATTGTAAAAGATGAATTAAGAAATCTACCCAGTAACTATTAATGATTCAGTGCAATTATTAGGGAAGAGACCAATTTTCAAAATTAAAGAAAGGAGACATAGCAAAATGAAGAACAAAAATAAAGAAAACGGCACAGCTATTGTAAATGACCTAAAAGCGTTAATTAAAAAGAATCGCTGGGAGAACGACTTTAAGAAAGCTATTACTGAAGTTCATGAATATGATCTACCCATAATTGGGGGCATCTCCAATTTGGAGGAGTATTACAAGTACCTCGAAGGTTTTGTCCACTGGACGCCTAAAGAGACAAAAGATGACCCGCGCCTTGTCTACGATCATCTGGTGGCCTTTTACTTTTTTATGCAGCGACCGTCGCTCAGAAAGCATCAATCCCCTATTACGCCGCATAAGCCCAAGAAGGTTGGTGAGCTAACCGAACTCGTCCAAGTGGATAGTGAAATGCGCCAAAACCTGGGGCGCGTACCTTGACACACCGGAATCGGCTAAAGAGGTAATGACTTTTAAGGACTGATCCGTGGTTTAACTGTGGCGAATACATGGAGCCGCCTAGTGGTTATCTTACCTTTAACGAGTTCTTTGCGCGTCACACAAAACCAGGCATGCGACCGATAGCAGGCTTAAACGATGATAGCGTCATAGTCTCTCAGGCTGACTGCACATTGGTTGGATGGTGGCAAATAGGCCAAAACTCAAATATTAACCTGCAGCAGAGCAATAAGAAGCGTGTCGTGATACAGAGTAAGATATTCAACTACGCAATTGAAGAACTATTAAAGGACAGTAAATATGCCGACCGCTTTAAGGGCGGAATTTTCATGCACAGCTTCCTTAACTCTACCGACTATCATCGTTGGAACAGCCCTGTGCGGGGTAAGATTCTTGGAATCGAGAGGTAATTCAGGGTCAGGCCTATCTGGGCATCGAGGTAGATAAGATCATCGATAACAAAGGACGTGAGCGTAATCACCTGTCAGCGCTGGACGGCACCGGGTATCAGTTCTTTCCAGACACGCGGTTTGATAGTGATCGATTCGCCTATTGGGCTGGTTGCATGTCTACCTATGGGCATGGCACAAGTGTCGTCGGTTACGATTACGGCTGAAAAAGGCGTGACGCTGCGAAAAGGCGAAGAACTCGGTTATTTTAAGTTCGGTGGCTCTGACTTTGTTATGTGCTTTGAGCGCAGCTCAAATGTACAAATCACTGCACAGCCGAACATACATGTGCAGCAGGGTACTTGCATTGGCAAAGCCTACCCGTATTCGATGAAGTAAAGGTATGGGAAAAACAAATTTGATTGTAAAGTATCTTTTCGGATGAAATTCTACTTGGGAGTCCAATACCATAAGTCTCATTCATCCGGGCGAGATACTGATCGATGTTCGTGACCGATTCAAGCAGGTGAATATTCTTGCTTCTTGCCTTATTTATGGCTTTCTTATGTTTTTTCTCCCACTTATTTTTTATCAGATCAGGCAGATCCTGTAAGAAAATGGTAAAGTTTTTAGTTGCCATTGTGTATTATGTTTAAGTCTGGGGGGAGAATAAGTGCCGCACTGACGTAGAAATATCGGGCCACATTCACATCATAACGATTCATAAATCGACTATTTCGATTTTTCAATTTGAAAATATCCTGTTACATTATGAATCGCTACAAGAACCATTGGTATAAATGAAACAGCGGAAAAGTAGTTTTAACACATAATGCTATTCAAATGTGGTTCAAAAGAATAATCTTCCAAGTTCAATCATCTTATTAGTTGGGCCGGAAGTATTGGAAATTCGCCCGGGGATAGCGAAGAGCTCAAGAGCCATAAGGCTATCATCGTGATATCCCATATGGTGGCAATCCTAAATCTGGTCTATTTCTCGAATGAATATTACAAAATAGCGAGATTCAACGCTGCCCTTTGCTTGCTGATATTTGCCATTTATTTATTGTTGGATCTTATTCTGCTCCGTATTCATCGAAACTTCAAGATTCTGCGGGCGGCTGCGTTCATTGGCATGTACCTGTACATTATCGCGTATCATACTGTGATGGGGGGATATATTGGATCAACTGGATACATCTTCTATGGAATCCCCATGTTGAGTGGAATTCAAATACTCTATAAAAAAAATAAAACAAAGAATGCCTGGTTCTTAACTTACCTATTCACGGCGATCATCCTTTTTCTTCTGGAACCAATTATATCAAAAGGAATGGTTCCGCTTTCTGACGCTTTTATACGCCTCACCTTCTTGAATAATTTCATTTTGATATCAGGATTGGTAGTTCTTTCGATTAACTATTTCGTCAAGATCATTCTTGCTGAAAAACTCAAGTCTGACGTTTTGATTCGTAACATTCTTCCTGAATCTGTGGTGAACGAATTAAATGTCGCAGGGAAAGTCTGACCCCATTATGGTCCCCAGCGCGACGGCTATCTTCATGGACTTTGTGAATTTCACTTCATTTACTGAAGCGATGGCACCGCAAGAACTCGTATCCACTTTGAACGAGCACTTTACGAACTTTGACCAAATCTTCAGAGATCATAAAGTAGAAAAGCTGAAAACTATCGGAGACGGTTATATGGCCGTGGGGGGATTGCCGGAAACAAACAATTCCCATCCGTTGGATGTGGCGCTCGCAGGAATGAGCGTATTGCTGTACATGAAAAACAGGTATAAGAACGAGGAAATTGTTTGGAATGTACGAATTGGTATACACACCGGCGCAATGATTGCTGGAATCATTGGCAAGACTAAATTCTCCTATGATGTTTGGGGAAGCGGTGTCAATCTCTGCGCGAGACTGGAAGCAGCCAGCAAACCCGGGTGTATTAATGTTTCACAAGCATTCAAAGACCTAACAAGTGACTTCTTTGACTTTGAGCCAAGGGGGCTGGTGGAAATAAAGAACAGCAAACCCATAGAAATGTATTTTCTGACGGATATCAAAGAGCATCTCAAACGGGAACACTTCGTGCCGAACAGTAAATTTTATGAGCTTTATGATCATTTTATTGTAACCAACGTAGAGGAGCATAAAATAGAAGCCATGAACACATAATCTCAACCAAACGCAAATGGTTTCTTCGGCATATAAACGACGCATGCCAGCCACAGTCCAGACCGTGGATTATCCTCCGATTTTCAATCGCCTACTTTTTAGGCTCAAGTTCTGTATGCGTCATCACCGTACAGACCGTTTTTATTTGTATATGTGGATTTTTTGGAAACAGACCAACACCAATCATGTGGAGAATCGATGGCTGGATATTGAATTCAATTTTATCTTTCTCGGGTGCAACTATCTTTCGGGCATCATCAAACGAAGACTTGATTTCTTGTTTCATCAATCCGTAGGCCTCATGGGGAGCCATACCGGGTTTGGAAATAATTGCTGACCAGTTATTCCTTACCAGCCCAAGAGACCACCATGCCAGTAATTCAGGTAATAATTCATCATGTTTCAACGCGAACTTTAGAAACGACCGGTCTTTACCTTTGAATTTTTTTTCATATCTGTTCAGACTCTTCAACGCTGATGGGATGTTCTCCTGTTTCCCGCCATATCCAATATATAATTTTCCAAAGGTTTCCATATAGTATTTGCTTTTCTGAAAATCTGCGATTGGATCAGCCGGAGCATAGATCATAGCATCTGCCTGCATGATTTTCTGAAGGATAGCCATTGACACCCTGATGTACTCCTCCATCGTTATTCCCATTCTATCAATTATATTCTGCCGGAAGCCTACAATGATTGCACAACTGGTAACAGCGCCTGCATTGATGAAATTAACATAGGTATCTACAAAGTCATATATTAGATCGGCAGAGACCTGGGGCCCCCACCCGGTGCCCTGGGTTGGTTCAAGAGGTTTGAATCCTTCAAAAGAAGCTAAGGCCCCCTTTCTCCTGGCCTGGTCATAAGCATAGTATTCCTTCTTCGTAAAAGGTTTTATCTGTTCAGGTGAAAGTCCCTCCTTTTTCCAAAGTGGCTCAAAATCAGTTTCAAGTTCTTTTGTAAACTCCTCACCGAAAATCGTAAAATGGTTCTTGCAAAATTCATCGTAAAAGTCAGACCCTTCTTCGTTACCATACACTTCCATAAATGACTTTCTGTTATGCGGAAGGTTCAACGCAATTGTTGCGACCAGTGTTTTGTGAGCAGCACAATACGTAAACCATGACGAATCGGTCTTAAGATAATTTTCTTCGTATATCCAGTCGCGATAGAACATTAAGCATGTATTCAGATCGACCATCCGAAATTTGGAGTTCTTATAATCTTTTGGAAAGCGAATACCGTAGTTGAGGAACTGATCGGCGATCAAAAAGTTCTTGTTTAGCATGGCCTGGTCTACGCCATCCAATGAGATGATCACCACGTTGCAAGGATACCCAAATGACCCTTTCTCAGTCGGATCATGCTCTACACCCCATCTTCTACGATGATAAAGCGGCGGGGAATTTGAAGTAACCCCCTGTCCAAAGTAAGCCCCTAAGTGGGTAATGCCCATTTCGATTTTGTCAGGCCCATCCGGCGGTGATTTTAGGATTTCTGGTATGGTGAAACGATTTTGTTCGGGGTGGATGAAGTACATAAATGCGTACAACGGATCATCTAATCCAATTTTCATTCTCGACCTAAGAAATGTATCCACTAGTTGAGAGGCCCAATACTCCTTTCCCTCGGGACCTTTGATCGTACCATATTCATTTATCGGAATAAAGTACATACCCACCTCGCCATTCTCCAGTAAATACTGATAGTCTTTGACGTTGAAAATAGTCTTCTCTGTTAATTCAATGTCTGTAGTGCCAAACTTATCACGTGATACGCTATAATTTTTTAATGCTTCCTCAGTGATCTGATAGTCTCCTGCATATACAGATGGTTTACTGCTATGCATGACTTGAGTGGAATTTGAATTTGTCATTTTGATAGTTTATGGGTTAAGGACAATATTGCATTTAAGAGAATGTGGGCGTATTTTATTTGCCCGAATTACGAACGATAACCGATGTATGTAATGTATTATACGCATCCGTAGGGCCGGCTAAGCCGGATAAACTTTCTTTGATAATTTCTTGAACCTAATCTTCCTCAGTTTCCGTGCTGATGCCTTAAGTGGGATCCACGATACCTTCCCCAATCATTCGCAACGCCGTTAGACTTGGAATAAAAAAGTACTCCCCACCACGTGTCTCAACAAAAAGCGGAATTCTAGTCAGGAAATAGGGGGATTATCTTCATCTCCCGGTATTATCATACGCCCATTTGCCACGCCATTCACCTCCGTTTGGTGACCCAATATCGGATCTTTCTCATTTGCCAATTTAAAGTCATTGCTGTAGTTAAGCCACTGCTGAATTACAAATTCAAACTGGCGCTTGATGCTTGCTACGATGGTCATGATAATAGTACCGTGCTCCCCGTCGTTGCTGGTTGGGTTTTTTGCAATCCCATACGGCAAACCGCGTCTGATGATTCGTCTTCGATCGGCCAGCGCCGACGGCGTATCAAAAGCCTTTTTAGCTCCGAATTCCAGTGAGCCTCTGGGGTTAGCTCTTCGGGTGTGCGCGCCCAGCGGGCATTTGCTGCCACTGAGATCTTTATCATAGTCAAACGCGGTAAACTTTTTATTAATTTCCTTGAATTGAGCCCTTGCGTCACGATATTTTGCTCCGTCGTTTTCTTTTTTAGCCATCGTCATTTGCGCAACAGCCTGTTGTCTTTTTTGCGCTTCGCGTTCGGCATCTTCCATGTTTGGAAACGAAGTCAAAGGGGCGCCATTTCTCCATCTGCCAGCAAATTTCGCCGCGAGGGCCTCTTTACCTCCGGGAAAATCCGCGCCTTCCGTCTCCAGGTAGTGATTGAATTTTCCTACATTTTCATGAAACTTGCTGTATACCATGAAAGATCCATTTTTTGCGATTAGCGGTGGAGTAGGCGCCGCCGGATACTCCCTGGCTTCGTCTTCATATCCCAAAATAAACTCCCCCGTTTCCAGTGGCGCCCACGTAGATTCCAACTCAGGATTTCCGTAACCAAGCTTGCTTCCGTTTTTCTTTCCTCCCCCCATTACGTTTCCCATTTCCGCCGTCATGCCCTTAAAAAACGGATTACTAATACCATCGGAATATCCAAAATGCTCTTTATCGGTAGGGAGTCCGTTTTCATCATATAGCGCTGATGCATCCTGGTATTTCTGCGTTTTATCTTTATCCGTCGTGCGATGTCCATCCAAGAGCTCAACTCCTTTGTCTGGTCAAATTAACATTAATTTCATTGTAGCGCTTTTCCCGGTTCCCGTCATCCATGGCATCAATAGAAATGAAAATATGGACGTCATCGTGCCATACCCTATCCCAGTTATTAGGGTCACTTGGTCCAGTATCCTCGAGTATTGCTCGTCGCCCACGCATACCCGTAATAAATTCATCGGGGAATGATTGCAATGTCAAAACGGGGAGGCCCAATCTTTTGAGTCCGTTGTAAGAAAATGCAATATTAGTGGTTGCCCCGGGTAGTACGGGATTCTTCTCCAACCACAATGATGAAGGCGTAATAAATTTTCGAACATCTCGTACAAATTTCTGCCCTGAGGAGACATCGTTTACTTTAAAAAAAAGGTAGCGTGCTTTTAAGAAACCAAACTGTTGATAGTAGACCATAATATTGCCTTGAATATCATGATAATCTAATATATCCTCCATGCGTCGAGTTTGAGATATGAATGTGAATAAATTTTAAAAGGTCGTTGGCCAGGGATCCATATTTCAATTCTGATCAGAGAAGCCCGCTTTCCAAGTGGGGGACTTGAGCTCGCCAGGCTGTTTGTCCTTTATAAAGGTTTTGAAATCACGCAACAATTGGCTCGGCATCAACTCCCTGGTGATCAAATACAAACTTTGATAATTCTTGTTTGAGATAAAGTGACTTAAGTTGCTCATCCAATGAATCAATCGTTGAACCATCCTTTAAATCATCCGTTGAACCATTAAAGTAAAAAGTTGTTTCTACCTGACATTTCTTAATGAACCGCACAAAAGCAGCTTCGCCATTACCATTTTCTTCGCTTTGTAGTACGTCTTCGAAACCATAGCAGTATTTCCATATTTCAAAAATCTCTTTTTTCATATGCTGATACATCCCTTTCAGGTAGGCATCGAGTTTCCCGTGAAAATCTGAAACGAAGACCAGGTAACTCGATTTCAAATTATCCAACTGATATGGATAGCCTTGAAATGGGGTGTCATCTAAAATAAAAAATCTTGCCAAATAGGTATTTGGAACCGACGCCACCGGACTAACGTCCTCCGACGGATTCTCACCAAGATTATTCTGTAAAATTGTTCTAAGGGCAAGAATTGAGGACAGATTTCCCTCACTATTGTTTCTTATGGGGCATAGCGTTGTCAAAGCATATGCGTGTCCTGAGGTATTTGACATCGTAGCGTTTGCTTATTCCTGATTTATCTCGATTCTTTTCCTTTTATTGATGGCCTCATTGGCAAGGCTAACCACCGGGGTATTCTCCATTCGGCTGATATCTGATTGTATTTCAAGCAACATTCTATTGTAGTGAATCGAGGAATGCGTCACTTGAAATATTATCTAAATCAAGTTTCTCCATTTTAAGTAGCGCTTGTTTGACCCTTTTGGCAGCCTTCAGATCATTTGATGTGGCCAGGGGATATGCATTATAGTAATGCTCAGTCCATATCTGATTGCTGATGACATATTTATTGAACGGTGTTTGTGGAACCGACTTTGGCCAACGTATGACTTTGTGCCATAATAAATTCAATCCACCGGGTATAGCCATTGAAAATGAATCTACATACTGCGTCCAGCTTCCATTGAAGTTGCTGAAAAAAAACATGTAGCCGTACTTAAGCTTCTCTTTTGGCTGACCTAAATCAGGGATATTCTTTTGTGTGAAAATCACCCATCGCGCATAGTGAATGAGTGACAAGGTCTGTAGTCCTTTAAATGACATGTTCTCAAAAAATGACAGCCCTGCAATCCAGAATATAAATTTGTTGATCCATACCCTGTTGGATTTGATTGGAGTCAATAAATTCATTGCGTAGGCTTTTCCTGCTATGTTCGACATGACTGCTAATTTTTTTTAAATTCTTTACTGCATTGTCGCGCACTGGCTATATTTTTGTCGCGTGCCCTGGGCTCGACATTTCAGCCGGACAACCATTAATAAATATAATATTTCTATTCAGATTAAATATACGCACGTGCTTTTTCTTTGAAGAAAGTAACTTCCTCAGGATGATATTTGGAACATTCGTACGGCGTTGGGAAGCATGGGCTGAACAGATGATTTTAAAATGTCAGGAATATATCTATTATGACTGCACCGGAATATCGATAAACCCCTCAATTTGTGTTTACATTTGCGCCTGGATTCCAAAAACAAGTAAGAACAAACTGACACTGACATGAATGGATCACCCTTTACTTTACTATTGCTTTTCATCGCATTGTCCTGCAGTCAACGCACAGACCGGGTAGCAGAAAATGCATTGCCCCGAATCGCCATCGCCGGATTGGCCATAGAATCAAGCACCTTCTCTCCAGCGCTAACCGATGAGGAAGCCTTTCACGCGAAAACCGGTGACGATATTTTTAGCCTATACCCATTCCTATCGCCCGACTCGACTGACCGCGATCGCGCAAATTGGATTCCCACATTAATCGGACGTGCCCTCCCCGGGGGAACCGTTACCCGCGAGGCATACGAATCGTTGGTGAAACAAATACTGGACAGGCTTGAAAAAGATAAACCCTATGACGGTTTGTTTTTTGACATCCACGGCGCGATGAGCGTAGTGGGACTGGATGATCCCGAAGGTGACCTGATCGTAAGAATTCGTGAGGTGGTCGGAAAGGAGACTTTGATCTCAACCTCCATGGATCTGCACGGTAATGTTTCCATGCGTCTCGCGCAAAACACAGACCTCATCACCTGTTACCGGATGGCGCCGCATGAAGATGCCGGAGAATCTAAAAAACGCGCGGTAGATAACCTGCTCTCCAGAATAGAAAGCGGCAAAGGTAAACCCGCTTACAAGGCGTGGATTCCTGTACCCATATTGTTGCCGGGAGAAAAGACCAGCACGAGGATAGAGCCCGGAAAAAGTTTATACGCGCAAGTGGCGCCCGCCGCTGCGCAAGAAGGAATTATTGATGCCGCTATATGGATCGGCTATGCCTGGGCGGATGAACCGCGCAATCATGCCGTGGTGATGGTAACGGGAGATGATAAAGAAAAAGTAACAACGACGGCAGCGCAACTGGCCAGACGATTTTGGGATGTGCGGTCACAGTTTGCCTTTGTGGCTCCGACGGCTACGCTGGACGAAAGTCTGGACAAAGCACTGGCCAGCAAAAAGCATCCTTTCATCATCAGCGACATGGGTGATAATCCCACAGCCGGTGGGGCAGGGGATGTAACGTGGACGTTAAAAGAAATCCTCGCCCGCCCCGAATTTAAGTCTGCCAACGGGCCGTCGCTTATCTATGCCTCCATCCCCGGACCTGACCTGGTAGAACAGGCGATCGCCGCCGGGGTGGGGGGAAAAGTGGACGCCTATGCCGGTGCAGCCATCGACGCGCGTTTTGCAGGGCCTCTGAAGCTTGCGGGCACCGTCAAAGCCATCGAACAGGGAGATGTACACGCCGAAACCGAAGTGGTAGTTCAAATTGGCAGCGTGCAGGTAATCGTTACCAAAAAACGCAAGCCTTATCACTACGAAGCTGACTTTACCCGGTTGCAGTTAGACCCCCGGAAAGCCGATATTGTAGTCGTAAAGATTGGCTATTTGGTACCTGAGCTTTACGACATGCGAGCCGACTGGATCATGGCGCTCACCCCCGGAGGCGTTGACCAGGACCTGGAGCGCCTGCCATACAAAAGAATAATCAGGCCCATGTTCCCTTTCGACAAAGGCATGAAAGATCCAGACCTTACCGCCAGGTTAATACCCGCGTCCGATGATACCAATTAATTAGATCTATAAATTTAATTTCCTCAATTCTTCGACGGCATGGTCAACCGCACGGGCTGTAATGGCCATATAAAATAGAGATGGATTTTGAGTTCCGGTGCTGGCCATGCTGGCACCATCAGTGACAAAAACATTCATGCAATGATGCAATTGATTCCATTTGTTTAGCATCGATGTCTTAGGATTGTTGCCCATCCGAACGCCACCCATTTCATGAATATCAAGACCTGGGGCTTGCTTGCTGTCATACTGTTCGATGTTGGTGCACCCTGCTGCCTCCAACATCGCTGTACTTTCCGTTAAAAAGTCTTTGACCATTTTTTCATCATTGTCGTCATAATCAACCGACGTAACTAACAAGGGAATACCCCATTGATCTTTTTGATCTTTGCTCAGCCGTACATGGTTTGTTTCTTTAGGAAGGGTTTCTCCCTGCATCGACATGTATACTCCCCATTCGCCAGGTTCTGCTACTGATTCTTTTAATTCGGCGCCGATTTCATTTTGACTACTGCCACGCGAACGATACGCCCCAATAAAAGTTAGAAAGCCACCCACATAATCCGTATCCTGTTTATGCAAGTTTCGGTAGTTTGCCATGATAGGCTTCGAAGGGCTTCGTCCAAAATAATACCGATCATCAAATCCATTATACGATGCGCTCAGGGATCCGCGGTAATTGTGGAAGATGATATGCTTTCCGAGAAGACCGTTATCGTTGCCTAATCCATTCGGAAAACGTGAAGAGAGTGGAATTCAGCAGAATCAGGTTACTGTTTAGACAAGCAGCATTGACAAATATTATCCTTGCGTTAAACTCGAGCGTTTCTTTGGTGAGGGCATCCACAATTCTTACGCCGGAAGCTTTCCCTTTTTGTTCATTATAAATAATGGAGCTGCACCACAGAATGCGGACGAATGGTAAGGTTACCTGTTTTTTGTGCCCAGGGTAATGTCGCCGAAACAGAACTGAAGTATCCACCATAAGGACAACCACGGGCACATAAATCTCTCGCCTGGCAGAGTCCTCTACCTTGTTTTAAATGTAGCGCAGTAGGTTGGGTCAAGTGCGCACCACGTCCATGAACCATGAACCGGTCTTTATACTTCTGCTCTATTTTTTCCTTTAATTCTTTTTCCACACAATTCATTTCGAATGGCGGAAGGAACTCGCCATCTGGCATCGCTTCCAGGCCATCCCGATTGCCACAGATGCCGGCAAATAGTTCAACGTGGGAATACCAGGGCGCAATGTCTTTATAGCGTATCGGCCAATCGATACCATATCCATACCTGGCAGGCGCAGTAAATTCAAAATTACTCCACCGCTGACTCTCTCTCGCCCACATCAGTGACTTGCCGCCTACTTGATAGCCGCGGATCCAGTCGAAAGGTTTCTCCTGTACATAGGGATGTTCATGATCCTTCACAAAAAAGTGTTCCGTGGATTCCTCAAAGGCATAACACCTGCCCACAACCGGATTTTCTGCTAACACGGCCGAAGGCATTTGTCCGCGGTGTGGAAACTCCCACGGGTGTTTAGTGGCGGTTGGATAATCATGGAGATGTTCAATATTCCGGCCCCGCTCCAGTACTAAGGTCTTTAAGCCTTTATCGCAAAGTTCTTTTGCAGCCCAGCCTCCGGAAATTCCTGAGCCGATAACAATGGCATCGTAGACGTTGGAAGAAATTGCCATGAATGGTAAGGATTATAGATAACTGTAGTAAGTTAATGCTTAGAAATCAATTACTGTAAAGTGGGGTCAAATGATTGCAAGCGGTCTCGACAAATTAATCCTGATTGCAAGTGTCATGAAGATTGTATAGCTTATACCCCAATCAAACCAAACCATCCTCATGAAAAAATCTTATTTCCTCTCCCTTATGGGCTTGGCATTCGCTGCCATTTGTTTTTACGGATGTTCGGAGAATAAGCCAACCGAACCCCCAGCGACTGAAGCAACAGAAAAACCCAGTTTCGGAGGCTATGAAACGCAGGCCCTATGGGGCGAACACCTTGTTGCCATCGCCGGTTGCAATGATTGCCACACGCCCAAGAAAATGACACCCATGGGTCCGGCGGACGACAGTACCTTGCTCTTATCCGGACATCCTGAAAATTTGCCTGCACCAGATGTTGATCGGAAACAAATGGAATCTAAAGGGCTGGTCGTCACCTCAGATTTTACAGCTTGGATAGGGCCCTGGGGAATTACGTATTCGGCGAACCTAACACCAGATGAAACCGGTATCGGAAATTGGACCGAAGAGCAATTTGTTTATGCGATTCAAAATAGTATCAGTAAGGGACTTCCCGGATCGAGACCCCTGATGCCACCGATGTCGATGATGCCAGTCAAACTTATGACGGTTGACGAACTCAAGGCTGTTTTTGCTTTTCTTAAGACAATTAAACCCATTAAAAATGTGTCGGTCCAGCCGACACCTCCCGCGCTAGCCAGGAAATAACAATAGGGGACCCACGTAAGTAACTAATCGACCCTTGCTTCTATGAATCAGGAAGTGAGGGTTGATTTTTTGTTTGTTACGATGGGACTATCACTACTATCGCATTCGAAAAATTGCAGGACTCTGATTACAATCGTAGAAAACCTGCAGCATGTTCGGTGCAATCGTCTCTGGCCGATCAACACTTAAACCAGGTCAGGATTTTTCAACTTTGTGATTTTTCCTGTGAGAAGATGGAAGAAAACCATAAAAGTCGGGGAGGTTCTTGAATTAACAAATAGGTGGAGATGATGGAGGTGATTTTGTTCAAATTCCATAAGGGCCAAATAGGAATTAGTACATGGGAATGTTAAATTCGATTCGCCTAAAATTATCTTGAATCGCTTCAGGCTATGCAACGTTCCCAGTATTAATAACGCTAACCTGGTCTACGTCCGCTGCAATAGCTGGCGCAAACGTGGTTGACTTGTCTCTTTCAAGTTTTCGGTCTAAGAATATTTTTTTATGAATGAACAGCGCTATACCAGAAGACTAATCTATCGTTTACCATTGGTATTACTTGTTTTTGTTATGGGTTCATTTCTCATGTCATGTGGCATAGGGGAAAAAGAGGAGGAGTCCCAGGCCGACGGATTGCACGTACCACAAGGATTTGAGATTACAAGGGTAGTAGCCCCTGAGTTGGTTTCCTATCCAATGTTTGCAACACTGGACAACCAAGGTCGACTTTTTGTAATCGAGTCAAGTGGCAAAACAACATCGACAGAGGATGTACTCAAAAATCCTACATTCAAAATTCTTCTTTTAGAAGATATCGACGGAAACGGTATTTATGACAGCCGAAAAGTTTTTGCGGACAGGATACCCTATCCGATGGGAGGTGTGTTTTACAAGGGTAGTTTCTATGTTACCGCACCGCCCGATCTCCTCCGGTTCACAGATACAGATAGCGATGGCATTGCAGATGAGCGTGAAGTAATTCTTAGCGGATGGACATTAAATCATAATGCAGCCACATTGAGTGGTCCCTTTTTGGGCCCTGATGGTTGGCTATATATGTGCGATGCACGACGCGGATTTACGATCAAAACCAAGGAGGGGAGGGAACTCAGCGGAAAAGGAGCGCGGATCTGGCGGTGCCGTCCTGATGGGACCGGTTTGGAATCAGTATCCGGCGGAGGTTTTGATAATACTATTGAATTAATCTTTATGCCTTCCGGGGAGACCATTGGCACAATGACCTATTTCACCGACCCCAGGGATGGTTTCCGGGATGCGCTTATGCATTGGGTTGAAGGTGGCGTATATCCGAAACCGTACCCGGTAATCGTGGCAGATACGCTAAAGCTGACAGGTGACCTAATGCCTGTAATGACAAAGTTACCTCGTGTATCGCCTACTGGCCTGATGCGTTATCGCGGTTCCGGTTTTGGTAAGGAGTATGAGGGCAATCTTTTTAGCGCACAGTTTAATACCGGTCGGGTAATGCGGCATGTCATCACACCGGCAGGAGCTACCTTTCAAACGGAAGAGGTTCCTTTTATGACTTCTGATAATTTGGATATGCATCCTACAGATGTGCTGCAGGATGCCGATGGGAGCCTGTTGGTGGTGAATACTGGCGGCTGGTTTATAGCGGGGTGTCCGCTTTCTGTCGTTGCCAAAAAGGATATCCATGGTGGTATTTTTAGAATCCGTAAGGTCAATGCACCAGAATTGGAGGACCCTTGGGGAAGGCGATTGGACTTTACCTCGATGTCGCTCGATAGTGTGTCCGGCTTTTTGAATGATCCCCGCCCTGTTGTTCGTGAAAACGCTATCGAGGAAATAATTGAAAATGGAGTAGTGGCCATTGATGTTCTCCGTAAAATATTGATTTCATCCAGCGAGGAGCATATTCGCATTGCGGCGGTTTTTGCCCTTTATCGGATCAATAGGCCTCAGGCGATTGATGCCGTCCGTATAGGATTGAATGATCAAAGTGTTATGGTACGTACTGCCACTGCCCGGATTTTAGGAATGGCAAAAGATCGCAAAGCGGTTGATAGGTTAATCGAACTCGTAAGGAAAGACAGTGCTCCAGTTAGACGACAAGCGGCCACCGCGTTGGGCCAAATCGGTGACGACCGCGCGACGGGTGCACTTTTGGCCGCCCTGGAAAATCCTGATGACCGGTTTGTTGAGCATGCAATGATCTATTCGCTTATTACATTAGGCGAGACTGAACCGGTGGTTCGTGCTTTAAAACATCCTGCGGAAAATGTTCGGCGGTCGGCATTGATAGTCCTTGACCAGATATCGGATTCACCGCTGCGTAAGAGCGATGTCCTGCCTTTTCTCAAAAGCAAAAATGCCGCGTTGCAAAATACCGGAATATGGGTCGTTTCCCATCACCCGAATTGGAGCGACATTGTTGTTGATTTTCTGGAGTCAAAAATTAAAAACGGACAACTAACCGAAATTGAAAAAGTATCGATTACTGATCTCATGATCACTTTCTCCGGAAATGAGCATTTACAGGATTTTGTTTCCTATCAGATCCGGAATCCCTCGACCTCGGAGGCTGAAAAATTACTTTTTTTGGATGTGATCGGCCGAAGCGTGCTTAAGGAACTTCCTGTTGAATGGGTACGGCTGCTGGAAAATTTATTACAGGAAGAGGATGTAATGATTCGTTCAAAAGTTTTGGATTTAATGGTATCACGTAATATTCCCGAATCAGATCAGTATCTTCTGGAAATAATCGAGAGTCCGCAAACTGCGCCTCCTTTTAAGCTTAAAGCCCTGGGGGCAAGGATCACATCACATCCCAAACTTTCCGATTCGCATTTCAACATATTATTGGCTTTTCTTCAGCCTGAAATGGAATCTCCAATCCGTCAGTCTGTGGTTCGTCTACTGGTTCAGGCTCAACTCAATGATTTACAGTTACTAAAATTGGCAGAAAATGAAATCCCGGTGGCGGATATCTTTCTTCTACCTGGACTTGTCAGTGCCTTTGAAGATAGTCGAAATGCCCAGGTAGGTGAAGCGCTGATAAAGGCTTTACAGGCTGCGTCCGATCGTTTAGACAACGTCTCTCTTGTGGATCTGGAAAAACTATTTGAAACGTTTCCAACTTCCGTACAAACATCGGGTGCGTCCATTATAAAAATCCTTCGAGAGAAGCAGGGGAAACGATTGGCCGAGCTTCAGCGCTTACAGGCACGGCTTGGCATAGGAGATGTTGGAGAAGGTCGTACATTGTTCTTTGGTAAAGCGCTATGTTCCTCGTGCCATGCGATCATTGGCCAAGGTGGTGATTTCGGTCCGGATCTTACCAATATTGGCGAGATTCGCTCACAACATGATATTCTGGAAGCGATTGTTTTTCCAGGCGCCAGCTTCGCCCGTGAATATGAAAGCGTGAAAGTGATGACGAATAGTACTTCCTATACCGGTATAATTAAACAGCAGTTGCCGGAAACTATCATGGTGGAAACTGGACCCGGATCCATTGTGCGGATTTCCAGAAATGAGATCAGAACCATTGAGCCGCAGAATGTTTCTTTCATGCCATCCGGTCTCGATAAACAACTAACGCTTGGAGAAATGTCCGACCTGATGGCATACCTGACATCGTTACCCGATGGATTGGGCCACTTGAAGAAACACGACTCACGAAATCATTGAATTTTCTGGAGCACAAAAACATTTCATCAATGAAAAAGATAATTCTGGTACTTTTTGCATTTATTTCCGGCATGACGTTAATAGTGGAAAATAACTTTGCTCAAAGTTCCCACGCAGTAAATAAAGCGTATACTAAACCGAATCGGTTATTTAATGGACGCAACCTCAACGGTTGGTACACTTTCCTTCAAGATAGGGGACGTGATAGTGATCCCAAAGACGTGTTCACAGTGAGATATGGACAAATCCATATTTCTGGTGAAGAGTGGGGCTGCATCACCACCCACCAGGCTTATGAGAATTATAAGCTTGTAGTTGAGTTTAAATGGGGTGAACAAATGTTTGACCCCAGAAAGGATAAGGCGCGGGATAGTGGCCTGCTCCTGCATTCTAACGGGAAGGATGGTGGTTATTCAGGGATTTGGATGAATTCCATAGAATGCCAGATCATTGAGGGAGGAACTGGAGATTTTATAGTGGTTGGTGATGGAAGTGAAAACTACTCGGTTACAGCAAAAGTAGCTTCTGAAAAAGTAGAAGGCGCCTATGTTTATCATCCTGATGGACAAGCCGTGACGATAAACTCTGGCAGGATCAACTGGTATGCCAGGGACGCGAATTGGGTTGATCAAGTTGGATTTCGGGGAAAAAAGGACGTAGAAAATCAACTGGGAGAATGGAATACAATTGAATGCCTGGCAGTGGAAGATAAGATCTCAATTTTTTTAAATGGGATATTGGTTAATGAATCATACAATGTCAAACCCAACAAAGGGAAAATCCAAATACAATCTGAAGGAGCCGAGATATTCATTCGCAAAGTTGAATTATATCCATTATCCAGGAAACAATAATCCAATCTGCTTCCCAAGTCTTCCTCAGTTGTCTGGCGCAAGGGTTGTGATCCGATTAAACAAACAAGTGAGTGTTTAGGGCGGACAGACAACACACATCAACAACTATCTTACCACGTGAACCCAGCCTTTCAGGGTTTTCCTATTCCGTGGCAGGAATAATGAATAGTAGTATGACTGAGTGCCTCAAGTCTTCCGTCATGGCGAGCCGGCGCGTTGTATGTGTGCGCGCGCGAAGCAATCTTTCCGTATGATTGTGTTCTGAACAGGCTTACGCTCAACACTTGCGTTTGTATGGAGTGGAATCATAATACCTTCGACATTCGACTTTTCAAACCTCCTCAGGGTCCTCTTACGTTTGACGGTGAAGCATTGGCATTTCGGGGTCCTGCTTCTCTAGCGGGGGATTGCCACGTCACCCGCTCGCGCAATCCGCCCTTCGTTCCTCGCAATGACGTAACGTTTTAGTTTGATCCTTTGCAACTGAGCGCCTCAAGTCTTCCGTCATGGCGAGCCGGAGCGTTGTATGTGTGCTGGCGAAGCAATCCCCCAAATAATAGTGCATGGAGGAGTTGGGTATATAATTTCTAATCGTTTTCAACAAGTCATTACTGCCTCCTGGTCGGATGGCCAATGGCTTAAGGATGATTGATGGATTAGTTCTGTAAATGTTGCACAAGAAAGTCGCATTGCGCTTTGCTGGTCTTGTCAAATAACTCGCCCGGATAATAGAGAAGTCCAAAATGCCCGCCATCCATTTCAATTAATTTTTTCTCGGAAGTTATCTGTGAATACACGAAACGCGAAACGTCAGAATTCGCACCTGGCATTTCATCCTCCTCGGCTATCATCATGAGTACTGCTGGTTTGATGTGCCTGGCAATTAAGCCAGGATGAAAAGCAGTTACGGCATTTGGATTAACGAAAGTGGCAGTGTTTTTCCAAAGTGTATTATATCTTCCCCCATATTCAATAAACCACCGAAACGCGGTTATGGGCAACAACAGGGAAGGCGTTCCCTTTTGGTCGCTTGATACGACCGGCATGGGGCCAATAGTTATTTCCGGCGTTCCTTTTATATCGCCGTTCTTGAAATGATCAAGCATGGATTTACCCAATGCGCCGTCTTCATCGGCAGGGGGCGCACTTTCTCCGCAGGCCGGAACCTGCACCACAATTGCTTTCACCCTGTTTTCAGCAGCACCTACCAGCAGCACCTCTGCACCACTCATACTGTCGCCCCACAAGGCAATATTATGCTTGTCAACAGCGGGAAGCGTGAATACATAATTTATCGCATCAACGTAGCCACGTGCCTGAAGCCATTTATTTATTTCCTGCCTTGGTAAGCCATCGCTGATACCAAAATTCCGATGATCGTATAACAACACGGCAAAACCTGCCTTGCAGAACGCTTCCGCATATTTATCTGCAATCATGCCATTGATTGTTGCCGTAAACCCATGCGCCATAATAACGGTGGGATATGGTGCGGTCCTATTTTCTGGAAGATAAAATCTTCCACGAATGGTAGCGCCTTGCGAGGGAAATTCAACTATTTTATATTTAATCGGTTCGGTCGACATAGCACTTAGATTACAAATGATTCCAAACAGTAAAATGAATATCTTTTTCATAAAGAAGTAATTGAATCGTGGCAGCAAAATTTCATGAACAGTTAATCCGGGAATGTAATTGCCCGGCCTGCTATTGCTGGTAAAGTTATGTTGCATAAAGCATTCTGAACACATGCTACCTGTGTGTAAGTTGCAAAAATCTGGCTTGGTGCTTGTTTGGCTAAAATACTATTTATTTATGAGAATGGATCGAAATTTTGATTATGATCTTTTTGAAGAAAGGGAATCCTTTCTGAATTCCTATTCAGCTATTTCTGTTCAGCAGCATTCACTAAACGCCGCAATGTAGTGTCTTTGGATGCAACTCACCCGGCACCTGCCAGGTTGATTGGGTAATCCAATTGAACTATTTCTTCCAGTCCTGGATGATAATGGACTTACCTTTGATGGTGAGTGTCAGTTTTTGTTTCTCCCGCCATTTCATCTGTTTAACAAATTCAACAGGGAGTGATAGAAGATAGGTGCCGCCTTTATTTCGCATGAGGCTGCGTACGTTGCGTTCGTCTACGGAGCGATTTGCCATGGTGAATACAAGGTTAGTAAATATGTAATTAAATATGTAATTAATTACATATTTATTGAAAAGGCAACTGTGCAGTCCGATTGTGCTAACATTAAATAAGCATCGCGCTGGCGGGGGAGAGCTGCTATAGACCACTGGCTCACCGATCCCGGTTGTAACCATCTAAGATTCTACCGATATTTAGTTCGCCTGCCATGCATCCTTTTGGTAGTAATAAGCATCTTTAGTGGAATAACTTTTCGACCTATGGTAAAACACTTATTCACGCTGCTGTATCGCAATTTCCTGCGCGCCAAGGGTTTTTTCCTCATTAATCTCACCGGCCTCACCGCCGGACTCGCCTGTACCCTCGTCATTTACCTGTGGGTGCGGGATGAACTCCAAATGGATCAGTATCACGAGAAAAGTGAGCGCCTATTTGAAGCAATGGAAAACCAACAGTATGCCGATGAAATCATGACCACACATTCTACGCCTGGTGTACTCGCGGAGGCTTTGGTGGAAGAGATACCGGAAGTAGAATATGCGACCACCACCACGTGGATCAACGGCTATACCTTATCTATTGATGATCACAATGTTAAGGCGTCGGGCTATCATGTGGGTAAGGATTACTTCAACATATTTTCTTTCAATATCGTACAGGGTAATCCGGATCAGTTGCTGAAAGACAAATACGCTATGGTCATTTCGGCCGATTTGGCGCAACGACTTTTTGGAACGGAAGAAAATGTAGTTGGCAAATCTGTTGAGCTCCAACATGAAAAGACTTTTCAAATTACGGGTGTATTTGATAAGGTCCCTTCGGCATCGTCCTACCAATTTGATTTTGTAATGAATTTCAAGGAGTTTTCTGATGAGAATGAATGGGTAAGAAGCTGGGGCAATAATGGACCTTCGACCTATGTTACGCTTAAGCCGGGCACGAACGTCACGGCGGTGAATGATAAGATTAAGGATTTTATTAAGGGTAAAGGAAGATGAGTCAAATGTAACTTTGTTCCTTGTCCCGTATGCCAGCTTATACTTGCACGGCAATTATGAAAATGGACAACAGGCGGGTGGGCGAATTGAGTATGTCCGACTCTTTTCCATTATCGCTATTTTTATTTTGCTGATTGCCTGCATTAATTTCATGAACCTGTCTACCGCGCGGGCCTCCGTGCGGGCGAAAGAAGTGGGCATCAAGAAGTCTATCGGAGCCCAGCGAGGATCGCTGGTATTACAATACCTGAATGAGTCCGTTGTCATCGCGATAATATCGATGTTCATTGCAGCGCTGGCGGTGCGGCTCTTCCTGCCGGTATTCAATGTCATTACTGAAAAGCATATCGTGCTGGACTTTGACGATCGTGCACTCATCGGCTGGTTTGCAGGAATAACTTTATTAACGGGATTGCTTGCGGGAAGCTATCCGGCGCTTTTGCTATCAGCTTTTAAACCTGCTGCTGTCCTGAAAGGTGTGGTGAGAGGTTCCTGGAGTGAATTGTGGGCGCGAAAAGGCCTGGTGGTATTTCAGTTTTTTCTTTCCGTTATCCTTATCGTTTGCGTCCTGGTAATCTACAAGCAAATTGAATTTGTCCAATCAAAAAATCTGGGATACGATAAGGACCATCTCATCCATTTTCCGATCGAAGGTGTAGTTGAAAGTAAACTGGAGACTTTTTTGAATGAAGTGAAAGGAATTCCTGGCGTCGTGAATGCGGGCGCTATTTCACATAGTCTGCTGGGCCGAAACAACAACACCAGCGGCCTAAGCTGGGAGGGTAAGAATCCGGACGACATTATTCTCTTTGAAAACGTACGCGTTGGGTTTGATGCTATTGAGACGATGGGTTTTGCGTTGGCTGAAGGGCGATCATTTTCCCGGGCGTTTAGCACCGATACTACCGCCATCATATTGAACGAGGCCGCCATCCGTGTGATGAATCTGGAAAATCCCATTGGAAAAGTAATCCGGTTGTGGGATGAAGTTGATTTGCAAATTATTGGTGTCTTAAAAGATTTCCATTTCCAGTCACTTCATGAGGCTGTAAACCCTTTGTTCATGACATTGTCGCCCAGCAATACCTGGAACATAATGGTGCGGTTAGAAGGTGGGCGGGAAAAAGAAGCGCTGGGCGCACTTACTGATTTTTATAATACATTTAATCCAGGCTTCACTTTTGAGTATGAATTCCAGGATACGAATTATGCTAAGCTTTATGCTGCCGAGCAGAGAGTAGCCACGCTGTCAGGTTACTTTGCTGCGTTTGCGATTTTAATATCCTGCTTGGGAATATTCGGGCTTGCGGCGTTTACCGCCGCGCGGCGTCAGAAAGAAATTGGCATACGGAAAGCATTGGGTTGTTCTTCGACAAAGATCGTCCTGTTGCTTTCCAGTGATTTTACGGGTATGGTGCTGTTATCCATAGTGCTGGGCTTGCCAGCAAGTTATTGGTTGCTTCAGAATTGGTTGTCGCGGTTTGCTTTCCATGTCGATCTTGAACTTTGGTTCTTTATTGTCGCAGGATTGGTTGCATTACTTATTGCATGGCTCACCGTAGCATCGCAGGCGGTGCGTGCGGCCAATACAAATCCTGTAGAATGTTTGCGGAGTGAATAATTTCTGCTGCGGAGCGCCTCAAGTCTTTCTGTCCTTGCAACGGAGCGTGGGATGTGTGTGAGCGCGAAGCAATCCCCCATATGATTGTATTATTCTTTTTATGAAAACCTCAGCGTCCTCGGACGTGTGACGCCGAGGGGTCGTGAGCTAGTCAATATGTATCTCCGCCACCGAAAAGCAGAATACTTCGTCGTTTCCGCTGGGCGCCCAAGTCTTCCCGTCAGCGATCCTGAAGCGTGGTTTCTGTGTGTGCGCGAGGCAATCCCCCGTATGATTGTTTACTCCCAATAGGGTCCTCTGGCTAGTGGCGCCGAGAATGAATATTTCAGGATACTGCTTCTAATAGGAGATTGCCACGTCACCAGTTCACGCAACCCCACCCTTCTTTCCTCGCAATGGCGGAATATCATAGGCGGTTTCTTGACGTTTCTAAACCGTCATTTTCATGAATTTCTTTTAATTTGGCCTGCAGTGATGCGATGCTTTCTTGTACTTCATGCATTATTTATTGGAGAATAGACCTGAGGCTTCGTTATTGCAGTAACTAAAATAACAGGTACACTATTCCACCATAACACACCAGATATGAAGATAAAAGCATTCAAAGGCATTCGCCCCGTGGAAGCAAAAGTAAAAGCAGTGGCCTCGCCTCCGTATGATGTGTTGAATTCAGCCGAGGCGCGTGAAGCGGCGAAAGGTAATCCGTTGACTTTTCTAAATGTTGTAAAACCTGAGATAACACTGCCTCCGGAAACTGATCATTACAGCATGGCTGTATATGAAGCTGCTAAGAATAATTTTCAAAAGCTGGTAAAAGAAGGTGTGTTCGTGCAGGACAAAGAAGAGTGCCTTTATGTGTACGAACTTACAATGGATGGCCGATCGCAAGATGGAATTGTCGCCTGCGCATCGGTAGACGATTACATGGAAGGACGGATCAAAAAACACGAACTCACGCGGCCCGACAAAGAAACTGACCGCAAGAATCATGTGCGCATTTCAAGGATGCATGCCGAACCTGTGTTCTTCGCGTACCCTGCCGACAAGGTACTTGACGATATTGTTGAGCATATTAAGCAATCCAAACCTGAATATTCTTTTACATCAGAGGACAACATACAACACCGTTTTTGGGTGGTGAAGGAACCAAAGCAGATTCAGGACATCATCGAGGCGTTTGAAAAAATGCCGGCCACATATGTTGCGGACGGACACCATCGTACGGCGGCGGCAGCGTTGGTAGGCAACGATCTGAAAAACGAAAATCCAAAGCATACCGGTGATGAATCGTACAATTATTTTCTGGCTGTTCACTTTCCGGATAACCAGCTAACCATATTGGATTATAACCGCGTAGTGAAAGACCTCAATGGACACACGGTGGAATCATTCTTAGCCGGGCTGGCCAATGCGTTTGTTGTGGAGAAAAAAGGTAAGGAAGCCTATCGGCCATCACACCTCCACGATTTTGGGATGTATCTGGCGGGAGCGTGGTATTCACTGACAGCAAAACCCGGTATGTACAATGATCATGATGCTATCGGTGTGTTGGACGTGACCATCCTTTCGGAAAAGGTTTTAAAACCCCTTCTCAATATCCACGACCTCCGTACCGATAAGCGAATTGATTTTGCCGCCCCCAGACGCCGCCGCGGCCCAGCGCGTGCTCCAGGCCCTGCACAGCACCCGCCAGGTGGTGCGCGCGGTCTGGCGCTACCATCACGCCAGCTGATCCCCAGCTACCTGCCGGCACCCAAGGCCGGCGGCGTCGACCGACGAGGAGACCACGATGTGCGCCATGGGCGTCGAGGACCGCCCGCCAGCACCGGCTCGAGCTTCGATCTGGACACCGTCTCGAGCACCCTCGGCCAGTCGCTCCAGGCGACCAATCGCAGATGGACAGCTTCATGCAGACCATGGATGCCAACAACATGGACGACATCATGCAGATGCAGATGTACATGATCCAATGGGAGACCACGGTGCAGCCGAATCGTCCATGTACAAAGGCATCGGTGGACGCCCTGAAGAGCGTCGCCGACAACGTCGGCAGCTGAGCGGCGACGTTCAGACCTGCCGGAGCGACCGGGATGGCCGTGACCACCGGCATGGTCGGGCACGGGTTCTACGACCAGAACTCGGGGCCGCAATGGACCACGACCGAGGTGGTGCTGCCCTGGCTCGAGGCCGCGGTCGCAGAGATGGCCCTGGCGGCAACACCAGCCACGATCGGGGTCGCCGACTTCGGTTGCTCCGAGGGCGCCAACTCGATCCGGGTGATGACCCGGCTGACCGCCGCATTGCGCGGGCGCACGCCACGGCCGATCCAGACCGTGCACAGCGACCTGCCGACCAACAACTACACCGCCCTGCTGCGCGATCCGCGCACCGCCGCGGGTTCGGTATTCAGCAACAACGTGTTCTCGGCCGTGGTCGGCGGCTCGATGTTCGACCAGCTGTTCCGCGAGAAGCTCGCGCTCCACCTGGCGACCACCTTCAACGCGATCGGCTTTCTCAGTCGCCGCCCGGTGGCGCGCCTGCCGGGCTACATCCTGCCCAACGGGCCCAGCGCCCGCCGGGGCGTGGGTCATGTCGACGACGCCGAGCGGGCCGCCTTCGCCGCTCAAGCCCTGGCCGACGTCGAGGGTTTTCTCCGGGCGCGCGCGGCGGAGCTGGTGCCGGGCGGCAAGCTGCTGGATGCTCGAGGTCTTCGGCGCCGGCGCCGAGGCCCGCACCTGCGACGGCATCTACGACGCCCTCAACGATGCGGTCCTGGAGGCCCTCGAGGCCGGGCTGATCGACCGCGCCGGCTACGAGGCCTACTACCAGCCGGTCTACTTCCGCAGCCTCGACCAGCTGGACCGCGCCGGTGGCGACGCCGACGCCCGACGCATCGCTCGCGGCCCTGTTCAGCCTCGATCGGGCCGAGACCTACGAGGTCAGGGTGCCCTTCGTCGAGGCGTTCCGGGCCACCGGCGACGTGGTCGCCTACGCCCGCAGCTGCACCGACTTCTTCCGCGCCTTCACCGAAGCGGTGCTCCGCCAGGCGTTTCCCGGGCCCGAGCACGGGCGCCTCGCCGACGACGTCTTCACCCCCGCCGCCGAGCGCCTGATCCGCGACCATTCCGACCGCTGCAACCAGCTACGTCAGCGTCGACGCCCTGCTCACGCGGCGCCGAGCGACCTCGACCTCGCCCGGCTGGCGGGCGAGGCGGCGGACCCAGCGCAGGACCTCGGCCACCGGCTCGATCAGGTCGGCCGGGATCAGCTGGTCGATCTCGACCCGCTCATGCAGGGCGCGGGCCAGGTCGATGTTCTGCATCACCGGGATGTCGTAGCGCTCGGCCACGTCGAGAATCTGCTGGGCGATCAGGTTCTCGCCCTTGGCCAGGACCACCGGCAGCGGCGCCTCGTCGCGATCGTAGCGGAGTGCCACGGCGATATGGGTCGGGTTGGTGACCACGGCGCTGGCCCGGCGGGTGGCCTGGACCGCGTCATTGGTCAGCAGCTCGCGGTGCAGCTGGCGGCGGCGGCCCTTGATCTGCGGATCGCCCTCCATCTCCTTGTATTCCCGCTTGACCTCGTCCTTGGTCATCATCAGGCCCTTGGTGTACTGCCAGCGCTCCAGGCCATAGTCGGCGGCGGCGGCAATGATGAAGATCGCCATGGCGAAGACGATGATGCTGGTCACCAGCGACGAAGATCGCCAGGGAGCACGACAGGCCACAGGGCCCGGCCCAGGACCAGGTCACCGATGCCCACCGCGGATCACCAGGGACGCCAGCAGCCCGAGCAGGGTGACCTTGATGATGTTCTTGCCGAAGTCGAGAAAGTTGTTGGGCGACACGATCTTCTTGAGGGCGGCGCCCAGGATTGAGCTTGTTCAGGCTCGGCTTGACCGCCTCCCCGGCGAACAGCACGCCGACCTGGACCACGTTGCCGAGGATCGCCGCCAGGATCGCGATGGCGATGACCGGCGCCAGCAAATCCAGGGTGATCTGGATGGTGGCGTCGAGCACCTGAGCGAGGGCCAGGTCGAAGGGCAGCGGGACGGCGCCTGCGGTCACCAGGACCAGCGCGGCCAGGTCGGCCTCGAACACGTCGCTCGTGCCCAGAGATAGGCGAGCACCGCGACCAGGCCGAGGAGCTTGCCGGCGATCTCCTTGCTCCGCGCCACCTGGCCCTTCTGACGGGCATCGCGCAGCTTCTTCGGGGTCGGCTGCTCGGTCTTCTCGCCGCTGCTGCTGCCGGCCATCAGAGCGCCGCCTGGAGTTGGCGAAACAGCTCGGTGAAGGGCGTCATGCCGCTGCCGAGATGGCGGAGAAGGGTTTGAGCGTAGAGAATGAGGACCAGGAACGCGATCCCGCTCTTGATGAGCATGGCCAGGAAGAAGACGTTCAGCTGGGGCGCGAACCGGCTGACCAGGGCGACGCCGATCTCGGCGATGAACATGGCCGCGAACACCGGGGCCGCGAGCAGGAAGGCGATCCGCACCAGCCGGTCGAGCTGGCGCATGAAGAACAACGCACCTCCGGTGGCAGGCTCGGCCAGAAGGTCAGGATCGGCAGCACCTGGTAGCTGGAATAGACCACGCCGATCATGGTCGAGGAGCCGCCGGTGACGAAGAAGTAGACGATGTACGCCTGGGTCAGCAGCAGGCCGACCGGCGAGGTCTGGCCACCGAGCAGCGGGTCGACCGAGCTGGCCATGGTCGAGCCGCGCTGGTTGTCGATGAAGAGGCCGCCTGCTGGACGGCGTGGAAGACGATCACGAAGGTGAAGCCCATCAGCAGCCCGAT
>CAVQQL010000028.1:0-16727 GCA_963714945.1 uncultured Bacteroidota bacterium | reverse complement strand
AGTAAAATACCCTGGCCTGCAAGGATGTAGGGACGACTGGCATTATTGATAAGTGTTGCGGCCGCCTCAACCTGCGAGAGCTGAAGAACCGGCTTCGGCTTATAGGTACGGATGCTTTCACATTTATGATATTCGGCTTCCGCAATCATCTCATTCTGTGCATTCTTCGTAATGTCTACCAATACTGGCCCGGGCCTGCCTGAGTTGGCGATATAAAAAGCTTTCGCAACAGCGTCGGCAATATCTTTTGCTTCCGTTACCTGAATATTCCATTTCGTGACCGGAATGGTTGTGTTGACCACATCAGTTTCCTGGAAAGCATCAGTGCCCAGCAGGTGTGCAAATACCTGACCGGTAATGCAAACAACGGGCGTCGAGTCGATCAGCGCATCGGCAAGTCCGGTTACCAGGTTTGTTGCACCCGGTCCTGATGTGGCGAAAACCACGCCGGCTTTTCCGGTAACCCGCGCGAAGCCTTGCGCGGCATGAATAGCACCCTGTTCATGCCGAACCAGAATGTGCGTCAGTTTATCAGCATAATGATAAAGCGCATCATACACAGGCATGATAGCCCCGCCGGGATATCCAAATATGGTATCCACATTTTCCTCAACAAGGCAACGAAGCAATACTTCGGAACCGGAAATTTGATTAGTTGGTTGATTGGAACTCTTTTCCGTATCAACAGTAGGTTTACTCTTCGTCAGTAACACATCCATCAGCAGCTGTTTTTACTTGTTTGGCATACTTAAATAAAATTCCATTCTTCGCTCTCAGCGCAGGTTGTACCCATGCTGCTTTCGTTTTACGAGTACATGATCATCCACCAGCAGGTTTATTGTACGCTGTTGAACGTCTATTTCAATCGGGTCATTATCTTCCACCAGGCCGATGAGTCCACCTTCATAGGCTTCGGGTGTAATGTGGCCAATAACAAAGCCATGCGATCCGCCAGAAAATCTTCCATCGGTGATTAGCGCGACGCTCTTGCCAAGGCCAGCGCCAATGATAGCCGAAGTCGGTTTTAACATTTCGGGCATTCCGGGAGCACCTTTCGGTCCGACGTTGCGGATCACCACGACATCGCCGGCCTTTACTTTTCCGTTTTCAATACCATCATTCAGCTCAAACTCGCTATTGAATACACGGGCAGGTCCACTGAATTTCTCCCCTTCTTTGCCTGTGATCTTGGCAACCGAACCGTCCGCAGCGAGATTGCCGTAAAGGATTTGCAGATGGCCCGTAGCTTTGATCGGTTTTTCCAATGGACGGATGATATCTTGCGTGGTAAAATCGAGTGACGGGACATCCTTGAGATTTTCTTTCAGGGTTTTCCCCGTAACCGTAATGCAGTCACCATGCAGATATCCTTTTTCCAGCAGGTATTTCATTACGATTGGAACACCGCCAATTTTATGAAGTGCATCCATCAGATATTTTCCACTGGGTTTCAAGTCAGCAATGAGCGGTGTCTTATCTGAAATTCTTTGAAAGTCTTCCTGATTGAGTTCGACCCCGGCCGATTTGGCCATCGCGATTAAATGCAGTACCGCATTTGTTGAACCACCCAGTACCATAACAACTGTTATCGCATTTTCAAATGCCTTTTTCGTCATGATGTCGCGTGGTTTCAAATCACGCTCCAGCAGCACTCTAATGGCTTTCCCGGCCTGAATGCACTCTTCAGATTTTTCTTTGCTTAGTGCAGGATTGGATGAAGAGTATGGCAGAGACATGCCCATCGCTTCTATAGCCGAGGCCATGGTGTTGGCTGTATACATTCCACCGCAAGCACCTGCTCCCGGACAGGCGTGCTGTATTATTCCTTTAAAATCTTCGGGCGTTATTTTACCTGCCAATTTTTGCCCCAGTGCTTCGAATGCGGAAATGATGTTGAGTTCCTGTCCTTTCCAATCTCCGCCGGCGATCGTTCCACCGTACAGCATAATCGAAGGACGGTTCAATCTTGCCATGGCCATCACCGAGCCGGGCATGTTTTTATCACAGCCTACTACCGCGATAACCGCATCGTAATATTGTGCACCACAAACGGTCTCGATGGAATCAGCAATAATCTCGCGGCTCACCAGCGAGTAGCGCATACCCTCTGTTCCATTGCTTATACCATCGCTTACGCCGATGGTGTGAAAAATCAATCCAACCAGATCATTTTCCCACACTGCCGTCTTTACTTCTTTCGCCAGGTCGTTCAAGTGCATGTTGCACGTATTCCCATCATAGCCGGTACTTACAATACCAATCTGTGCTTTCTTCAAGTCATCCTCCGTTAAGCCAATGCCATACAACATGGCTTGGGCCGCGGGAAGCGTGGTATCCTGGGTAACGGTCTTACTGTATTTGTTTAATTCCATTAGTCGTTTCAAAAGTGTCATGCTGGTAAGCATGGATCAGGGGTGTGAAGTGTGTTTTGCTAAAACGCAGTGGGCAATAATCTCTCGACTGCTTGCCCTTCGCGACCAGCTGGCATCTAGATGATGACATAGCTAAATGATTTTTCAAGTACCTGACATTTATAAGCTTCCTGAATGGTAGCGCCGATGCTGTCCCGCCATTCTTTGCGGAATGGTTTAGCATCGATCGACTCGATGGCAGCAATTTCAGCAGCAGTACCACACAAGAAAGCGCTATCAGCGCCTTCAAGCTCTTCTGGCTTAATATTTCTTTCCACCACCGGAATTTCCAATTCGCGGCAGATATTGATTACAGTCTGTCGGGTAATACCCGGCAGAATGTGCCCCAGTGCCGGCGTGTGCAACTCGCCACCTTTCTCCATGAAAAAATTGGCGCCCGGGCCTTCTCCTATAAAACCATTCATATCGAGCATAAGTGCATCATCATACCCTCGTCACTTTTGCTTCACTGGTAGCCAGGATTGAGTTAACGTAATGGCCGGTTACTTTGGCTTCCAGCTTCCACGCATTTGGGTTGGGACGCTGATAGGAAGAAATACAAAGCTTCAGCATCTGGTCACCGTGGTATTTGTCCCACTGCCAGGCGCACATCATCAGGTAAACATCCGGTGCAGGCGTTAATGTCATCTGCGGCCCGCAATACACAAGCGGGCGGATGTATGCATTGGATAAGTTATTTTTCTTTAACAGCTGATAAGCAACCTGTATCAGTTCTTCAGATTCGTAGTTGAATGGAATGCCTACCAGCGTACAACTCTTTTTAAGCCGGTCAAAATGTTCGCGTGCCTTAAAGACCTTCACGCCATTTAATGACTGGTAAGCCCGGATACCCTCAAATGCTCCAAAGCCATAGTGTAAGGTCTGACTAAAGAGATCTGTGTGAGCATCAATCGCCTTCATGAACTTACCATTCAGGAAAAGGATCGAGTCTTTTGTGTAATACATATAACAATTGTTAGTTTGTTTTAGCTCCTATAAAACAAAACCGCCCCGGGGCTATCGGGGCGGTTCGCTAATTTTTTAATTATAAATCTAGACCATCGCCCCAAAGGGTTTAAGAATATTGACGACGATAATAAGCACGGAAAGAACCATAACCATTCTGATGGACATCGTTCTTCGTTCGGCTGATTGTGTTAAGTTCAACATACTATTCTGTGCAAGTGCAATTTTCAAGAATTATCGCCTATGATTCAAGTATTTCGCAGGAAATATTTTCAAATAGTGAGTAACAAATGTTAGGTAGAATAACGACTGTTAGCTATTCAGATATTCCAGTATACCGTCGCGGATCGATGTAAAAGTCCGGACTAATGTTTCTTCATTTTCTTCCAGCAGTGTAACCCTGAATCCCTGAAGTTCTGAACAAAAGGATGAGATAGGAACAACACAGACGCCTTTCGCGCCAAGCAGATAGTATACAAAGCGCTTATCCAGTGCGATAGGTTGCTGACTGACCCATCCTTCAACCAGGGTTTTAACCTTTGGGTCGCTTATTTTCATTTGCTGATTATGATTCAGGGTACCCTCCCTGAAGATGATGGTGTTATAAAAAGCGCCAAATGTTTCATTAAAAGTAAGCTGCGGTACGGTATGTAAAATATCGGCAATGATCTTACTTCTTCTGCCTATGTCTTGATTCGTCTGATCCCGATAGTGTTTGAATCGTGGATCACCAAAAATCTTTGGTATGGCTAGCTGCGGAAGTTTGGTAGAGCAGACTTCAATCATTTTTGCATTGTCCAATGCCTGGCAGAAGCGATCAAAGTCCTCATCCTTGTCGCGATTGTAATATTCCATCCAGCCACAGCGTGCGCCAGGCCAGGGAAGTTCTTTCGAAATCCCTTTCATGGAAATACCGGGGACGTCGCCTATGATTTCTGCTAATGCATACGCCCGGGCACCATTATAGGTGATGTTTATATAGATCTCATCAGCGATTAAAAAGAGCTTGAACTCTTTTGCCATAGCAACAATGCGTTGCAGCATAGCCAACGGATAAACCATACCCGTCGGGTTGTCCGGGTTGATAATGAGGATACCAACGATGTTTGGATTGTATTTTATTTTATTATACAAATCATCGAGATCGGGATACCAATGGTTAGTGGGATCAAGATTGTAGGTGAGCGGCTCATGGTTGGCATGCGCAGCTTCTGCACTGGAGTGCGTTGAATATGCCGGCGACGGCCCGATTACCCGCGACGTATGCGTCAAAAACTGGTAAGCTTTTGAAATTGCATCACCCAATCCGTTGAAGAAGCAAATATCATCCGGTGTGATTTGTACACCGCCGTTGGCATTTGTTTGCCTCGCCAGGAATTCGCGCGTCTCCAACATGCCTTTGGAAGGGCAGTAACTGTACGCATCATCCTGCTTTACAAGGTCGGCAACAACGTCTTTTATCCACTGTGGAAGTTTATGATTTTTTTGGATGGGATCGCCGATGTTTTCCCATGAAATGTCCACGCCGAGTTTCTTCAGATAGTCCGCCTTTTTTACAATCTCACGGATCTCATAACTAAGCTCTTTTGCTCCTTCGCTTAATAGTTTTTGTCGCATGCGTGTACTTTCAGGCAGCGATGTTGAGTTTTTTGTCGGAAGGATTCAAGGAGAATGAGAAAAAAATTTCTAAAACGAGTGTTTGGTAGGGTTTTAGGCGTCGTCATTCCGGACGGTATGCTGTGTCGTGGCAATCCCTGCGTTCCGCGCAGGGATTGTTGAAGTGAGCATACCGGAAGCTTCACAGATGATGTGCTTCGTACTTGTGGCCGTGATTATTCACTGGTGGGTGTTAAGTGTTTTTGGTTTAGTGTGCGTCTCTCGTTTTGCAGCCGGAACGTTTACCGGCGTTGTAGCGCCACTACATTCTCCACATGGATGGTATGCGGAAACATATCTACAGGCTGCACGGCTGTTATGGCATATTGGCCCGCCAGCAACGCCAGGTCACGGGCCTGCGTGGCAGGATTGCAGCTGACGTAGACGATCTTTTTCGGCTGGGCTTGGAGCAGCATGGCGCAAACATCGGCATGCATACCTGCCCGCGGTGGATCGGTGATTACCGTGTCGGGTCTCCCGTGCAACGAAAGAAACGCGTCATCCAGAAGATCTTTGATGTCTCCTGCAAAGAATTGTGTATTGGTTATGTTGTTGATCTCTGCATTTATTCTTGCGTCGTCAATCGCTGCTGCGATATATTCCAATCCAACAACGCGACTTGCATGACCAGCCATAAAGTTGGCAATTGTACCTGTGCCGGTATACAGATCATAAACCAATTCACTTCCTTTCAACTGCGCCATATCCCAGGCAATTTTGTACAGTGCATAAGCTTGGTCTGAATTGGTTTGGTAAAACGATTTCGGGCCAATTCGAAACTGCAACGATCCTGACCCGTCTGGTTTTGGTATACGTTCCGTGATGTATGGATTCCCTTTCCAGCAAACTATTTTCAGATCACTAAACGTATCATTTCTCTTCGCATTGATGACGTAGTTGAAGGATGTGATCTCCGGAAAATCGCGCTCCAGCCTGCCGAGGATTTTATCGATCCATTCGATTTTGTCGTGTACTACCTGAAGGATGATCATCACTTCACCGGTATTTGCCGTTCGGATGGTTAGCGTCCGCAGAAAACCGGTTTGTTTCCGAAGCTCAAAAAATGGAATGTTAGATTTTATTGCTTCTTCTTTTACAGTGCGTCGGATGGCGTTTGACGGATCGGCTTGAAGGAAGCACTCCTGCACCTCAAATACCTGGTCGAATTTACGCGGGATGTGATAACCCAGCGCTGGTTCATCCTCGCCCCAGGGATTATCCGGAAAGCGTTTTTTTCTGATGTCCAGTTCTTCGAATGTTAGCCACCGTTGGGCGGTGAAAGTATAGTCCAGTTTATTGCGGTAATATTTCGTTTTCCCGGAGGGAAGTATGGGTTGTATAACGGGAAGATCAAGGCCCCCGATGCGCTGCAGGTTGTCAACAACTTGTTGTTGTTTGTACCGAAGTTGCGTGTCGTATTGAATGTGCTGCCAGGTGCATCCACCACACAATCCAAAATGTCGGCAGAAGGGTTCCGTTCGATCTTTCGAAAACTGTCTGACTGCCGCAACACGGCCTTCCAGAAATGATTTCTTGATCTTTGTGACTTGAACATCAACGACATCGCCCGGCGCACCACCTTCGAGGAATATGACCATCCCGTCGATTCGTGAAACGCACTTGCCCTCTGCGGCCATGGCTTCAACTACCAGATTTTCAATTATTTGACCTTTTTTCATGGGCCGGCAAAATTACACAAACTGGGGGGTTTTATGCCATTACCGAATTCCATATCTTTATTCTCTTTTGGGAATGAATATGAAGCGGTTTTTACTCGTTGTTTTGTGCTCTTTTGCCATCCCGGTTATGGCGTCACATATCGTGGGAGGAGAATTTGAGGTTGTACACATCTCTGGAAATTCTTATCGCATCAACCTGATCTTGTATTTCGATATCCTTAACGGCAATCCCGGTGCGAGGGACCTGGATTTCACATCAAGAATCTATCGCAAGCGTGATAATGCGATCATGCAGGATGTCTTCTTTGAAAGTCCCGTTGAAAGTCCCGTAAGTTATACCCAGCCGGAGTGTTCTAACGGCGAGATCGTTACTTCTAAATTAGTGTATAGCCGGGTTGTCACCCTCCCGGACAACATCTACAATGATCCCCAGGGGTATTACATCATTTGGGAGCGATGCTGTCGTAATTATACCATAACCAATATCTTCAGTGAAGATCCGGCGCTAAGCCCAAGGGCCGCAGGCCAGACGTTTTACCTGGAATTTCCTCCCGTGGTGATGAATGGCGAACCTTTTATCAATTCATCGCCACGCCTGTTTCCACCCCTTACTGACTACGCCTGCCCACGCAAACCATATTATGTAGATTTTGCAGGAATTGATGATGACGGCGACTCGCTGGCCTATTCGATCGTCACCCCGCTCAGTACACACACCATAGATGCATTTCCACCCTTGCGGCCGGCGCCCTATCCGCTCGTCGCGTGGAGGAATCCTTTCAGTTTTGCTAATATTCTTGGGGGTAACCCGGATTTGAAAATCAGCACCGATGGTTTTTTGACTGCCACACCTTCCCAGCAGGGCCTTTTCGTTTTCGCCGTAAAATGTGAGGAGTATCGCGACGGTCAAAAGATCGGTGAAGTGCGGAGAGATTTTCAAATGCTGGTCGTCGATGTATGCCCGCGGGCGGAGCCACCGCAGATTCTGGGAAAGAAACTTACTGAAAGTACTTTTACCTACGATGATATCATGCAGGTAACGTTTAACAATACTGTTACCGATGCCGAGCGTTGCATTGAAGTTCAGGTGTCCGACGCGGATGCCTCAAACCAGGATGATAATTTTCAAGAAAACGTCACGATCAAGGCGATCCCTATTGGATTCAAGAAGGATGTCAAGGGGATTCTTCCGGCGGTCACTTCGGCTACCCTTATCAATGGGAGTGTGAAGTCTTTCCAGATTTGTTTTGATGAGTGCCCGTACGTAGAGGGTCCCTTTCAAGTGGGCATTGTGGCGTTCGACGATGCCTGCAGTCAGCCACTATCTGATACGTTATTGATAACAGTAAACATCGTACCTCCGCCTAACGCTGACCCCTATTTCACAACACCGGATGTAGTGGATGTTTTAAATGAAGGGCAACAAAAGACCTGGCCGATAGCCGGTTTAGACGATGATGGTGATGCGCTTATCGTTGGCGTGATTGCCGATGGATTCAGGATGGAGGATGTTGGTATGAAACTCGTGCAGATAAAAAATCAAAATGGCGAATACGAAGCGCAGTTGGAATGGGATACACGCTGTGACGTTTACGACTTTACGCAGAAAACCCAGTTCGACGTGACCATACTGCTGGAAGATGTTGACTACTGCAACTTCACGCATCCTGCTTTGATGAGGTTACAGCTGCAAGTCAATCTTCCGGGGAACGCAGATCCGGTTATTGATTCGGATCTGACACCTGATCCATTTGAACGCTTCGTCTCGGGCATCACCAGGAAAGTGAATGAATCCCTTGTCTTTAATGTGACGGGAACCGATGCTGACAATGATTTTATTATACTGGATGTGAGAGGGGTTGGTTTTAGTATAGCGGATTACGATATCAGTTTCCCGGCGGTGAGTGGCAATGGCAGCGTGACGTCAGAATTTCAGTGGAATATATTCTGCGACAATGTAAACCTCAAGACAAAGGACGAGTTTACGTTTGAATTTATCGTGGCAGATAACGCAAATAAGTGCAGGTTCTATAAGGCCGATACGCTGGACGTAACCGTGTCGTTATTGCCACCCGACAATGAGGAACCTACCTTGTTTATAAACAATTTAAACCAGGCTACGCAGTTTGTGAGCAATACCTTAACCGTTGAACTTGGTCAGCAAATCACGCTCGGGCTTTCCGGAAACGATCCGGATGTTCTTCCCCAGGCAGATTGGCTGCGCCTTGATCTGATAAAAGTTGAGGGCGATACCGAGGCGAATGGATATATTTTTGCGCCCGCCGAAGGCCGTGGAAACATACAAACTACTTTCACGTGGAAGCCGGAGTGTTCCATATTTGAAAATGGCGTGTATGAAAATAACTATACGTTTACGTTTAACCTGCTGGATGATCGCTGCTATAGCCAAAAGGGTGATACCCTAGCCGTTAACATAACCATTAAGGATGTGGAACGCGATGATGCGGAATTCGTACCCCCTAACATCATCACACCGAACGGCGATAATCTAAATGAATTCTTTGCCATGGTAAGGAACGATCCAACATCCGGTGAACTGATCAATATTTTACCGAAAGACAATTGTGTCGGCAGGTTTGAAGGCATAACCATTTACAACCGGTGGGGTAAGCAGGTATTCGCAAGCATTGATCGCGATTTCAGATGGTATGCGGAAGGTGAGGCTTCTGGCGTGTACTATTATCACCTGACGTTTTCCGATAAAGAATACAAAGGTGTGGTCACAGTATCTTACTACGATTCACAATCGTACCGGTAACAGGCTGTTCTCTTTAATAAAGGCGCGGTCTCCATTCCAGCGGATTTCATACCACACATCGACTTTTCCAACGATTTCTACCAGGTGACCTTCGTCGATGACTGCAATTACGGAAGCGCCGGCAGAGGGACCATCCATCAAGTACGTATTGGGTTCTCCTACAATACCTTCTTCATTTTTTTCGCCCAGATTCAGGTGTACGCATAAAAGAATTAGCAAGGTAAAGAGCAGCACACTGGTGGCGACCGGCCGCTGTCCTTTTTTTCGCCAGTAGAAGATGATGCTGAGCAAGAAGATGGACAAAACGCCCAGTGTCATCGAAATCGGAAGCCGATAATCGTAATAAAAGGAAAAGGCAATGTCTGCGTCCGAATTTTCATAGCCGTCGAGGTTGTGTTTTGTGGCCACTTCCTCCATTTTATCGAGCACAAATTTGTCTTTGGTGGCGATGTAGTAAAGGTTCAGATGATAGAGTGCCTGCCCCACGCGGTTCAGACCCTCTTCTATATAGGCCATTTTGAGCAGCATTGCCGGTGTATATTCTTTTTGATTGAGTATAGCTTGATATTGTTCCAGCGATTGTATGTAGCGTTTTTCCTGGTAGAGCGAATCCGCTTGTTGTAATCGGTAACCGGAAACCTGTGCAAAGAGCGGGTCAGTGATGGCTAATAACAGGGGCAGAAGAATGATGAGAATAATTAGAAGTCGCCTTTGCATATTTTTTATATCCTGTTACCTTTGCGGGCTCAATTACGGAAAATACCCCACAATTGACAAGATTCCGTAGCTCAGTTGGTAGAGCAATACACTTTTAATGTATGGGTCCTGGGTTCGAATCCCAGCGGGATCACTAAAAAATTCAGATGTAGCCAAGCTTAATGTTTGGCTATTTTCTTTTGGTGGGATACAAAACAATCCCCCACGCAAAAAAGCGTGGCAGGACTGGGGTTCGAACGAAGCGTCGGCGGTTCGAAAGCGAAGTGCAGTGAGGCACGAACGGAACGCAGCTTCACGAGGGGATGAGCGGCATGCATGTACGTCGAACGGCATTGTTGGTCTTAAACCATCATTTGGTCTTGTCAGTCGGTATGGAGTATTGCCTTTATCCAAATCTATGGATCACGTGGGGCCTATGACACGTTCAACTGAAGATGCGGTAATTATGCTTGAAGCTATTGCAGGATATGATTCAAATGACCTAACAACATTGCAGGTTGAAGTAGCAGATATTTCAAAGTCGCTAAAGAAAGGAATCAAAGGCATTAGAATAGGTGTTGATGCTGATTACATAAAATCAGGAGTTGAAACTTCTATGGTAACTTCCATAGAAAATGCGATTCAAAAAATGGTAGAACTTGGGGCAACATCCGAATATTTAAATGTATTAATTTAAAAACGAAGGCTAACAAAGTGTATAGTGCATAGCACCCTTCGGGATGCTACGACACCATACACAGAACGTTGGCGTTCATTGTGAATCCTAGAGAAATTGAGAAAAATTAACCTAATGAATATAACTAATTAATATAAAGTAAAATGATAAAAAATGTTTTCACAATCGCAATGCTAATAGCATTATTCATGACTTCTTGCAAGGAAACACCAAAACAAGAAACTACAGAAGTGACAAAAACGGAAACAAGCGCACTAGAAAGGCCTACTGATGCTGAATTCCGGGCTTTTATAGTTTACCATCACATGGAGTATATGAAAACAACGGCAGCACAAGCCGGAGGAACCAACAAACTTCTTCATACTAAAGAAATGCCAACGGAAGGCCAGGACCCGGTAGTAACACCAGCTTTAGACCATATCTATTCAAAAGCTGTAATAGATTTAACATCAGGTCCTGTTACTGTTGAGTTTCCGAAAGTTGAAAAAGGCAGGTATTTTTCCATTATGATTACGGATGAAGAACACTATGTTATTTATGACGAAATGTTTCCTTCGGGCACTTATGTTTTCGTTCGCAAAGGTAAAAACATGGAAGTACCGGCAAACGCAAAGGTAATCGAAATGTATAGGGGATTATCCTCATCTGTTTGTAAGAGTTCAGGTATATAATAAAGCTGACCTTCCGAACGCTTATGCCATTCAGGAGAAGATTAAAATGAATGGTGTGAGCAAAACATTGGAATTTGATAATCCTATTAAATTTGTTTTGGACAACAGCGATGTTTATCCCCAAAATAAAGCAATGCTGGAATCAGAAGTTAACTTTAGCAAGGAGGATTACCTTAGAGTCAGCAATTACGTAGGAACTGTTTTAGCGCCAAAATTAGCACCCAATGGCAACATGGGTATGTTCGGCCCAATTGGCAGTGACGAACCAGGCAGTAACGATATGGAAACTCGTGCTTTTGGTATGATAGGACATCTTGGTTTACCCGTTCATCATGCGTATTACCAACCGAATTTTACAAATTGCAATAATGAAATATTAAATGGTGATAAACCGGAAGTATTTACCTTTTCGTATCATCCCAAAGGAGTACAGCAGTTTTGGTCTATTACGCGTTACAGCGCCATAACACGTAACACCTTAGCAGGTAAAAATGATCTGTTCAATGCTTACAATACCAAACCCGATAAAAACGGAAATATTACGGTTACTTTCAGTGTTGAAGATCCAAAAGATGGCACCTATTGGATGCCTGTAAATAAAGGAGAGCCTTATTATTTCGTTTGCAGGTATTATGGCCCTGACGTTACTAATTTGCCAGGAAGACCTTGTAAATAGAGATTCTTGTAAATAGAGATTAAAGAAGGCAACGAAACGCCAACACATGTTGGCGTTCATTGAACCCTAATGAAAATGATAAATAATAATTAGAATAAAAGTACAATGAAAAGTAAAATCAAATTCGCAGCAATGCTGATTGCTACAATGATATTCAGTTTCATTGCACAAGCACAGGACAATCAAAAACCCAATATCGTTTACTTTCTTGTAGACAACTTGGGAATGGGAGAATTATCCTGTTATGACGGAGGAATAACCCGTGGTGCAGAGACTCCACGAATTGATAGATTGGCTGATCAAGGGATGAAGTTATGGAACTTTGCTCCAGAGACCCAATGTACTCCTTCCCGTTCTGCTTTGATGACTGGGCGTTATTCCATTCGATCTGGCACACATTCAGTGGCGTTGGCGGGTGATGGAGGTGGGCTCGTTACATGGGAAAGAACCATGGCCGAAGTGCTCTCTGACAATGGTTACGCAACATCTTGTGTTGGTAAATGGCATATTGGTGCATCTGATGGAAGGTGGCCTACTGATAATGGTTTTGATGAATGGTATGGACCAGCTCATTCTTATGATGAGAGTTTATGGCCTGAAGACCCTTGGTACAAGCCTGAAAGAGATGGTGTTTCTTATATGTACGAAGGAAAAAAAGGAGGTACTGTAAAACATACAATTCAACTAACACGCGAAATTAAGAGGGATTTGGACGTTGAATATTTCAATCGGAGTAAAACATTCATGAAGAAAAGTGTTGATAATAAAAAGCCTTTCTTTCTTTACTTCAATTACACGCTTATGCATATGCCAAATGACCCAAGATTAGAGTTTAAAGGTAAATCAGGGCATGGAGATTGGGCAGACTGTCTTATGCAAATGGATGCAGATTTCGGTGCTTTACTTGATTATTTAAAAGAAATAGGTGCTGATAAAAATACAATTGTTGTTTTTTCTGGCGACAATGGCCCAGAATATATGGAGCCATGGCGAGGCGATCCTGGAAGATTTTCCGGATCTTATTTCACAGGATTGGAAGGTAGTTTGCGAACACCATGTATTGTAAGTTATCCAGGGAAAGTGCCAGCAAAACAGGTTAGCAATGAAATAGTTCATATTGCAGATATGTTCACTACCCTCATCAATTGGTCTGGGGGCAAAGTGCCTAATGACCGTATTATTGATGGATTGGACCAACGAAATTTTTTTGAGGGAAAACAAAAATCATCCGCAAGAGAAGGATTTCCTTACTGGATGGGAGAAACAATGTACGGTGTAAAATGGCAGAACTTTAAAGTTGTCTTTATTAACAAGAGATCATTTGCAGACCCTGAACAAAAACTGGCTACGCCATGGATAATTAATCTGGATACTGATCCCAAAGAAGAGAAGCCATATGACTATCCTTATCTGCACTCCTGGACTATGGCTCATGTAGGAAAGATTCTCGTGGAATATTCTCAGAGCGTAAAAAAGGAACAATTAATACCTGCTGGTGCACCTTTAGATTTTGTACCAACTGTAAAATAATTTATCAAATGTAGGCCACCTATGCTGCTAGGTGTTTGTTGCATGTAAGACTAAAAACAACGAAACGCCAACAATGTATATAAGAAATAAGCGGAATACCCTTAGAATTAATGTTTGTAGCCAGTTTGAACTTTCTTGTAAGTTTGAAATTTTGTGCTTCTAAATCGCTTACTTTTCATATACTCAACGTTGCATGCAATTGGGTCGGCTCCGAGGACAATGATGTAAAAGATGATAAAGTTCAGGGTGGAATATGAATAGATATAACGACCTTCACAAATGGATGATCATCCCCATGGTCATCATGCAGTTTGGCATCTTCAAAGATTATTGGGGTGACTTTTCTGAGAACGCATGGACTGTTCATATTGGAAATTCCGCCTAAGCTGACCACCTCATTTCGCGGCAAAGTGACCACCAAAAGTTACTTCACTAATTGAGATAAAAAACGCATTGAGTTTTCGGTTGATCACAGCCTAGTTTTTAGTTGTCGTTTTCGATTATTTCTTCTGGTAAGATACCTCTTTTTTTACGCATCGATTCACCCTTGAGTTCCAGCCGCTGGGAATCGTGAACAATCCGGTCCAGGATGGCATCAGCAATGGTCTGTTCACCGATAATCTCATGCCACTGGTTAACCGGTACTTGTGAGGTAAAAAGCGTAGATTTTTTGCCATGCCGGTCTTCTATGATTTCCATCAGGATACTCCGGCTTTGCTGGTCAAGGGGCTGAATACCAAAGTCATCAATGATAAGCAGATCCTGTTTTTCTATTCTTGTAATTTCCTTTAGATATGTTCCATCGGCTTTTCCACTCTTTAACCGAGCAAAGAGTTTTGAGCTGTGGTCATAAGACACTTTAAAACCCAGGGAGCAAGCCTGATGACCAATAGCTGAAGCAATGTAACTTTTACCTACACCGGTGCTTCCGGTGATAAGGACATTCTCTTTCTTGCCAATAAAATCGCAGTCGGCAAGACGGAGTACCTGATTTTTAATGAGCACTCTGTGATCGTCGAAGTTTATTTGTTCAACAGATGCTTTGTACCGGAACCGAGCATTTCTTAACGCTGCGATTCAGTTTACGATTGTAACGTTCGTCCCACTCGGAGTCAATCAAAATGGATAGCAGTTCATCTGCAGTACACTTTTCTGCCTTACCTGACTCCAAGCTTGTGCGGAAGGACCGTACCATTCCGAACAGTTTCATAGTCTTCATTTTTTCAATAGTTTGATCATTCATAGTTTTTAAATTTTAATTGTTATTGGTAGTAATTTTTTCCGCGTATGTTTTCGTGTTCAGGCATCGGCAGTTGCCTGTCTTCCTCCAGGTCGTAGAGATCAAGACCTCGCTGTAAAATATCTTCAATCGCCCGGTAGTGATACAGGCCATAAGCATGACCGCGTTGACAGGCTTTGATCAATCGTTTATGGCCTACTCTCTTAGCAAATGACAATATGCCCTGACAGGACTTGTAGGCCTGCTCGGGATGTGGTTTCTTTCGCAGTACCTGGGCGATATAGTACTCTACCTCATGGCTTATGCTTCGGGCCTGCGCAAGGAAGTAATCCGGATTCCACTCCGCTAAAACTTGGTGTTGGGTGGCCATATGAGAAGGATCGGTTGAGTAGTTGTGTGCACTGCGAACTCGCTGGTGGGCGGCGATAAGCTCGTATTTGTAAAAAATCTCAACCGTGGATTTGCTGAATAGAACACGAACCTTTTTGCTGATGTAGCCAAAAGGGACGCTGTAGTAATGTTTATCTGCACCCAGGCACACATGTCCATTCTTCATTACTGTCCCTGAGCAGGAGCTACGCAATTCAAAACGTCTTTCGGGCAATGGCTGAAGGGTCGCTTTCTCCATCTCATCAAACTGCTCCAGTCTGGAATAGCCTCGACCTTTAAAAGATGTGCTGTTGTGGGTAGCCAGCAAGGCATGTATGCGTTCATTGAGTTGTTTCAACGAAGTGGGTAGGTCCTTGGGTAGGGAGGCGAAGATGCGGATGTAGGTGATCTTAACAGCCCCTTCAACCAAGGCTTTGTCCTTGGGTTTGTAAGCACGCGCAGGAAGAACGGCCATCCCGTAGTAGTCTGCAAAGGCCTCAAAATTTTCGTTTAGTCTGGGTTCGTAGCGGTTGCTTTTGATTACCGCAGACTTCAGATTATCCGGCACAATGGCATTGGGTGATCCACCGAAATAATGAAGGGCATTCTCACAGCATCCGATAAAATCCTCTACCCGCTGGCTTTCTACCGCTTCTACGTAGGTTAGTTGGCTGGCCCCCAGGATGGCTACGAAGACCTCCATGGTTTTGATTTCTCCGCTTGCCGGGTCAACTACATGCAGCTTCTCTCCGGTGTAATCAATGAACATTTTGTCGCCAGCTTTGTGTTCCATATGCATGCTGGGGTATCCCCGTCGCTTCCAAAGGTTGTAGTGACGATAGAAAGAGGTTATTTTGAATCCATCCGGAAACTGCACACTGTAATCTTCCCACAAGCGCAACAGCGTAACACCCCGTTGCTTTAATCGCTTATCCTGGCTTTTAAAAAAATCATAGAGGGGAGACAAGCGGTCATCAATTGAGGGTTGTGGCTCTTCACGGAAAAGAATGTCCAGGTCCTTATCAGAGAGTCTACTAACGTCTTCCCACGTGGTTCTTAAACCGATGAAGGTGCGGATGTATTTTTTTACAGTATTGCGGGAAAGGCCAGTAATGGCGCTTATCTGGAGTTTATTCTGCCCATGGCAGTGGAGTTTTAAAACTTGTCTTAGTTTACTCATAGAGATCGGTTTATTGGCCATTAAAGTTTGATTTTATAGAGCGCAGAGATAGCCCTTTCAATCAACCTTTCTGGTCAACCAATCTCAATACATTTTTACTTAAATTAGGTGGTCACTTTGGCGCGAAAAACGGTGGTCAATTTCACGCGGAATTAGGTGGTCACTTTGAAACGGAAA
>CAVQQL010000027.1:0-79826 GCA_963714945.1 uncultured Bacteroidota bacterium | reverse complement strand
GTCAAATGCAGCTTTCCGCTGCTCCCCTGACATCTCATAAAAGCCGACACCCTGGCGAACGTAAAAGTGTTGGTTCATCCACTTGCGCCATTCGGTGTCGTCAACCACGAACTTTGTCCGTTTCTTCTGATCGGAATTTAATGATTTCAGAAAATTCGTGGCAGCCTTGAAAACTGGTTGTGTTGTGACCCCGGTTGCCTTGATCTTAAAAATTCCCTCTTGAACGGTGCCATCAGTTGTTATACCTTTGAATGGCTCCGCTAACCCTTCTTGCTCCATTTGGGTGGATCGCTTTTGAAATTTCTCCTTGAGCTCGCTATCCGTAACTTGCGCTACAATTGCATGACCTGTGAAAATCAAAATACCGGCTAAGGTTAGGATGCTTGAAAATTGTCTCATTTGGATTTGTTTGATAGCATGAATCAAATAAGGAAAAAGCACCATCAAATCAAAATCCTGCCTAAAGGCACGCATGGGGTGCGCCAGGGCATGCGGCCAATAAAAACACGGAGAACGAATTGCGTTAAGTTGGGCCAATACCTGAAGAATGCCCCGCAGCTATCCTGTTTCTGCTGCTGTTATCGTGCTCGTCTAAGTTTACTCACCAACTGGCGATGATTGGCGATCATCACCCCATAACTGCTTTCGTGTGCGAATAGAAAATTCTGCACCTCTTTAATAGCATTCATAACGTTGGTGATCATGTCCTTAAAGTATTCTGCCTCCAGGCCAATAAAGCCGGAAATTTCGGTACCCAAAAAATAACGCACCTGTGCGTCAACATAGTAAGCCTTATCTGAAGGCACAATGGAGCGATAGTAGTGTAGCAACTCCCTGGTGAGTTCGATGCCTTCATATGAGCTCTTGAAATTGCGTTGTCTAATTACATTCGTAAGGCGAGACGCCTCCTTCAATGAACTTGGTAGCAAGTCTTCATCGATTCCAAGTTGGTACCCGATGTAACGCCATAAGAAAATGAAATCCTCTTTTTGTTTATCGGGCAGTACAAAACCAGACTGATTTAATCCTCCCAAAATAATATATGAGAATGCTAGATTAGTGCCAGCCATATCTTCCTGGTTAATAGGACGTCCCCAATCCATATCCCAACTTCCTTTTCGTACATGGTAGCGGGCAATAGCGTGAATGAGCCTCGTCTTGTTGATTTGAACATGTCCTATATTCTCTGCGGTGAGATTGCCCGGCGTTGAGACACTGATGATAAACTGCGCAGTATCTGCTAATCGCTTACCGGGAGATTGACGCATCTTCTCGGATAGGTAGAGCGCCTTGTTTCCCGGCGAACCAGCGTAGCAATACGGCAACGCCAACACACCAAGCAAGGTCATCATCTCAGCGGCATATGTTTCAAAGACCTGTTGTCCGCGTAGCAGCCGCTTTGCATCAAACCAAACAGGCTGCTGTTTCTTTCTTAGCAGAAATCCTCTTACAGGACTTGATTTTCTTGCCTTTTCAATTTCACTTACTGACAATTGGAGGAACCTGTACAACTCAGATTGTTTATTACCCAGGAAGATGTTTTCGACCAAATGATCAGCGTCATGATCTCCCAGAAGACGTTGTTTATCCAGAAAGGTTTTAGTGGTTTTCATAGCAAGGGGTCTACCGTCTTATAAAAGCGCAGAATGCTACAAAATGTTCAAGATCAATCGCGGAGGTGTCGGATTTGCATGAGCAATATGTGGGTAATTCTTGTTTTTGACAGTCGCAGTGGCCCTTGGGTATGGATTAGAAATTCAACCATGCTACGATTTCATCGCTATCAAATCATCCATGTTTGCTTCAAGCATTCTTCGGTACTCACTGCAATACCAATTCATAGCGTCATCCTTATCTTTCGATAAGTCATTGGATTTTCCTGAGGCCTCAAACGCATTATATCTGGCAGCAGCAAACATAATAGCGGCGCCAACCCGTTCTTTGGGTTCAGTTTCAGCGAATTCGTTCGCTAGCGCGATGAACTTGTCGGCCATTACGGAACGTGGTATTTTTTCATTTTCTCCGCTCATACTATTTTCAATTTTGGTAAACACACGCGGTACGCCTGCGCTATTTGATTGAATCTCATTTCGATAAATTTACGCTCAGAAACCCGTTGTTCAAATTTGATGAGCGTAAGAGTATGAAATCTGCGATCCGTGAAGGTCAACTTTGTAACATTTACCACAATTGGTTGCGCCGATATTTTCATTATGCCGGAAGGCGTGCAAGCAGTGCGATAACGGCACGGAATTCATTGGAACGTGAACTCTACCTTCGTTTTTTGAGCTGAATTAATTATCTAATTGATAGATATAAGTTCTTGGCAGATAAAATGATATAAGATTTCACCTCAATACAAATTACAATAACTGAAATATCATTGTCTGTGAAACTTCATACTCCGACTAGACACCGTTAGGTTATTGTTTCCGGAAAACAGGTCTTCGCAGATTTGCGGTAGGCTGCTTTTGAACCTTTCCCCAAATTCAGCCTTCGTTTTAGCGCTGACCTTTTCCAGGGTGGCGCCTGGCACAGACCTCATTTATTGTACTAGCTCCCCCTCCTCCAGCAAGATATCATACTGATACCCTGCCCCAAAATCTTTATTAAGCACCACTTTCCCAACCAACGTAACGGTGTGGCCAACCGGTATTTGAGCAGCACATGTGATGACGAGATCATAATCATCTTTGCTTCCATCTTGCAGGTGCACCCAGTTACGGCCCATAATGTTGGGATTGATCTTTACACACTGGCCACTTATTTGTATCGTTTTTCCAGCGTACTTTGTCGGATTCGCGACCAGATCCGCTATTTTGACGGAGCCTTTCACCTCTACAACCTTCCCGGGCTCAGGTGCTTCCGATTCAATCGGAATGCTTTGATTACCGTGATCTGCCTTCACAATTGAGGATACCAAATACAACTTATCAAATACGCGTTTGTATTCCTTGCTTTCGAAATTGGTTTTTAACAAGCCACCGCGATAGAAATATATTTCGCCGACCGACACCTCTTGTTTATTGGTAGCAATCCAAAACGCCTCCTTACCCTCTTTTACCCGAAGGTAAACATACCGGGTGGTTGGCAATACCTCTTCAACGGTGACCGTGTGCAAGTCTGATCCCAAAGACTGTTTTGATAGATCGGGAATTGCCGGTGGTTGTTCGTCGGAGAATATGCCTGTACCTTCTTCCTTAGCGGTATTGTCTGAAGCGGTGGAAATGACTTTTGGATTCTTCGTACAACGCGCCATCAATGTCAGCACGACAGCGCCGATACAGATCAATTTTATGATATTATTTGTGTTCATCGTATTCTCTATTAAAAGCGCTGAATGAGCCTGGTATTTATCCTATAGTTTTCTTCTGTCGCTGTAGCAGCCAATTCTCCTAAAACAGTAACTGACATTTTGTTTGTTATCCGGTAGGAAAGGGAAACGCCGTAATAGTTCTGTCTGGTAATTAGCTCGCTGTTCAAATACGTGTAATTAACAATTCTATAATAAAGATCGGCACCCAACTTCATTTTAACCAATGATCTGGAATGTCTGAATGACAAAATATCACTTTGCAGGTAGGAAGATGTATTCCGATTGGCGTTCACAGATAGATGGCCTCCAATCCACGGTATTTTTGATACACCCAGATAACCGTTATAATTATCTGATTTATTCAGATCGTTGCTTTGGAATCTTTTACTATAACTTAACCCCAGGTTTATATTCTTGAAAGGCCTGGCGTTTACCCTGAACCTAAGTCCTTGCCGGGCAATATCATTATCATCATCCAGCAGTCGTTCAATTTCGGTTTTTAAGGTTTCATAGTATACGATTTGTTTACGCGTATTATAGGAAACGCTTAAGTCTACCTTTCGACCTATCCGATATGCTGCTGAAATGTAAAAGTTAGTTAACCTGGGCTTGCCTATCGAATCGGCGCTTACTCTATTGTAGAGGTCCAATTCGAGCGAAGAAAAAATGTTCACAGCTCTCCCTATAGTACTGGAATGCTGAAAGTATGTATACCGCCGGTCAATATTACCGTTATTCTTCTGCTCCAGAAATCCCAGCGTGGTTTGGGAATACAATACTTTGTTGTCGGTTTTCAAGCCCAGGTAGCCGCCATATTGAAGTAAATCTGAATTGAACGTATAGTCCATAACATCCGGCCTGAAACCGACGAGCAGACCTGCGTAAAAATTACCAAAAAACTTTTCCGCCTGCAATCCATCAATAGCCCCAACGGATGACACCTTGGGATTTATTTTCCTACCCACTATTAATGACATGGTGGGTGCAACATCATACCTTAGCGCCAAATTGTATATGTTGAAAACATCTTTTGGCTGAAGTGACATAGTATCTTTTGGTACGAATGTCTGCCTGTAATTCATATAGGTTTCCACGGAAAATTTTGAATTATTGATATGAGGCGCATTAAAGGAAAGACGATACATGGCCCTCGTCACATTGCCTCTGGCGGAGGATATCGTGCTGTAACTGGCTGCAGAAATGCTTCCATTGATGTTATGACTTCGCTTGGTCGACACACCTACTTTACGCAAATTGGTTTTGGTATCGGTGTTCGGATCACCATTGCGCTCTTGGAAACAATGGGGGCACTCAGCTTAAAAACGATTTTGTCGTCCACTTTCACATCGGTCTGGTTCAGAATGATAGCCACACAAGATGTAGAAGATTTATTTTTTACCACAAGGCTTGGACTCAACGTGGTGCCACGCAACAGGCGCAGCGTGTCGCCAATGGAGATGTTTCTTGTGTCAGGAAATTTCACATACACGTTGCTGGAAGTAACGAAGGTCACTGTGCCCTGCAGCACAGCAGTACTGGTTTGACCAAAGCAAACAGAAGCGCTTAAAACCAACAATGAACAATATGGATCGCCCCCTCAGAATCATGGCTATTTGTTCCTGTTGGATGGCATGTCAAACATGCGTTGCTTGCATAAACATAGTCCTTCACGTTTTCATGCTGGTCTTTAACCTCCAGCTCATTACTGTGTTTGTGGCAATCAATGCAACTAAAGACCGCATAGTTGCTGGCGCTGGTGTGACAGTCCGTGCATGAATTCCATGCCTCTCTATGTTTCCCACTATATATTGGAAAATACATACCATCGTGATCCCAATCAGCGGGTACCCATGCCGTATTATCGTGACATTGCGCACAATCTTTAGGAAATTGGGCATTTGCGTGATTGGGTTGAGTAGTACTGTTGTAATCAGCCAAATGGCACCCTACACAGGTATTGGGTGTGTTCGTATACCCTTGAGCATGGCATCGGGCACAATCATTAGCAATGGCGGCGTGGGCACCCGTCAGCGGGTAAATGCTGTTATGGTTAAAGTCGGCTGGAATCCAGGCGGTCTCATCGTGGCATTGTGCGCAATCCTTGGGGAAATTTGCGTCCTTATGATTCGGATTGGTGGTGGCATTAAAATCCGCTAAATGACACCCAACGCAGGTATTTGGGGTATTAGAATAACCATTTGCATGGCAGAGAATACAATTATTAGCGACTGCACTATGTGCACCCAGTAGCGGATGCACGGTGTTATGGTCAAAAGTGGACGGAATCCAGGCGGTCTCATCGTGGCATTGCGCGCAATCTTGGGGGAACTTGGCATCCACGTGATTCGGATCAGTGGTGGCTGTAAAATCGTCCAAATGGCATCCAACGCAGGTATTTGGGGTATTGGAATAACCATCAGCATGGCAGAGAACACAGTTACTGGATACGGCATCGTGGGCGCCCACCAGCGGATACACATTGTTGTGATCGAAAACGGCAGGACTCCAAGCCCCTGTATTATGGCATTCCGCGCAATTGTTGGCGAAGCCGGCTTGTGCATGATTAGGATTCGTAGTGGCTGAATAATTATCCAAATGGCAACTCACACATTCCGGCGAAGCATCCGCATAATTCTCTGTAAGATGGCATTGTTTACAGTCCGCTATATCGTGCCCCATTGTCAGTGGAAAGAAATCATGCTCAATCAGTTCAGCAGTCCACCCTACGGACGCAGGATCATGGCACGCAACACAATCACTGGAGAAACCCAGTTTTTGATGATCCGGGTTATTCGTCCCGGCATAATCTTCCCGATGGCAATTAATGCAATCATTTCCAATCGGGTTAAACTTTCAAGCTGGTCTCAGAGATATGGCATTCCACACAGCTTGGTGTGTTGTGCGATCCAAGCAGCGGAAATCCATTTTGTTCATGCAACTCCGGAATATTGTCTACGATCCAACTTTGTGGTGTATGGCATCGGGCGCAATCATTACCGACGGACATGCTGTGTATATCGGTATGACAATCAACACATTGTGAAGGTGCGCTAGCAAAAACCAGGGAAGTATGACATTGCTTACAATCAGCCTGTTGATGGCTTCCCGTTAGTGGAAAGTTCGTCACATTATGATCGAAGTGAAGCGTATCCCTGACGGGTAGCCAGCCTGAAGCGTTATGACAAGCCGCACAATCCTGCTTCAGCGCATCGCCATGCGGTGATTGTGCATAGGTTTGCACAACTAATCCAACGAGCGTCAATATTATTGATGACAGTCTATACATTGGTGTTTGGCTATGGTGTACTGAACAAAAATCTTTCCCTCCTGCTCGACGGGTTTATGACATAAGCGGCATTCAACTTCCGCATGACGGCCATCCAACGCGAAGGCTGTAAGGCTATGGTCGAATTTACTGGGGAACCAACTATCGGAATCGTGACATCGTTCGCAGTCCGTTATTCCATTTACTGCAAAACGATCACCATGGACATTCTTATGACACTGGATACACGATGAGCCCTTATTCCTGAACGACCATCTATCTTCACTGACATGACATGAGAAGCACGGTGTGGCCGAGTGCGCTCCGGCCAGCGGGAACTTGGTTGCCTGATGCTGGTCAAGCGAATATAAACTATAACTAAATTTCTCCTTTACCGTATGACATTCAACACAGTCTGGGGAAGTACCATTTTTGGCAAACTCGGCATTGTGATAATCTGCGTGGCAGTTTTTGCAGGCAGAGAAATTTATCGCCTGCGTGTACCGACCCTTATGGCATTTCTTACAATCCACAACCCCATGCTTTCCCTCCAACGGATAGTCAGTAGCATTGTGATCAAAAGTGGCTTTTGTCTTTGATTTCAGGGCTATAAAGCTTGTTTCAGCATGGCATTTGGCGCAATTGTTCCCCAGCTTGCCCTTGTGAACATCCTTGTGACAAGATGCGCATTGTGTTTCAGAAACCTTTGATGAAAACCTGAAAACCGTGCGCCGCTTCCGTTGTACTTTTGTGGCACTTAAAACAATCTACCGTCTTGTGTTTTCCGTTTAGGGTGAAGTCCGTTGTATTGTGGTCAAAGCGATTTCTGCCGATGAACTCAGTAAATGATCTGTCGGTATGGCATTGGGTGCACTTGCCCTCGAAGCGGTTATTGTGAGGGTCCTTGTGACATGCAACGCAGTCGTTATGCGGGATATTTGTAAATGCCTGAAATTCCTTTCCATTTTTCGTGGTCACCTGATGGCATTCTTTGCAGTTAACTTCCGCGTGCTTACCAGTGAGCTTGAACTTAGCCAGATTGTGATCGAACTTTGACGCTGGCCTGAACGCCTTCATGTCATGGCACGCCACACAGTTCGTTGACAAGGTTTTTTGGTGAAAGTCATCATGACAAGAAAGGCATTCTTGTTCTAAACCCAGAAAAGTGTTTTCGTTTTTTCTTAACGCAACACTTTGTATATTGTCTGGCCTATGGCATTCACGGCATTCAATGACAGCATGCTTACCCTCAAGTTTATACCTGGTAAGGTCGTGGTTGAATTGCTTTTCATTAAATCGAACCATATCAAATTTTCTGCCATGATGTTCGCTGTGACATGCGAAACAATCTTTACTGGTTACGCTTGGATTGGCATGGTATCCTTTTTTCTGACTTACAAGAGATTGGATTTCTTTGTGACACTCCAAGCACTTGACGTTGGAGACTTTCTTTCCCAGATCATGGCATTGCGTACAATTGCTCATGCCTTCGAATTTGGCGTGGGCATTGGATAAATCTCCTGGCGATATTTGTCCGTAGCTGGCCGAGGCAGACAATAGCATCGTGACGATATGTATCCAATAAAGTCTCAAATCCGTCTAGCTGTGCTTTTTCACAATGTGTCCGAATCTTTTTGAAATCTCGATACCTGCATTTTGCAGGAATTGTGTGGGCAACTCTCCTCCGGCAAAAATGTACACCAGGTCATTCTCCAGTTCTTTCTTTTCTCCATCAACACCCATGAATACCGATTTTGAGCTTATGGAAACCAGGTCAGAGTTAAACATCATTTTGAGCGAGTGATCTGCAATAGCACCTTCCACATTTTGTTTATTTTTTGGTTTCAGTCTGCGAGAATTTATCCTTTCGGTAGGAGAGAATAACTTCATTCCTGTCTTTCAACAGTAAGGCGGATTCTACAGCCGAATCTCCCCCGCCCACCACTATTATTTTCTTGTTCGCTATCCTCTCAGATTCTATCAGGCGATAAGCAACTTTGGGCAAGTCCTCACCCTTGATACCTAATTTCCTCGGGCTACCCCTGCGGCCTATGGCAAGCAGTACATTATTGCTAACGTATTGATCGCCACCCTCCGTTACTACCTTGAACCTTCCATTTTGCATTGGCAGGACATCTTTTACCTTGGTATTCTCCTTGATCTTCAGGCTATTTTCTGTAATCACTTTTTTCCAAATTCCCAGCAATTCATCTTTCGAAGTGTCCGTCAACTTCACTTTCCCGAATAAGGGCAGGTTCATTGGTGAGGTCATAACGACTTTTGCTCTTGGAAAGGTAAAAACAGTTCCCCCCAAAGAATCCTGTTCAAGCGTTATACTCGATAATCCGTGTTTTTTTGCGGCCAATGATGCGGAGATACCTGCTGGTCCTGCGCCAATAATGACAACATCAAACACATCTTGCTCAGGTTTCTTTTTGCGCTTCACCATGTATTCCACTGCTTGCTGACCTTGTTCGACGCTGTTTTTAATCAGTCCCATTCCTCCCAACTCCCCAGCGATGTAGATACCGGATATGTTAGTCTCAAAGTTTTCATTGACATGTGGCAAATCCACACCCCTCGCTTCCGTACCAATCCGGAGCGAGATGGCCTCAACAGGGCAGGCATGAAAGCATGCGCCATGACCAACACAGTTTGAAGCATTGATGACCGTCGCTTTGCCATCGATCAATCCCAAAATATCTTTTTCCGGACAATCCGAGATGCATGCAGCGCTACCGATACAAGTATTGAGGTCTATATAAGGATGCAGCGAAACGGGCTCGAATAATCCTTCGGCTTTGGCCACAGCTACTTTATGCCGGGTGACAGATGACTTAACCTTATTGTGCCTCAGATAAAAATAGATTACGACTGCACACAATAATAGTACAGCACCATACATGACTACTTGTTCAATAAATACTTCTTCCATCAGAATATCCATTTATATCCAAACGATAATGTGACCGCCACGTGGATGATCAGTATGATTAGCATTATCAACGCGAAAGGTAAATGCGCTACGTGCCAGTATTTAAATAATTGCTGCATCGTCTGTAGCCGTCTTATCTTATTCGATAACGAAATTTCTTCCCTGGCTAGTCTGACTACAGACTTTCTTTGTCTTCTGCCAACCTTCTTCTGTTTGAGTATTTTTCTGATGGCTCCAATTGCTCTTCTGTTTTCAAAAAAGCCAGCAGGTTTTCCAGATGCATTTTGGCCGGATGATAAACTCAATACAAGACGGGACATTTGATCGTCCAAACCGATAATTTTTCTTAAAGTCGCAGTCAAATCTTCCTGCATACGCTTCACTTCGTTGAGGGTAAGTTCTCGGCCTTCGATAGTACGGGGAATTTGGACGTAAACAAATCTGCCGATAACACCACTTAATACAACGGCCACCATACTCCAAAAGGCAATCGAAACAATTCCACCAAACTTAAAAGCAGTGTGAAAAAGAATTAAGATAGGACCAAGCGTACAAAGGAAAATATGAAACTCCAGCAGGTATTTCAGTCTTAATTGTTTTGTTAGAAAATTGTATCGCTTCCTGGCAATATAAATTGAGACCCCGAACAATATCATCAGCGTACCCAAAATACCCAGGCCATGCCCAAAGGCACCACTTGGTTTAAACCAGTCGTGACGAGGATGATAAAACCTTTCCTCCAGTGGACTATCATAATAAGAATACCCTGTATATATAAGGTACGCTGTCACGGCAATAACGGCCAGCACCATCGTCCCGACATAAATTCTATGAACAGGTTTGGTCATTGATAAAGCTCATTTATTTGATGATTTAATAATCTTCTTCATTTCTTAATCCCATCACACTCAGCACCTTGTATCAAGGTAAATCCAATCTGGAGTTCCGGTCATTGATAAACTTCATCAGTTTTACAGACTTATTCCTTATAAACAGACCTGCAACGCAATGGACTTTATGTGGTGATGCTGTGCATTCGCTTCTTCCAAAAGGCCAGTATGCTGATAATCAAAATGGAGGTAATCACAATGTATACCCATTGTGGTACTGGAACAGGATCTCCGGCAGCATAAGAATGCAATCCGGATAAGTAATAGTTGACACCATAGTAGGTCATGATTACCGATCCTAACCCAAAAATGGTTGCAAAATTATAAGCGAACAGACCTTGCATTTTCGGGATAATCCGCATGTGCAGGATAAATGCATAGACCAGGATAGTCACCAGTGCCCACGTCTCTTTAGCATCCCAGCCCCAATACCTGCCCCATGATTCGTTGGCCCAAACGCCGCCCAGATAAGTTCCTATACTGATCATAAACAATCCACCTATCAAAGTCATTTCGCTCAGGTATGACATCTCCCTGATCTGATGATAAATTCTTGTCCTTGTTCTTAGCGGTAAGAAAAACCATCAGGATTAAATTGATTAGTCCTATGATCGCCCCCAGCATCAGGAATCCATAACTCCCGGCTTCCATTGACACATGGATGGTTAACCAATACGATCTGAGCACAGGAACCAACGGTGTGATTTCCGGATCGAGGTAACTCAAGCTGGCTACCAGCAATACGGTTGCCGACAAGATCATCGTGGCAGCCAAGCCACCAAAGGATTTCCTGGCAAATATTACACCTGCAAGGAGCGTAGTCCAGGCTATATAGATCATTGACTCATAACCATTACTCCAGGGTGCTCTGCCCGACACATACCATCGCAAGCCGAGACCGGTCGTGTGAAAAGCAAAGCTGAAGATCACCAGCCCAATTAGTATTTTATATACGGTACTTAGATTAGTATCGGGCCGAAACACGGAGAAAAACAGAAAGAACAAAAAGGCAACGCCCAGCAATGAATACAAAACAGCCAATCGATTGAAGACATCCAATCTTATTGAGGAGTATTTCGGCATTGATCTTCGATGGCGAAGGCATCAACTTCCCGCCTTTCGAATTCTGGTACGATGCTAATTCGCCCAACATTTTACCCGCAAGGCTATAATCCTTCGTAACCATCGCCTCCGCAAGCGCTGATCTGTACGATTCAAAAAATTTTGTCGCCAATGGCGCGTCGGGCAGATCATGGTTATGCCCTGAAACCTGAACAGCAGCCCAGGTGTTGTTGGGGTCGTCTGGCACAGGTACCATCTTGAACAGAGTGCCCGAATACACCATGTTTGCTATGTTCACCCTTTCATCAATTTTCATCAACTCTTTTTCATAGACACCCCGATCAACAGGCTGGAGGCTATACGCAACGCTAACCTCATCATTCAGCAGGTATTCACCATTCTGCGCAAAAAAATCCTTATAGGAAGCCATCTTTTCAGAGACCCCGAGAAGTTTGTGAATTGCTTCATTTTGGCCCAGGCTGATCATGGGTACTCCAATCCAGTCTCGGCTGTTAACAAACATTCCCAATATGATCTGATCGGCATTTAGCCCGTTAAGGCTTTCTTTCCGAGCCAACTTTCTCATCACTTCCCGGGTAAGCGTATGGATCGGTTTCATCCTGCCATTGTGATCCTGGACAATCAGCCTGCTAAACACACGCGCGTGGTCAGCATCGACAATGTTTTGAGAATTCCCCTGATCGATTATCTTTTGTGCGGAAGTGAGCGTAGGTATACTCAGCAAGAGCGCAACGAACACCAACGAAGCGGCACTCTTTTTTGCTCTGAGCTTCTCAATGTTTTTAGAAATCTGGTAGAATCTACTTTTCCGACTCAACAGTGTCATGATCATCCCCAATGTCAATAGCGCATAGCCAAAGTAGGAAATCCATGAGCCCCAAAAATCATGGTTCACACTGAGATAAGTTCCCAGTTCATCATTGTCAAAAGAAGACTGAAAAAACCGATATCCTTCATAGTTCAGAATGTGGTTCATATAAATGCGGTGATCTTCCTCGAGGTTTTTTCTGGTGTCAATCAATTGTACTTCACTGGCATACGATACGGCACTGTTGGTGCCCGGATATCTTTCCATGATGAAGTCGTACAGCTTGAGTGAAAACGGTAGCGCAATATGCTTGGCACCATAGGAAATTGATAAACCAAGGCCATCCAGTTCAGTCGTTGCAGGCCTTCCGTGCAGTCCTTTTGCGCCATAAATAAAGAGTGTGTCGGCAACGCCATTGACGGCGACTTTTGTCCGAAGGGCAGTCATGCTTTCGCTTTTTACTTTTGGACCTTCAGATTCAATACGCACTGCTCCTTTTGCATTGAAGTCGCCAAAAACAAAGCTACTCATCCCATCAGTATATAATGATCTAAGCATCAACGGATAATAGCCTGAAGCTGGATCGAGTGTATCTCTTTTTTGGGTAGCCATTACGGTTTGTGTCAAAACCTTGTTGGTCTTAATCAGGAGGGAGTCGTTTCGATACGCTATGTTTACTGCGTCCGGGATTTGTTCGTCACGAAAATTAAAAATCGCATCACGGATTCTGTGGGTTTCTCCTTGCCGCACAAAATATTCCTCCCTACCATCCATACCACCCATAACAATTTTGATTGTCGGGCGGCCGGCGCCATCATCATGCAGCACTTGGATTGGGTTTGGGTATGAAATCGATTACTTCAACTTCAATAAGATCCTTTCCAACCAAATAGGACTCCTCCCAATGATTGTTCCCCAGTGTGGCAAAAAGTACCGGCTCATCAAACGCATAGGACTGCTCACCCTTTAAAACGTTGAACTGTAAATAGGTTTCCGACGACAAAAAACTATTCGAAGCATCGTTCTCCCGGATATGCATTACGCCCTCATATCCAAAATACCGGGTGACTGCAGATCCTAATAAAATAACGATCATCGCCAGATGGAACATTAGCAATGGCCACTTCTTTTGTTGTATCATCCTGAAGCGGAAAATGTTCACCACAATGGTCACTGCAAACAACGCGAGCAAGGTGGTAAACCACCATGTTTTATAAACCACTTTCTGCGAAGAACTAGTGCCAAAATCATTCTCAATAAAAGTGGCTACAGCAATGGAGATGGCAAAACAAAGGATGTAAAGACCAGCAGCCCGGGTATTGAAAAAAGCGTTTAGGTACTTTTTGAAAAAATCGAAAATAGTCTTCATTTACCTACGGCCATGTATTTGATAAGGAAAAACTGTGCACATAAAAAAACAGCCAACGCAATTTTGGCTAAAAAAATAGTAATATCCATTACGAAAGGCCATATACTCCGGTAAAATATTTGCGAAAAATGGATATTCAAGGCACTTTTCTATCAATGGCATAAAATAGAGGCTCAAGCTCATGCTCCCCCGGTCGTAATCCTGGAACAAAAATATTCTCACTTTTTAAATGTCACTTCCACACTAATTGCACGGCGTTCAAAACTTGTTGCAAAGTTTGTCTCCGAAATCGGTAGAAAAGTACGCTTCTTAAATAACGCCCACCCACGCAAGTTGATCTATTATTGAACAGGAAAGGTTACAACGTTGATCTCAAGGTGGACCGAAATCACTAAGATTATCCTTAGTCACCTAAGTGGCAGGTCCTTCGGGATTGGATAAAAAGCCAGTCCGCTGGCATACTTTAATTCCGGGCTCACAATAACGACGTCAGGAGTCTTCTTCCCGGCAGTTTCAAGTTGATCGGGACTTAGCTTACCAAACTTCCCGGATGCAAGGGCAGTCCACAATGCGCCAGTTTCATCAAATGCCAGTGAATGCAGCAATACGCCTACCGTAAGGGTAAGTTGCACCTCAGGAGTAATGGTATTTGTCTTATTCAAGTCCGCGGCCGGAATCTTGGCAATTACATTTGGGCCAAAGAAGCCAGTCCACAAATTCCCATACGTGTCAAATGCAAGGGCCTTTGGCCCGGACAAAAGCATGACTACAGGCGGCTTTGATTTACATTCAATCGAAATGATGCTTCCACAGCAGTGGATGATTGGCGGATTGCAGCGGCACTTACTTTAACAATTGATTTTTTCTCTTCGTGGGTTGTCCAAAGATTTCCTTGTTGGTCAAAAACCATGTTGTCAGCGCCACTTACTCCACTCCCCGAGAGAATGATGTCGGCGGATGCAGGCCCACTGGCAAGTAGCCTACTGGAAGGAATTCTAAAAATAGTTCCCACTTTTCTTCCATCGCTAATCCACAAGTTTCCAGCGGCATCGAACGCGACGCATGGCGATGGCTCCTTCGTCGTAAGCGTAACGCTGGGTGTAAGGTTGGTATTGCCGAGTTCACGCCACGCATACATTCTCACTGTATATGCATCGGCAATCCATAGATTTCCCATCGGATCAAAGGCCATTCCCTTTGGACTGGTACCTTTGCTCGTCAATTTTACCGTGGCAGTGCTCGTCCGGGAGGAATGAATTGCGTCCTCATTAAAGGCTATAATACGGGTGCTGGTATTGGTTACGGCATTTTGATTACCCATCCACAATTTGTCACTGCCAGGCATCAATCGGTAATTTAGATTTACCCTTTGGGTGTCATTGTTTACGCCAATTTTCATCTCGAGGTTATCCAACCTAAAAGCCTGGCTTATTGGTGCCTGGCGGTGGATGACGATCGTTGATATAAAATGATAGGTTCCAGGAGCCAGGTTACGCAAAGCCTGTGATTGTGAAATGGTTTTTGAAAACCCCTGCGGCCCGGTAATGGAAATTTTTGGATCTTGTCCAGATGGCAGTCCAGTGACGCTAATATTCAACAAACCTTTTTGTGCAGTTGCCGCCGCCGCCGTAAGCAGCACGGCAAAAATGAGTGATCCTCTTCGCATAGTTTTCAAAGTCAATCAGCCAAAGGCTTTACGCATTAATCGATAGAATTTATTTTTCAATAATTCTGCCAAACTCAATTCGAACTTATTCATAATATCTCATGGCAGCAAAGGATTACCCATCACAATTGTACCTCGCCAAGCAAGACGCTGTTAGCATCGCTCCACGAGATTGTGTTTTGCGACGAACGCCGGATCGATCGTTACGCCGAGTCCAGGACCTGAAGGGACTGTAACAACACCATTCTCACTTTCAAGCGAAGAAGTACTGCATTCAATTGGTAACGCCTTATTGAAAGCCTTTAAATTCATGGTATTCACCCGCATTTGGTATTGCTGACACAAAATGCATCATGTACAAATAACCCAAACCGGAACCTGAGATATGGGGTACGCATTGTTTGCCAACAGCATGCGCCATCCTGGCTACTTTCATTGACCGGACCATTCCTCCAAAATAAAACATATCCGGTTGAACAATATCCAGGGCGTCATTGCAGATCAGCCACCTGAACTGGTGCAGGCTTGGCTCCTGCTCCCCTCCTGCTATGGGTACCCGCAGTGCTTCAGCAACTTGTCTGGTTTCATCATACCAATCGAACGGCACCGGTTCCTCATAGAAATCAAACTTATATTCTTCAATAATCTTTCCGATTCTGATCGCTTCTTTGACGGTGTATGAACCATTGGAGTCTGCATAAATGATCATTTCGTCACCAAAGGTTTTCCGAACCAACGGGATTAGTTTTTCGGTTCTGCCTGGCGGGAAATCGACATCCTTGCTCATGCGGCCGCCTATTTTAAATTTCATGGCCTTGGCTTTCGTTTCTGCAACATCCTTTCTTTATTCCTTCTATGGATTCTTCAGCTGATCTTCCCCGGTAATTGTTGGCTTGATAAACGGCAATTTTTGGATTATGGATCTCACCGATAAGCTCACCCATCGATTTTTGCGCTGTTTTTCCCAACAAATCCAGCAGCGCAAATTCGATTGTCGCAAGCGGGACCCACAGTGCGAGATTTTGTAATTTATAATTGCTTTGATAAACATAAACTTCCTCCAGCAAGTTTTCCAAATTCCTTGCATCCTTCCCGATAAAAAATGGCTGAAGTCTGTTCACGAAAATTGGAATAAAGAGAAATCATTTGTGCGTTGTTGCTCACCGATATTCCTTCTGCTCCATCTGCGATTCGTACAATGCAGATAAAATTGTTTTGGTATCTCAGCAAGTCAAGTGTTTTGATAATCAACGGATCCGGAAATAATTCCAGGTTCAAAACCGGTTGTGACGCAGCATCATCGAGCAGTTTATACTTCGCTTCAATAGTATTTGATATGGAATCATCCGCTGAATCGACATCCGCTCAATCCTGTCGCTAACAATGTGGCCCCCATCGCACCCTTGGCTAAAAAGTCTCTCCTGGTATTTTTCATATACTAATTTTTATTGCTCACTATCCCGGAATGGGTCATTAAATATCTTCTCTCGCCCCAAAGATAAGCGCATCCAAACTCCATGCACCAGGCCCATTAAAGAAGTAAACCAGTCCCAATAAAACGAACATAAAGGGATGTTGGTCTTCATACCAAAACCTTCCGCTACCAACAAAAAACGTTACAAATAACAACGTGCCAACTATCAAGGACTGCGCCAAGCCTTGTGAATAAACCCAGTAGTATGAATATGCCTGCAATAAGTTCGGAAGATTTTCCAAAGTAAAGCATCATTTCACCGTTAGGCCCTTTAAAAGTCTCCCACGCCAAATATACATTCATCACCTTTTCATTAAATACTTCCTGACCATGGTAAATTATTAATAAGCCAAGAGACGATGCGTATAATACCCATTGCTTCGTTTTGCCAAATAGGCGAGACTGAAAATAAAGTTTTCATAATTGCGTAAACGGGAAGAATTCATTGTGCTTCAGTAAAGTTAGTCTCTAATCTTAAAACTCAACATGCGTGTCCAAAATACATGAGCTTCCTAATCCGGCACCATTTCTTTGGCAAAGCATGCCGTCAATCACTAATTTTTCTAGTCGCATAGCATTCGAATAATTTTATTATAGTTTGTGAAATGCAGTGCCTTTTATTTTAACATTACATGAAGAACACACAGCTGATGCGCCGGAATTGGAAACATCACAAGCAAAGAAGGATGAAATCAACTGCATACACGAATTTATTGATTCACTCCATCCTGATATACGTCTTGTGCTTCATACTCAACACGACCATTCACGAAGGTGCGCATGCCGTAGTCGCCAAGGCAACCGGACTTAAAGCCAGTCCTTCACCACAACTATGTTTCAACATCTGGAAATGAATCGGACCCGCTTCTTGTAAAGATAATGACGCCGGCGGCCGGGCCATTAATGTCGCTCATCTGAGGCATCGTTTTTCTAATCTTGCTACGAACAACGTCATCGAAAATCGCTGTTAACGTTGTTCTATTTATGGATGAGTGTCATGGGCTTTATAAATATCGGTGGGTACCTCATGCTTACACCAATCGTAGCTTACGGCGATACAGGGCAGAGTTTTTGCGATGCTAAACACGCCGAATGGTTGAAATGGGTTATTGGCATTGTGGCATTATTAGGGTCGATGAAAGTAATCGTGAACTTCACAAAAGATTTTGAAAAACAGCTGCCCCATAACTTGGCGGATGAAAGCTACAAACCTGGCAGGCTTGCCAACTTGCTTATCGCATTTCCTGTCTCTGCAGGGTGCGTTTTGACAACCTTGATTTCTCTGCCCGTACCTACTTTCATAAGTATCCTCTATCCTGCAACAAGCCCTTTCATAACTTTCATGATCTATGGAAGACTGCGACGAAAGAAAGAAAACCTAACTGGAGAAGCCTACTACCCCGAAAAGATTTCTTTAACGCTAATAGCCTTCGTAATCGTTGCGCTGGTTATCACGCGCCTCCTCGTAAATGGAGTCGCCCTGTAATCGGTCTAGCGATGCGCTAAGGTCTTTTGATGGAATCGACCGGGTTGGCCATAGCTGCCTTGAGGCATTGATAGCTCATGGTAAGCCAAGCCACACTAAACGCCAATGCGCCGGCTACCAGAAAAATCCAAACGCTAAGTTCAATGCGATAGGCAAATTCGGATAACCAGTTGTCCATGAACTACCAGGCAATCGGCGTTGCCAGCACTACGGCAATGATCACTAACTTTCCAAATTCTTTCGATAAGAACATCCAATACTTGACACCAATGCTCCTTATATGCAAAACTAATACTTGTACTAAACGATGGATCGTCTTCCTAAGGATACACTTGGTAACAATCGCTTGAATTGCCGGTCGGTGGGCAGTAGGATGTTTTGCAGTCTTTTGATTGGGTCATCCCCATTGCTTTGCAATCCTTCTCGTTAACAAATGGGTGAGTTGTCAGCACGAAGGGCTGGCCCGTTCCATAGCCACCGCAAGATATACTACAGCTTCCGGCATTTTCTTCCTTACAGGAGGAACTTGCTAGCACGCAAACGCTAAGAATAAAAATCGTTTTGGTCACGCGTTTTCAAAATGTACACGAATTGCATGACTAAGTTATTCAGATCCATGTACAAAGGCAAATAATGGCTTGGCTGGGATTCGTGCTAGGTGGATTCGGCTTAATACGTTGCCGACAAAGAAAACCATTCGACAGTGGTGCATATTTGAACCTCATTCCCTATTTTTCCGCCAAATACTAGTACAAGCCTTATGCAATCGAAACCACTCCCACATGTTGCCTATTTCTGCATGGAATATGCTTTGCAGAGCGACTTTAAAATGTATGCCGGCGGCCTCGGCATCTTAGCCGGTGATTACCTCAAAGGTGCGAAAGATCATAAATATCCAATTGTAGGTATTGGTCTGAAATGGAAGCAAGGGTATACTGATCAACGCATTTCACCGGATGGCAAACCTGTTGACACCTACCCTATCTACGAATACCCTTTTTTACATGACACCGGTGTCACTGTTTCTGTTACCATACGCAAACGCGAAGTAAAGTGCAAGGTCTGGCTGTGTGATAAATTTCGCAATGCTCCCTTGTATCTCCTGGACACGGACGTACCGGGCAATGAAGACAACTGGATAACCGGACAGCTCTACGGATGGTTTGGCGAAGAGCGAATTGCCCAGGAAATGGTGCTGGGAATCGGTGGTGTCAAAGCACTGCGCGCACTGAAGATTCCGATAGATGTGTATCACTTCAACGAAGGTCATGCCCTTTTTGCTGGATTTGAACTGATTCGGGAAAAAATGGAAAAGGGAAAAACTTTCGAGAAAGCGTTTGCTGATTCCCGGGATGAAATAGTGTTTACAACGCATACTCCAGTGGTGCAGGGAAATGAGTCGCATTATCTGGACCGACTGATGTACATGGGTGCAGACAACGGAGTATTTACAAAACAACAACTGAAAAAACTTGGTGGCGCACCATTCAATATGACCGTAGGTGCCTTACGTCTGTCGCGCAAGGCCAATGCGGTAGCACAGCTGCACGCTGAGACGGCCAACAAAATGTGGAAAGACGTGAAAGACCGTGCTGAAATCATCGGCATCACCAACGCCATTCACATTCCTACATGGGTAGACAGGCGGATCATCAAGGCAGCAAAAGATAATTCGAGTAACATCTGGAGGCTGCATCAGCAAAACAAAAAGCAGCTTCTCGATTTTGTCTATGAGCGCACAGGCGTACGGTTAAAACGGGACGCGCTCTTGCTCGGTTTCTCACGTAGAGCAGTACCGTACAAACGAAGCGACTTTATTTTCAGTGACCGCTCCAAAATAGACAAGCTTTTTAAAAGCGGAAAGCTTCAGATTATATTTTCCGGAAAGGCTCACCCCCTCGACGATGGTGGTAAAAGAATTGTTGCCAATATTGTGGCACTCACAAAAAAGTACCCAGGGTCAGTAGTCTTCCTCGAAAACTACGACATGACGATTGGTTCGATGCTCGTAAGAGGATCAGATGTATGGCTTAATAATCCACGCAGGCCGCAAGAAGCTAGTGGCACTTCAGGTATGAAGGCAGCAATGAACGGTGTCCTCAACCTGAGCATTCTGGATGGTTGGTGGCCCGAAGCCTGCCAGCATGGTGTAAATGGCTGGCAAATCGGAGGCGGATACGAAAACAAGAATGAAAAGAAACTCGATGCGCACGATCAGAAAGCTTTTTACAAAGTACTCTTAAACGAAGTATTGCCCACGTACTATGAGGACAAGGAACATTGGGTGGAGATGATGAAGCAGAGCACACTGACCACGCATAAAGAATTTGCCGTAAAGCGTATGCTGGAGGAGTACTATCAGCAGCTCTACATTAAGCGTTGATGTGGTAGCCGTTTCTTGCGAAAATAAAAGACACAGCGTGCTGTAGACATTTGTACCCAAGTGCTTTAGCCTTTTAATCAAGGAACAGAGCCACCGGCTACAGCGAAGATATCATTGCATGTAGGTCAAAATCGCTGAGGCAACAAACAGCATCGTGAAGTGATATGGCGTATTGATGCCGAACAGTTTCCAGGATTTGTTTTCCCAAGCGACGGTACCCAAATCGACGGGCAGGTAGAAACCAAGCCACCAGGTAAAGATTGTTGAACTCATGATGTTCGAGAACATGGACATTTCGCTGGTGCCAGGGACGTAGCGCCAGGCTGCAATATTATGTGCGAAAACATAGGCCAGGAAAAAGTTGCCGATGACCATTATGAGCATGCCTTTTGCCATCTGTCCACCCGATGACTTAACACTTGTATCCAAGCCCATTTCTTTCGCCCATGCCTTTCCAAATAATGGCGTATACCAAAGGAAGGCAAGGAAAAAGTTGGCTACCACAGCTACCAGTACAGCCACGATGTTAATATGCATTTCTTCCATAGTTGTACGCTTTTGTTTAGTTGATTGGTGGAATGAATGTAAACAATTTTACCAGGAGTTTAAAGGCATTCGAGATTGCTTTGAAAGCCTTTGAAAAAGGCGCTTTGAACTATTCATTGGTTCCGACATCGACATACCCAACGTTATTTTCTACACCTGCACGCCGGCAAAACTGTAATAACCGCTAACCGCCGAAAGCGCTCTTCAAAAGTAGTACCGAATAGCTACACGGTGCTATTCGGTACTGAGTTGAGGATTTATGCTACATTCAATTTGAATGATACCGGAACAGGATTCAACACAATATCCAGCACTGGCGAAGTCTTACGAACATATTCAAACAGCTCCGCCAGTTTTTCCTTTGGGGCATCGGCATTCAGGTTGACCCCTACACTGATATTCTTGTAACCCGGTCGTAGGTCTTCCGATAAACCCAGGAAAGCATGCAGGTCAATTTCACCGCTAAGATCAAAAGTTAACGTGTTGATCTTAATGCCCATCGCAGATGCATTGTACACGATCCCGACGGAAAGGCAGGAAGCCAATGCATGAAGGACAGCTTCTACCGCATTTGCCCCGTGATTTTCACCCAGCAGCACGGCGGGCTCATCCCCTTCCAGTACAAATGGTTTTAACCGAGTTGTGTCTTCTTGCTTTGCTCCATAGAATCCATTAATCTCAGTTTGGCAATGTCCGCCATTGATCCATTTTGTAGTAGACCGGAATTTAAACGTTGCGATTTCTGGATCAGATTTTACTGCATCGATGGTTCCAAATAGTTGTTCTACATTAACTCCATTCATTGAGTTGATTGCTACTTCGTTCATAATTGTAAAGTTTAAAGGTTAAAAATTGATTAATGATTGGGCTTCTATTTTGAGTTGTTTTGTTTTACGCTCCATTACTGTTTGACTGCGAGCACCGAGACACTTTTAATACCGTAGTCGCTCGTAGCACCTTTCGCGCTATTTGAAATGAATTCATAAGGATTTTCCTTCGTAACAATTACCTTCAATCCGGCACCCTCAAACAGGGCATAGTACTCCTCATGTTGCATTGCACCACCAATGCAAGCAGCCCACAGCGTTGCGTTGCAGCTGATGTTCTCCGGAAGTTTCACAGTCGTAACAATATCTGATAAGGCGATGCGGCCACCGGGTTTGAGAACCCGGGCTGCTTCCTTGAATACCTTTTCCTTTTCACCTGAAAGATTAATTACACCATTGCTGATCACCACATCTATGCTACCGGAAACCACCGGGATGCTTTCGATATAACTGTTTCTGAATTGAACCTGCTTGAAACCGTATTCCTGCCGGAGCCATTCCGATTTTTTGAGCTGTTCGGTAGTCATGTCAATGCCGATTACCTCACCGCTTTCGCCTACCTGCCGTGCAGCAAAAAAAACATCCATTCCTGAGCCGCTGCCAAGGTCGACTACATATTCCCCACTTTGTAATTGTGCGAGGTCAAAATAATAGCCAACACCGGCAAATGAGTCAATGGCTGAAGCCGGTACATCGTTCAACAATAGTGCAGGATATCCCAGCCTTTCTGCCAATGCCCTTCCCATTTCGAAATGATAGGTTACATCCGGATGGAGCGCCACATCTGTGTACATCTTCTTGACTTTTTGTTCAAGCTCCTCCCTGTTAACTTCAGGTTTGTTTGTGGTTATTGCATTCATGATTATTAGTGTTTAGTGTTTTATTGAATCTTTATTGGCGTTACACCTTTATTAGAAAAAAGGGCATTATAAATAAGTGAGGGAACGCACAAGTCTATGGTGCTTGTAAGCACAGCAACAAACGTTAATGTGCCTGCCAACAATAAGGCTACTGTGATATGCATCGTAGACATCAGATAGACAATGGATGCCAGCCATGTTGTTGCGATTACACATGCAAACTTTAATTGTTTAGACCGCTCCGGCAGTTTTGGTTTTTTCATCCAGTGGCATAACGCATAATTATATACATAATCAAAAGGATGGTTTGGCAAGACGATGCCCAGGAATGCTATACCGAGCATTATGAAAAATACAACAGTACTATGGGTTGCAATGGCCACAAGCAATACGATGACACATGAACGATAAGCAAAACGAATTCCGAATGCCATTTCACTCAATTGCGCATTACTCTCACAAGAATAACCCTGGGCACGCAAACCATTAAGACGAACTACTGTGAGGATGTTTCTTTTTGTTTTCATTACCGACACTTTTAGGTTGTAAAAAAATATTAGATCGACGAAAGCAAAGGTAGAATGGGCGAAAGCATGTGGCATTTCCTATCGTCTCAAAGCCGTTAAACATTGTGGCAGTGCATTAAGCGTTGTTGCAGAACCATTAAGAAATGTTGCAGACCAAGAACAAAAGGTTGTTTAACTTTCTAAATATCAATACCTTAGATTCTAATGAGTGCAATTTTTCAAAAGTTCATTGCTTTAGGTCACCATCCGGACGATCGAGATGATGAGAAACTGAAAAAATCCAGTTTGCTGGTAATGGCAGGGCCTTTCATGCTGGCCGGGTTGCTTTGGGGACTGATATACTTTGCTAACGGCCTTGTTATTCCAGGTGCAATTCCTTTTTGCTATGGTCTTTTATCGATTGTAAGCATAATCAGTTTCAGCATATCGAAAAAGTATAAAAGTTTCAGGAACAGTCAATTATTCCTCATCCTTATCCTGCCATTCGCACTACAAATAAGCCTTGGTGGATTTGTCCCAAGTAGTGCAGTGATGTATTGGGCAATTATTGCACCCGCCGGTGCTATGTTTTTTGATAGTGTCAAGAAATCTGTCTACTGGTTTGCAGCATATATTTTGCTGGTCTGTATTGCCTACCTGATTAATGACCTTATACCGGACTACGTCAACCAGAATTTGTCGGAAGGTTTCATAGACGGACTATTTCTGATGAACATTATTGGGGTCTCAAGCATTGTTTTTGCTATTCTGTATTATTTCGTAGGGAAAATAACTGAGCTCAATGCAGACATAGAACAAAAAAAGAATGAACTAGAAGAACAGTCCCTGAAACTGAAGGAAATGGACAAAATAAAATCGCGGTTTTTTGCCAACATTTCACATGAATTCAGAACTCCTCTTACGCTCATTCTTGGACTTGTAAACAAACAAATATCCGAACCCAAAAGACCAGCTGATCCCAAGGATAGTGATACCATAAAACGGAATAGTCAGCGGCTGCTACAACTGATCAATCAGTTACTTGATCTGTCCAAAATCGAGTCAAGCGAGCTGAAAATAGAAGCATCAAGAAATGACATAGTGAAGTTCGCTAGAAACCTAAGTGCGCAGTTTGAATCATTGGCATCCGGGAAAGAAATCGCAATCACCTTCAATGGTCAAGATCTGTGTGTTCAGGACTCTTTTAAGCCCATTAAATTGTTTTTCGACAGGGAGAAGCTTCAAAAAATATTAACGAATCTACTCGCCAACGCGGTGAAATTCACACCTAAATACGGAAGGATCGCTGTAGAGGTAAAAGAAGAAATGGTCGGTGCGGAATCAACTTCGGGGATGGTAAGCATCGTGGTAAGCAACACAGGTGAAGGGATTCCTAAAGACAAGCTGCCTTATGTCTTCGACAGGTTTTTCCAGGTAGATAGTTCCAGCAACAGGCAATACGAAGGAACAGGAATTGGACTGGCATTGGTAAAGGAATTGGTGCAGTTACACCATGGAAAAGTATCCGTCGAAAGCAACCTGGGCGTAACCTCCTTTATAGTCCTACTACCATTAAATGAAGATTACCTTACGGAAGAAGAGAAAATGGTTTCTGTTACGTCTGATTCTATACCCGAATTACCAATTCAATTGCTCGGAGATACCAGTAAGCCATCCAAGATAAAAGATTATGGTGCCTTGGTCACGGAATCAGAAGCAGACGACCGCCTTGAAATTCTTATTGTAGAGGATAATCGTGACCTCCGCTCGTTTATCGCTAGCATTCTTGAACGCGATTACAGCATAGTTGAAGCTGTTGATGGCATCGATGGCATGAAGAAAGCCGTGGCATCAATTCCTGATTTGATCATTAGTGATGTGATGATGCCAATGATGGATGGTTTCGAAATGTGCAAGAATCTGAAAGCTAATGAAAAGACAAACCATATACCTGTAATTTTGTTAACTGCGAAAGCAGCGAGAGAAAACAAACTCGAAGGTTTAGAGACAGGTGCTGACGACTATTTGGTTAAACCGTTTGACGATGCGGAACTTCAGGTAAGGATAAAAAACCTCATCTCCATTCGCCAAAAGTTACAGCAGAAATACCAGCAAGAATCATGGCTGAAGCCCAAGGAGTTAAAGGTTGCTTCGGTTCATCAAAAATTCCTCGAGGGGTTAAAAAGGGTCGTTGAGAAAAATATTGATAACGAATTGTTTAGCGTCGAAGATCTCGGTGAAGCTTTGGCGATGAGTCGTTCTCAGATTCACCGCAAACTAAAAGCCCTTACTAACCAGTCAGCCACCACATTTATCCGCAACTACAGACTTCACCGCGCAGCAGACCTGTTGAGTCAAGAAGCAGGCAATATATCCGAAATTGCATACAAGGTAGGCTTTAACAGTCAAACCTATTTCAGTTCATCCTTTCAAGAGTTATTCGGGTGCTCTCCGACTGAGTATAAGCAACGAACGATAGCTAATAATTCCTGACAGTCCATTTCGTCATGAAGTCATGGCATTGCGTCAACTATTTGTTGGTTGAAAAATCTTCATGGGCCACGTTCGTTTCCACGTGCGCCGTGTCAGCGTGAATTTGTCCATCCACCAGCGTAACCACACGCCGTGCTCTTTCAATCACCCTGGCATCGTGGGTGGAAAATATGAACGTGATGTTTTCCTCCTGGTTTAGCTTGGCCATGATATCCAGCAGGTTCGCAGCGGATTTCGAATCGAGGTTGGCTGTAGGTTCATCCGCCAGCACAAACTGGGGCTTTGGCGCCAGCGCCCTGGCCACAGCCACACGCTGTTGTTGCCCACCGGATAATTGAGCAGGGCGTGTTTGCATCTTATCTTCCAATCCAATTTCTTGAAATAGTGCACGCACCCGCTTTTCAATTGACGATCTTTTGCTGTGCTGCAATTGCATAATTAATTCTACGTTTTCTTTTGCTGTAAGTACAGGGATCAGATTGAATGACTGAAAGACAAATCCAATGTTGTGCAAACGAAAATCAATGAGGGCATTCGCTGAAAGTAACGTAATGTCTACACCATTGATCAGAATATTTCCGGTATCGGGCTTGTCTAATCCGCCAATCAAATTCAGCAACGTCGTTTTCCCGGAACCGGATGGTCCTACTAAAGCGGTAAACTCTCCCCTTTCGAGATGCAAATGCACCTTGTCGACAGCCAAAACAGGAATGGTTTCAGGATTAAAGGTCTTGCTGATATTGTGGGCATCGATGACAGTTTTCATAACAAAGCTGTTTATTGTCGAAGGGCGTCGGCTGGTTGAAGTTTTATGGCTTTCATTGAAGGAAACAAAGACGAAATTAATGCCGTGCTTACGACGATAATCATGACGGTCTGCAGGCTGGCTATTGGAAATTCAGGATAAATAATGCTACCGAAACCAAATCCCGACATGGCCGCCCCAGCAAAAGAGGAAATATCAATTCCAGCGGTGGAAAAATAAAGGATTGTAATCCAGGCGGATAATAATCCAAGCGGAACACCCACGAGGGTCAATATTACCGTCTCAGCAAGGACCAGCACAAACACCTTGACACGGTTCATACCCAACGCAGTGAGCATCCCAATTTCCCGTGTTCGCTCCAATACCGACATCAGCATCGTATTGACTATACCGAAAGCCAGCGCAATCATAATGATGACGATGATGATGGATGAATACTGGTTAATCGTACTTACCATCAGGTCCGTTTCCGGTGAGTTTTCCCTCCATGTTTGTATCGAATACGCAGGGAATCGCTGCTGCAGTGATTGCTTCACGCCTTCTACCGCTGTATCGTCGACTAACAGCATTGCGATTTCGTGGCATGCTTCACCAATAAGGAGATACGAATTTAATGTAGCGCGATTAACAAATACGTTTCGCTCGTCCAATGGACTGTTGCTTGTCTGGTAAATCCCTGCGACCTTAAAAGCGCCAGCCGTGACGTTGTTTTCCCGATCCGTGAAAGTGAGTACAAGCTTATTGCCGATACTTAATTTCATCTTATCTGCCAACTTCTTTCCCGATCAGGATCCCGTTCTTCTTTTTGAGATCCAACTCATCCCCTTCAATAATCTTTTTTTTCATGCTTGATACAGCATTTTCTTCGTCGGGTATGATACCATTAATTTGAACACCTGCACTACCCGTAGCAGTGGCCAGCATGCCCTGCGTCATTGATCGGTACGCTACCGCTTTAATATCCTTTACGCTACGCAATGCTCCACTCACCTGGGCCTGGCCAGCAATCGTAAATGCGGGGTCATAGTCGTCCTTAAAATTCGGATGATGAACCTGGACGTGAGCTACCTCGGTGTCGATCACCGTGCGGACCCTTGCGCGAATCATTCCTTCGTATAATCCTAAAACAAAAATACCGGCAAACAAGCCGAGGGCCACCGACGCCAGGATAATAAAGCTCCTCGTCTTGTTACGCCATACATTCCGCCATGCCAGGATCAGGTTCATAATCGTTATTTTTTCATGGCCTTTATCGGATCGAGCTGTACTACCTTTATCATGGGGTATAATGAAAGAAGCAACCCCAAGACAAGCACGATAGCACCTTGTGTAAGAAATATATTTACATCTCTGGATGCGGGGAAAATGGGTTCGAAGCCAAACTCTTCATAAACCTTTGCCATTTCTCCAGTAAAGCGTATAGGATATCTGTACAAGTAGTAAACGATAGGAACGCTTGCCACAATACCGAACACGCATCCACTGACCACCGTCAATACCGATTCCATCAACAGCAACTGCATGAGCCTTATCTTCTTCATCCCAAGCGCTAACAACATGCCCATTTCATATTTGCGTTCTACCATCATCATCAGTAAAGTGCCGATGATACCAAAGCATATCAGCATGTATAAGATACCCTGAATGATGTACATACTTCCTTTGTCAGTACGGATATGCTGTATTATTTCCGGCATCATTTCCTCCCAGGTCATCGTTTCGTAAGTATTGCCAATGGCAGCGCGGACCCCATCGGCAGTCCCAACAAGGCTGGCTGGGTTTCTCAGCGCCAGGACATACGACGTAAGCATGCCTTCAGCACTGTACAATTCCTGCGCGGCGACTAACGAGAGAAAGAGCGATTGATCATTTAAATCCGGTGAACCAAATTTCAGAATCCCTTTGATGGGGTATTTTCCGGCTGCAGTCGCTCCGTGGTATCCCTGACCGATAAGCACCAAAGTATCATGCAATTGAAGGCCCAGGCGGCTGGCAAGACCCTGCCCCACCAATACACTCCTGTCATCTGCTGTCAGGTATTCCCCCGCGACTACCCGCCGCTGGAGGTCAGTGATTTTATTTTCTTCTTCCGGGGAGATGCCCGTTACCATGCAACCCTTGGTAGTTTCTTCCGAGGATGCCAGTGCAAAGGATTCCAACCGGGGCGCTATGCCCGATATATTTTTTTGCTGGAGTATCTTTCCTTCCGCCGCATCGGACCGCGCGAAAGTATTGTCGAGGATGCGCTCATCCCAGTAACCCTGCTTATGCACCTGCACATAACCGCTGTAGAAGCTTACTACATTTTTAATAAGGTTGTCGAATACACCATCCTGCAAACTGCTGGTGACCACCGATAATATTACTGCAAAGAAAATGGCAGCGATAGTAATTGCCGTGCGGTTACGGTTTCGCCACATATTCTTCCAGGCCAGTTTCATCAACCACATAGCATATCGGGTTTCGTATCAATTTCGCTGACATCCCGAGCACATATAAAACCTGGCTGAAAGGTGATGAAAACTGCGGATGGGCTTTTCAGCATCATCACTAAAAATAGTCGTATCTGAAGCCAGTAAAAATGAGCCCCATCATCCTTGGAAATGATTTAGGTCATAGGATGCCAGGGGCCACGCCCTGATTCTAAACTGGCATAATCCGCCTTACCTTACAAGCGGAGAGGTTATGCCGGGTATTGCATGTAAAATGAAGTTGCGTGATTAAGGTCACATAAGAAGTCGCGCAGAATACCGAACTTTGCATAATTAAAATTAATGCACATGAAAACCATAAAACTGACAACAGAAGATTTTAAACAAAAGGTATTTGACTATACGCAGGAACAGGAGTGGAAATACCAAGGTACCGTGCCCGCTATCATTGATTTCTATGCCGATTGGTGCGGGCCCTGCAAAATGGTAGCCCCAGTATTGGAGGAGTTGGCGGGTGAGTATGAAGGCAAGTTGATAATCTACAAGGTAGACACGGAAAAAGAGGTCGAATTATCTGCCGTATTTGGCATTCAGAGCATTCCTAGCTTTCTTTTCATTCCGATTGAAGGCAAACCGATGATGCAGCCGGGAGCTTTGCCTAAGAATACGTTCAAAAAAGTAATTGACGAGAATCTGTTGACCCCGGAAGCTAAGGTGCTTTGATAAAATCAAGCATATATTACGCAACGAATTGATTAGTTGTATCCAACTAGTCAATTTCAATAACGCGGGTATGCATCGAGGCTTCTGATTGATACGGAAACTTGTATTCCCTGATATTCGTGTGGCGAAAATAGACGCCTTCAATGTGCCCATAAAGCCGCACCATCGTATCAATTGCTGCCTCGTATCGCAAATTTCGAAACCATATGTTTCTTGCATTGGTAATGCTGATAGGTCCAACGCCAGCCTGAATATTCAAACTATCAAAGCTGGAGTTTTCAGCGTTTTTTATCACTATTCCATATTTGCATTTCATGGTTAACCCGCTAAAAGTCATGCTGTCGATGTAATGGTCATCGATCCCGTTCAATCGGATGGCGGTTTCGGCATACGAAGAAGTGATATTTTTAAAATGGAAATTCCTGAACACCGGTGGCGTCTGCGTTCTGGGTGCTATGGAACTGGAGCCATAGTGCATGTTAATCTGAATAGCTTCTGCTTCAATACTATCCATTTTAATGTTTTCAAACCATAGGTTTTCCACAATACCTCCCCTTCCCTTCATGGACTTAAAACGAAGTCCTCGTTGTGTGTGGCTGAAATCACAATCGTGTACATATACATTCCGCACACCACCCGACATCTCACTACCAATGACGACACCACCGTGTCCCTTGTTGGTTATGCAATTCTTGATAATAATATTCTGGCTGGGCTTGTTTACCCGCCATCCATCTTCATTGAGACCTGATTTAATAACAATACAGTCATCGCCCGTAGAGAAATAGCAGTTGTCGATGAGCACCTTGTTGCAGGCATCGGGTGTGATCCCGTCGTTGTTCACGCCGTTTGTGATCACCTTTAGATTTCTGGCAATGACATTTTCACAGTAAACAAAATGGATGGTCCACATCGGCCCTGACCCAACTTCAATTCCTTCCACCAGCACATTTTTGCAATTAATGGTCTGAATCAACGACGGCCGTAAGTATGAAGTTGGCGCATAGGCCAGGCAGTTCCTTTGCGCGACGGGTACATCTTCCTGCACCTGGTCGTATAATTTAGTTAGTGTTTCAATCTGTTTCCCCTTGAACGTCCACCATTTTTTTCCATTACCATCGATCTTCCCCGAACCAGTTATGGCAATATTTTCAACATCTTTCGCGTAGATCAGCGGATGGTAATTCATGCATTCGATCCCCTCCCACCGGGTGAACGTGGGCGTGCTGTACAACGCAATGTCATCACTGAACAACAGTATTGCTCCCTCGGTCAAAAAAAGGTTTACATTGGATCTCAGCTCCAGCCACGACGTTTTCCATTTCCCGCGGGGTACAACCACGGTGCCCCCGCCCTTTTGGCTGCAGGCATCAATGGCAGCTTGTATGGCAGTCTGATTGTTAGCAGATTCCGGCGTTGCACCGAAATCGGTGATCGGAAACTGTGAAGCCGGAAAAACCGGCTCTTTAAACACCTCTTCCCCCCATGGTGTGTTTTCAACGATATCAACAAATGTTACTGACGCTTTCTGGCAAGATTGAATTGTGGTGAAGAAAAAGGTGAATAATAGGATCGCAATGCCTCGCATAATCATGCACAATTGTAAAACATAATAAGACGCATCACTCGGATTACGCAGGATTTCGTATCGAACCCATAAACAACTACTATAATCCAATACCCAGGTACCTCATTACAGCCTCATCGCCCTGAAGCGAACTGTGGCGGAAACGGATGGTCCACACTAAATACATTTAATTCGTCTTTTGTCAAAAAAGTAACGAAATCCTCTTTGTATCCACCATTGTAACTTACGTCACTGTCGTCCAGCAGTAAGTAATTGTGAAAAGAAGCATAAACAGCCGCCCTTTTAGAGGGACCGTAGTCATGCCCTTCGTTTGGTAGATGCACATTGCGAACTTTGTCTCCTGCTTGGTAAGCGTTATAAACTTTTTGAATATATGGAAATTCAACCCTAGGTGTATTGGATGTCCAATCGCCACCATCAGAAACGATGAGCAATGGCTTTGGTGCAAACAGTGCAGCGATCTCTACATTGTTCGTTTGATGCATTTTGCTTTTATGGATAGGCATGCCGCTTTCACAAACACATCCGCCAAAAAAGTGGGCAGATACCTGCGTAACAGGGGCCGACACTTTGATGCGATCATCGATCGCCGATAAAATAAAAGTCTGTGTACCACCACCGGAATAGCCAGTCATCCCGATCCTGTCCGGATCAACATCAGTCCGGGAGAGCAGATACTCCAATACCCGCCTACTGTTATACGTCTGCAGTACAAGTGCGATGGGCATTTTGTGGTTTACCTGCATGCTTTCCCCCGTTCCCACCATATCATAGGTAAAAACGATGGCTCCCATCCGGGCAAATACAGCGTCGCGTATTTGAGTCTCCTCTGAAAACCGTTTGTCAACACCATGCCCATGGGGATTCAGGATAGCTGCATATCTATCTTGGTTTTTCCTGGGTAAGTACAAATTACCCGTAATATAAAATCCAGGGAAACTTTCGATGACTATGTTTTCAACACTGTATCCGTCCATTTCGCGATGGGCAGTAATGACAGGATTAAACTGACCTTCAATTTTGGGCATTTTATCAAGCTGCATTCCTTTAATGATGCCCTCTCTGATTTGGTTCGCGCGTTTCTGCCACGAGTCAACGTCTGTCCATTGCTTGGCAAAGTCATCCATCATAAGCTTTGCTTCATCTTCGGTCCAATACTTTCCCACGCAAAGCATGTTGTCTTGGCTATGGACATTGACACTAAAACTCAGTATGATATAGGAATATCCCAGGTCCTACTATTTTTCTCATTGGATCCATTCAGGTTGATAGCGGCAAATGTATCGAAACAATCCCAATGTACGATTGTGCTTTTTCAATCCACCAAAGCCTGGTAAATCAGTGCGCGGAGCATTAACTGATCCTTTACGATAGAACCAGGCCGAAGCTGCGTAAAATAAACCACCACGAGCTCTTCGGCGGGGTCTACCCAATAGGTAGAACCATAAGCACCACCCCAGCCGAATTCTCCGACCGATCCCTGCATGCCGCGCTCGCCCTGATCGAGTACTACTTCGAACCCGAGGCCGAATCCCTCTCCCGGACGAAATTCAACGCCCCGAGGCACGTGATTTACAGTCATCAAATCGACTGTTCGAGAAGAAAGGATTCTGTTCCCATTAGAAATTCCGCCATTCGCAAGCATCTGCAGCAAGAGATAATAATCTCTTGCCGTGGAGAGAAGTCCCGCACCTCCAGAAAAACTCTTCCGGGGACCATCGACATAGTTGCCCTGGCTGTTCATTCCCGGTCCATTCGGCGCCGGCTTCAAAGATTGGCCTTCAGCGGGCGTATAAACGGTTGCCAATCTTCCTGCCTTGTTCTTTGGCAAGTAAAAGTAGGTATCAGCCATACCCAGTGGATCGAAAATACGGGTTTTCAAAAATTGATCTAACGGTACGCCTGAAGCGCGCTCGATAATTGCGCCGAGAATATCGGTTGAATATCCATATACCCACTTGGTTCCCGGCTGCGCGTCCATTGGCAGCTTTGCCATTCGTTCTATCGTTTTTAAAACCGGCTCATCACGGTCGGCAAAATACCATCCCTGTATACCAGCTTTCTTCCACTCCTCGCTGGCGACCCCATCCTGGCCATAACTAATACCTGCAGTGTGTGTTAACAAGTCCCGTATCGTGATCTGTCTTTTAGCTTTTACTACCGCATAGCCACCTCCCGGCTTGATTTCCGCTACGGTGGTTTCTTTGAATTCGGGTATATACTTGCTGGCAGGATCCTGAATCAATAGCTTTCCTTCCTCCTGCAGTATCATAATGGCCACACTAATAACTGCTTTGGTTTGTGAGGCTATGCGAAAAATAGCATCCCTGTTCATCGTGGACTTAGATTCAATATCGCGGTAGCCAAATGCTTTGAAGTAACCTACTTTACCCCGGCGGCTTACCAGGATTACACTCCCTGCCATCTTGTTATCGGTTACATAGGCACTGAACACCGCGTCGATGCGTTGCAATCGCTCGCTCGAAAACCCAATGTCTTCTGGTTTTGCCGTTGGTAATTCCTGGGCATAAGACACACTGGTTAGCACCAGAACGACTGTAAATAAAATAAATGAGCTTCTTTTGTAGCACTTGTTCATTATGATTTTCGTTTGTGGTTAGATACGGATAAAGGAAATCGACACAGGTAATAACATTAACTATGCAAAGGTATTGGGAATAGTGAAGTGACCATAAGGAAATTTGCAATAAAGAGTACTAATTAACTTGCCTGCACCAGTAATTGGTTACGATAGGCCGAAAAAATATTTGATTTAGAAATCAGCCCACGATAGCGGTTGTAGCGGTCAACGACTGGGAGGTTCCACGCGTCTGTTTGCTCAAACAGCGCCATGACTTCATTCATGCCGGCATCAATATTAATGGTAGCCGGCGATTCGACCAGCAGGTCTTTTACCTGCGTGCTATCGTACTTACTGACGTCAAACATGATTTCTCTAACGTCATTTAACAGTACTACACCATAATATTTCAGTCGCTTATCCACGACCGGAAAAATGTTTCGCTTTGAGCGAATGATAATCTTTACCAGCTCACCCAGTGTTGCTTCCGGAGTGATCGTAATGAGGTCTCGTTCAAGTACATCATTGAGCGTTATCCGTCCCAAAACAGACGTATCTTCCGGCAGTGTGGCTTCCGGTTTGGCGTTCCCAAATTTCATCTGGGCAAACTTGGAGTTATAGGCAGTAAGCAAATCGGCTGTGGTAACAATACCCAATGTCTTCGCCGGAAGTTCATGCGCATCTACTACGAGCAATTCCTCAATCTGGTTGTCCATCATGATTTGCTGGGCTTTACGCATCGTCTCCCGGGGCATTACGCGCAGCCATGCGCCAGACATTATATCGATGGCCGTGCGCGGAGTTCCGCCAGTCTCCATCAGTGCTTGCGTGAGATCCTGTGTAGTAAATGACCCAACAAGGTGCCCATCGGTATCTGTAACAGGAAAAATGTGTTGTCGAATATTTGCCACACGCTTTACGATTTCATCTAGCGATGCCGTGGAGGGAATTGTAACATAATTTCTTTCCTTTTTATAGGCATCATCCACCAGTGTAGTTTCGAAGATATCATAGGAGTATTCCCCAAAATGCGCCTGGGAATATAGCTTTCCCGGTACTTGGCTTTGATAGATGCTCCAACGCCTGGCCACCAGATAGGCAAGGGTGCAAACCCACATACTGGGTAGCAGCAGTGAATAATTGCCGGTGAGTTCGCTTACCATGATTATTGTTGATAAAGGGGTATTGGCGGCGGCAGAGAAAAACCCAGCCATCCCTACGATGGCAAATGTTGAAGGATGGATGGGGATTCCGGGAAAAATGAGTTGCAAAATATATCCTGTTGCCGCCCCGACTGTTCCACCGATTACCATAGACGGGCCAAAAACACCGGCGCTGCCTCCCGACCCTATCGTAAAAGAGGTTGTGATGATTTTTCCTACCGCCACGAGCGCAAGGATCAATAAACTCACATTCAATAGCCCATTCTGAAATATCTCCTGCAAAATACCATAACCGCCACCCAATACATCGATAACGAATTTTCTGTCACCAGTCAACTCGATGAGCAGCAAAGCCACAATCCCGGTGATGAGTCCTCCGATCACAGGCTTCAGATACACTGGAATGGACCACTTTGCAAAAATATTGCGCGCACCATAGAATGACTTCACAAATATTAACGCAGCAAAGGCCAGAACCAGTGCTTCCAGGGAATAGGGGATCAACTCCAAGGGATTGGAAAACCCATGTTGCTCGACGTTGGTGAAGATGTGATCCCAGCCAAACCTGAAAGAGTAAACCGTGTAAGCAATGATGGACGAAACCGTTGCGGGCAGCAGCACTTCAGATTCCACTTCCATAGATGTGTACAAAACTTCGGCAGCAAATATTGCCCCAGCAAGCGGCGCACGGAAAATACTGCCAATACCTGCGCCCATGCCAGCGGCCAGCAGCCATCGCCTGGTTTGGGCGTTGAGCCCCAGGCGCTGGCCAAGGAAACTTCCAAATCCTGCGCCGATTTGTGCAATTGGGCCTTCCCTTCCCCCAGATCCACCTGTACCGATGGTAATAGCAGACGCAAAAAGTTTCACAATGGGTACGATAGGCCGAATGATTCCACGTTTCTTGTGGAACGCCTTTATTGCCTCATCTGTCCCGTGTCCTTCAGCCTCCGGTGCAAATTTGTATACAATAAATCCTGTAATAAGTCCGCCGATGGCTGGTATAAGAACAATCAGATAGGGATTGAATGTCCCCGCAGAAAAGAAATTCTCGGCTACTTCGCCTCCAGGTGCGCCTGGCTCCAATCCCATAAGATGGACCGTCGCAAATTCCTTGACAAACATCAGGAACGTCTGAAACAGGATTGCACCAAGGCCACTGATGATACCAACAGCCGACCCCAGCACTAGCCATCGACCTGCCAATCTAAAATCGAACTCTCGGCGGATGGATGACAACGTAAGGAATTTCATGTGCTTCAACTTCTACTAACTTTGCATCCCTGCTGATGTGCGTGCTAAGGTAACAAGTTCAGTGTTGTATGAAAATAATAAATGTGCATTAACCGCATTAATACCTTTTCCCCACTTCCCCAGGATGCCTTGACCAACCACCCTCTCCAATGCTCAGCTTAATTCACCTAACGATTCCAGAATGTAATGTATACCAATAACCCAAAGAGCAACAGTCTCCGCCCAAAAAAGAGAGAATGAGGACAGCGCCGTACTATCCAGCAAAAAAGAATTTACAGTGTAAATAGCAAAACTGAGTAACGAAACCCCGGCGATAATGAGGCTTATAACGCGATGCGCTTCATCGTTAAAAATAGCAATTACCAGTGCGCCACCCGCAAAAAATAAGATGGCAAAACTGTAATGGAATACTGCTAACCGTGGATTGGTGCAGGGAAACAAGACTACACCGAGCAAACTAATACCCAACACCAAGTTATACCACCTGCCATGCTTTTTGCTGGAGCCCTCAGGAACTTTGTTAATATACACCGCCCCATTAAAAATGAACAACATCGACGCTGTGGTAAGCAATAGTCCAAAAATTTGGGCATTTTCCATCGCTACGTAACTGCTGATGCTATCCCTGATCTTGAAATCAGTGGGTAAGGTGAGATACCAAATGTAAAACAGGCATGCGACTAATAGCAACGCGACGACGAAGGCGAGTATCCCGTTTCGAACGGTAGCCATACCGTTAATTCTGTAGGCCGCTACAGATACCAGTAGCGGGATGGCCATAATCGTAAGCGTACCAACAACGATTGACCAAAAACCGATGCGGTCCTGGGAATCAGACAGGATCAGGAAAAACGGTATGCCCATGCAAACAGCAGCCAAAATCCTCTCTAATTTGGAAAAAAGGACTAATTCCTGCGCCGCATCCCTGGCGACGGTAAATGCTTTCTGGGTAGAATATTTAAGCATAGCCCGTTTAACTTTTCAAGAAAAATGGCCTGCGCCCCTCGCGTAGACCAGCTTTGTTTGTTCGATAACGGAGTTGGCTAATAACTTGATCCATTCTTCAGGCATGCGTCAGTGGGTTAACTTGAATGGCAGATTTGATAGCAAATTAGCTAAAATTTTTCATGAACTTGTAGGCCATCCGGCAGCTGCAAATCGTTAAGCAACTGCGTGACGTGCGCTCAGCGCCTTTGGTGACGGATAAAGAAATGACGCTGGTTACGCTGTCATTACGCCATTGAACAATAGTTCGATAACGACCACCGATTTTCAAAACCGTACAGCAGTAATGCCGCAATCGTACCAAAATACCCAATAATAATAGTGGTATGCCGCTTGTAGGTAAATGCAGCAAACTCCGTTATATGCTCACGAACTACGTCAAAATAGCGTTCCGAAGATTTTTTAACCAAAAATACTATTCCTTAATTAACACCATGGGGCTTGCCCTAGGGACGGGTGCCTGTATCCTCATCCTTCTTTTCGTGCAGGACGAGCTAAGTTTTGAAAAGGGATTTGAGAGCGACGGGCAAATCTATCGTCTTGTACAGGATTTCCCTATGGGAACCCACTTGTCACAATCGGCAACAGTACCTTTCCCAACAAAGAACACAATGCTATCCGATTTTCCTGAAATCACAAATGCAGCGATCATATTCAGGCCTTCAAGCTGGGGGAATACACCGGTTATCAAGCTTGAAGAGGAAGAATATTTTGAGGACGATTTTGTTTTTGCGGAGCACAGTTTTCTTGAGATCTATAAATTCAAATTCATAAAAGGTGACAGCAAAGAGGCGCTCACCGGCCCCAACCAGGTTATCCTCACCGAAAGTAAGGCGAAGCAGTTTTTTGGGGATCAGGATCCGATGGGCAAACGCCTTGACCTTAATGGGTTTCTGGACATGGAAGTAATTGGTGTTATTGAGGATTTACCTTCGAACACCCATTTGCAGTTTAGTATGATCTGTTCATTCGAAACGTTCAAGTCATTTTTCAACAATCCTCAATTCTTCGAAACCCAATGGGTATGGGTCGCGGCTTGGATGTATTTCACCGTACCGAATGACGACATCGCCAGAAAAATTGAAGCGGGCCTGCCTGACTACGTCAAGAATCATTACCCTGAAAATCTTTCTGCCAACGGCGTCGTATTGCACTTGCAAAAAGCCGATGATATCCACCTTACTTCTGACCTGGAATTGGAATTCAAGCCAAACGGTAAGATGGAACATGTGTACCTCTTTTCTTTCATCGCTTTTTTGATCCTGGTTATTGCGATCATCAATTTTATGAACCTCTCTACTTCCCGTTCCATCAAGCGCGCAAAAGAAGTAGGCATGCGGAAAGTAATGGGCGCTTATAAAAGCATGCTCATCTCTCAGTTTATGGGCGAAGCTATTCTTACCAGTTTTCTGTCGCTCATTATCGCCGTTTTCCTAATCGTATCAGTACTTCCCTGGTTCAACGATCTTACGGGTAAATCACTGACCGCAGATATTCTGCTTAATCCGATGCTGATTGTCGGCATGCTTGGGCTGGGTACAATAACAGGACTTCTAGCCGGAAGTTACCCGGCACTGGTGCTCGCTTCATTTCAGCCTACCGAAGTATTAAAGGGCTATGCCGGAAGCAAGGGATCGAATGATTTTATGCGCAAAGTGTTGGTGGTGAGCCAGTTTGTAATCTCAATATCGCTTATTATTTGTATTGGCATCGTTTTCAAGCAACTGGACTACATCCACAATAAGGACATGGGCTTTAGCAAAGAACAAGTCATGATGGTGGATGTTACTTTCAATATGGCGCCAAAGTATCCGGGCTTCAAGGCTGAGTTGATGAAGAATCATGAAATTAAGGCGGTGTCATTATTTGGAGGCAGTATACCGGGCAAGGAAGAAGTGATTGAGAACGCTTTTTTGGAAAGCGGCCAGCCAGAAGAAAAGCAACAATGGTTTAGCGTTATGTTTGTGGGGCATGATTTTGAGAAAGTCCTCGACGTGGAGTTTCTGGAAGGACACTCATTCCAGATTGGGAATTCCACCGACTCCATTGGATTCATCATCAACGAAGCTGCCGCCAGGGCGCTGGGATGGGGAAGCGATGCTGTAGGAAAGAAAATAGACAGGTTAGCCAATGCCAACATTATCCAAACTGGCACTGTCATAGGCCTTTTGAAAGACTTTAATTATCGCCCATTATACGATCCTATTAATCCATTGGTTATCCAACTTGGAGGTAACACATTGTCAATCAAAGTGCAATCGAACGACTTAAAGCAAACCATTGCCACGGTAGAAAAGGAATGGAATGCGCAGTTTGAGGGAAATCCGTTCCGATACACCTTCATGGATGATAACTTTGATAATCTCTACAAGAAAGAAGACAAATTCAGCAGGACCATTGAATACTTCAGCATATTGGCCATTTTCATTGCATGCTTGGGATTGTTAGGGCTGTCCGCCTATACAACCGAAATGCGAAGAAAAGAAATTGGAATACGTAAAGTAAATGGCGCAACCACAGCAGGACTTATCGGTCTGCTTTCAAAGGATTTCTCTTTGTTGATCCTGATTGCTTTTGCGATTTCTATTCCCATTGCATACTATTTTAGCAATTTATGGTTGGATAACTTCGCCTACAAAACTGATATTGGAATAGGCATTTTCATTTTAGTTGGGATTTCATCGCTTGTCCTTGCATTGCTTACAGTAAGCTATCACACAGTTCGCGCCGCGATTTCAAATCCTATCAAAGCATTGCGTTATGAATAGCGGATAAAAAACTACCAGCCGGTCGAAGCAAGTACCCCAAAATAGCCGGTCGACCTGATTGGATAGCGCGTCGTCATCAGTGCGACGTGGGAAACAGACTAGCATCAATTCCGGGAATCACCTTGAGCGCGTTTTCGTAATACACCTTACGCAACACGGAATCTGGAAGACCCAATCCATACATCTTCCAATGCGCGTGCCGCTTACGGTAGTAATCAAAATACTCGTCTTCCGTTTCGAGCACACGGAAGTAGGTGTAGTATTCCTCTTTCTTATACGTATCTTTTCCCATCATCACCCGGTCCTGATACCGGATCATCCACGCGCGTGCAAAGCGTGGCTGCCGGCCTAGCTCGGCCAGCACTGCGCCCAATTCTGTGTACACGTTAGGTAACGCGTCAAACAACGCGCCGAGTCTCGCCAGATCATTTCCGAACCATCCCAGGTGAGCGTCGATGAACTTGGTTTCAGGATGGCTGCGAAATACGTGGTGTTGCTCGGCTATAATTTGTTCGAAGGTTGGATATTTCTCCGGTGAACGATACCGCCCCGGCGCTTGCTTTAGCTCTAACCACCTTTCATTATACTTGTCCTTCGGTTTCCAGAATGAGTTTGGCTCTCCCGAATGAATTAGTACAGGAATCCCAAGCGCACCACATTTTGCCCAGATTGGATCGAGCCTGGGATCGTCTATGGCAATACGTTTCCCATCGTTGTCTTTGTCCGTAAGCCCAAGACCCTTATATACCTTGAGACCTTTAACACCTTGCTTTACAGCTTCCTCCATCATCTGTAGCGGTTCTTCGGGCCATCCAGGGTCATCTAGTTTTTCGAAATCTATATTGAGGAAGAGTACAAACCGGTTGGGAAAATGATTGTTCACATTGCTGAGTGACCAATCCAGGTATTTCCCGCGAAAGCCACTCAGGTTAATCATGACACGCATATGCAATGAATCCATTTCTGCCACTAGCGCGCCTAGATCCTGTATGGGCATGGTCCACTGGTGGTTGTGGACATCAATGAAAGGAAATCTTGAATGTGTGAGCAGGTGTTCTGGAACATGAAGGGTAGACAATGGTTCATATTCCTCTACGTCCATGACATTAAGCCGATATTGGATCTTACCAATAAGCCAGTAGGTAGGCAGCCAGAAATACAAGAACCAAGATTGGCGCCAGCAGCCATGTCTTCCAAGAAGCATTCATTCCGTCTATTGGGCGGTGATGGGGATGGTGACTATCGTCTTGTCCCACGCAAGGTCCATCTTCACACCGGCAGAATCACTCCCAAAACTAATCGTAAACATCTCCATTTCGGAATCAGGTGCATGGACAGGTACGTCAACGGACAAAACGTCAAGCGAATGGTCAGGCTCGCTAGCTGCCGAATAGACCACACCCAACTCATTATTTAGGAAAACCCTGAACGCATCAGGCCCCGGCACGGCATACATCCGATATGTACCAGCACTGACCGGCATACCTGCAAACGTGATGTCTTTACTAAAACCGATTTCCGTTGCTGCGTTTGCGCCCAGTCTCCAATATTTTCCGTATGGCTGTAGTGCCCCATCTTTCTCTTCGCCAAATATCAGCCTGCCTCGCTTGGAAGGCTGGCAGTAAACCACCTTGATGTCAAGTCCATGGTCGGAAAAGTAGGTAGTTTTAGACGGGCTTTTCTTGGCTGCGATAAACGTCTCGTAGAGAACGAGGCCTAGCAGCACAATGATGAGCGCGCCCAAGCCAATCAATATTTTCTTCTTCATATAGTCTAGCTTGATCAGGAACGAAAAACGATTCCGCGTTCTTAAGACCGTGTGATTATGTATTCCAAGCTGGCGAGGTATTAAACCAATATTTCAACCGCTGCTGTATGCGTTCAGTCTCACACCTAATACAATCAGATCTCATTAATCTTCAACCTTGCACAGGAAGTGCGCAACGAAAGCGCACAACAGATATCTGAACGCGAAGCCTGCCTTATGATAAATATGACTTCAACGCTTCCATACGCGGCGCGGTGCGCAGTTTTCGCGTAGCTTTCTCTTTGATCTGACGCACCCGCTCCATGCTAAGCTCAAATCGATCGCCAATTTCGTGTAATGAAATGGCATGCCCACCAGAAAGGCCATAATGCAAGGATAAAACCTGCGCCTCGCGCTCGCTTAACCGCGATAATGCGCGCTTAATTTCGTGCTGCATGGAATAGTTCATCAGCTGCGAATCCGGCATGTCCGCCGTATCGTCGGGCATGACATCAAGCAGTGTTCCGGCATCACTTTCGTGGCCTAATGGCGCATCCATTGAGACTTTGCGATTGCGATAGCTCAAGGTTTTCCGTATTTCATCGGGGGTTGTGTCCATCACCTCAGCTAATTCGTCAGCCGTGGGCTCCCGCTGGTGCTGCTGTTCCAGTTGCGAAAAAGTCTGGTTTATCTTGTTCAATGAGCCTACACGGTTAAGTGGCAAACGCACGATGCGCGACTGTTCGGCCAGTGCCTGCAGGATGGTTTGTCTTATCCACCATACAGCGTAGGAAATGAACTTAAAGCCTCGCTTTTCATCAAAACGAGACGCCGCTTTGATTAATCCCAGATTACCTTCGTTGATCAGGTCACTTAGCGTCATACCCGTGGCCTGGTATTGTTTGGCCACAGAAACAACAAACCTAAGGTTTGCATTCACCAGTCTTTCCAATGCTTTGTCATCACCTTCTCTTATTCGTTGCGCCAGCTTAACTTCTTCCTCAGCGGTGATCAAGTCTATTTTAGCAATCTCAGTTAAATATCTGTCTAACGATTGTGATTCTCTGTTAGTAATCTTTTGGGTTATTTTTAGTTGCCTCATGGTTGCTTTGTTTTTTAATTTTTAGTCATTTATTGTATTGACACATTCATAAACAATACCCAACACAGGAACCACAAACGATGGTTCCTCATCGTAGAAATTTATTGTTGTACGGCAGAATGTGAAAGAAAAAAGGAAGGTGACAATGGCTACTATGAAAGTGATATATAGTTCATGCGGTGCAAAGGTACAATTAATTGTTCAGTTAAGCAAATAAGGAATGGGCGTGCCCGGTAGAAAGACCCTGACAGGCGGAATCGGCCACATTCCTTGCTGTTATTTGTCAATTTCGATAGTGACGATTGTCATATAAGGAGCCTGTTTTAATACAGAACTTGTTGCAGTTCTGACATGCACGAAAATATTCAAAATAGCATATCCTCAGTTTTCTCATTGGTCGCCCTCGCCGCTTTCTCCTGCCAGCCTCATGAGACGAAAATACAACCCACCGTGGAGGACATCTCGGAATCGGTCTATGCCTCGGGAATGGTGAAAAGTCAAAATCAATACCAGGTGTTCTCCACCGTGAGTGGTATTATCAAGGAAATTTTTGTCACCGAGGGCGAACGCGTGAAAAAAGGAACTCCGCTGCTGAAAATATTCAACAAGACATCCGAATTGAATGCCCGAAATGCACAACTGGCAGCGGACTACGCAAAGCTTAGCGAAAATCAGCAGAAGCTTGATGAACTGAAAATGGCGGTTGAGGTGGCTAAAATAAAAATGGCCAATGACTCACTGCTACTTGAACGTAAGCGTCAATTGTGGGCGCAAAATATAGGTACCGCCGTCGAGCTTGAACAAACGATCCTGAACTATCAAAATTCGGCCTCGAATTACCGTTCTTCACAGATCCGATACGACGATCTCCGCCGCCAACTTGAGTTGAATGCACAACAGACTTTGAATAATCTTGAGATCAGCAGTACGCAGGCAGACGAATACATCATCAAAAGTGAGGTGGATGGAAAAGTATACAACATATTAAAAGAAAAGGGCGAGTTGGTGACGCTACAGAATCCACTGGCCCTCATCGGAAGCGAGAATCAATTTTTCCTTGAGCTCCAAGTAGATGAATATGATATCGCCAGGATTATTAAGGCGATCAGCAGGTTTTGATAAATATGGACAGCTACAAAGGCCAGGTTTTCAAGGGAGTCGTTACCAGAATTAACCCGGTAATGAATGAGCGCTCTAAGTCGTTTACCATAGAAGCCGACTTCATAACACAACCTCCTCTGCTCTACCCCTTCCTTACCGTCGAAGCAAACATCCTGATCCAGATAAAAAAAAACGCATTGACCATACCGCGTAACTACCTGATAGACGAATCCTTTGTTTGGACAGCAGGAAAAAAGAAGCGGAAAGTGACGACTGGATTGAAAGACTATCAGAAAGTAGAAATTCTAGACGGATTAACCGCCGATGATTTTATCTTAAAACCGGAGTAGTGAATTACAAGTTGATAATCAGGATTGCGGTCTCGTTATTGCTCGCACGTTGGAAACAAACGCTGGTGGCAGCAATCGGCGTGATGTTCAGCATCACCATGTTTATTGCACTCCTGGGCTTCATGAATGGGTTGAATGACCTGTTGGATGGATTAATCCTGAACCGGACTGCGCATGTACGTTTATACTCCGAAATAAAAGTCAACCAGGAGCAACCAATCAATAGTTCGAGTGAATTCAAAAACATGCATAACTTTGTCCATTCGATAAAACCAAACAACAGCCGACAGGAAATCTACAACAGCCAGGCTATTCTGAAAGCGTTACATGAAGATGACCGGGTATTGGGTGTCGCCCCTAAAATAAGCGCCCCGCTTTTCTTCACCGCAGGCACGATAGAAATTACCGGCGTAATTAATGGAATTGATGCCGATGCAGAAAGTCGGCTTTTCCATTTTGATGATTACATCACGGCGGGAAATTCAGCAAACATAAAAACCGTTTCCAATAGTATTATTCTTGGCAAGGCTCTGGCCGATAAATTAATGGCCGGCATTGGAGATCTCATATACGTGGCGACTCCGCAAGGGGAACGATTCGCGCTAAAAGTGGTAGGCTTCTTTCAGTCCGGCATCCAGGATTTTGATAAAGCGCAGAGTTATTCCTCATTAAGCACTACCCAAAAAATACTGGGCAAAGGGAATCACTACATCACGGATATTCAGGTTAAGCTAAAAGATCTGGATTGGGCCCCGGCTGTCGCAAGAGAATATCATCGGTTGTTTCAGACTGATACGGAAGATATTCAAACCGCCAATGCGCAATTTGAAACGGGGAGTTTTGTGCGTACCCTGATCTCTTACGCGGTGGGCATTACCCTTTTGATTGTGGCCGGATTTGGAATCTATAACATCCTCAATATGATGATTTATGAAAAGATGGATTCTATTGCTATCCTGAAAGCAACCGGGTTCTCCGGCGCCGATGTAAATCGGATATTCATTTTGATTGCCTTGAGTATTGGCGTTTCGGGAGGGCTATCAGGCATTCTTTTCGGTTTTCTTGCCTCAGCAGGCATTGACCAGATTCCATTCAACACACCAGCCCTGCCTACAATAACGACTTACCCGGTGAATTACGATCTCGTCTATTACGGAATAGGTTTGAGTTTCTCGCTGATTACGACTTACCTGGCAGGATTATTCCCGGCGGCAAAAGCCAGCCGCATCGATCCCGTAGCTATTATAAGAGGAAAATAAAATATGGATCAGGTCATCCTGGAAGCGACGCACATCAACAAAACATTCCACGACCCGGTAACGGTCCAGATTCTGAAAGATATTACCTTTTCAGTATCAAAGGGAGAGTTTGTTTCGATGATGGGCAAATCCGGCTGCGGAAAGTCTACGCTGCTGTACATCCTTTCTACAATGGATACAGATTTTGATGGTGATCTCTTTATTGATCAGCAATCTGTCAAAGGAAGAAACGAACCTTATCTGGCACACGTTCGCAATGAAAAAATTGGCTTTGTATTTCAGTTCCATTACCTGTGGAATGAATTCACGGTCCTGGAAAATGTAATGCTACCCGGCCTGAAACTCAATAAGTATCCTGCTGAGGAAGTAGAATACCAGGCAAGGGAACGATTAAGAAGACTTGGAATAGAACATCTGGCCCTGAAAAAAGCCGGTCAGATTTCAGGCGGAGAAAAGCAAAGAGCAGCGCTTGCACGCGCCATGATCAATGACCCGCTTATTATTATGGGAGACGAACCGACAGGCAACCTGGATAAGAAAAATAGCGAGATTGTTTTTGGTCTGTTCAAGCAGATGTCGGAAGAACTAAACCAGACGTTTTTGGTAGTGACGCACGACCCGGAATTTGCCGAAAAGACAGACCGGATTATTGAGATGGAAGACGGAAGGATTTTACCACGACGTTAAAAAGTTGTGGCCAGGTAATCCGGATGTAAATAACACAAGCAGTACTTTATGAAATTATTTTGTCTTGATTCTTAAGACCGTTTTCGGTAATTTCAAAATTCAACTGAGTATTCAGAGGCCGTGTACGAATCCCGAAAGTTATGGAGCTATTGATCAACAAAAAAAAATATTCTATCAATGCCCACCCCGACGATCATCTACTTTATGTATTGCGTGATGAGCTTGATCTAACCGGAAGCAAGTACGGCTGCGGTGAAGGATCGTGTGGTGCATGTACAGTACTCATTGACGGAACGGCGGTTCGCTCGTGCATTACGTCCGTGGGAAGCACCGTTGGAAAGCAAATAACTACCATTGAAGGTGTGGCTGAGGATGGAAAACTTCATCGTGTTCAGCAGGCATTTCTTCATGTAGATGTTTTTCAATGTGCCTATTGCGCTTCAGGCATGACGTTGTCTGCAGTTTCATTATTAGAAAAGTCGCCCAAACCCTCGGAACAGGAGATCATCCGGTCCATGCAGGGCAATATATGTCGTTGTGGGACCTACCCACGCATTGTTAAAGCTATCCAGGAGGCAGCAAACAACTAGCGTATGAAAAAGAGTACACAGCATCTGCATCCCTCCCCGGAGCATACGAGCCTCCGTTTACCTTTCGAATGGACAGGACGGAAGTTTTTTAAGACACTGGGCAGTGGTATCGCCGTTACCTTCAGTGTAGCCAGCAGCCTGGGTGCAGATCTGTTAGGCAATCTCGCGGATTCGAAGGATGCAGAAGATCAGATCAGTGCATGGATTCACGTGGGTGAGAATGGATTGGTTACTGTATATACCGGAAAAGTTGAAGTAGGCCAAAACATACGTACTTCGTTGGCACAGATCGTGGCCGAGGAACTGGATGTACCCATCGAAAGTGTCAACATGATCATGGGTGACACAGACCTGACCCCTTACGACAGGGGAACCTTCGGTAGCCGTTCCATTCCCTACATGGGGCCACAGCTACGGAAGGCTGCAGCCTCTGCCAGGGAGTATTTCATCGATCTGGCAGCGGAGAAATGGAAAACCAAGCGTACAGCTATTCGCATTGAAAACGGTACAATGATCAATGATAAAAACCATCAGACGATCGATATCGGAAAATTGGCTGCCGGAAAAGAGATAATAAAGCCCATCAACAATGCGGTTTCAACGAAACCAGTAGATCAATGGCATATTGCAGGTACCTCCGTACCCAAGATAAATGGTGAATCGTTCGTAACGGGCAAGCATAAGTATGTCTCAGACATGAAATTACCGGGGATGATGTACGGAAAAATCCTGCGTCCCCCTGCTTATGGTGCTATACTGACGGCTGTGGACGCGACCGTTGCCCGGTCCCTTAAAGACGTTACGGTAGTGATAGACGACAATTTTATAGGTGTCGCGGCGCCTACCTTGCGCTTGGCTTCCGAAGCCTTGTATTCCATTAAGGCAGAATGGAAAACGATACCACAACCATCACGGAGCGAAATATTTACCCATCTGAAGGCAATAGCGAAGCCAGGAAACGCTCGTGACAAAAATGCTACGGGAAACGCGGCAGAAGCATTCAGCCGTTCGGTATTGAAAATAGAGCAGACGTTCAACATCGATTATATTGCCCATGCCCCGCTCGAGCCCCGCGCTGGCTTGGCAGAGTGGAAAGGCGAAAAACTGACGGTGTGGGTCGGTACGCAAAGACCCTTTGGTGTCCAACAGGAATTGGCAGATATATTTCCAGTACCAAAGGAAAATATCCGGGTGATCATGCCAGACACGGGCTCCGGGTATGGCGGAAAACATACCGGTGAAGCCGGTATTGAAGCGGCCCGGCTCGCTAAAGAAGCAAAGAAGCCCGTGAAAGTAGTTTGGTCGCGCGAGGAGGAGTTTACATGGGCATATTTGCGACCTGCCGGCGTGATCGATGTAAGGGCCGGTGCTGACAAAGACGGAATCGTACGCGCGTGGGAGTTTCACAATTATAACGCTGGTGGCTCAGGCATTGAAACGCCATACGATGTTGCTAACAAAGAAATTCAGTTCCACCCCGCAGACTCGCCCTTGCGCCAGGGTTCCTATCGTGGGCTTGCTGCGACGGCAAATGTATTCGCGCGCGAGTGCGTCATGAATGACCTTGCTCAAGCAGCCAATATGGATCCGTTGGCTTTCCGGTTAAAAAATCTCAAAGAAACCAGAATGATCGACGTATTGGAAGCCGCAGCAACTAAGTTTGGGTGGGCTAATGCCAAACCGGCACCTAATCATGGTATTGGCATTGGCTGCGGTGACGAAAAAGGAAGTTATGTAGCCACCTGCGCAGAAGTAGCCGTTGATCAGGACAGCGGCAATGTGAAAGTTACACGTGTAGTCGTAGCGTTTGAATGCGGTGCTATCATTAATCCAAATCATCTGGAAAACCAAATTGTTGGGTCTGTCATCCAGGGTATGGGTGGTGCGCTGTTCGAGTGGATTGATTTCAAGGATGGGAAGATCGTCAATCCGCGATTCTCAAGTTACCGCGTGCCCCGCTTTGTAGATGTGCCTAAAATCGACGCCATAATGCTTAACCGCAAAGACATTCCATCCCTCGGTGCAGGTGAAACGCCCATTCTTGGCATAGCGCCCGCCATTCGCAATGCAATTAGCAATGCAACAGGGAAAAAGCTACATACTTTGCCGTTGGTGCCATCAGGGCTCAATTTGTAACATGGCTGTGATTGAATACTGTTATCACTCCCCATCTAAGTCTGGGTAGAAACTGCCAATAAACACACCATTAGCGTCAGAAAATTTACCCAAACCCCGTGTATAGGTTTTCCATCTTCCCTTTTCTTTCTTGATGATATTGCCGGCCCTGGTTCCGCCACCGTCAATTATCACAGAACCTGCTCCGCTTTGTGCGGATGCCCGTACAAGATCGGTGAATGAACTTGATTCTTTATTCATACGGCAGTTGCTAATGATCAAAGTGGCCGCCGTGTTAATATCAAACAAGTGGTCACTTTTGTAATCGTTTATTTGCAGGTTTTCAACGGTAATAGCTGCATGGTACGAACCGACACCCGTCTTCAGAAAACTTCCACCGGCCTCATATCGTCCACCAGAAATTAGATATGCCTGCTCAAAGTTTATATCATAATCAATATTGTTTTGGGAACACCCCATACCATAGAAGTAAACACTCCCATTACCGCGATCATATTTGGCGCCGGTACCTGAATTGTTCGAGTAAGCCCGATCGCAGAAAGCAACAAACCCACCCATCCAGGTCTGAGACAATGTATTAGAACCTTCAACGTGGTAGGCTATCTGTCCTGACTTCCTTGTGCCAAACACGATACAGTTCTCCCATTGATAATTAGAAATGTCAGCACCGCCCCCGGAATTATGGCCGAGCCTGAACCCATCATTATTTGGCTGATCACCCAAATCCAGATAACAATCTTTAAAGGTTACAAATGAAGTAGATCCGGCGGCAGGCGTTGTATCAATATCAAAACATTGGACGTGGGTCAATCCGTTTCCGATGGCGACATTCATCCCTGTCCATACCGCGCCCTTCAACCCAATAATCTTAAATACAGGCTTATTGCTTGACCCATAGTAGCGGATAGAACCGCCTCTTCCCCAAGCTTCCACATGAATCCAAACCTGATTACCCGCTACCGGCACAACATTTATCGTATTTGTCAGTTTATAAAATTTAGCCGGAGACGGGATGATGACTTTTCCGTTCACTGCGTTAGCAGCATCAAACGCATTTTGAAACGCCTCCGTATCATCGCTCATACCATTCCCCGTTGCCCCAAACGAAATAACGTCAAACGTGTTTTGCACGGATACCTCCCGTACTGAATTTCGCGGGTACGATGGAAAAATGGCACTGTTGGTGACAACGCGATCAATACCGCGCTCACCAACATCTGGCACGTAATTAGATGAGACGGGTGGCACTGCGGCAACAGCAACGTGAATTGTGGCGGATAGACTACTTTCCTCCATGACTGTGTGTTTTTGAACGAGGCTTTGTGCGCTGATAGCAAAAGGAAGCAGTAAAATCAAGGATAGTATTCTCATAGTCTTAAAAATTCATTCTATAAAATTCAAAATCAAACATCAAATTCTGGCTGGCACCGATTTCGAAGCACGCCTGCAGGCCCGTTAGCATTGCCCCATTTCTCACGAGAAGCCAAGGCCACCATTTATATCGTAATTGGCTCCCGTAATGAAAGAAGCCTCGTTGGAAGCAAGAAAAGCCACAAGATTGGCAACATCCTCTGAAGTACCCTCCCTTCGCAACGGTGTCGCTGAGGCTACCTGCTTACGTATATCATCCGGTGTAAACCGATCATGAAAAGCAGTATTGATTAAGCCCGGACAAACAGCATTGACACGAATTCCCGAAGGACCCAGTTCCTTCGCCAACGACCGCGTGTAGGTCGTAATGGCACCTTTAGATGCTGCATAAAGAGATGCTCCAGCGCCGCCACCATCGCGTGCCGCCATGGAGGAAATATTCACGATAGCACCACCCGAACGCATCATCGGCACAAAAGCAGTCGTTACCAGAAAAAGTGACTTAAAATTTAGGTCCATTACACTATGATAGAAGCGTTCATCCTGTTCTATGAGCTTTTTGCGCGATACGATCCCACCTGTATTGTTGACCAGGATATCCAGTTGGTTCCCGTATGCGTCTCTACAGAATCTTTTGAGTTCTTGCACTTCGTCTGATTTCTTCAAATCGGCTTTGAAAATAGCGACCTCACCGCCCGCAGCTTCTGCGGCACTTGATGTTTGCCGGGCAGCCTCAGCAGACTCAAAATAATTGATAACTACCCTGGCACCTTCGGCAGCTAATTTGAGCGCAATAACTTTGCCAATGTCTCTCGCTGCACCGGTAACAAGGGCCACTTTGTTCTTAAATCGCATGATAGTAAGCGTGACGCCAAAAGTCTAAAAGTAACGTTATTTTAATAAGCATGAAATCTAAGACGCACAGAATTTGGCTCTGCTTGCAAGTACATCTGATTATTCACGTGGGATTGTGCATTGGACTGTGGAATAACAGCTACACCATCAACATATGCTGGCAAAGACTAATTCAAAAAAGGACTTACGCTTCACTGCGCTTTCAAAGTACGGCAAAACTTAAAAGGGGAACATCAGTATGAAACAGCAATGTTTCCGTTACCCCAAGTGAATACTCGGACTTCTTCTTGCGCAGATTTGTGATCATGGCAATCATTCCGGCTTTAGATTTTTTTGAATAATGGACGATACCCTGGTCCCTGTGGTGGTCCTGATACACCACGCATTTAAAGGACACCCCTTTCTGGTCGGGAACCTCCCGCAACATTCGCTTATCCAATTGTTCACTGTCTTTAAAAAGTGTCGGTGTGTTAACGAACAAAAGATCAACGGAGGCTTTCAGCGCCGCAGCGAGGTTTCTTACCGTATTCATCTGAGCCCTCATCTTGTTATCAAAATCGGAGGCAAATACTATTTTCCTTATTGCTTTGGGCCTGTAGTTTTTTTTGACCGACAGCACCGGGCAGGGGGCTGTACGCAATACGCGTTGCGTTGTTGATCCAATAAACAGGCCGGCAGAATCACCAGCACCATGAGCACCCATTACGATAAGTGGCTGCACGAGCGTTTTCGCGAAGGCTGTAATCTGCTCATAGGGGATATCGCCGCCTACGATATTGGAAACCCGAAGACCTTTGAAGATTGGCTTATCTGGAAAATTTTGCAAGGTTGGTATCCGCGTCGCTAACCGACTTTCCAATGTCGGATTTTTTTTTCGGACGCTAAGTCGTTCCTTTCTCCAATTCTTGGGCATATCGGCGATATGCAGTAGGTGTAATTTCGCGCCTGTATATCTCGCCAGAAAGGCACCCATTCTGGCTGCACCAACAGAATTGGGAGAAAAATCAACCGGGATAATTATATTTTTCATGCTGTTGAATTTTTTGTCAATGTAAAATTTGCTACTGCCTCATGCTATGATAATAGTTTCCATTTACCGTGATATTTATCATGCTCACCATATCAGCCGCTGATTCATCTTGCTGTGACAATTGATTAATTGCAAGAATGTCGCGAATCATTGATATCACTGAGATAATCGATCCCCCAACACATTACCTCCGATTCAAGCCAAATCAGATCGTCTGCGTATACCCTATCCGGAAGATATTTACGCAAAATCTTTGCGCAACAAAAAAGACAACAAGCCGATAGTCCATGACTTTCTTCTGCGCCCTATCAAAATTTTCCGGATATTGATTACCTTGGTGATTAAAATTAAACAAACGATATGAAAACGTATTTCTCCTCTTTGATGGTAGCTATTTTTTCAATTTCTGGAGTGCTCGGCCAGCCCATTGAGATTGACTTTTCTACTTTGCAGTCGTCAAAACCTTGGTCCGCGACGGAAAAGTGGGAGCCTAAACCCCGCAAGGTGACTCCTGGCATGTTCACATTGGCGCCTTCCGACGCAGTCGTACTCTTTGACGGTAAGGACCTTGACGCATGGCACAAACCCAAATATGGTTATGGCACCCGCATGGATCAGGTAGAATCTATTATCAAATGGAAAATAGCGCATCCCGAAAATTCAGCTGCAGAATGGACCGTCAAAGACGGGGAATTGATCGTAAAACCCGGTAGCGGCGCCATTGAAACCAACCAGGCGTTTGGCGATGTTCAGCTACACGCCGAATGGTTAGCGCCAGTGGACCCTGGCAAAGAAAGTCAGGGATACAGCAACAGCGGTATATTTTTAATGGGAATGTATGAGCTCCAGATACTGAACTCATACGAAAATGAAACGTATGCTAACGGGCAGGCTGGATCAATGTATAAACAACTAATCCCGTTGGTAAATGCAAGCAGACCGCCAGGTGAATGGCAATCGTATGACATCGTCTTTATCGCGCCCAAATTTAATGAAGACGGTACGGTAAAGTCACCTGCTACGATAACCGTATTTCACAATGGACTGCTCATCCAAAATCATGCGGCGCTTAAGGGTCCTTGCGTATATATCGGCACACCGTATTACTTCGCGCATCCTGAAAAATTACCTTTGCTATTGCAGGACCACGGCGATAAAGTTCGGTTCAGAAACATTTGGATTAGAGAACTCTGACAAGCACCACCGAGGGATCCTTCGACCGTCCCGGCAATGCCACGCCTACCCATTAATCACGGTGGCAAGATCGCAGTATGTCTGTACCGGCACGACAATCAATCCGTCGCATTGCTGAACGTCTTCTTATTGGCCATGATCGCCTTCTGGGTCTCCCTGGCTTTTCCATTTAATAACGAAGAAGGTCAACGTATCTGCCCCAGTGTTGCGCAGGCCATGCATTTTCCATAGAGATGCATACAGCAGGTCACCAGATCGTGCCGGTGATTCAGCCCCGGATAAACACCTGACTTGTGATGGCGTCAGCATGAGGCTGTGCTGCCGCGCCTCTTGCCAATAGGTAACCCAGTCCAAAAGTAACAAGCATTCCCACAAAAATTCCGAAGGTCTTCATAGCAAAATGTATAGTGGACCAATTCTTACTATGTGAAATAACACCGTTAGTTCTCCGGCACAAAAATGCGTATTTACAACGAGATGGAAAATTGCATGAACCCGTTAACGAGCACGGCAGGCATTTTTCAAATTATCGTGTATGTGGTGGTACCAGCCTTCAAAAACTCCACTTCACCCTGATGTATGCGGCCTTCAGCAGTGATCCGAAATTGCCGGCTTGATCTTCACCATAAAATAATTGGCCGATAAGGTCAAGGTCAAGGTTTTGCATCACGGATATCGTAAGCCCGGGATTAACGAAGAATGTATCGCCTCCGGGATAACCAATCAATGCCACGCTTGCGTAGAACAAGGGTGTGATCTGGTACGCTGATTGAACAAAAGTCGACCAGGTATACGGCGACAAATCGCGAACCGTCCCTGGCCGTACAGCGATGAAAGAAAAGCCGATATCCGGATGCAGCGATCCTTGGGAATTGTACATCAACGATCCATTGAAGTACAACGAGCTGGGGAAAGAGTAATCTATTGATAATGCTCCCAGGAACATATTCTTGTATGCGCTGTTGAATTGCGTATCCACGGCCTTGTGAAAGAAAGTCAGCTCTCCTTTGAATCCCGCTTTATTAAGGTTGCCAGCCCATCCGGTGCCCAGAGCCACATCACCTTGCACAAGACCAGCAAGGAGTTGAATATCGTAATCATACTTATTGATCTTCCACATGGATGCGCCAACAAAATGATCGATATCTTTCGCCATCTTAGCGGCTACTTCAATGCTCGAAGCTGCACCCGTATAATAACTTACACGCAGCGCATCAGAACCTGGCCGTTCCTCGTAGTCAAAATCAAAAAACGAATAGGCATTAAACCAATCGTTCGGATTCCAGGCCAGATTCACGCCCCAGTTAATGCGTTGCCGGCCAGCTTTGATCTCCCAATTTTCATGTGCCCATTGTACAAACAGGCGATCAGCCATCGCAGTGAGCAGGGCAGTCTTGTTATCAATCAGGTTAACAGAAAGGTCAAAATAGTCATTGTTAGAGTCGATATAAGCGCTGTAGTTTGGAATTTCCCTGACCAGGTCTCCCGTTATTAAGCGCGTTCTGAATTCTGCATACACGGTGAATTCTGCATTGGCATACCAGGCAAAATTAAGGCGGTTGTGAACAAGATTCTGGAATAGTAGGCTGTCACCATAATAGTTGAAAGATGCCATGTCCTTGAGATACCCCTTGGCAGTAAATTGCTTGGGCTTTTCCGTTAGATCCTGTGCCGACAACATCGTGATCGGAAGGAGTAAAAGGATAAGTGCAGCCCTTGCATACATTTTATCGCGTGATATCTGAAATGATCGTGCCATCCTGCAACGTCACCAACCGCTTGGCTTTATCCATTACCCGTTGATCGTGCGTAGAAAAAATGAAGGTGGTCTGCTGTTCGTTATTAATCTGTGCCATAAGATCCAATAGATTTCCCGTCGAAGCGGAATCAAGATTTGCTGTCGGCTCATCCGCCAATATAAAACGCGGCTTTGACGCAAGCGCACGCGCTACTGCCACGCGTTGTTGTTGCCCACCGGAGAGTTCGCTCGGTCGACTGTTTAGCTTATCACCCATAGACATCTGGACTAATAACTCACGGGCCCGCACTTCGCGCTCTTTTTTATCCTTCTTTTGGAGCAGCATAATGAACTCTACATTCTCGACAGCGGTAAGCACTGGGATCAGGTTGTACGCTTGAAAAACAAATCCAATATTGCAGAGACGAAAATCAATCAGATCGCGATCTTTCATGTTCGTAATGTCAATACCCGCAATTTCAACCTTGCCGGACGAGGGGTGGTCGAGACCCCCTAATATATTGAGGAGCGTAGTCTTACCGCATCCGGAAGGACCAACAATAGCCGTAAACTCTCCTTCCGCAATTGTCAGGTCCATGTTATTCACGGCATATACCGGCACCGTAGTTTTATGATACACTTTTGAAATTCCCGTAGCCTTTATGAGTGTAGCCATTTCTTTTCAGTTTTTATAATATTTCACAGGGCTCAAAGCGAATGTATCGCCTCCACCGGATCATACTGTATTGCCTTCCATGCCGGATAGACTGATGCAAGGATCGCGGTGACCAATACACCAACGACGATTTGCACATAGTCCGATGTTCCCAGGCTCGGATACAGTACGCTTTCATAGCCGATTGCTTCCAGGCCTTCCGAGTAGCTGGAAAGGTCAATACCCTTCTCACCCAAATATGAAATTGTGGCAAAGCCAGCAATCAGACCCAACGGTCCTCCAATGGTGGTGAGAAAAATAGTCTCAATCATAATCATCAGAAAAACGCGCCCCCGGTTCATGCCCAGCGCCATCAAAACACCAAGTTCACGGATGCGTTCCAGCACCGCCATGAGCATTGTATTCACAATACCAAAGGCCAGAGCTGTCATAATTACGACGATCAGCACTTTCAAAATGGCACTCATCCATTGCTCCATGAACACCAGCGCAGGAGCGAGCTCTTTCCACGATTGTGTCTTTTCTTTCGGAAATATTCTATTGAGCTGGTCCGCCAATGCCTGATCATCGGTCTCCGCCGCTGTCGTATATGCGATTTCATGTATCGCCGTATTTATACCGAGCAAGCGATTAAGGTCTTCCTTCCTGACGTACGCAGATGATTCATTGATTATCAACGATGCGGCATGCAATATGCCCGCCACGCGGAAACGACCCGCGGTGATATTCCCATTGACGTCCTGAAACGTGAGCACAATTTTCGCCTTTATCTTTACTTTTAGTTTTTGCGCCAACTTCTCACCAATGAGGACCGGGTTACTTAATGCATTGGAAAGGTATTCTCCATCTGCGACGAGGGAATCAAGGTGGGTTACATCGGCCTCCTCCGATGGATCGACACCCACAATCCGCACGCCTGTTGCCTGACGCGCAGAGGATATCATTCCATTGACGAGGCTCCTGGTGCATATCCCTTTGATTGCTGGCTGTTCTTTTAAATAGGCAACTACCTTCAAAGGATCATCAATGGTGAATTCTATATCCTGATCTTCGATGAACGATGGATGGTGGATTTGCCCATTTGACGTTTCATACCGTATAGAAGATTCGATGTAGCCAACCAAAAAACTTTGCATAAAACCGCTGCCAAACGAAAGGGCCCAAATTCCCACCACCATAGCCCCAATGACTACGCCACTCCTACCCTTATTTCGCCAAACATTTCGCCAAGCAATTCTTGTCAACATGAGCTATTACATTTATGATCGCATGGATTCAACTACCTTCATTTTATAAATTGTCCAAATGGGATATGCCGATAGCACCACGGCCATTATAAAAATGGCATATGCCTGATTTGTGAAAATCACCGGATCCAGCGAAAATGGATAGATGGCCTCAACACCAAAACTTTCAATCGCTTTTGCGGCCTCATCATCATAGCGGATCGGATTATGGTAGAAGTAGGTGAGAATGGGAAGGCTGACCGCGGTTCCCAACAACACACCCAGCACCGTCATCATCGAAATTTCCAGAAACACCACACCCTGAAGCCGGATTCTTCGCATCCCCACTGCGAGCATTACACCAAATTCGTATTGCCGTTCTGCTGCCATCATCAGGAAAGTGCCAAACATACCAAACCCAATGACTAGATAAAGCACCCAAAGCATCACTTTGCCACTGAGGTTGTCCAGTTCAATACTCTGCACCAACTCAGGCACCAGATCCCGCCAACCCATTATTTCAATTTGGGTGGGATCCGTTTTACCCCTCAATGCAGAAACTATCCGATTCGTGTGGTCAGGTTTATCGATAAGTAGTGCAACACTGGTGAGTAGATCTGGCGCTGCATAAAACCACTGCGCACGCGGGAGCGACATGTAAATAAGCTGGTTGTTTTGCTGTGGCAGCACAAACCGGACAATCCCCCGCACCGGAAATAACCCCGCAGCATTCGCCCCGTGAAACCCTTGGCCGAGCAGCGTTACGGTGTCCCCTATCTTCACTTTAAGGTAGCCAGCGAGCCCTTCGCCCAACAAAATTCCTTCGTCGTCTTGCTGGAGATATCTTCCCTGAACGATCTTGTCCTGTACGTTTGTGAGTCTCGTTTCGCGCTGCGGGTCCACCCCCATCACCAATGCGCCTTTTGTTTGACTCCGAAAGGACGTGAGCGCAAAAGACTCTAACCGCGGCACTTCTAATAGTACCCCTTGAATGGCCGCTACGTTGCGCTGCAGTAAATCATCGTATTGAAAACTGTTATCGATGACCTTATCTTCCCAATAGCCATTTTTATGAATTTGGATATAGCCGGTGTAAAATCTTACAGAATTATCGATCATCCGTTCATAGGATCCCAGTTGCAGAGAACGCATTACACAAGCCAACAACACCGCAAAAGTGATGGATAGCACCGTAATGAGCGACCTTCTTTTATTTCTCCAGGTATTGCGCCAGGCAAGGGTTAAAAACATTGCAATTACTGCTTAATTTGTTTTACGCGTTCTGTTCATCGAATACGTTTCATATTCTGCATAGAAAAAAAATCTTCCTTCAGGTTAAGGTCAAATTCAAGTTCGAGATATTCTATTACCGTCTTTTGTTTTGGATTTTCGGACGGAATCATTTCAAGCCGACATGGGAGTACCCGGCCACCAATGGGCTTAATGTCCGACAGAACAAGCGTATTTACCAATTCCCCGTCTTCGTCATAGTATCGGACCAGCAATTGGTTCAGTTCTGCTTTGTCAACAAACACTGTTACTTTTCCCCACACCACCGCCGCATCGGGCTTGGGTATCATTTCAATTTGATATGCGATTCGCCCGTCTATTGTCGTATCCTGCTTCAATGTATGGACATAGTCTTCCACAACAGAGGATTCTTTTACGAGATCATCATTTGTAAAATCGGATCCCATCCACGATTGCAGCATCATCGAAGGGGGAAGTTTTATAACCCTATCAATAGACGGCTGCCAGTTCCACATTTCGGTATGGCGTTTAAGGAATGCCTGCCCTTTGTCGCGTGCAGGTGCTGTAATAAGGATCAGGCTGTACTGCCTTCCCAGCGACCACCCTTTCATGGTCACTTCCCGCTTCCAATCTGGTCGAACGATAGTCATCCTCATTTCCGACCGGTTCGAATTCCCCTGCATCTTGTCATCAACTTTTTTGATGATCTCTCTGGCAGTCTGTGCCTGAACGTCCATGCCTACACACGCGAGGAATATGATTATCCACTTTTTCATTGCGTTAGATTTTGTTTGCAATACTTTCTAATTAATATACTTTCCAATTCATCGAGCGGATAATCTTGTTTTATCACAACAGCTTGCATCGCTATTCCATCAAATATGGCAGCAACCAGTTTTGCTTCCCCGGCGGGGTCCTCCACCCCCAACTGTTCAAATAAGTGCCTCAACAATTCAGTGTAGGCTTTCATTTTCTCTAACGCGATATCGTGCACAAATTTGAATTTATCGATTTTCAAGGTTAGCTCCACTAAAAGACGCCAATATTCAGGCCGTTCGCGGAGTTCCTTGAAAAACCATTTGAAGAGATTCTCCAACGTCGTCGCTGGATCGTCGGTGAATGAAGTAGCCGCGATTTGCTCCCCTTGCGACATGGCGTGTTGAATGAGCTTTTCAAGCAGCGCTTCTTTGCCAAGAAAATAGTTGTACAAAAGCCCTTTGGATATACCGGCTTTCCTGGCAATCTGCGAGATGCTCGTGGATTCATAGCCTTGTCTTGCGATCAATGAAAAAGCAGCATCCATGATCTTCGCCATGGTTTCTTGCCTTATTTCCTGGTTTTTGATGGCACTGCGAGGGCTCATTTATTTTTGACTAAACGGTCGGTCAATATAAAAACGAATGTTGCAGAATCCAAATAAACAGCAGCAAAACACGCCAGCATTTTTTAAAAACAGGAATCATCGCCAGACACGATCTCATTGGAAAATCAGTAGAATGACCCTGCTTTCGCGCCCCAGTCGTAGAATGCCTGGCAAAATCCGCAATGCACTTAATTATGCGTACCTTTGAAAAAATTGATAACCTGCCTTATTCGGTTCGCAGGAAATCCGTCCCACTAGCAGACAAGTGTTTCTATTGCACTAGGTACCTTGCCATAAGAATATCTCGCCGAAAGGCGCTTTTCTACCATAAGCTTGGGTTTTGTTGCACGAATTAATCCATTAAAACTCAAGCTGATCATGAAAATCGCCTACATCGGAACCTATCCACCACGCGAGTGTGGCATCGGAACTTTTACCCAAAATTTGGTCCATTCGATGCGGAGCAATAAGGCTCCGGCCGCACACTTGAGCGACGGATTCGTCATCGCCCTGAATGACCACGGGCAAACTTACCCCTACCCGCAAGTAGTAAAACTCGTCATCCGCCAGGAAGAACAAGCGGACTATCTGGAGGCGGCCAACTTTATTAACCATAGCGGGGCTGACGTTTGCATTCTGGAACATGAGTTTGGAATTTTTGGCGGACAAAATGGCGTCTACATTCTTCCGCTACTGCACAGGCTCAATATTCCCTTGGTGGTAACACTGCATACTATTCTGAAGACACCGTCTTACAACGAAAAGGCTGTGCTCAAAGAAATATGTAAAATGGCCAACAAAATTGTTGTCATGAGCCGGAAGGCCATCAAGTTTCTCACGACGATTTATGGGGTTCCCAAGGATAAAATTGCTTTCATAGAACATGGTGTACCCGATATTCAATTTGATCAGGCAGAGTCCAAGAAAGAGCTGAAGCTTGAAAACAAGAAGATCCTGCTGACTTTTGGATTTATAGGGCGAAACAAGGGTATAGAAACCGTCATAAAAGCATTACCAAAAGTGATAGAGGATTACCCGGATATCCTCTACATGGTGCTGGGAAAAACACACCCGAATATTCTGCGACATTCAGGCGAAGAATACAGAAATTACCTGCACCTGCTGGTAAAAAGTCTTCACCTGAGCGATCATGTTTTATTTATGAACGAATTCATCGATCAACGGGAATTGTTTAAATATCTATCCGCTTGCGATATATACATTACACCATATTTAAATGAAGCCCAAATAACAAGTGGAACACTTTCCTATGCGATGGGTGTTGGCTGTGCCGTTATCTCTACACCCTACTGGCATGCTACAGAACTGCTGGCGGATGGAAGGGGCAGGCTTTTTAACTTCACAGATTCGGATGAGCTTGCAACAATTTTCACCGAGCTGCTGAGCAACCCGGATGTATTGCATGACCTCCAAAAGAAAGCGCACGACTATGGGAGAAATATCACCTGGCCGAAGACTGGTGAACAGTATGCATTACTTGCTAAAAACATTCTCGCGGAACCTGCGGTATTGGTTGTCAAAAAAGAAACCATCGTTGATCCCCTGCTCCTCCCACCCTTCCTGCTCACGCATATCAAACGGTTGACCGACGATACTGGCATTATACAGCACGCAAAATTTGGCATTCCCAATTTGAAAGAAGGATACTGCCTGGATGACAATGCCAGAGCCCTGCTGATGGTGCTGATGGCCTACAAGCAAAAAAAGGATGACCTAGCCCTTGAATTATCGCCCATCTACCTCAGCTACATCCACTACATGCAAAACAAAGATGGCACCTTCAGAAACTTCCTTAGTTTCAACCGGAACTTTCTGGATGAAGTTGGTTCGGAGGATTCTTTCGGGCGGACGATCTGGGCACTTGGTTATTTGTTAGGCAACGCACCCAATGATGCCTATTATCAAACCGGCAGGCTTGTCTTTTTTGATGCCGCACCAAACTTTGAAAAGCTCAAATCCATAAGGAGTATAGCCAATACGATGATCGGTATTTGCTACTACTTAAGAAATACGCCTGGCGACGATGGAATGACCGAACGGCTGCGCAAGATGGCCTATACACTCATCAAACATTACAATGACAATAGCACACACGAATGGAAATGGTTTGAGTCGTTATTAGCCTATGACAACGGGATACTACCGTTGGCCTTGCTGCATTCTGCTGAAATATTAAACGACGACACGATAACCCAGACTGCGCTTGACAGCATGAACTTCCTTACGAGTATCACCCTCAAGGACGGCTACCTCTCCATTATCGGAAATAAGGAATGGTATAAAAAAGACGGAGAAAGATCTATGTTTGCGCAGCAGCCGATCGATGCACTTGCTATGATATTGATGTACCATCAGGCGTTTCACTTGACAAAAGATAAGGAGTACCTCAATAAATTATACACATCGTTCATGTGGTTTTTAGGAGAGAATGATCTAAGAATGAGCTTATACGATTTCGAGACAAAAGGTTGTTGTGACGGTTTTGAAAACTATGGCGTCAACAGAAACCAGGGCGCTGAGAGTTCGCTTGCGTATTTAATATCTCACCTTACTGTTTTGCAGGCCTATGAAGAATTCTATAAATCAGAATAAGAATCCAGGTGAAGCTATTTATCAAGCGCCATGAGCATGAAAGTAGCAATACTGTCTTCCATTGCATGGAGAACACCTCCCCGTAAGTACGGTCCGTGGGAACAGGTTGCTTCCAGCATTGCGGAGGGATTGGTAGCAAGGGGTATTGATGTCACTCTTTTTGCCACTGGCGATTCCCTGACGGGTGGAAAACTTGAATCTGTATGTGAAGCACCGTATGCGGAAAATGCTAATCTTGATCCAAAGGTATGGGAATGCCTGCACATTAGTCACCTCATGGAAAAGGCAGATCAATACGACATCATTCACAATAACTTTGATTTTCTTCCCCTAACGTACTCCAGCCTCATTGCGACGCCAATGATCACTACCATCCACGGGTTCTCTTCCCCGCAAATAATTCCTGTATATAAAAAGTATAACAAGTCGGGAGCCTTCATCGCTATTTCAAATGCCGACCGCCATCCGGAACTTGAATATTTACAAACGATTTACCACGGAATAGACCCAGACAATTTTCCGTTCCGCGAGGAAAAGCGTAACTACCTGCTGTATTTTGGAAGAATACACCCGGACAAAGGTGCTCATGCCGCGATCGACATCGCCCGTAATGCCGGATATCCGTTGAAAATTGCCGGACTTATTCAGGACGAGGACTATTTCAATACGAAGATCAAACCGCATATAGACAACAATCGTGTAATATATGTGGGCAACGCCGATCCTGTCATGCGAAATGAACTGCTAAGCCATGCCAAAGCACTGTTGCATCCTATATATTTTGAGGAGCCTTTTGGCTTGAGCGTGGTAGAGGCTATGATGTGTGGAACTCCAGTTGTGGCGCACCCCAGAGGAAGCATGCCAGAACTTATTATAGATGGAAGTACAGGATATTTGGCCAATACAATCGAAGAAGCCGTGGACGCCCTGGCAAAACTGAAGCATATTGATCCGCGTAATTGCCGTGAACATGCCATACGCAAGTTTAGCATGGAGCGCATGATCGATGAATACATCAATGCCTATACGACGGTCATCCAGCGGTAGGCAGAGAATTCATTTCGTGGGGTAACGTCAAGGATTTATTTACTTTTTTTCAAAGCATCAATTAGTTCAGCCATATCCACTACCCCGTAGGTAGAGGAATAATCTGATACCGCGTACGGCAATATGAGGCTGTTGTTGTGAATAATCGATCCGCATGAATATACCACGTTGGGCACATATCCTTCCCGTTCATCTTCACGGGGTGATAACAATGGTTCCTTAAGCCTGCCTATTTCCTTTGAAGGATCATCGAGATCAAACAGCGAAGCGCCAAGGCAGTACCGTCGCATTGGCCCTACACCATGCGAAATTACGAGCCAACCTTCTTCGGTCCAAAGTGGCGAACCGCAATTACCGATTTGCGTAAATTCCCAGGGGTAGCGAGGTTCCTGAATCAGCACCGGGTTATTCCAAACAGTAGTACTGTCTGAATACATCAGGTAGTTATTTACGCCATCGATCCTCGCAAGCATCGCATATTTCCCCTTTATTTTTCTTGGGAACATCGCAAGATTCTTGTTTTGCGCGCCGGTGCCGTGTAGAGGCATTACACGGAAAGTATAAAAATCGTCCGTTGACAGGAGTTTTGGTAGAATAGTGTGCCCATTAAAGGCTGTATAGGTGGCGTATATTTTTTCTTTCTTGTCATCGTCCATAAAACGCACAAAACGAGCATCTTCTATACCCCGACTTTCAGAATCGGAAACCGGAAACATAACACGTTCTGTGATATCTGCATCATGGTGAAATTGAACGTCATAAAACGAATCCACCAGCCAGGTTACTTGCTCAAGGGCAATTCTTCTTTCCGCACTGATATTGTTCTCGTTTAATACTTTTGCAACGGCATTTTTTAGCGTGTGGTACTCAAATTTTTCCGGGAGATCCTCCATAATGCTGGTAGAGTATCTATCGGGAATTTCCATTTCTTCCAATTTTCTAACAAATCGCTTCTTGTTGTATAACTTTTTGTGTGTAATCTCTGCCTTGTCAACATAATCGCCCGTTTTTGTAATATGGAGATCATTGTGCTTATCAAGCACTCCTCGTCTAAAAACGATAGACGATATATGCCCTTCCCCCGTCGCCCGGAATGAAATGATGATTCTTTTCTCCCCTTTCTCCAAATAATGCTGGTCGAAATCTTCGACAATGGATGGATTGAAGAACGCTGCCGACTCTATAGAATACTCCATGGTACAGTACGAACCAATGAGCATTTTCCGTTCATCGGACAAGTCAGCATAGTTGATTTGCATGCCTTCAATAATCCCCTCAATGTTGGCGCAATGTTTAAAAAAGACACGCGAAATGTTGCGATGACGGCTCGCAAACTCGCGTAGGGTATGTTCCAGGGTGACCGCAACTTGCTTTTCGTCCAGCGCCATTATTCGGCCTACCATATTCCTGGTACGCTCATCCCCGTTCATAAAATAGCGGGCAACCACTCTGCTGGAATCAGGTGTAAACTTTGTATTCTTTCGGGTTACAGAAACGCGCATAGAAATCTATCCTAGTTCGGGAGTAATTTGAAAGGTAGGGCTAAATTGCATAGGAATCTGTTTTTTGTCATGAGTACCAATATTAGCAGAATATTGCTGCTTTATCACTACATTTGTATTCAATGGATATTATAAGAAGTTGGCGCGAACAAAAAGCAATGCTCAAAAGGATATTTCCAATCCTAAGCGATGAAGATTTTGCCCTTGAGCGAGAAGACAGGGAAAACATGCTTGAAAAACTCGGATTTAAGTTAAATAAATCCAGGGTTGAGCTGGAAACCCTTCTGGCAGAATTGCAGCGTTATTGACCCCCGGGGTTGTTAATCATATCAATCTATCTCAATTGATGCTCGCCGAACGCGGTGCTGTTGTCGTGTTTGCTAAAAGAAAAATCGTTATGAGCTATCGTACAAATACAGACAACATCTTCAAAGTCGGTGCCATCATGTCCGCAAAAATCCATCCTCAAATAAGACTTACTATCACGAAGTATTATCAGCGAATATATTATTGTAGCGTTGTTGATGATCCTACGCAGCGTCACATTGCCTATTTCGAACGAGAGTTAATCCCCCGGTAAGGGCTGCTTCTCCCGGCTCCAACAAGCATAACATTTTTTTGTACTGATCAGACTGGAGGGTCAACGTGATGACTTTTTTTCTTACATTGGTTCAAAGAACTGAACATTGAATGACGTTAGTGAAATAAAGGAAGAACTGAAAGATCTGGTTCTTTCAGGAGAGAAGGGCAAAGCCGTTCGTCTATTGCAGGAAAAGTATAATGTGACCCCTACGGAAGCCGAAAAGCTTTTAGCGTTGGCGTTGCGTGAATCTCTTAATCCTGCCAGCCTAATAAAGGGCCTACTAAGTCGTGCTGTAGGGCATAAAAAGGGATTCTTTAGGATCCTGGCTTTTGCGATGGGCTTTATCGGTATTCCCATATTGCTCATGGCCGTCGGCGTGTACCTCTATACTAGCTATCAAATCGAGCACAGCGACACAGTCGTCGGGACCGTGGTAGAACTGGAACCTCATGGTGCATACGATGAGGCGACTACGTATACGCCCATTATTGCTTACGATATGAACGGCGAGGAACATTCCTTTAGCGCATCGGTCTATTCCAATACGCCTGAGTTTGCCGTGGGTGATACCCTGGTGCTTTATGTCAATCGTGAAAACCCGGAATCTGTAATCATTGACACTTTTACACAGCGCTGGCTCATGATTGTCGTTACCGGGATGATTGGTTTCTCTTTTTCGTGTTCGATGATTGTGCTGTACTATCATAGCAAAAAGTTGTAGGCAACCATACATTTGTGTTCTTTTAACATGATGACGGTGCATTCCGCGTCATCATTCCGGCATAATGGCATTCCGCTATCATGCATTTTATACACCAGGGTATTTTCGAAAGCAATTTTTACTGGTACTTGTCTCGTTGTAACTGCCTTGATACCCACAATCATAAGAAGATGATAAAAGCAAGGAAAAAACCTGATCTAAATCATTCCTTGTCCCTTCCTTTCTTGGTAAATAGAATGCAGCAAATGTCCCACGTACGGACAAAATGCAAACATGACAAACAGGGTAAAACAAATTATTCAAGACCTGGATACAGCCTCGGCAGCCTCTGTAGCCAACGCCCTTGACACTGTAAAAGGGCTAAGCGAGCTGAGCATAGATGAAAGATTAAGCCTGGCCCGAGCCCTCACTGAAGTTTTCTTCCACGCGCATCATACAGGCTCGACACTTATGCCAAAACTGGCCGTGCGCGTTGAAAAACGAATCGCCAAATTCGGGCCGGAAATGATACCCTTTTTGTTTGACGCGGTTCATGGCGCGGACAGCGATTCAGCAGTTTACTTTGGAAAAACCCTGGCCCGAAACGGGCAAGACGGACTTGCCTACATACTGCCTAAGCTAGCGGAATATCAAGACCGGAGCCATGACCTTATCAACCTCATTCAAGTACTGTCTTATTTCAAGATTCCATCGGCGGCAGAGGCTATTCCAATTATTCTCAGGCTTGCTCAACACCAAAATCACCAGGTTACAGCGATGTCGTTGCATGCGGTCGGGAGATTAACGCAACTACTTCCTGCCACTTCCTTCGACGAAGCATTGAGATGCAACATGTTCGATTCGGCTTTTCGGTTTTTGTCGTATGCACAAGTACTTGTTCGAAAAAATGCCGCCCACTGTCTGGGAAAAATGCTGCGAAAAGGACTTTTGTCTGATGCCCAGGAAAAGAAGCTGTGCAAGGCATTTTTGGCTATTACCGGCAAAGACGAAAATCATAATTGGGACAGGGCCTTCATAGTACGACGTGAAGCGGAGGACTACCTGCCCTATTTCAGACAAGGATATCTTTCCGTTAAGGTGTACAAACAACACAACAAGATTCTCGCAAAGCGGTTTCTCTGCCAAGGCACATACCACTTCATCATTGACGTCGCATTGATTGCCCGTAAGATAGAAGCGGGTCAGTTTGTCATTATCCGGCCCCATATTTACAGCGAGCGCATACCGCTCTCGGTATGCGGGTGGAATCGCGAGGAAGGCACGATTGAAGTTATCATTTCGGCAGTGGGGAAGACAACCACAGAAATCAACGCTATGGAGCCAGGTGACAGTCTTCAAGATATTGTTGGTCCCCTGGGTGAGCGATCCCTGCTTCCGACAGCCGTTGGTACCTGTGTCGTTATCGGTGGCGGCTACGGTACAGGGGCGATTATTCCCACCGCAAAGGATCTTAAAGCCCTTGGAAACAAAGTAATTGGTATCGTCGGCGCACGCAACGCAGACAGCCTGATTATGGTAGCAGCACTAAACCAGGTCTGCGATGAGGTCGCGGTTACTACCAATGACGGTTCACAGGGACTCCAGGGTTTTGTTACGGACGCTTTGCAGGAAATCCTGCAGCGCGAGCAAGTTATCCATGTCCTCGCAATTGGTCCGGTGCCGATGATGAAGGCTGTAAGTGAGATGACCCGCCCAGCAACTATACCAACATATGTTTCACTCAATGCCGTGATGGTGGATGGAACAGGAATGTGCGGGGCTTGCAGGGTGACGGTTGGCGGGGAGACAAAGTTTGCTTGCTTCCACGGACCTGATTTTGATGGACACAAAGTAGACTTTGACAATTTGATGAAGCGTCAAAAAATGTTTGTCACGGAAGAGAAGCTGGCCTTGGCCAGCATGAAAAATTGAGTAGCATAGCCATGATAAATCAACCTTTGAAATTGAATAAGAGTGAAAGGTCGAAGCTTCCATACCAGGAGATGCCCTTGCAACCTGCTGAAGTCAGGATCGGTAATTTTGACGAAGTACCAGTAGGGTATACCGACACGCAAGCTGTAAATGAAGCATTGCGCTGCCTCCAATGCAGAAAACCAGACTGTGTGACTGCTTGCCCCGTCGGGATTGATATCCCAGGTTTTATCCGACTGATTGAGCAGGGCGACCCTGCCGCGGCGGCTAAGAAAATCAGGGAGACAAATTTCCTGCCGGCAGTATGTGGTAGAGTCTGCCCACAGGACAAACAATGCCAGGCGGTCTGTATGGTCGGCCGCAAAAACATTCCCGTAGGAATTGGTAACCTTGAGCGCTACGCAGCCGACTTTGAAAGAGCAAATGGCCTCCTTGAAATCCCTTCGATAAAGGAGCCTACAGGAAAAAGAGTGGCTATTGTTGGTTCCGGCCCAGCCGGACTTTCAGCAGCCTATGAGTTGGTTATACGAGGCCATGAAGTAGTGGTATTTGAAGCTTTCCATCGGGCTGGTGGCGTAATGGTGTACGGCATCCCTCGCTTTCGACTGCCCCTGAAAATAGTTGACGAAGACATACGTTTCCTAACCAGATTAGGCGTACACTTTGTATACAACATGGTAATCGGAAAGGTGCTTTCACTGGATGATTTACTCCAGCAAGAAGGATTTGATGCAGTCATGATTGGCACAGGAGCAGGACTTCCGCGGATGCTCACTATTCCAGGTTCAAATGCAAATGGTGTGTATTCGGCCAACGAATACCTTACCCGCATCTATCTTATGGAGGCTAATCATTTCCCGCAATACAGCACGCCAATTTATTCAGGCAAGAAAGTGGCAGTTATCGGCGCCGGCAATACGGCCATGGATGTATTGCGCACTGCAAAGCGTTTAGGTGCCGAAGCAACATGCTACTACCGGAGATCTCATACAGAAGCACCAGCCCGGTCAGAGGAACTCAAACATGCCGAGCAGGAGGATATGAAGTGGCGTTGGCTCTCTAACCCGGTTGAGTTCATTGTAGATGATGATAATTTCGTAAGACAAATTAAGTGCGAGAAAATGACGCTTTCTGAGCAGGATGAAACAGGCCGCCGAAAGCCACTACCTACAGGAGAATTCTTTATCGAAGATTGCGACACCGTGGTGATGTCGTTGGGCTGCAGCGTTAACCCGATCATTCCGTCCACGGATTCAGCCATCCACACCAACAAATGGGGTGTCATAACCGTCGATGGCGACACTTGCCAAACCAGCAAGGAAGGCGTATTTGCCGCGGGCGATGCGATAACGGGGGGGTCGACAGTGATTCTCGCCATGGGCCAGGCTAAAAAAGCCGCCGCTTCCATTCACCAGTACCTGATGGCACAAGTTGATGAACACCCAGGCATCCCACCAATTCATGAGAATGAATCGCAGGATCTCGCCCCAAAATCGTCAATAAACGGTCAGCTGAACGGCAAGATTGCTCCTCAGGCGGTGCCATCGAAATAGTAATTCCAGTCCGGCCAGGTATCCGATTTCAAAGCACGTTCATGCCAAATGTTTCCTTGCGCATGAGGACTAGCGCGTAATGAAGATCACGGCAATGACGACCACTAAACAAGGTGTAATTGCAAAATATACCCACCATTTGGCTAAAAAATGGCCGCAAAACAGTGATTTTGTAATTCTTTCATAAAATTTCGTGATAACTAATAGCGATGGTCGCGTATATTTACACTGCGTTTTGAAGACATTCCGTTCAATATTATCCTGCCTTTTAGCGGCGACTGTGCTGGTGTCCTCCATCAGTAGCGGTGTGAGTTTCCATCGTTGTGGTGGTGAAATTAATGCCATGGCAATTTTTGGTCAGGCAGAAGCGTGTTCCACTCACGAAGATGCTTGCGATGCAGCGGGAAATATGAGTCACAGTCACCAGGTATTGAATCAGAAAGGTTGCTGCGAAGACACGACGCTCTCATTCGACGCTTACAAATACATCTCGAAGATCACAGAGAAAAAAACCGATGAACGTTTTGAAAGCACTTCACTTCCGCCAGTTGTGGCGATTCGAACTCCGAACCCTTTTAAAGGATTAGCGTATGCTCATTTTGTCAAATACAAACCGCCTTTAATAAACCGGGATATTGCTATTCTGATCCAGACCCTCCTGATCTGATACCCCGCGCTGAATTAGCCTTTCATTTGTCAAATTGAGAAAGGCGCTTACTATCTATTTTCAGAGTTTTCAAATCATTCGTGCATCATGTTAAATAGACTGATCAAGTTCTTTTTGGAGAACAAGTTAGTTACGGCTTTGGTGGTATTGATATTTATAAGTGTGGGTGTCGCCACCGCTCCTTTCAACTGGAAAATGGACTGGTTTCCAAGGGATCCGGTGCCCGTCGATGCAATACCCGATATTGGCGAAAATCAGCAGATTGTTTTTACCACATGGACGGGAAGGTCTCCTCAGGATATTGAGGACCAGATTTCATATCCGCTTACCGTGGCTTTACTTGGCGTACCCGGCGTAAAAACCATCAGGAGTAGCTCCATTTTTGGCGTGTCTACTATCTATATCATTTTTGAAGAAAATATTGAATTCTACTGGAGCCGGACGAGGATTCTGGAGAAATTAAGTTCGCTTCCTGCGGGCATCTTGCCCGCGGAGGTCCAGCCGGCACTGGGTCCGGATGCAACCGCCCTGGGCCAGATTTACTGGTATACCTTGGAGGGAAGGGATCCCCAGACAGGAGCACCTGCAGGCGGATGGGATCCGCAGGAGTTAAGGACTATCCAGGATTTTTATGTTAAGTACGCACTGAATTCCGCATCCGGAGTCTCGGAAGTTGCATCTATCGGAGGGTTTGTCAAAGAATATCAGGTAGACATCGACCCTGTTGCCATGAAAGAGTACAACGTCAATGTTGCTCAAATCATGCAGGCGGTAAAAGAAAGTAACCTGGATGTAGGTGCCCGTACCATGGAATTCAACAATGCCGAATATCTGGTTCGTGGCCTGGGTTACATACGCAGCATTGAGGATCTGGAAGAAGCCGTAGTCATCCAGCACGATAATACGCCAGTCCGGGTGAAAGATGTTGCCCAGGTTCACTTTGGCCCTGAAACCAGAAGAGGTGGTTTGGACAAAGGAGGAGCAGAAGCAACGGGTGCAGTAGTGGTATCGAGGTACGGGGCTAATCCATTGGAAGTTATTGAAAATGTCAAAAAGAAAATTAAGGAAATCGCACCCGGTTTGCCATCCAAAGTACTTCCAGATGGTACCGTTTCAAAAGTTACCATCGTTCCGTTTTATGACCGAAGTGGTCTTATCAAGGAAACATTAGGAACCCTGGAGGAAGCCCTTGCGCATGAAATACTGATTTCCATTATCGTGGTGATCGTGTTGATGATGAATATCAGGGCTTCTATCATCATATCCACTTTACTTCCTATCGCTGTGCTGATGACGTTTATCGTGATGAAGTACTTCGGTGTGGATGCCAATGTTGTCGCGCTCTCTGGTATTGCTATTGCCATAGGGGTGATGGTGGACGTAGGTATTGTCTTTGTAGAAAACATTGTTCGGCATCTGGAGATGGAAGAAAACCGCGGAGCCCGTGGTAAGAAATTATTGGCCGTGATCTATGCAGCATCCGTGGAAGTGGCTTCCGCCATTCTGACTGCCCTGGCTACTACAGTCGTTAGTTTTTTGCCTGTTTTTGCGATGCAGGCGTCTGAAGGAAAATTATTCAAGCCCCTGGCATTTACCAAAACATTCGCATTGTTAGCTTCTTTTGTTCTTGGATTGGTATTGGTGCCTGCGTTTGCGCATGTCGTCTTCTCCATTCGTTTTGATAAGGAAAAATCGAAAAAGGTATGGGCGCTTGTTATTGCCGGTCTTGGTTTAGCTTTCCTTATCATTTATGGAAGCATACCTGCCATCGCCTTAATATTATTTGGGGTCAACAATTTCTTTGAGGACAGATGGCCGGCAAACCTGAGGGGGATGATAAATTGGCTGAATACCATAATTATTATAATGACGGTTGTGTATTTTCTCACCAGGGCCTGGATGCCTTTGGGCGCTCAAAACAGCCTTATGACTAACTTCTTTTTTGTCATGGTATTGGTAGGCATCGTATTGGGATTGTTGATGTCTATTGTACATTTTTACGAGCCTTTACTTACATGGTGTTTAACACATAAGAAACAATTCTTTCTAATTCCATGCTTTACTATTCTCTTCGGCGCTACAATTTGGCTCGGGTTCGATAAAATTTTTGGATTTGTCCCATTTGGACTTAAAGTAGTCCGGTTAGATGTTAGGCAAACAGACGCCTGGCAATATCTAAATAGAAAACTTCCAGGTGTAGGTAAAGAATTCATGCCTCCACTGGATGAAGGTTCCTACTTGTTAATGCCCACTACGATGGCGCATTCCGGAATTGAAGAAAACATGGACGTCATTAAGAAAGTTGATGCGTTTGTGAGCCAGATACCCGAAGTGGAATCTGTGGTTGGAAAATGGGGGCGTGTAAATTCAGCGTTGGATCCGGCTCCGATATCCATGTTTGAAAACACAATCGTCTACAAGCCAGAATACATGGTGGATGAGAATGGGCATCGGTTGCGCTTCAAAACGGATAATGATGGAAATTATTTGTTGAAAGACGGAACAACCTATCATCCCGAAAACGATAGTTTCAGAAAACTAAATGGAGATGAGTTAATAATCGACAGCAAGGATGGTGAGTACTATCGTCAATGGCGAAAGCACATTACCTCTCCCGATGATATCTGGCTGGAGATAGTCAAGTCCACCAGGATTCCAGGCATGACCTCTGCGCCAAAATTACAGCCCATACAAACACGCTTGATTATGCTAGCAACAGGCATGCGTGCCCCAATAGGCATCAAAGTATTTGGCCCCGATCTTCAGACGATAGAAACATGTGGGCCTTGCGTTGGAAAAAATACTGCAACAAGTACCCAGCATTGAAACATCCTCTGTTTTTGCAGACAGGATTGTTGGCAAACCCTACCTGGAATTTGAGGTGAACAGAAAGGCAATAGCCCGATATGGCCTTTCCATGAAGGATATGCAAAACTTTATAGAAATAGCAATTGGCGGCATGAAACTGACCACAACTGTGGAAGGCCGCGAGCGATTCCCTGTTCGGGTTAGATATGCCCGGGCGTTCAGAGATAACCCGGATGACGTGAAGAATGTGCTTATTCCGACTCCTTCAGGCGCACAGATACCATTGGGAGAGCTTGCGGAAGTAACCTACCGCCGGGGCCCGCAAATGATTAAGAGTGAAGATACTTTCCTGGATGGATACGTAATCTTTGATAAGAAAATCGGGTACGCAGAAGTTGACGTCGTGGAAGAGGCCCAGCGATTTATTCAAGCTAAAATAGATGCAGGAGAATTTGTGCTGCCCGCTGGTGTATCCTATAAGTTCACAGGAAATTACGAAAACCAAATAAGGGCAACCAAACGGTTGGCAATAATTATTCCCATCAGTCTTTTGGCGGTATTCCTCCTGCTCTACTTTCAGTTTAAAACAGTTACTGCGTCTGCAATTCATTTTTCCGGGGTCTTCGTGGCGTTTGCCGGAGGCTTTATTATGCTCTGGTTGTATGGTCAGGGTTGGTTTCTAAATTTTGATGTAGCCGGATTGAACATGCGGGACTTGTTCCAAATGCATACCATTAACCTCAGTGTAGCCGTATGGGTAGGTTTTATAGCACTCTTTGGAATTGCGACAGATGACGGTGTTATCATGGGAACCTATATCCACCAGGTTTTTGAAGAAAGAAAACCAACAACCGTTGCGGAAGTTCGTGAAGCTGTTTTAATAGCCGGCAAGAAGAGGGTTAGACCCGCAATGATGACTGCAGCCGTTGCGATAATAGCGCTGTTGCCTGTGTTGACTTCTACCGGAAAAGGCGCAGATATCATGGTGCCAATGGCAATCCCCACGTTTGGTGGTATGATCATTCAACTCATGACGATGTTTGTGGTACCCGTTCTGCAATCCGTCTGGCGTGAAGGTGTAGTGAATAGACAAGCTAAACTATTATCATAAAGAAAGATGAGATTAATAATAAAATATACAGGAGTGCTAGCTATTATCCTTCTATCGTTGAACGATAACATCTCTGCACAGGGCGATCAGGAAACTTACCTGGATGGCTATCTTAAACTTGCCGCTGAAAACAATCCGGAACTCAGATCAATTTTCAACCAGTACCTTGCTGCCCTGGAAAGAATGCCCCAAGCCAGGGCGCTCCCTGATCCAACGGCCATGTTTAATTTTTTTGCTAGCCCTGTGGAGACCCGGGTTGGCGCACAGCGATTTGGCATTTCGTTAACCCAGGCTTTCCCCTGGTTTGGTCAACTAAAATCGCAGGAAAATACAGCAGCGCAATTGGCTAAAGCGCGTTATGAAGCATTTGAAGAGACTAGAAACAAGTTATTCTTTAATGTTCGCGGCACCTATTACGATTTGTATGTGCTAGTGGCGGCAACGAATATTATGCGTGAGAATATCAGGCTATTAGAGTCTTTCCGGCAACTCGCCAATGTGCGATTGGAATCTGCCACTGGAAGTGCAGTTGACCTGCTAAGGGTTGAAATGGATTTGGAAGAATTGCGTAACCAATTGCTTTTCTTGGAAGATTCAAGAATACCAATACAAGCCCGGTTTAACGAATTGGTGAACACTGGAACCCCAATTGATATTATCGTTCCCGATACACTGGCAACCATTGCCTTTTCGGAAAACAAAAGTATCCTGCTCGACTCTCTTGTTGCGCAAAACCCTGTGCTCAAAAGTTTTGAACATGAAATACTTTCGATGGATGCGGAAATAGATGTGGCACACAAAATGGGATTACCTTCTTTCAGTTTAGGGGCTGCTTATACCAATGTTTCGCCCAGGACGGATGCGGAGGTGCCGGGTAACGGGAAAGATATGATAATGTTCCCGCAGGTAGGGGTGAGCATCCCACTGTACAGGAAAAAATATCAATCCCTTGTAAAAGAAAAGGAGATACTCCAAACGTCTGTTTCAAACCTGAAAGAGAACAAGGAGAATGAATTGAAGACATCTCTGGAAAACATCTGGAGAGACTATTCAAATGCAGTTCGCAGAGTTGCGCTTTACCAACGCTTGATACGATTGGCGAACCAGTCGCTTGATATTCTGGTTTCCCAATATTCAACAGCCGGAAGTGCTTTCGAAGAATTACTGCGAATGGATCGACAATTACTGCAGTACGAACTTGAATTGGAAAAAGCTCGTGCAGACCAAAATACATTCGTAGCACACATCAATTACTTAACAGGAAAACAACTTTAAGATGAAAATACTAGATACTTTAAAAAACAAGGGCGTGATCATTACGCTCGGCGTCTTTGCCCTGGGCTTGCTATTTGGGTGGCTCTTATTTGGAGGATCAGGAGGAGAATCTGCTGCTACACTTCCGGATGGGCATACTGTGGAAGATCATCAAAAAGGGTCGGTGTGGACTTGCGTCATGCACCCGCAGATTCGTGCGGATAAACCGGGTAAGTGTCCTATTTGCGGGATGACACTCGTTCCGATAGCGTCTGAGAATGAAAGTAACGACGATGAGTCTGATCAATACACCGTAAAATTTTCAAATGCTGCCATGAAAATCGCGGAAGTGGAAGTGAGTGCCATTGAAAAGAAAGCACCCTACAAAGAGGTCTACCTTCCAGGGAAAGTAATGGCGGATGAACGAAATATTGCAGCATTGACCGCACGCTTTCCTGGACGCATTGAAAATCTTTCCATCAACTATACCGGTCAACGCGTGGTGAAAGGCCAGGTCTTGGCAAAAATCTATTCTCCTCAGTTAGTAACAGCGCAGCGAGAGTTGCTTGAGGCATTGAAATTCAAAGAGACTAATCCAGCCTACTATAAAGCATCACGGAATAAATTGCAACTTTGGGGTCTCACTGACGCGCAAATTCTAAACATCGAAAGCTCGGAAGACGTTGCGTTTTATTTGGATGTTCTCTCGCCGATTAGTGGCACGGTAACCATGCGCAACGTCGCACTGGGTGATTATGTAAAAGAAGGCGATCCCATGTTTGAAGTCATAGATCTTCGTCGCGTGTGGGTAAGGTTTGACGCCTACGAAAGTGATATCCCCTGGATAAAGCTTGGCGATAAAATAAAATTCCATCTTAAGTCTATTCCTGGCGAGGAGTTTCAAAGTACGGTGACATTTATTGATCCCATGCTAGACCGCGCGTCAAGAGTAGCCGGCGTAAGAGCTGAATTGAATAACCCGAAAGGTCTGCTCAAACCACAAATGCTTGCTGCGGGAGTTTTGAAGACGATGCTCCCAGGATCTGCCAATCAATTGGTTGTGCCCAAATCATCCATCCTCTGGACTGGGAAGAAAGCAGTGGTTTACGTGCTGACAAATGATCAGGGTAATGTGTTTCAATATCGGGAAATTGAATTGGGTGCTGAGGCTGGCGATTATTATATAGTAAAGGGCGGCGTGCAGGAGGGCGAAGTCGTTGCCACCCATGGCGTGTTCAAAATTGATGCGGCAGCGCAACTCAAGGGCGGAAAAAGTATGATGAACCCGGAAGGTGAGAAAGTATCATCCGGAATGGCAGGGATGGATATGGGCGGAGACAATAAAAATAAAGTTGACAATAAAGAAGGCAAAACTGCACGTGATGATGAAAACGCTATGAAGATGGACATGTCGACAAAGGAGAACTTCAAGAAACAATTGACAGCCGTCTACAAAGCGCAGCTAGCATTACAAGAAGCTTTTTTGGCCACAGATGTTTTAATGGTTCAGAAAGCTGTTCCCGTCGTAGAAGACAAACTCGCCAAAGTCGACATGAGCCTGGTGAGCGGCGAAATGCATAATCATTGGATGGCCAGTGCTAAAGTTCTTGCAGAATCGCTAAATCGTATCAAGGTGTCAAAGGACATCGAACAACAGCGCCTGGCTTACGCTGATTTCAATGATGCCTTGTATGGTGCAATAAAAATGTTCGGAATTGTAGGTGAAACCATATACTATCAGTTCTGCCCAATGGCCAGGAAGGGTGAGGGTGCGTACTGGTTAAGTGCGATCAAAGAAATCAAAAATCCTTACTATGGCGATGCCATGTTAGGCTGTGGTGAAACAAAGGAGATCATCAATAAATAACGTACGACTGCAATACTGCAATACCTGCACTTCAACTGATACTACCGGCTTCGTATCATTAATTAAGTGGACGACGTACGTCGTTAGTTTGCATCGCTGACAACATCCCAATCCACCGTTAGCATCAGGTGAATGTTCAAGGCATTTACAGTGCCCTATTTAATAAGGACAAGGCCTTAAGTCAGCGCTGCTATTTTCCACATACTGAATACTGACAAAAGTCATCCCATACCATAAGCTAAGTCATATATGGTTCCGCTTATAGTAGGTTACTTAAGCCCAGCGAAGTCGGAAACACAAAAAGCCGGCCTGCAACCAATAATATATGGAAAGTTATCAGTTGCTCACATTCTTTATCACAGCCGCGATTTTAGTGGGCGGTGCGATCAGCTTCTCTTATTTCGCTGCGCCGAAAACCCCGGGACTCGTAAAGTCGGAACCCTATGAATGTGGTATACCTACGGAAGGGCCCACGTGGATCCAGTTTCATGTGGGATATTACCTGTTCGCTATAATCTATCTCATTTTTGACGTCGAGACCGTATTTATCTTTCCCTGGGCCGTTGTTATGCGTGAAATTGGCCTTACTGCATTTATTGAGATCCTTATCTTTTTCACCATCCTGGGCTTAGGGTTACTATATGCCTGGCAGAAAAAAGCATTAATATGGGAGTAGACATTAAATCCATACCATACGAAGACTTCAACGACAATGAAACGCTGGAGGAACTCAGAAGATCTGGAAGCCCGGTGCTGGTTTCAACACTCGACTCAATTGTCAATTGGGGTCGCTCTAACTCAGTGTGGCCACTGACATTTGCAACAAGTTGTTGCGGGATTGAAATGATGGCAGCCGGTGCACCACGCCACGACTTTGCACGATTTGGCATTGAAGTGTATCGCGCCAGCCCACGCCAGGCGGATGTAATTGTAGTCGCCGGGACTATTGTTCGTAAAATGGCGCCTGTATTAAAGCGCCTATATGACCAGATGGCTGACCCCAAATACGTCATTGCAATGGGCGCATGTGCAGTGTCTGGTGGACCCTTCTACTACAATTCTTATTCCGTCATTCGAGGTGTTGATCAGGTGATCCCTGTTGACGTTTTCATTCCAGGATGTCCTCCGCGGCCGGAAGCTTTGTTGTATGGCGTGATGCAACTTCAAAGAAAGATTCAGGTGCAGACACTTCTGGATAAGGAGGGCCAAAACCTGAATCCTAATCAACCGGAAATCGATACTTCAACTGAAGATAAATCTCGATACATTCATCCAGTTGAAAATCAACCCAATATACCTCCTGAAGAATGCAAACCGAACAATTAACTGCCCTGATCGCTTCATGGGTACCCAGCCAACAACCGGGGGTCAGCAAGCAATACCCAGAGTTCATATTACCTGCCGACCAGGTTCATTTTGTTGCGCAGTCATTAAAAGCGCATCCAGAAACGAAAATGGATTACCTCTTCTGTCTAACAGCTAATGACCGGAAAGATGGATTTCATATGGTATATCACCTGACTTCTTCGGTATATCATCACCCGGTAGTATTGAAGGTGATCCTTCCAGACAAAGAAAATCCATCCGTTCCCACTGTGAGCGACATTTGGCGCACGGCAGAATTTTTCGAACGTGAAGTCTTTGATCTGTTTGGTATTCGCTTTGAAAATCATCCTGACTTGCGCCGACTGTTTCTGGAAGATGACTGGGTAGGTTTTCCGCTGCGCAAAGACTATAAAGATTCTTTCACCCTTGAGCGCTGACGTATGGAAGAGACATTGATGGATATAGAACTAAAAGAAAAGGAGGAGTACATCATCAATATGGGACCGCAGCACCCATCCACCCACGGTGTATTGCGTTTCGAAGTATGCTTGCTAGGCGAACAAGTTAAGTTCGTGATCCCTCACTGTGGTTACATACATCGTGGTATAGAGAAAATGTGCGAGCACCTCACCTACCCGCAATTGGTTCATCTCACCGATCGGATGGATTATCTCTCTGCACACATTAACAATGAGGCAGTTGCGCTCTGTGTGGAAAAATCGATGAATGTGGAAGTCAGCGACCGGGTAAAATACATCCGTACGATTCTTTCTGAACTTACGCGAATCGCTTCGCATCAGCTGTGGTGGTCAGCCTTTGGCATGGACCTCGGGGCACTCACAACTTTTTTCTATGGCTTACGCGATCGCGAAAAAATACTCGACATCTTTGAAGAATCAACGGGCTCCAGACTAACACAGAGCTTCATTACACCTGGAGGGTTGATGAGTGATGTGCACCCAAACTTCCAGAAACGCATAATGGAGTTCGTCAAGTACTT
>CAVQQL010000026.1:0-304716 GCA_963714945.1 uncultured Bacteroidota bacterium | reverse complement strand
ACCGACAAACAGGTGAGCATCAGTTTTGGCAGGAGCGTAGAACCACGCGACGAATCCAAACAAATTGCTCCAGTGCTGACGTCCGTTCAGGTGCAGCAAATGATTAATGCTTCGCTGGATCAAAATAATGCTGCCATGCAAGCCGGTTGGAATGAAACACAGCAAAAGCTTGATGCCTCTGTGAAAAGTAACTTAGCGCTTAACTCAGCAAAGATTGATAATTTGGTGCGGGTGTCTTCGGCTGCGTCGCAGGAACAGATCCAGCAATTTATTTCGGGGTTGCAAACAGAGAATATGAAGCTGGTAAAGAACTATTTTCAACTTACGTCTAATGAACAGAAACAATATATTGAAAGCCTTCTGGTCGACTTTGCCAAGTACCTTCAGCAACAACGCAATGATGATCTCCAGGTTGTTCAGACCAAGTTGAATAGTTTAGAGCAGAATACCGATATATTCAAGCAAGAGACGGAACAGATATTAACGAGTATCATATCTACCGTCGGCAATAAAAGATCTTTAGGTACCAAGAATTGAAAATTATGCCAACGAGCATTAAAGCAATGAAAAGCAATATGAAAAATAGGATTCGAACCTTGGCGGGCATGTTACTTGCCACGGTAATGATTATGCAACCAGCGTTTGCTCAAAAGATAGATGAAGAAAGGATGGAGCGGGATATAGCCGTTGCCGAGAATGTTTTGAGCACATTGATAAAGCAACAATTTAACAATCAGCGTACATTCTTTCCTCTGGAGATCAAAGGAAGTTACCAGGCTGGCTATGGTGTTACGCTCAATTTGCCTGCGGACTATACGACGCCAATCGCATTCTCTATTGCTGGGAATGACAATGATGTAGTCGTTTGGGGGAATGATCAATTTGACTTCAACTTTAACGTCGAAGATAGGCGGCACGACGAGGATGAAAGAGCTGAAGTCATTGAGGCAGAAAGGTCAATCAGACTTAAAGACAGGAATAGAGAAAGGAAAAGCCTGGACATGGACAGCGTCCGTGATCTTTACAACCTTAAGGTGATTGATGCGGCGAAGACGTTCCTTGTCGACTATGCGGATATGATAACGCAGTTGGGCGCCCAGGAAAAAGTCATTATTTCGAATCAGGGAAACCAACCGCGCATGTGGGTAGGCCGATACTTCAACGCGCCCAAACGCACCCATCTTTCCATTGAGGCCCTGAAATCTGACATTACGCAATTCCGGCAAGGGAAGATTAGTCGCGACCAGGCCATGGCAAAAATAAAAGTTGTCAATACCGAAACGGCAGAAAATGTTGAACCAGATCTGGAATTATTATCGAGCATCTTCAGCCGATTGTATAGCCAGGATCTTTCGAAAACCTACTTCACAGGTGATAATGTCTATTTTGAGCGGCTCAAAGATTTTGGTGTCATCTACTATATGCAAGTATATAGCGGGATTGAGCGCGGTGACTTCAGCAGGAGATATGTTATGCCAACACTTGGGCTGACTGATGTAGACCAGGAAACAAAAGATCAGAAAGTAAAGGAACTCTACCCAAGATTTGAGCAGGAATTCAAAGAAAATATGCTTGAATACGGTCGCACGTTGAAGAGTCTTCAGGAGGATGAGGTCCTCGTTTTTCAAGTGACCTTAACGAAATGCGAAGGCTGTGGGATTCCTTCTACGATTGAGCTTTCTATCAAAGGATCAGTGCTAAAAGATTTCAATGCTGGTAAAATAGACCAAAAGGGCGCAACGAGTAAATTCTTGATCAGGAAGGGCGAGAGCCAGTAATCCTGGAAGAATGGGTACGATGCCGGCGTATACAATAAAATGTATGCCGGCATTTTTTTTGGCATTACTTGTAATATTATACCAATGGCAAGCCGAATTGGAACGATTTAGCTAATTTTGAGTAAATAAATTGCAGGTGCTACCTTGAGATAGTGCTGTACCACGCACCGGGTACTGAGCAGGGCGCCTGCAACCGTCAAAGACAAAAAGCACCGAATGAAAAGAAACTTAATTATTGGGGCGGCAGCATTAACAGTATTGTTAATTGGATACTTTTTTTGGAGTGGAAAAAGTACGGGAGCAACTGCGGAAATAATTACAGACGTTACCCGTGGCCCCTTCAAGATTGAAATAGAAACGACCGGGGAGTTGGAAGCCAAAAATTCAGTCAAAATACTCGGTCCGGCGCGACTGCGTGATTTTCAAATCTGGCAATTGTCGATTGAAAGCATCATTGACGAGGGGACAGTAGTCAAAAAAGGAGATTGGGTGGCCACGCTAGATCCGTCCGAATTTCAGAATAAGTTTAGTGCCAAGCAGATTGAACTGGAAAAAGAAAATGCGGAGTACGTCCAGATCCAACTGGACACAACACTCGTCCTGCGCGAGGCTCGGGATCAGTTGATTAACTTAAGCTATGCAGTCGAGGAGAAGAAAATTATCCTGGAGCAATCCAAATTTGAGCCACCGGCTACGATAAAACAAGCGGAGATAAATTTTCAACGTGCGGAGCGCGAATATGAACAGGCAAAGGAGAACTATAAAATCAAGAAACGTCAGAATGCCGAGAAGATGAAAGCGCAATCGGCGGAGTTCCGCAAAGTTCAAAATGAATATAATGCGATGAGTCAGTTGCTGCAATCCTTTACGATTCTTGCGCCCGAGCCTGGGATGGTAATCTATCGGAAAGGGAATGATGGTAAACCAATCAAGGAGGGATCGCAGATTCGCGTGTGGGATCCAACTGTGGCCACACTGCCCGATTTGACAAAGATGATGTCGATGACTTATGTAAATGAAGTGGATGTGCGAAGAGTCTTGGCCGGGCAGAAAGTTGAAATTGGGTTGGATGCTTATCCGGACAAAAAGCTCTCGGGTGTCGTAACGCGCGTTGCCAATGTTGGAGAGCAGCGCCCGAATTCGGATGCAAAGGTATTTGAGGTGTCAGTTGAAATTGATGGTACAGATCCAACCTTGCGACCTTCTATGACGACAAGCAACAAAATAATTGCCAAGGTAATTGATAACGCCCTGTTTATTCCGTTGGAATGCCTGCACAATCAAGCCGATTCCGTTACGTACGTATACAAGAAGGACGGGATGGGAACGGTAAAGCAGGAGGTCATGATCGGGGATACAAATGCGAATGATGTTGTAATTCTGGGGGGCCTCACGGAAAGTGACCGTGTCCATTTGTCTATTCCTTCAGGCTTGGAAGGGGATAACATAAATCTGTTGAAGGAAATGGATGGGAAGAGAAAGAAAGTCGAGCCAGAAAAAGAAGAGTTGAAGAAGAATGGGACGCCTGTCGTTGCGGTCCCCACTGCCGTATCTAGTAATTAGTCGTAATAGGATGTTCTCACAACGCTTATTAGCCAATTTGTATATTGCTGCTGATGCCGTTATTGCAAACAAAGTGCGGTCTCTGTTGACGGCGCTTGGTATAATTTTCGGAGTCGCAGCAGTCATTGCTATGCTGGCGATAGGCAATGGCGCACAACAGGAAATCCTCGAGCAGATTAAGCTGGTGGGCGTTAATAATATTGTTATCAAACCTATTGTTGAACAGGAGGAAGAGAAGATAGAAGAGCAGGTTGGACAACGTGAAAAAAAGAAATTTTCGCCAGGGTTAACAGTACGCGATGTCCTGAGCATTGAAGCTACTATTCCCGGAGTTAGTAAAATAAGTCCGGAGATTATTATTGATACGCATGTTATTCGGGACGGACTTAGAAGATCAGCAAAGCTGGTAGGCGTTGAGCCCACCTATTTTACCATCTATAATTTTGATTTGAATGAAGGGCAGATGTTCAATCAGGAACAAATTCGATTGGGCGCCCCCGTATGCATAATTGGCTACGCCATAAAAACGAAATTCTTTCCTTCCGACGATCCAATTGGCAAAAGCATCAAAGTTGGCAGGCATTGGCTCACGATCGTGGGGCTTTTGAATGAACGCGTAGTTTCTGATGCAAGTATTAGTAAACTGGGCATCAGAGATTTTAATATGGATATATACCTTCCACTACAATCGGTCTTGATTCGGTACAAGAACCGCGATAAGATTACGAGTGAACAACTACGGCTTGCTAGCCAACGAAGCCGGGGAAGGGGCAATGTAGGCACCGAAACGGAAGAACAGGAACAGGATAAATCGAACTACCATCAGCTGGACCGGCTGGTGATCCAGGTGGATGCGACAGAACGGTTAACACCAACCGCTGAAATCATCTCCCGGCTGCTGGAGCGAAAACACTATGGTGTAATTGACTATGAAATTGAAATTCCTGAGTTGTTGCTAAAGCAGCAACAACGGACAAACGATATTTTTAACTACGTGCTCGGTGCTATTGCGGGAATCTCGCTGCTCGTTGGCGGAATTGGCATTATGAATATTATGTTGGCCTCGGTGCTCGAACGAATTAAAGAAATTGGTTTACGGTTGTCCATTGGTGCCAAGAAAAGTGATATTGTGCGGCAGTTTTTGTTTGAAGCCATTATGATCAGCGTTTCGGGAGGTCTTATTGGTGTTTTTATTGGTATTACCATGGCGTTTATCGTTTCTGAATTTGCAGATATTCCAACTGTTGTTACTTTTTCATCCATTATCCTATCTTTTGGGGTGGCCGCCACGGTAGGGCTGATATTTGGCATTGCCCCTGCCCGCCGGGCAGCAAGCCAGGATCCCATTACTTCCTTGCGTTATGAATAAAGTCCTTCTCGTATTCCTCATTCTTTGCAGTTGTATTAAGAGTGAGGCGCAAAATGTTTTGTCGATAACAGACATTATAGATCGATCACAGTCTCAGTCACCCGATTTCAAGATTGCAGAGACCCGACGCGAAAACCGATATTGGCAATACCGTAATTTTCGGAGCAACTATAACCCCCAGATACGACTGATCAGCAATAATGCTGGTGCACTCTATAACAACAGTTTCAGTCCCATCCTTCAGCCGGATGGATCAATCAAGTATCTTCAGGTAAATCAACTTAATCCGGGCGTGAACTTTGCGCTCCAACAACCGGTCCAATGGACTGGGGGTACTGTTTCTGTTAATTCTATTTATAACTATTTTAACAACTATGTGGATAACACTTCCCAATGGAATGGATCTACATTCAATATTCGGCTTAGTCAACCTATTTTTTCCTACAATCGCTATAAGTGGGACAAGCGTATTCAGCCCATCCGATATGAAGAATCGAAACGAGATTACGCCGAATCGATGGAGGCCATTGCCCGCGATGCTGTGGACAATTTTTTCAACGTGCTCCAGGCACAGGTAGATCAACAAATTGCATTGTATAATCTAGCCAACAACGATACGATTTATAAAATAGAGCAGGGGAGGTACAATATCGGCACGACGTCATTGGATAAACTTTTGCAGGTTGAGTTACAATTGTTGCGTTCCAGGCAGGAAGTTGCGCAGGCTCAGTTAAATCTTCAAACCTCAAGTCTGGAATTGCGCACCTACATTGGTATTCGCACCGGGGAAAGTTTCGATTTGAAGTTACCCGATGAAATTCCCATTATCATCGTAAACGAGGACGACGCGTTAAAATATGCGCACGAAACGAGGTCAGCTTACATTGCGTTTGAAAGACGGAAGGCCGAGGCGGAATCTTTAGTGGCGCAGGCAAAGAGCCAGCGGTACATTGTGGATCTTACCGGTGGATTTGGATTGAACAGCGTAGGCGCAAACCTGGGTGATCTCTACCAAAATCCGGCAAGACAACAGTTCGTTAACCTTACCTTTAACATCCCCCTACTGGATTGGGGCCGCAGGCGGTCGATGATGCAGAGTGCCTATGCAAACAAGCGGCTTACGGACTATCTTATTGCTCAGGATGAAGTCACTTTTGAGCAAACAATTCTGACGCAAGTAAGGCAATTCGAAATGTTGAAACTGCAGATTGAGATAACCAAGAAAGCTGATGAAGTAGCCTTTGAGCGGTATAATGTTGCGCAAAACCGCTATCTGATAGGTAAAATTGACATCACTAATCTTAATATTGCACTCAAGGAGAAGGATGATGCAAAGCGCAGTTACATTGTGGCGTTGAAATCTTTTTGGACTGCGTATTTCGAATTGCGGCGCTTGACATTGTATGACTTTGCGAGTCAAAAATACCTCTATAATCCACTCGCGGAGAAGCGATAGGGATACGTTTAAACAGACTTTAGAAGTTCCGATCTGTACTTTGTCAGCACACTGGACTTCGAAACGAAGCCCAGGTATTTCTTGTCTTTTACAACGGGTAAGTTCCACTGGTTCGTATCGTCAAACTTCTTCAACACATCGTGCAGATTTTCGTGGAGCATGATCACCGCCAAAGGCTTGCTCATTAAATCTTTGACGAGAATTTTTTCGTGTTTGTCTGGATTGAATATTATGGTTCGAATATTATCCATGTGAATTATACCTTGAAGTTCATTATTGTCGTCAATAACGGGAAACGTATTTCTGCTGGAAGTGGATATAACCTTAATCAGGGATTGAAGTGGCTCCTCAGGTTTAATAACGGAAAAATTAGTCTCGATGAGTGCTGATAGATCAAGCTTACTCAACAGGAATTTGTCCCTGTTCTCGACAGTGAGGTTTAACATTGTGGAAAGTTTCTTGCCATCCATCGAAAGTGGCTCAAAATAGTGCGTGACAGTAATGCTCAACGCGGATACGATCATCAAGGGTATCATCAAGTCATATCCCCCTGTAATTTCTGCAATTAGGAATATGGCAGTTAAGGGAGCATAAAAAACGCCACTCAATATTCCGGCCATTCCAACCAGCGTAAAGTTTGTTTCTGGAATAGATGCGAAGCCCAGTAAATTATTGAGCCGGGCAAAAACGAAACCGAGATAAGCGCCCACAAAAAGGGAGGGACCAAAATTACCGCCATTGCCGCCGCTTCCAAGTGTGATCGCTGCTGCGACGGTTTTCAAAAACATTAGTGCCCCCAGGAAAAGAAGCATGTAGACGTCGGATGTAATGAAATTACGCAACAAGCTCGCACTTATTAGTTCCTGCGTCCGTGCTGTTGAAAGCATTTTTATGGTCTCATATCCCTCCCCAAACAAGGGCGGGAAGAAGATCAGCAATACGAATAGCATTAGGCCACCGCTGAGTATTCTCGTCCAGTTCTTCTTGAACTTATGCATTTTAGCTTCTACATAAGTAAACATGCGAGAATAGTATAAGGACAACAGGCCTGCGAGGATTCCCAGCGCAATGTAAAATGGTACATTGTGGTAATCAAACGGCCGAGTTAGGGAGGAGAATGAGAGAATAACGCCTTCTTGCAGTATTATTTTTGAAAGCAATGCGCCGGAAGCTGCCGAGATTATCAGCGGGATAAATGCCGTAGCACTTATATCGGTCAACAGGACTTCTACTGCAAAAAGCACACCGGCAATGGGGGAATTGAATGCCGCAGCGATACCCGCCGATGCCCCACAGGCAAGCAAGATTGTGCGATCTTTATAAGAAAGATTATAGGTCCGTCCATAATTTGAGCCGATGGCCGAGCCGGTGCTTACCATGGGTGACTCCAATCCCATCGATCCTCCAAAACCAACTGTCAACGCGCTGGTAATCATATGGGAATACATTTCCTTGTATCGAATCAAGCTGGACTTTTTCGCTATGGCATACACAATTTCAGCGGTGCCTTTGTGAAACTCATTTTTTAGAACATACTTGACATACAAAACTGTTACTAAAATGCCGATGATCGGGAATAAGGCAAATAGCAGAAATCTTTCATAATGGATGGAGTAATACGTAACAAACGCTTCGATGGAGTGTACAAAGTACTTGAGCGTTATAGCGGCTAGCCCGGAAGACAGCCCAACAAGAATACTGGATAATATGAAAAACTGTCGTGGCGAGATTTTATCCTGAAGATAAGCGATAGGCCTGCTAACGATATGATGTACTTCTTTGATCATTTATTTGCGAGTCGGCGTAAAGATAACAATTGCGATTACTTAACATCTTCACCTGGTCAGGATTTCTCTGAGGTTTATGTTACCAGTTGACCCTATATCGTTTTCACTTTGCTTGGATGGCTTAGTTTATAGTCCAGCGTCCGCTTATCAATTTTATACCGAATATTAACATAGCCTTTTACATATTTTTTTATACGCGCCTCAAACTCGACCAGTTTACCTGCTATTAGACCAGCCTCCTGAAAACTTTTTGTATAGTTAAACCAGAGGTGATCAGCTACGAGCTGCCCGTTTTCTGAATCGATTACATTTGTAAGTAATACAGTCTCTGCTGAATATCCATGATAATTGGTTTTTGATCCGAACCTGCAAAATACTGCGCTGAACTTTCTTCTTTCGCCTTGCTTTTCTAATAATGCTTTTCTCATGGTTAATTTAGCAGATGATCAAACATTTTAGTGGCCTGCTAATCGATATTCACCCCACAAGGGAAAATGATCGCTATATTTAATGCTATCGAGCGTTTCAAACCCAATGGAACGGACGGACGACGTGTAAAATTGATTGTCAATCCTTAGACCTGCAAGCCTTGTTCCCTCATAAGTAAATCCGAAGCCGCTGCCGGATTCTTCAAATGAATTCTTCATTCTTGCCTTCAGGTGCTGATAGGTATATGAATAAGGAAGATCGTTGAAATCGCCCATGCAGAGGACGGGATAAGGCGTCGAGTCGATAAATGTAGCCAACTGTTTAATTTGCTGGCTTCTTACTAAAACTCCTTTTTTGAGCTTGCTTAAGATGATCATCGCAATGGTCTTAAGTGATCTGAGATTCTTCGCGAAATGACCCAAATTGGTAAGCCCCATTGACTCCAGATGAACGTTTATTATGCGAATGGTATCTTGATTTATTATTATATCGGCATAGGTTATCCTGTTGAAAACATTTTCGCTGGTGAGCACTTCTCCACTGGAGACGATCGGGAACTTTGAAATTATCAATGTGCCTTCCTTTGAATAGTTGGTATGGCTCGCATCGGTCTCCGTCGAAAAATAGTAATGCGACCCGTTCTTTTTTAATTGCGTTATTACATTGAATTCTTTGCTCCAATCAAGATCTACAAACTCTTGATAGCATTTGATGTCGGCATCAGCGTACAGGAGCCAATTTTTTAAGGCAATTTTGGCGCTTTCTTTGTCCTTGTGGGCATAGGGCCCAACCTGATACCCACCCAAATTATAATTGATGGCAGTAAATGAAAAGCCGGATGGTCGGTCTTTTCTAAACAGGTTTTTAAAGCCAATGGTACCCACGAGGTACGGACTTCCGATGACAAGTGCGACGACATAATAGATTGTCGATTTTTTTCTCAAGGATAACGATACGAAGAGCAAGAGAATGTTGGCGGTTAATGCAAAGGGAATAGTAAAACTGAGAATCCAAAGATTATACTTTTCGGAAGGGGGAATTTTTCCTGAAGCATAGAGCAAGGAAATTAAGATCGCAGCAATAAAATTAAAATACTTCACAAAGAAATGCTGCATTAAAAGGTTCTGGTTGATTCCTTAAAGGTTCAATAAGCGTATGCAGTGTGCAAAAACATCGTAAAATTAGTCACATTATGGAGAACGCTGTACTTCTTTTTCGCTTTTAAGCTTTATTGATCAACGTGGTGGATAGAAAAAATGACTGGGCCAAAGACGATCAACTTAGGTTGTTGCTGCTCTTGGCGCAGAACATTCCTGGCGTTTATCGCGATTTTTTAGCGCGTTGTCAGCGATAAGCCCGAATTCATAGGTTGGGCTAAAAGAACCAAAGCTTTATCGCCATACCGACTATCGATAATACCATAACCCGTTTTATCCATACCTCACCTTTGTCAACACTCCACCTGCTGGCATACCAACCGCCCAGTGCGTGCCCGATTGCAAGGATGAGGCTCGTCTGCCACAGTATTTTATCCTCCAGCGCGAATATGATGACCGATACGCCCGTGTATACAATGGCGACAAAAACTTTAATATAGTTTGTCTTTACAAGATTAAAATTATTCACCAGACTAAGCACACCAATAACCAGGAACCCGACGCCCGCTTGCACGAAGCCGCCATAGATCCCGATAAAGAAAAAGCAAAAGATACCAATGCGTTGACGGCCTGGCGTCATGTTCTCACCTTTTAACGTGGATCGGAAAGGGTTAAAAACGATTAAGGCGGCGGAGAATACCATTACCGAAACAAAAATCCGGTTGAACATTTTATCGTCAATAGTAGCGGCAAGGTTGGACCCAATAAAACCACCGACCATCGATACCAGCATGAGATAGAGACTGTACCTTAGCGGGAGCTCTACTTTTTTGCTCCTGAAGCCACCAACGGCCGTAAGGTTCTGCGCGAGAATCGCCACGCGCGCCGTGGCATTTGCCATGGTAATGGGAATGCCCATGAATGTTAGGATCGGCACAGTAAAAAGCGAGCCACCACCACCGACGGTGTTTAAGAAGGCAGATCCAAACCCAAGCAGTATAATTAACGGAATTTGATAAAGTTCCAAACAGCTTTCCGGTTAGGGTTGAAAGATAGTGTATTTGACGGGCACCCGCCAGCACCAATCAACCTTGCTTTGCCGGTAGGCCATTCGTGCGGCCCGGCACCGGTCAGCAGAGCGTTGTGCCAATGCGCGATGTACAAATATTTTAACGCACAGCCACTTTTCGAATTATCTTCGAGAACAAGGAAGGAAAAAACCGTTTGATGTATACCATTAGAACTTCTTTTCCGCCAATGTAAACTTCCTCACGCTTTTTTTCGATCGCCCTGACAATTCGTTTTGCGCACCATTCTGCAGGTTTACCCTTGCCTTGTGCCTTGTCAGCCTCGTTGAGCGGCGAGCCATCACCCTTGAGTGCCGCCAACGAAATAGGTGTGTTGATAAAACCGGGACAGATCATCGTTACCACGATATTGTCTTTCCAATGTTCGGCCCGCATGGAATCAAAGAAGCCATGGAGTGCATGTTTTGCCGCGGCATAGCCGGAACGAAAGGGTGTGCCGAATTTTCCGGTAACACTGCTTATGGTTACAAAGTGACCTGCTTTGCGGCTAACGAAATGCGGTAGTAGGCCTTTTGATAAAGCTATCGCACCAAAATAATTGACCTCCATCAGACGCCTGTAAACGTCAATCGTGGATTCCTGAATTAGACTTCGCTGGCTGATGCCTCCATTGTTGACAAGAATATCGATGTGTCCAAAAAGGACGATGGCTGCCTTCGTTTTGTCATCCAGCGTCTCCGGCGCGGAAAGATCTAATTGAAGGATTTGGATGTGCTGTTGCGCCGCCGTTGTACAGTTTCGCCTCACACGTTCCAATTCTTCTATTCCTGCGTGCTGACAGAATGAGTTTTGCGCCTTTCCGGGCCAGTTCATACGCCAGGGCTTCGCCGATACCCGATGATGCTCCGGTGAGCCAGATGACTTTGTTCCTAAGATCAGACATGATTGTAATTAATGATGTATTGAAAGTATGATTTTATTAGTCCCCGTAACGCAAGATCGGCACTTAGGGGATCTGGCGACGCAAAATTGTGGTGTATCGATAAGGTTAATGCTTTGGCTCATAGATAGATGTCAAGCAGGACTTTTATCGTAGACCACGAAATCAAAGCTATACAGATGCCGGTCATCGGCAGGGTGCGATTTTCGTGAAATCTCCGTCCACTCAAGCAGATTTACGGCTGGAAAATAGGTATCGCCCTCAACTACGGTGTGTATTTCTGTGAGATAGAGTCTGTGGGCCAATGGCATCGCTAATGCGTAAATGTCAGATCCGCCAATGACGAATACTTCTCGTTCTCCGTTGCGCAGCGCAATTTCCAGCCCTCTTTCAATCGCATTAACCACAATACAACCTGGTGCTCTGAACGAGGGTTGGCGTGTAACGACAATATTCGTCCGGTTGGGCAGAGGTCTGAACTTTTCAGGTATAGAATCATAGTTTTTGCGTCCCATGATGATGTGATGCCCTTTTGTGGTCTGCATAAAGAATTTCATGTCATCGGGTAAATGCCAGGGCAAGTCATTGTTTCTTCCAATAACAAGATTTTCGCTGACGGCGGCTATAAGTGATATGATCATAATTGATACAAGCTGTCCCTCCTGGCTACACGCACCAGTGAGGCCTGACGTGTGTGGCAGGGGGATCTTAGCGCTATATTTTGTTTCCTCTAAAAAATTCCATGATGTTCATTCTCCGCTTTCCCTCAGGTTGAAGCTCATCAATTGAAATCCAACCATCCAGTGTCTTTATGCAAAGATAATTTTTGTTGTCGGTGTTAATCGCTCCAGGCTTGTATTGCCCAAAACTTTTATTCGAACGGGATACTGCGAATACCTTGTAAGTCTTGCCATGAACTACGCACCATGCTGTCGGATAGGGGTTCAAACCGCGCACAAAATTTCGCACATCTATTGAGGGCTGGCTCCAGTTGATCTCACATGTTTCTTTGAAAATCTTTGGCGCATGTTTTGCCGCTGCAGGCGCTTTCTGTGGAACGGTTTTGTAATCCCCCATTTCAATTGCCTTTACCGTTTTCAGCACGAGCTGTGCACCTTTTATCATCAGGCGATCGTAAACTGTCCCCACAGTATCACTTTCGTGGATGGGTTCTTTGTCCTGGAAGATGATGTTGCCGGTATCAATTTCATGTCGTAGAAAGAATGTGGTAACGCCGGTTTCTTTCTCGCCGTTAATAATAGCCCAATGAATTGGAGCGGCCCCGCGGTATTGGGGAAGCAGGGAGGCATGGAGATTTAATGTGCCCAGAACCGGCATAGCCCAAACCACCTCGGGCAACATGCGAAAGGCGACTACAACTTGAAGATTGGCATGATAGCTCGCCAATTCATCCAAAAACTGGGTTGCCTTTAGGTTAGCAGGCTGGAGTACGGGAATGTTGTGCTTTATGGCACATTCTTTCACCGGAGAAAAGACAAGTTTTTGCCCGCGCCCCTGCGGCTTATCCGGCGCCGTGATAACCGCCACGACGTTGAATTTGTGCTCTACCAAAATTTCGAGGCTGGGTACGGCGAATTCTGGCGTGCCCATAAAAATAATGCGCAATTCCTTGCATAGTGCATTCAAGACAATGCGAAATAACGCAAATGGAAGGATTATTTCATATGCATAGCATTGTGATATATCATGGTTCTGATATATATTTGTTCTATGTATTCAAAAGAGCTCTTGAAAGGCACACTTTCTGCCATTATTTTGAAACTGTTGTCCGAACGTGAAAAAATGTATGGATATGAAATGTCGATGCAGGTGAAAAAACTATCAGGTGGTAAGATCTTACTTAAGGACGGCTCGCTTTATCCAGCCTTGCAAAAGATGACAAGTGATGGACTGCTCTCGTTTCATCAGGAAATCGTAGGGGGAAGGGTGCGAAAATACTATTACCTCACAAAAAAGGGTCTCGAAGAAAAGACGACCTGCGTTGAGGAGCTAAGGGATTTTATCGTGACTTTGAACAAAATTGTTTTCCCTCAATTCGGATTGGCATGAAGCTATCTACCGCCCAAATCGAGATTGTTCGGTCAATAATTGATCAAAGTCGTATACAAATACAGACGCTTAAAGATGATTTGCTGGATCATCTGTGTTGCGTTGTAGAAATAAAAATGGACAGTGGAAAGGCTTTTGATCAAGCATTGATGGAGGCGCAGCTTGAGATTGCGCCAGGTGGTCTGGATGAAATCCAACGGGAAACTTTATTCTTATTTAACTCAATCAAAATCATGCGAATCAAAAAAATCATGTATCTAATTGGCTTGCTTTCTGCGATGGCGTTTGTTTCGGGCTGGACCTTCTCATTATTGCACTTGCCAGGAGGGAAGGAATTATCAATTTACGGCTTTTTGTCATTTGCATTTGTCTTTCTTCCCCTATTGGCTATTGACTATTTCAAGGTTAAAATTCAGCGGGCTATTTCTGAGAAATTTAGATTTGTTTTAGGACTTTCCAGCGGTTTCATGGTCGCCTTGTCGGTACTTTTCAAGACCCTGCACTATGAGGGAGCACCGGAATTACTGATAGCCGGCTCAACACTATTCATTCTTGGGTTCCTTCCATTTCTGTTTTTCAATATGTATAAAAAATCTGTTTCTTGATTTTTTATTGACGTCCTTTATTCTTTAAAATGAAGCACTGCATGAGTGGAGAAACTCAACTTCTCAAGTCTTTCCGCAAATACTTCTTACATATGGGGCAGGCTTTCCATACATGGCCGCGGGCGGGGCAATATTCTCTTCCGAAATAAATAATTTGAAGATGAACTTTATTCCATTTTTCCTCGCGGTATTAGTCGCTTCAAATCATGTTCAGTTTGCTCTACACTTTTTCCATTCGTCAGTCCCCAGCGGTATGCCAAGCGGTGTATATGGGTGTCAACGGGAAACGCAGGGATGCCGAACCATTGGGTCATTACGACGGAAGCTGTTTTATGGCCAACAGCCGGAAGTTCCTCTAAACTTTCGAAGGTGTTTGGCACTTTTCCGTCATGCTTTTCTATTAGAATTTTAGACAAACCATGGATACCTTTTGATTTCATCGGCGACAGTCCGCAAGGTTTGATGATTTCTCGGATTTCGTCTACGCTAAGCTTAACCATGTCATACGGATTGTTAGCCCGCTTAAAAAGTAAAGGAGTGGTCTTATTCACACGCTCGTCTGTGCATTGCGCGGATAGCAAAACAGAAATCAATAACGTATAAGCGTCCTTATGGCGTAAAGGAACCTGAGGGTCAGGATAAAGCTTGTCCAGAATATTGAGTATGTCTTTGACTTTTTCTGCTTTTGTCATTGGTAACGTGAAGCCGCAGGCACAGGCCGCGAACTACTATTATGATTAAGACTCAACGTGTGTTGCATCAAGCTCTTTATGGGTACAATAAATACTTTGCCCTCATCGCTTTATACCGCGTAAGATCCGCCTGCCAGGTTTCGCGAATTTCTTCTTCGCTCAATCCTGCTTTTATCTGTTCTGCCAGAAGATCATTACCTGCCCATCGGGCAAAGTGGGGCACGAAGAATTTTTCCTTTTCCGGGAATGCATTGTACATGTCGATGAGGTAATGCAATGCTATTTTTTTAGGAACTTCTACCGTGCGCAGATCCAATCCGTAGCATACTTTATTTTCCTGCGGAGGATCTATCGACATACCTGCTATATCTTTTGGTGTGAATTGGAACGGCATATTTTTCAAATCAGGATGACCGATAATCTGAAAGGGATCTAACGTACCACGTCCTAAACTCAAAGGCGTTCCTTCAAAGAAACAAATGGAAGGGTAAAGTTTCACAGCTTGTTGATTCGGCAGATTTGGGGAAGGTTTGATAGGAAGAATATATTCATCATCATGATTCCAGTTTTTTAACGTGATAACCTCAAGCTCACATTTCTTTTTTCCTTCGAGCCAGCCTTCTCCGTTGATCATTTGTGCAAACTCGCCTACGGTCAGTCCATGTACAACAGGCACCGGATGCATGCCAATAAATGATTTGAATTCTGGAAGAAGGACGGGTCCATCAATATAGCTTGCGTTCGGGATTAGGCCGGTCTAGCACGATTAATTTCTTTCCATTTTCGGCGCAAGCCTCCATAACATAATGCAAGGTTCCGATGTAGGTGAAAAAGCGCACGCCCACATCCTGAATATCAAAGATCACCAGGTCGACATCATCAAGTTGCGCTGCTGTTGGTCTTCTATTCTTTCCATACAGCGAGACGACGGGTAACCCCGTTTTGGTATCAAAGCCGTCCTTGACGTGTTCACCTGCCGTAGCAGTACCGCGGAATCCGTGTTCGGGGGAGAATATTTTTTTTATGAAAACGCCATGGGCTTTTAATGTGTCTGCTAAATGGGTTTTCCCGACCACCGCAGTGTAATTTACAACCAATGCAACATGCTTGGTTTCGATTTTGGAAAGCAGGATTTCGAGCTGATCAGCGCCCGTGATAACGCCAATCTCGGCTTTCGGATTAAATTCTTGTTTTGGCGCAATATTGTTGGGTTGATTCCCACCGGCGTGGCTGCCACATTGTGCACAGCCTAGTACAATAAGGTGAATAAAAACTAACTTCTTCATTTCAATCTAATAGAGGTAAAAGTGCTATTAACTTCGTTGATGTTCAAATCCTTAAATGCAAGGTGCTTGATTGTGGACGCACGTTATCTTATTTTGCAGCTCCTTAACGCTGAAAAGTTAGCAATAACCTTTGAACCTTTCGTATTTCATATCCAAAAGAATAAGTCTAGAACAAAAGGAAGGTTTTTCGTCAGCCATTCACAAAATCGCTATTGCCAGCATAGGTGTTGGCCTCGGCGCGGCCATCATTTCATTCTTGGTCATGCTTGGTTTCCAGGAAAAAGTGAAGGATAAGCTTTACAGTTTCAGCGGTCATCTGATGATAACGAAGTTCACCATGAGCAATGCCCCTGAGGAACAGCCTATGAATTATCATATAGAAATTTATGATAATCAGGAAAAGTATCCCTTCATCCGGCGTGTTCAGGAGTATGCGCACAAGCCAGGCTTGGTGAAAACGGATGATGATGAAGTTTTGGGTGTCGTCGTGAAGGGCGTTGGGCGAAGTTTCGACGTGGATGCTTTTCGGATAAACATGGTTGAGGGCAATTTCTTAGACTTTCCTGACTCGACATATGCCAACCAAGTGGTCATCAGTCGTATTATTTCAAACAAGATAAAAGCAGGGGTGGGCGATGACATCATCGTTCATTTCTTCCAGAACCCACCACGCTTCAGAAGACTTAAGGTAACTGGCATATATGAGACAAATCTTTCAGAATACTTTGATGGAAGAGTTATCATAACCGATATTCGATTGATTCAACGGCTCAATGATTGGTCGGACAGTTTGGCTGGAGGACTTGAGGTATATGTCACGGATCCGGCCGATATCGACGAAGCGGGCTATGCCATTGGCGAAACGATGGATTTTGACCTCAATATCGAGCGCATCAGGGACAAATTTAGCCAGGTCTTTGAATGGCTTCACTTGCTGGGAAGGCAAGTCAATATTCTACTGGGCATAATTCTCAGCGTTGTTTGTGTGAATATGATTTCCATTGTGCTGATCCTGGTCATGGAGCGAACACAAATGATTGGTATGCTTAAAGCCTTGGGTGCGCATAATAAATTTATTCGGTCAATATTCATCTTTAATGGTATCAATTTGATATATAAAGGATTACTCTTAGGAAATCTTATAGGATTGGGTCTTTGTTCTCTTCAATATCATTTTAGAATCATCAAGCTCAATCCGCATGATTATTATATGAGTTTTGTGCCGATTGCCTGGCATTGGGATATCATTTTGCTGCTCAATGTATTGACGTTTTTGGTCGTTACCGTCGTATTATTGATACCTACAATGGTGATTGCACGCATAAACCCCATCAAAACCATTCGGTTTGACTAGTATTAGAGGCGTTTAACTCAAATATTTTTATAATTTTGTTTTATACAGACAATAGGGAGCCCACCTTATTCGAAATGTTTAGATTTTATGCAGTTAAAATTCAAGAATCCTGTCAGGCCTGACCTGACGAACACTATTCAAAAAAGGAACCGCCGACTTCAGGCTTTCTTCAATGCAAAGAACCTGGATGTCAGATTACACGGTGACGCCCAGAACCCGCTGATGGTTTTATGCGGTTGTGTGGGTTTATCATCGTACGTTCATAATTTCGATTTACGAATGTTGGACAAACCCAATCAGGGTGAAGTGATGAAGATCTACAAGCTGACTGAAATCATACAAGGTACCCGCGAAGAAGTTGTAGAATGGCTGCAGCAATATCCGCAGATGCCCCTGTATCGCATCAGGCATAAGGACAGCAAGTTATTCCTATGCGGTTTCAATTTTGTAGATCGCGAACAAAAATTGGGTCGTTACCCCGTGTTTGCCCGCGAAGACTATCACATTTACAAACAACGTGAAGCGGCCGAAGACATCCTGAACATGTTAAGTGAGGACGGCTATGAAGCTGATATCACTGAGCCAGATCTGGATCTGGTGAAATCGCATGTTGGTCCAATAACGTTTGTGGGATTTCAGGAATAAAATGGATACAAGTAAGGGCTAAGAAGTTGGTGTCAGTGGGATATACTTCTTAAACCAACTTTGTATGGTCATCTGAAGAACACCAAAGAAGGCCTCTTTGAAGATTCCGGCAGACATCTTTGATTCTCCTCGCGTACGTTCTGTGAAGATTATGGGTACCTCATTGAGTTTGAATCCAAACTTCCAGGTAAGAAATTTCATTTCAATTTGGAAAGCATATCCAACAAATTTTACCTGGTCCAACGGAATAGTTTCGAGCACCTGCTTGCGATAACATAAAAAACCAGCTGTTGTATCGCGAATAGGCATGCCTGTAATGAGCCTGACATAGCTGCTGGCAAAATAGGAAAGGAGCACCCGACCGATTGGCCAATTCACAACATTAACACCCGTAGCGTATCGCGAACCAATTGCTACATCGCTACCATGCTCAGCGCATTGCAAATACAGATTAATGAGATCTTTTGGGTCGTGTGAAAAATCAGCATCCATCTCTAATATGAAATCGTAGCCCTTTTCGATCGCATATTTGAAACCGGTAATGTATGCTGTACCCAACCCCATTTTGCCGGTACGCTTCACCAGATGCAGCCTGGTATCTGTGGCATTATAATCCTCCTGCATCTTCTCGACAATCTGTGGTGTGCCATCTGGGGAGTTGTCATCAACGACTAAAATGTGAAAATCCTTGGGCAGGCTAAAGACAGTGTCTATGATTCCACGAATGTTTTCGTGCTCCTTATAGGTTGGGATAATGACAATAGCGTTGTTCAATGGGCTGGGCTGATCTAACAAATCTATAAAAAGTCTTTAAACAATCGTTTTCGAAGACGGTTTTTCTGAATTCCGGGAGGACAAAAGGTGCTCTTTGCCAATAATGATAAGCACTTTGGCACAAAAAAATAGCCCAAAGTGTTGGATGGTACGTCTCCGTGATGGATTCAAGCAAATGAAGCCATGTGCCCAGGTGCTTAAGCGGAGACGCGTGGTTTAAGCCATTTCTACTTCGCTGGCATGTTTTGCGAGTTTTTGTTGCACATCAAAAGGCACGGGTGAAAATTCCGCGAATCGCTGTGTAAACCGCGCACGACCCTGAGAAAGAGAACGAAGCGTGGTGGAATATCGATCTAGTTCCGCCAAAGGCGTTTTCGCTTTTATCACCTGGTAATCTCCCACGCTATCCATTCCCACAATTAGTGATCGGCGCGTTTGCAGGTCGCCCATTACCTCGCCCATGACGTCTTCGGGCAGCACAACTTCCAAATCATAAATCGGCTCAAGTAGTTGCGGTTCAGATTTCATAAAAGCATCCTTGAACGCCATCATGCCCGCGATCTTAAATGAAATGTCGTTGGAATCCACGGGGTGCATTTTCCCATCATATACCATTACACGAACATCGCGGACATATGAGCCGGTAATAGGTCCTTCTTCCATTTTCTCCATAACCCCTTTCAGAATGGATGGTATGAAACGTGAATCAATCACACCGCCGACGATGCAATTGTAGAACACCAACTTTCCGCCCCAATCCAAATCAATGACTTCTTTCCCGCGGACGCTAAATTCGGTTGGCTCAGCCATACCTTCCACATAGGGCTCAATCTTCAAATGAACCTCCCCAAACTGGCCAGCACCACCGGATTGCTTTTTGTGCCGGTAGGAGGAGGCTGATGATTTATGAATGGTTTCACGGTAAGAAATCCGTGGGCTTTCAAACTCAACCTGAAGTTTGTAAACATTTTCCAGATACCATTTGCAGACGGCCAGGTGTAATTCTCCTTGACCGGATATAATGAGTTGCTTTATTTCTTTATCATAGGCCACATGGAGTGTGGGATCTTCCTGATGAATTTTATGCAATACTTCACCAATTTTTTCGTCATCTTTCTTACTCAGCGCAATTACGGCCGTGCGAATCCTTGGTTCTGGAAACGAAATTGGATTTATCGTGATGTCATATCCCTTTGTATGCAAAGTCTGATTAGTGTAGGTGTCTTTCAGTTTCAAAGTTGCGCCAATATCACCGGCCACTAATTTCTCAACAGGATTTCGGGTTTTTCCATCCATGATAAAGAGATGATGAATGCGCTCCACCGCTTCCGTCTGGCTATTGATCAATTCGGAAGACGTATTGACTTCACCTGAGATGACTTTAAAGAAAGAGAGTTTACCCAGATTGGGCTCAATGTGTGTTTTGAATACAAACAGCGCTGTTGGCTTGGTACGATCGAACGCAATTTCTTTTCCATCTGTTGTGGTTTCCGGCTTGGCTTCCAGCGGAGTGGGGGCAACGTTGTCAATGAAACCCATCATTCTTCCACTCCCCATATTCCGCTTCGCTGACATAACAAAAACCGGGAAAATGTCATGATGAATCATGCCCAGTTTAAGGCCTTCGCGCATTTCATCTTCATCCAGCGTCCCTTTGGAGAAATATTTCTCCATTAAGTTTTCATCGTTTTCTGCAGCCCTTTCAACAAGTTCTTTGTGAAGGCGCTCGGCTTTTTCTTTCTCAGCTGCTGGAATGGGACTTTTTTCTGGTTTACCCCCTTCTGCAGGAAATTTATACATCACCATTTTAAGCAAATCTATAATCGCATCAAAAGACTCGCCTTGATTGACGGGATATTGCATTTGTACAACGGCGTTTCCAAACTGCTTCTGCAATGAGCTCAGGGCATTTTCAAAATCTGCCTGCGGGTGATCAACCTGATTGATGGCGAAGATCACTGGTTTTTGAAATTGATCGATATAATCCCAGATAAGTTCTGTCCCCACTTCCACGCCGTGCTGTGCATTAATAACCATTACACAAGTATCGGCCACACGCACAGAGGAGATCATCTCTCCTACAAAATCATCAAAGCCTGGCGTATCGATAACGTTTATCTTATAGTCGCGCCACTCCGTATGCATGGATGACGCGAACACTGAATTTCCTCTTTCTTGTTCAATTTCGTGAAAGTCTGACACGGTGTTCATGCCTTCGATTGTACCCCTTCGGTGCGTGATCCCGGCCTCAAAAATCATGTCTTCGGCCAGCAGGGTTTTGCCGGCCTTTGGCGCCCCCAAAAGAACAATGTTCTTAAGGTGCTTTTCATCATAAATCTTCATGTCAGAAAGTGTTTAGTTACCGCATACAACGCCCATGCAGAAGCACATAAAAGGTCAACTGATGCATCAAATGGGCATTTCATATGGCAATTGGTTAGAAATGTGCAAATTAAAAGAAACAGGAATGAATATAGTCCAAAAAGGGTAAAGGCAAAAGCAAAAAATACGTGATTAGTAAGAAATTCTTTGACAATTACAGCTAATTTCGTTTTGATTGAATAATGCCTAATAGTGGGTGTAACAATTTACAGATAGCAAGATGAAAAAGATTCTCTTTGTATTACTTCTTACCGCAACTTTGGCTAGGGGCCAGGGTTTTGAAGGTGTTATTAATTGGAAAATGACAATGGAAATTACCGATCCGAAAGTCAAGGCGCAAATGGAGGAAGCGCAGAAAAGAATGAACGACCCTGCCCAACAAGCACAAATGAATGAAATGGCGGAGCGGATGAATGACCCACAGATGAAGGCCATGATGGAAGCAAATCCGCAAATGAAGGCGCAGCTAGAAAAGGCGATGAAGATGGCTCAAGGTGGCGGGGATATGTCTTCTATAATGCCAACGGGTTACAGCATCAAAATCAAGAATCAAAATTCATTGATTTCTATGCAGGGCGGAATGATGGCTAACACGGACATCTTGTTCCTTAGAGAAAAAAACACAACCTATAGAATTGACAGGGAATCAAAAACCTACAGCACGCTACCCCAAAGCACGTCAGAGGATCAGGCAAGTAAAATGGATGTCAAGGTTACAAAGACAAGCGAGACCACGAAAGTATTAGGGTACACCTGTGTCAAGTACATTGTTGACGTTACTACGGAAGATGGTAACGCCATGCAGCAATTCTTCTGGACGACCACCGCCATAAAGGACATTGATTTTAAGAGCATGGCAAATGATCGCATGTCAAATGGCAAACAAAGAATGTATTTCGACAAAGTGGATGGTGTTCCCCTAAAAGTAGAAATGTCGATGCCCCAGGGAAGTATGACCATGGAGGTCACGGAATTGAAGAAAATATCATTGCCCGCTTCTGATTTTGCAATTCCCGCCGGCTTCAAAGAAGTTCAGAATACCTTTTGAGTTGCAGAGGCCGTTCACAGCGAACCATTTTGGATCTTGGTGAAGAACCAACTGCCAAGTTCCTGAAGGGGTATTTTGTTGGTGCGTTAGTAGCCCAATACCTTGAGCATACTTTCACTGGTTTGTTCCTTCGCAAAAAGCCTGGTAGTAATCACGCCATCCTCGTCACGATCGATGATTACGTGCTTTGGTGCCGGTATTAGGCAGTGTTGGATTCCACCATAGCCACCCAGCGATTCCTGGTAGGCACCGGTATGAAAGAAGCCTAAGTAAAGCGGCTCCTCGTCGGTTATTATTGGCAGAAACACTTCGCCGGTATGCGCTTCAGAATTGTAGTAATCCATGCTGTCGCAGGTAAGCCCACCAATGTTGACCTTATGGTAAGGATCGTCCCATTTGTTCAACGCCAATAAGATGTACTTCTGATTTAATCCCCAGGCATCTGGTATATGTGTTATAAAGGAGCCATCAATCATGTACCAAAGCTCCTTGTCGTTCTGCAATTTTTGATCGATCATAGAGTATAAAATTGCGCCACTTTCTCCGACAGTATAACTTCCAAATTCAGTGAAAATGTTTGGCACCGGCACATTGTTTTTGTCACAAATCCACTTTATGTTTTCGACGATCTGCTCAATCATATACTTGTAATCGTACTGGAAAGCGAGTGAAGTTTTAATAGGAAAGCCACCACCGATGTCGATCGCGTCCAGCGTAGGACATATTTTTTTTAATTCACAATACTTAAAAATAAAACGGCTTAATTCACTCCAATAATAGGCCGTATCTTTGATACCCGTGTTAATAAAGAAGTGCAACATTTTAAGAGAAACCTTTGCACTGGGCTCTATTTTATCTTTGTAAAAACTGTTGATGTCGCTGTAACGGATTCCTAATCGGGAGGTATAGAATTCAAACTTTGGCTCTTCATCTGCGGCCACCCGGATACCTACCTTGTAAGGTGCTGTAACATTGTTCTCATAGAAATCAATCTCTCCGAGATTGTCCAGGATCGGCATGCAATTGTTAAATCCTTCGTTCAGCAATTCGCTAATATATTGCCGGTATGAAGGCATTTTAAAACCGTTGCAGAGAATGTGTATGTCTTTGGAGATTTTCCCACGTTCGTACAGGGAACGCACAATCGGAATATCAAAAGCAGACGAAGTTTCAATATGAACGTCTGGGTTGCTCAGGGCCTCCTCCATCACAAAGGAAAAGTGTGAAGACTTTGTACAATAGCAATATGTGTAATTCCCGTTGTACCTAAAGCGCTCGATAGCATTTTTAAAAGTAGACTGAACGAATCTAATATTTTCGCTGATCCTGGGTAGATAACTTAGCTTCAGCGGTGTGCCGTATTCCTTGATGATGTCCATCAAGGGCACATCATTAAAAAGTAATTCGTGGTCGCGGACCTTAAATTCTTTTTGGGGGAACTCAAAAGTCTGCTCAATAAGTTCGCGGTAACTCTTCATTAAATTGTAGGTCGTTAATCGTTATTGGTTAACCGTGACCGGCCGTTTACTGCACAAAAATCCTGATTCGTATGCACTTTTTTTAACTTTTGAACAGACAATCATCTCAAAATGATTGCTTACCACCTAGGACGTGCAATATTGTGATAAATTTGCCATCTTTCCAATACAAACCAATATGGGGATGGTCATTCGTTTTCCAATTCGTTTATTGACCTGGGATTTGAAAACCTGAATGCGACTCCAGTGAAAGCGTTGAAGATTGTAGCGGTGAAGTCAGCCTCGCGGTAATATCAGGCCAATGATTCGCTGCCATAGGCGAACGTAAGGCCTGGAAATACGCCTTGATCCTCGCCGTTTTTCCTTATTTTCGCCCGGAAATGAGTTTCAACTCAATTACTGCTTAACCATGAATCAAAACAAACCAATTTCCTCCTTTATTGAAAAGCACTACCTGCACTTTAATGCCGCGGCCTTAGTAGATGCAGCCAAGGGATATAAAAAACACATTGCCGCGGGGAAAAAGATGATGGTTACCCTAGCTGGCGCCATGAGCACCGGTGAGTTGGGTATAAGTTTTGCGGAAATGATTCGACAACACAAAGTTCACATCATCTCCTGCACAGGCGCTAACCTCGAAGAGGATATTATGAATCTCGTGGCACATTCGCACTATAAAAGAATTCCACACTACAGAGATCTCACGCCGGAACAAGAGTGGGATTTGCTGCAACAGCATCTCAATCGTGTCACCGATACGTGTATTCCGGAGGAAGAAGCATTCCGAAAGCTTCAAAAACACCTTTACAATGTTTGGAAAGATGCTGAAGATAAAGGTGAGCGCCTTTTTCCGCATGAGTTTATGTTCAGACTGCTGAACAGCGGAGAACTTGAGCAGTATTATGAAATCGATCCACAAAATTCATGGATGATTGCCGCCGCAAAACAAAATATGCCGATGGTTGTACCAGGATGGGAAGATTCGACGATGGGCAATATCTTCGCTTCCTACGTATACACTGGAGAATTAAAAGCATCTACCATGAAGAGCGGTATTGAGTATATGGCATGGCTTGCTGACTGGTATATCAACCATTCAGGTTCTGAAGGCATCGGGTTCTTTCAAATCGGTGGGGGAATTGCTGGCGATTTTCCCATATGCGTCGTCCCCATGCTGCATCAGGATCTGGAGAAGGACAATATACCCTATTGGAGTTATTTTTGTCAGATAAGTGATTCGACGACCAGCTATGGGTCCTACTCTGGCGCAGTTCCGAATGAAAAAATCACCTGGGGAAAGCTAAACATAGATACACCCAAGTTTATCATCGAAAGTGATGCTACAATCGTGGCCCCTCTTGTTTTTGCCTATGTCTTGGAATGGTAATGAGAATATAAGCAAGCAGCATGTCTGCTCAGCAGATAAGCCAAAAAGAAGTAGCGTAGCAACGTCAATTCCTAGCATACCGCATCCATGAATCTTAATCAATTACTACGCGCCGAAATCCAAAAAGCAGTTTCGACGTTGTTCAGCTATGCTGCGCAAGACCTTCAAGTTCAACCTACAAACCAGGAATTTGAAGGCACCCACACGCTCGTCTGTTTCCCGCTAACTAAAATTTCTCGTAAAGGCCCAGAAGAAACAGCAACGCAGTTGGGGGAGCACCTCGTTCAGCATTCCGGTATGATTGAGCGCTTCAATGTGGTCAAGGGATTCTTGAATTTGTCATTGAAAGACAGTGTATGGGTTGAGGTTTTTCGATCTATCTATGCAAACCCAAATTTCGGTCAGCTACCGTTTCATGGTCAAGAGATCATGATTGAATATTCTTCTCCGAATACAAACAAACCACTTCACCTGGGACATCTGCGAAATAATTTCTTGGGATTCAGTGTCGCTGAAATTTTCAGGGCGAACGGTTTTAAGGTGCATAAAGTACAGATCATTAACGATAGGGGTATTCATATCTGTAAGTCGATGGCTGCCTGGAGTCTTTTCGGGAACGGCGAGACCCCGGCGAGTAGTAATATGAAAGGAGACCATCTGGTTGGCAAATACTATGTTGTTTTTGATAAAACATACAAAGCACAAGTCAATGATTTGGTGGCCAAGGGCATGACGGAAGAGGAAGCAGGAAGGCAAGCGCCAATCATGAAGCTGGCAGTTGATATGCTCCGGAAATGGGAACAGAAGGATGGCAAAACCGTGGCGCTCTGGAAGACCATGAACAACTGGGTTTATGATGGGTTCAGCGCCACTTACGACCGTATGGGTGTTGACTTTGATAAGCTGTATTACGAATCAGAAACTTATTTGCTGGGAAAAGATGAAGTACTGAAGGGCGTAGAAAAGGGAGTCTTCTTTCGTAAGGCCGACGGTTCAGTTTGGGTTGATTTGACAGCCGATGGACTAGATCAGAAAGTGCTGTTGCGATCAGACGGTACATCGGTGTACATGACGCAGGATATTGGTACAGCAATACTTCGATTTACTGATTTTCCAAATATTGTCGGCCAGGTTTATACTGTTGGTAATGAACAGGAGTATCACTTCAAAGTACTTTTCCTCATTTTGGAAAAGCTCGGCTTTGATTGGGCAAAAAGATGTTTTCATTTATCTTATGGGATGGTCGATCTGCCGACTGGAAAAATGAAATCGCGTGAGGGTACGGTGGTGGATGCTGACGAGTTGATGGAAGCGATGGTGGATGAGGCAGAGCGACAAACGCAGGAATTGGGAAAGATCGAGGGTTGGAGTGAAGATGAAACTAAGCCCTTGTTTGAAATGATTGGTCTCGGGGCTTTGAAATTTTTCTTGTTAAAAGTGGACCCTAAAAAGCGAATGCTTTTCGATCCGAATGAATCTATCCAGCTACAGGGATTCACCGGACCATTCATCCAGTACACGCATGCAAGGATACGTGCTATCCTGCGGAAAGCGGCGAAAATGAACATTTCAGTCACGGCTGAGGATTTGAGAACCCTTACCACCCTCGAATCAGCAGAACGGGACGCACTGAATCTTCTGAGTCAATTTGAAAGTAAGGTGCAAGAGGCCGCCAAGGAATACTCACCGGCAATTATCGCCAACTTTGCTTTTGAGCTGGCCAAGGAATACAATAAATTCTACCAAAGTATTCCCATATTTAGTGAGGATGACCAGGTTAAACTGCGCTTTCGCGTGGCGTTTTCAGAGGCTGTGGCCAAGGCTATCAATAAAGCTATGGGCTTGTTGGGAATTATTGTGCCCGATAGAATGTAGGGCGATGGAAACAAGGTAAATGAACAGCCTTTAATCCTGGGAAAGACCGTTGGCCTGAGATTCGTGAAACAAAAGCATATCGTTGAATGTTTCTAACTAGAAATACGGGCTATGAAAACACTTATAATTTCCTTCGCATTCCTACTGGCTCCAATGACAACAATTTACGATATGAAAATCAATTCGATTGAAGGTACTTTGATCGATTTCGCACAATACAAGGGGAGAAACTTGTTGATTGTTAATGTAGCTTCCAAATGCGGGTTCACACCGCAATACGCTGACTTGCAGGAATTGCATGAACAGTTTGGCAGTAAATTGACGATTCTGGGTTTCCCGGCCAATAATTTTGGGTCGCAGGAACCCGGTACCAATCTTCAAATAGCCGAATTTTGCGAGAAGAACTACGGAGTGTCTTTTCAGATGTTCGAAAAAATTTCGGTTGTCGGGGACGATCAACACCCCCTGTACCAGTGGTTGAAAACTAAGACCGGAAAGGAACCAAGCTGGAACTTCTGTAAATATCTCGTTAAGGCAGATGGAACCGTTAAATTTTTCCCATCGAACGTCAACCCGATGGACAAACAGATTATCGATGAGATTAACTAAAATTGTACTTCTGATAGTAATCGTTATGGGGCTAGCAGCATTTATTTCAAGTAAATTGTCAGGTGGGCACAAAGCCCAGGAATTGGGATCCATTTATGACTTCAAAATCACATCTTTGGAAGGCCGCCTGGTCGACTTTTCGGACTTCAGGGGTAAATCCCTGTTGATCGTCAATACGGCATCAAAGTGCGGATATACCCCACAATATGCAGATCTGGAAAAGCTGCACGATAACTACGGCGATAAAGTGATCGTATTGGGTTTTCCAGCCAATAATTTTTTATGGCAGGAACCTGGCTCAAACGATGAGATTGCCTCCTTTTGTCAGCGTAATTATGGTGTAAGTTTCCAGATGTTCGAAAAAATTTCGGTTAAGGGTAATCATGCGCATCCACTTTATCAGTGGTTGGAAGCAAAATCTGGGCATTCGCCCTCGTGGAATTTCTGTAAATACGTGGTAAGCAAAGACGGCCAGCACGTTAAGTTTTTTCCATCCAAAGTGAATCCATTAGATAAAGACATTCTGAGTGCGATTGAGCAATAGAAAACTATTTTTTCATATTGGTTATTACGCCTGAGATGAAGGCAACCTACTACTAATGGATTATACTATAATTAAGGGCAAACTCTTAGACAAGTGCAAACAGTACGTTGAAGATCGTTTAACGACAGCCGCATTAGCCATGAATTATGCTCAGGAGGCTGCAAACGAAGAAGACAAAAGCAGTGCGGGTGATAAATACGAAACGACACGAGCGATGATGCATATTGAGCGAGAGAAGGCAGCTCACCAAGTGGAGGAAGCGCGAAAACTTAAGTACGTGCTCGATCGGATAGACCCAGCTATGCGACATGACAAAGTTGCCTTGGGGAGTTTGGTGATTACAACTACGCGAAAAATATTCCTTGCCATTGGCGCTGGTTGTGTCAAACTGGATGGTGAGGATTTTGTGATTGTCGCACCTGCGTCGCCACTGGGAATGGCTTTGCTCGGGTTGAAAAGGAATGAACAGTTCGTATTTAATGATCATAGGAATACCATTACCGTGGTTGTTTAGTTCAACCGTATATTTGATATATTTTTTGAGCAGAGGTATCGCAGTATGAATATTGGAATATGGTTACAGGCATTTCGGCTTCGCACGTTGCCGCTAGCCCTTTCGTGTGTTGCGATGGGAGCATTTCTCGCGGCCGCGATGGATGCTTTTCGATGGGATGTCTTTCTGCTTTGTGTGGTCACAACAATATTCCTGCAAATCCTTTCCAATCTCGCCAACGACTATGGAGACTCAATTCATGGAGCTGACAATGTGGAGCGGAAAGGACCTTCCCGGGCCGTCCAAAGTGGGGAAATATCCTCCAGCCAGATGAAATCCGCTGTCGTTATATTTGTCATTCTCTGTCTCTGTAGCGGTATTGCGTTGCTGCTGGTTTCCTTTGGTCTGAATTGGAATGCAATACTGTTCTTTTTTGGTTTGGGAATCTTGAGCATACTCGCGGCTGTTGCCTATACGGTCGGCAAAAAACCGTACGGTTACAGTGGACTAGGTGATTTTTCGGTGTTGATTTTTTTTGGATTTGTCGGCGTCATGGGATCGTTCTATCTATTTACGCAGCAAATTTCGTGGCGCGAGATGCTACCAGCACTAAGTTGCGGGTTTTTTTCTATTGGCGTTTTGAATGTCAATAATATCCGGGATATTGAATCCGATCGGAAAGCAGGCAAATATTCCATACCCGTGCGTATTGGGAGGAAAAATTCGATTTGGTATCACTGGGTGCTGTTGCTGGGCGGACTTTTAAGCGCACTGGCCTATACGGCCCTTGCGTTTCACTCACTTTGGCAGCTTTTGTTTCTCGCCAGCGTTCCGCTATTTCTTCATAATGCTATAGCCATCAAAAATAAGCCGTCGCAGGATTTGGATCCTTATCTGAAGCAAATGGCACTTTCTACGCTTATTTTCGTTATTCTTTTTGGCACGGGTCTTATATTATCCTAGCCCTTAAACCATTACCCTGAATAGTGTGTCTAAGGCGTAGGATAGACGGAAACAATTTCCGGATCGTCAATCGTTTTTTATAAGGATGCATGTATTGAAAAAATTATGAAAAATCGCCTTACTTTTTTTGGTCTAATGCTGCTCGTGTTTTGGTCGTGCAAGCCCGAAGCCGACGCATTGCGGTTATTGGATGAACTGGTGGTTTCGACCAATTATGACACGGCAGTCGACTTTGGCGATTATGCAACCTATTCAATATCGACAGATACTATTGGATTCGTTTCAAACGCGAGTCCTGATGACACCTTAATCGTTCAATCTTCGCAAAGCACATATCCAAGAGCGGTGTTGGAAAGCGTCGAATCGAATATGAATAATCTTGGATACGCGCGCGTAGAAAAGGACCAAAACCCGGACCTGCGTATTAATGTATACGTTGTCAATGATTTCAACCTCTTTCAGCAAATTGTTTATCCGAGCTATTACTATCCTTCGTATTACGGGTATGGCTATGGTTATGGTTCGTACTATGCATACCCATATGTAAATACCTATGCTACCAATACCGGTTCATTAGTGGTGGAGATCCTTGACCTAAAAAATATCACGCCCGATAATACTGTAAAGGTTATCTGGAGTGCTTACATGGGCGATGTTTACAGTACGATTGATCTGATAAAACAATCGGAAAACGGAATCGATCAGGCATTTGTGCAATCTCCTTACCTCGGAATTTGATCATGAAAATATACCTGATTATACTTTTTATCCTCGGTTGCTTGTCTTCACATGCGCAGGAAAGCTATTTTTATTTTAACTGGGATATAAATACTCCGATGTCAAATAAAGACTGGATTGGCAATACCAGCACCCGGGGGGCTAAAGTAGGCTATCGGCATTTTATCGGGGCTGAAAGAAAGTTCGCTGCAGGCGTTGATTTTAATTGGAGTTATTATCAGGAGTATAAACCTACCGAAACCTTTCAGAACCCCGGGGGTGCAATTACAACAGACTATTTTAACGAGATATTTCAAATTGGACTAACAGTCAGTGGTCAATACTATTTTCCGGTAGGCAACCGGGAGCATTTTTTTCCTTACGCTGGCTTGGGGTTGGGTACGAGCCGGAATGACTACAGCGTCCTATACAACATCTACAAAGACCAGGAAAGCAAATGGGGTTTCCTGGCGAGGCCTGAGATGGGGATTCTCGTTCGCATTGGGACACGCCGAAAGCTGGGCGCTATGGCGGCAGTACATTATGATTATTCGACGGCGAATAGTGCCAATTATGAATACAACAACTTTTCGAATGTCGGGTTCCAATTGGGTGTCATGTTGATGCAATGGTGACGTAACGTTCTGACCGACAGCGCATAGAATTTTTTAGGGCACGGGCATACTCACGCGCAGGCTTCTATTATCTTTGCACCATGTCACAACAGATTCTTATTTTAGATTTTGGTTCACAATACACCCAGCTAATTGCCCGGAGGGTTAGAGAACTAAACGTTTATTGCGAAATCCATCCATTTAATAAAATACCAACGCTCACAGGGGAGATTAAGGGTGTTATCCTTTCAGGAAGCCCGTGCTCGGTGAGGGATGCCGGTGCACCAACAGTAGACTTAAAGGCATTTGAGAAAGTACCCGTTTTGGGTGTCTGCTATGGTGCCCAACTCATCGCTCACCTCAGCGGTGGAAATGTTCTCCCATCGCAAATGCGCGAATATGGGCGGGCACGCCTTACATCAGTAGATCATCACGATGAATTATTAAAGGAGATATCGCTGGATACGCAGGTGTGGATGTCGCATGCAGATACGATCGCTTCCGTGCCATCGGATTTTGAGGTGATCGCCAGCACGCCTTCGGTAGCCGTAGCAGCCTATAAGGTAAAAAACAAGGCCGTTTATGGAATTCAGTTTCACCCGGAAGTGACGCATACCACAGAGGGCAAGAATTTGCTGCGCAATTTTGTCGTCCACATTTGCGGTTGCGACCAGGGCTGGACACCAGACCAATTTGTGGAAACGACAATTAGTAACCTTAAAAACAGTTTGGGAAATGATCAGGTCGTGATGGCATTGTCTGGCGGGGTAGATTCAACGGTAGCGGCGACACTAATTCACAAAGCAATTGGCAAGAATCTTCATTGTATTTTTGTGGACAACGGATTGCTGCGTAAAAATGAATTCGGTCAGGTACTTGATTCTTATCAACATATGGGGCTCAACGTAACCGGGGTTGATACAAAGGAAAAATTTTATGTTGCATTAAAAGGTCTTTCAGATCCAGAGGAGAAACGTAAAGCCATTGGAAGAACTTTTATTGAGGTATTTGATGAGGAGGCTCACCGTATCAAAGACGTTAAGTGGCTCGGTCAGGGAACGATTTATCCCGACGTAATTGAGTCTGTGTCAGTCAACGGGCCCTCGCAGACAATCAAATCGCATCATAATGTTGGAGGTTTACCTGCTCAGATGAAGCTCAAAGTCGTCGAGCCACTTAATACGCTGTTCAAAGACGAGGTTAGAATTGTAGGGAAGACGCTGGGTATTGATACCGGCATTTTAGGCCGTCATCCATTCCCGGGTCCTGGTCTGGGTATTCGTATACTGGGCGATATCACAGCCGACAAAGTGCAAATACTTCAGGAGGTTGACAGTATTTTTATTTCTGGGTTAAAGGCTTCTGGTTTATATGATACAGTGTGGCAAGCAGGAGCCATGCTATTGCCTATTCAGTCTGTCGGTGTCATGGGCGATGAACGCACCTATGAACGTGTGGTTAGCCTTCGGGCCGTGACAAGCACAGACGGTATGACTGCTGACTGGGCACATTTACCGTACGACTTTTTAGCCAATGTTTCCAGCGATATCATAAATAAAGTCAAGGGTGTTAATCGGGTGGTGTATGATATTAGTTCAAAACCACCAGCAACAATTGAATGGGAATAGATCGCATGTTCCGTCTTAACCTAAAATAAATTTTATAATTGCAAGCTGGCCGCTGGCTATCGCTGTTGATTTCAAGCATAATAATGATGGAAAAAATCGTATTTAGTTTTTGCCTCTCAGTATTTGTCCAGGTATCTGCTTTCGCGCAACTTGATTTTACTAAACAGTACTTCAATGCGAAAACATTATTTCGAGAGGCAAAGTATAATCTGGCTATGGAAAGTTTTAAGCCCTTGATCACTTATGACCAGCACAATCAATTTTCCGAGTATGCATCTTTCTATTATGCGATTTCCGCATATAATCTTGGATACAAAGCGTTGGCGAAAACTTCGTTAACGCAAATTGAAACGCGGTATCCAACATGGGATAAAAGGGACGAAGTCAAATTTTGGATAGGAAAGATCGACCTGGAGAATAGAGACTACTTCCAAGGACTTAAAGTCCTGTCATCCATTAAGGATAATGATCTGCAACCGGTTGTTGAATCGGAAAAGAAAAAAAATATTGGCGAAATTGAAGATCAAGAGACGCTCCGGATGATGCTTCAGGAGTACCCGAAGGATAAGGTCGTGGCCAAGACGCTGGCAACGCTGCTTTCTACGAATTTGGCGAGGACGGAGGATGTGAATTTTCTCGATTCATTGATTAAAGAATTTGACTTTCCGCGCGAAGATTTTATTCCGTCGGCACCAAAGACTTATTATAAAGATACTTACAATGTATCGGTGCTCTTGCCTTTTATGGTTGCCACACTTGATCCTTCTCCTTCTCTCAAGCGGAATCAAAGTGTTTTGGACCTCTACGAAGGAATGAAATTGGCGGTTGACACCCTTAAGAAACAGAAAATATCGATTGCCTTGTATGCCTATGATACCGAACGAAGTGTAGAAAAGATCAAGAAAATACTGGACACAGATGAACTGAAGAGCACAGACCTTGTCGTAGGCCCATTCTTTCAGGAGGAGAGTAAACTTATTGTTGACTTCTCCCTCGAAAACATGATAAACACGTTCAATCCGTTGCACAACAACAGCGAGCTAATTGGCATCAATCCGTTTGCGTTCTTGTACCAGCCCGCTATTGACTTATTGGGAAGAAAAGCTGGTGAGTTCTTGGCCGACTATGCGACCAAAAAAACCTGTATGGTGTTTTACGGAACATCCCGGCGCGATTCTGTTCTGGCCGCCAATTTCATTCATGCAGCAACTGAAAAGGGACTGCGCATCGTCGCGGCAAATCGCCTGTCAAGGGAGGCTTCAGGGTCTATTCTTACTATCCTGGCGAAGCCTACCGAATACGATGAATTCAGATATCCAAAAGAGTTCACCCTAAAAAAAGATAGCCTGGGGAGTATATTCGTCGCCTCTGATGATCCTTTGCTCTATGCAAAAGTCATTAGTAGTATTGAAACCCGTGGCGATAAGATAATTGTGCTGGGCTCAGAGAGCTGGCTGGATCAAAACACGGTAACGCTCGACAAATTTCAGAACTTACCAGTTGTTTTGACGGCGCCTAATTTCGCGGCGCCCGAGAGGCCTGCTACAAAAGCCTTTGTCAAGAAATATGTCAAGACGCACGGTAGGGCACCTTCTAACTATGCCAGCATTGGCTATGAATTGACGCTTTTTCTTGGCAACCAACTTAAGAAGCACGGTGTTTACTTTCAGGAAGGGCTACGCAATGGCGGGGTGACTCCTGGATATATGTCGGAAGGTTTTGATTACCAAAATGGTCGCAGCAATGAACGGATACCTTTCATAAAGTTTGAAGATGGAAGCATGAAAACAATACAAAACAGATAGCTATCATCATGGCATGTGGGTATACGTACCACAAGATTCATTCTTATTTTGTCTACATAATTTTTCGACGTCATGAATTTTTCTAAGAGCAAATCTTTGTTTGACAAGGCAAATCATTTCATACCAGGCGGGGTTAATTCGCCCGTAAGGGCTTTCAATGCCGTCGGTGGAAATCCGGTGTTCATAAAAAGCGCAAAAGGTGCCTTCCTCTACGATGAAGACGGAAATGAATTTGTTGATTTAATTAATTCTTGGGGCCCAATGATCTTAGGCCATGCGCATCCTATCGTGGAAGAGGCTGTGCGTTCGGCGCTTGTGACTTCGGCTTCATTCGGGGCGCCCACCAGCCGGGAAGTGGAAATGGCCGAATTGATTTGCTCCATCGTGCCGTCCGTTGAAAAAGTACGGATGGTCAATTCCGGGACAGAAGCGACCATGTCCGCCATTCGTGTAGCACGCGGTTACACCAGGCGTGATAAAATTATTAAAATGGAAGGATGCTACCATGGACACGGCGATTCATTTCTCATCGCTGCGGGTAGTGGCGCGCTGACCTTTGGTACGCCTGACAGCCCGGGCGTAACCCGGGGAACAGCCCAGGATACTTTGATTGCCACTTTCAATAGCTTGCCCGCGGTGGAAAAGATTGTTGAAGAAAATAAAGACCAAATTGCCGCAATCATCCTCGAGCCAGTAGCTGGTAATATGGGGTGTGTCATCCCCCAGCCGGGATACCTTCAAGGTTTGAGGAAGCTTTGTGACAAACACAGGATTGTTTTGATATTTGACGAAGTAATGACTGGATTTAGACTCGCGCTCGGAGGTGCTCAGGAACTTTACAACGTTACGCCTGACTTAACCACGATGGGTAAAATCATTGGAGGAGGTTTACCGGTGGGTGCGTACGGAGGGAAGAAAGAAATCATGGATTTTGTTTCCCCTGCGGGGCCGGTTTATCAGGCGGGTACGTTGTCTGGCAACCCGCTTGCGATGGCTGCTGGACTCGGCATGCTGCATTATCTGAAACATAATCCCACTGTGTATGATCAGATTAACCAAAGCACGTTGGCGCTGGTGGATGGGATACAACGGCAGCTCCTTGAAGCTGGATTGAGCTGCACGCTAAATCAGGTCGGTTCGATGTTTACACTCTTCTTCACCGACAAGAAAGTGGTTGATTTTGAAACGGCAAAAACAGCAGATGTAAAACGATTTGCGTCTTACTTTCAGACCATGTTGCAAGAGGGAGTTTACCTTCCCCCTTCCCAATATGAAGCAATATTTGTCTCCACTGCAATCAGTGACCAGGTTATCGATCGGGTCCTTGACGCGAGCAAGAAAGCGTTGAATAGGCTGTAAATATATTTTTTGGTGAGGCTCTGAATTGATGCAACTGTCAAAATCCTACTGGCGCCGTCATTCATGTATTGAAATTTTTTATGATCTTTGACAGTATATTTTGGGGTTGCACATTACGGCTAATGTCTAAGCTGAAAACAGGGCTGGTGCGAAAGGAGCTGGAAATTCACGGTCATCTTTACGCTCCAGCGCAACTTGGAAGGTGCCTGGAAGAGGCAACTGTTAGTCGATTTTTTGATAAGGCATTGCCGTTGACTATGAACGGTGTGTTGACGATTGCTATTTTTTAGCGGCAGATTTACTACTTTTACATACTACTACCCAACTAATCAGGTTATGGATCATCGCTTTTTAATCTTGATAGCTGCGTTTCTGATGGCTTCCATCAGTCTTTTTGCGCAGGGCGAACGAAAGGACAAAACGCCCGTAACGTATGAGGAACTCTACGACGAGCCGTATGCAGTCAATAAGCTATTCGTAGGCTTCATACCATTATACGCAGAGATGTTTGTAACTAATGTCAATGCGGGATACGGGGCGGAGGCCGTTTATTATCTCAGAGACAAGGCCGACTTCCGTGCCCATTTTAGAAAGACATACAGCCAACAGTTTTATGATTTCTCACGCGACTTGGCGCTGAAAAAAAGCGATGTTGACAATCGTGCTGAGGTATTTAATTATTATGAATTTGGTGGTACATACCATATAAAAGATTTTGAGGTGACCTCAAAAACGAAAATGTTCCTCTTCAAGAAGGGTTACAGGGGCAATGTGTGGGCAGCGCAAGTTCCGTTGGGCGCGGAAGTGCCATGTACAGTTAGAAAAATATACGGCGCGCGCTTAGGCGGAATTTTTTGGGATAGCAGTACCGATATTGGACGTGCGCTCGACAAGCAAGGACTAACGAATGCCGACCTGAAAAACACCGAAGGCGTGGGACTGCCGGAAACGATCTTTGTGAACGGAAGGACAGAATCCTTCGATGTTTTCAGTAATGTTGCTGCACAAGGATTGTATGTGGGGGGATCGATGTCGTGGATTAAGAATGTGGCGGTTAGCTTTGACAAGTTCGAGGGTGGGGTTGACGATTTGATGCTCACGGTATATGCCGACGTGCTGATTTCACCTGTAGTAAATATTGATGATATCGTTTATGTTGATGGGGATCCATCCAGTCCAAATGCTGGAACGCACACCTATGATATTAGCCCCTTAAAGACCAAGACATTTGGCTTTCGTGCCGGAATTGATGGGCGATTTAACCGTACGCTAAGCTGGTCCTATGGAGGTGAAATTGGTTACCGCCCAAGTCTGGGTGGGAGGACCTTATATGCAATGTTAAGAATTAGTTTCCCTGTTTTCGGGACTAACCTTGATTATAAGGTTGATTCTTTCGGAAAATAAATACCACACATTAATTGATGCTTCATGTCCTGGGATATCCTCATTAAAAATATCAAAGGATTATCCCAGATTAGAGACCAGGATGTCTCAGTTATCGCAGGTCCGGCCATGGCGGTGCTGCCTGGCTTACCCAATGCATATCTCGCTATTAAAGATGGTATTATCGCTGATTTTGGTAGCATGGACAATCTACTGTTCCAACATGCTACCCAAACAATAGATGCGTTGGGATGCTTTGTTTTACCAAGCTTTGTTGATTCACATACCCACCTCGTATTTGCCGCAAGCCGGGAGGAAGAATTCGTTATGAAAATACAAGGAATGTCTTATGCAGAGATTGCTGCAAGGGGAGGAGGCATTCTGAATTCTGCACGGAGACTACAAGAAGCTTCTGAGGACGAATTGTTTGATAGCACGATTAAAAGAGCGCATGAGATTATGCAAACTGGAACGGGTGCCGTTGAAATAAAGAGTGGTTATGGTTTGACGACAAAAGATGAGCTAAAGATGCTGCGGGTTGCGAAGCGTATCGGCCGTGACACCCCGCTTACAGTGAAAACAACTTTTCTTGGTGCCCATGCTGTGCCAAAAGACATTTCGAAAGAACGTTACATAGCTATCATTCTTAATGAAATGATTCCAGCAGTTGCCGATCAAAAATTAGCAGACTACATCGATGTTTTTTGTGAGCAGGGATTTTTCACGCCCGACGAAACAGAGCGTATAGTGGAGGAGGGGAAACGTTTTGGCATGAAGCCACGCATTCATGCTAACCAGCTTCATTGCTCGGGAGGCGTACAGGTAGGTGTAAAATCGAAAGCGATTAGCGTAGATCACCTGGAAAACATAGGGGAGGAAGAAATCATTGCGCTTAAGCATAGCGAAGTGATGCCCACCGCGCTGCCCGGCGCTGCGTTCTTTCTTGGTTTGCCGTTTACGCCAGCGCGCCAAATTATTGAGGAAGGCTTGCCATTGGCGATCGCCTCCGACTATAATCCAGGTAGTGCACCGAGTGGCAACATGCCGTTGATGATCGCGCTTGCCTGCATTAAGATGAGGATGACGCCGGAAGAAGCCATTAATGCGGCGACGATGAATACTGCCTTTGCTTTGGAACTTCAGCATACACACGGCAGTATCACGCGTGGTAAAATAGCCAATGTGTTTATCACCAAGCCTATCCCATCAATCGCCCACATACCTTATGCCTTTGGTAGTTACCTGGTGGACAAGGTGATTTTAAAGGGAAAAGTCATTTGAAGGAGCATCACGGTCTGGGTACACATGCCAAAGAAAAAGTCATACCCGCGAGGTAATCAAGTAGGCACACATTCGTCAGCCCCGGTATCTTGCCGAATAACATGCGCCAGGCATTTACAATAAATTCAAATTTGATGGGATGCTCACCACAATTGCACCCGTTTTTTTGAATGTGATCATTAGCGCAATGACCACAAGTTTTTACCTGCAAAGTGATCCATAAGCATTTCAGGTCGGACGGGTAATGTCAACCGAGAATGTGATCTCAGATTTTAGTGTCGCACCCACGGAACAATACTTTTCGAGCGATAGCTTGGCAATCTTATGCAGCTCCTCTGCTGTAACGTCTGTTGAAGTAATACAGTATTTGCAATGAATGTGCGTCAGCAGTCGCGGTGTCCCGTTAGCGCGTTTTGCTTCAGTTTCAATAGTGAACGCCTGGATGGACTTTCTTCTCTTCTTCAACATCATTACGATGTCGACGGCCCCGCAAGCGGCAAGGGAGGATACGAGAAGCTCCACTGGAGATTGACCCTGCCTGTATGGGCTTTTTCGCATATCAATAGATACCGTGTTGCCATACACATTGGAAGCTTCAAACAGTTCATCTTCCAGCATACGGGTAACCATCTTCATAGATCTGTGAATTTTTTTCTTAAACTTACAATATATTTGACTTTCCAGCGGCCCCTCGATCATTGAGCAATCGGAATTATGATTTAGGGTAAAATGCAAGTTTCAGAAAAATTAAGGCTTACGATCAGGGATGTGAACGACTTTCCGAAACCAGGCGTAATATTCAAGGATATCACCCCAGTATTGGCAGACGCGGCGCTAACGAATGAGATCGTAATGGAAATGGCCCGCGAGTACAAGGAAAAGAAAATTGATGCGGTTGCATCGACGGAAGCACGAGGTTTCATTTTTGGTGCCATGTTGGCATACGAATTGGGTTGCCGATTTATTCCAGTTCGAAAGGCAGGAAAGCTTCCTTTTGAGGCACGGTCGCAGGAATATGAGCTGGAGTACGGCGCCGCGTCCATTGAGATGCACGTAGACGCAGTTCAGCCCGGATTGCGGGTGCTGATCCACGATGACCTGCTGGCCACAGGCGGGACCGCCAGCGCAACGGCCGATTTGGTCAATAGTTTTGACGGCGTTGTGGCAGGGTTTTCCTTTTTGGTGAATTTGAGTTTTTTACCGGGAGAGCAGAAATTATTGGACCGTTTTGGACTAAGACCTCATTATTTGATCAGTTATTAACTTTACCAGTCATTTTGTGTTTATTAAGTATGCCTGAAGTAACGCATATTCCCATATTTCCCCTGGCACTACTGCCATTACCTGGTGAATTGGTTCCCCTGCACATTTTTGAACCACGCTATCAGCAGCTGCTGCAGGATGTAGAGTTAAGTGACACCCATTTTGGGATCTATTTCAGCCATGAAAGCAATGGACAAAAGATAGGTTCCCTTATGAAGCTTGAAAGTGTCATAAAAAGATATCCTGGCGGCGAAGCTGACATCATCGTAAAATGCGAAGATATTTTCAATTTGGGGACATTATCGCGTACCTATGGTGCCAAGACCTATCCTGGTGGGGATGTCCGTTTTTGGAACCTTGAGCAAAACATTTTCCCGGGTCATGAATTATACGACTTGTTCGTGGCCTACTTAAAGCTGCGAAACATCCACCAGCATCTGGGTGTATTTAATTTGTATCAGATTGGCTGCGAATTGAGTCTTGATTTGAACGATCGATACAGGTTTCTAACTACGCCAGAGGAAAAACGAGAAGCCTTCGTTCGAAAAAGACTGAATTTCCAAATGCATATTCTCCAACAAGAAGTGAAAAGCAAAGACAACTATCACTTGAACTAAAAGTGCGGGTTGATGAAACTCTTTTTCCTAAAAATCGTTGTCTAAATTTTTTTTATTTTACTCAACCTGCCTCGCCGCCATTTCGTTAAATCGGCATTTCGTTAAGGTGCCGCTAAAGTCATCAGCATTTATAAAACACATGTTCGTTTCCATTGTGTTAACATAAAATAACGTTTGCATTGCAACCTTCATGTGCGTCATCCCGTCTTAGTGGAGTGAACAAAAAAATACGATTATGAAAAAAAACATCTCACTCTTGTTTGTGCTAACCGTGATTAGCAGTGCGGTATTCGCGTACCCTGTAAATGATCCCAATACCACTACCGGTGTAGCGGTGGTTAAAGAAGGAGCAATTGTTAAGTTGTATTACCAACCTGTCGAGCAAATGGATGTTAAAATTTCCATTCATGATGCTACAGACCAAATCGTATTCAGCGAGATTGTGAAGAAGGCAGATGGCTTCGTAAGACCTTACAATTTCTCGAAGCTTCCCGAAGGTGATTACACAATTGAAATTGTAGATAAAAATGGTAAGCAGATTGAATCGGTGACGCACGGGGAGAGCAAGGCCGAAAAGCTTGCGCACCTGACTAAAATACCCGGAAGTGAGAAATATGTACTCTCTGTTTCCAATAAGGACTCGGGCATCATGACAGTTAGGATTTTCGACTCGTCAAACAACGTTATTTACGACCACCAGGAATTGGCGGCAGGTGATTTTGCCAAAGTGTACAATCTCGAAAAATTTTCCGGAAGATTCGTATTTGAAATCACAGATGGACAAGGCGTTCGTAGTTCCTTAAGTTACTAGTCTCCGGATAGCATATTGATTTTAATGTAGTTAAGCAAAAAGCAACTCTTTGAAGTTGCTTTTTGCATTAGGCCCAATCGGTATCCTTACCGCAATCGTTGTAATAAAATTCTTATAGACCTACCGCGTTTGCATGACGCTTGCTGACTTCAGTTTTACGCTATTGCGTTTCCTTTGTTCCGCAATCGATTTTTCTTTCAAAAAGAATGTTTCCTTACAATGTCAAGACGCGTAGCATATACCTACCGTATATTTGCATTATAAACAAACAAAACAAATACGATTATGAAAACTAAATCAATCTCCATTGCACTACTTATGGTATTTTTTGCAACGGTTCTAGCTGTTGGTAATAGTGATCCCAGCGGCGCCGGCTTAGCGGTTGTGGCCGTTAAGGGTTCTGAGGTATTTAAAGTTATCTACAGAGGCGAAAGCATGGGCAGGGTGAAATTGAACGTCTACAATGCCGCCGCGGAAATAGTATTCTCTGAAAGAATAAATGGCGTTGATGGATTCATACGGCCGCTGAATTTTGATGGGCTTGAATATGGCGAATACACTATTGAGTTGGTTGACGATATTGGAAAGATGTCTAAGCGCGTTAATTATCGCCCGATCAAATCGGAAAGTGCAATACACGTCTCAAAATTGGAAGGTTTGGAGAATAAGTTCTTGGTGTCAGTCGAACGGAATGAGAGCAAGGTAATTTCGGTGAAAATATTTGACGATGCGTATAATCTTTTACACAGCAATAGCATGGTGGTGTCGCCCAACCATGCGCAGTTGTACACGCTCAAGAATATTGTTGGAAGCGTTACTTTCGAGGTTTCTGATGAAGATGGAAATAGCAAAGTGATTCGGTTTTGATTCTCCTTATTCATTGGAGAGGAAAGCCCTTGTGCAAGCAAGGGTTTTCTTTTCACAAGCTTTCGTTAGTGTCGCTATAAGTGGATAGATGGTTGTTGGGTCATTGACCCATGAATTAATTGAATGATTGCTGCGAGAGGTCTTCCTTATTTGCCATCCGGAACGTATCTTAACGGGTCTAAACCTATGCTTATGCGTACACTGCTCGTTTTCGTTATACTCTCGGCTTCTATACACGCCGGCTCTTTGTCAGCTCAGGATGTAGGAAGACTCTTTCAGGCCGAGGATTTTACGGCTGAGAATCTTTTTACAAATAATATCGAGGGTCCGGCATTTGATCATAATGGCGATCTTTACGTAGTGAATTTTAAAGCAGGACGGAACAATCGGCAAGGTTTCGCCCGATGGTAAAGTTTCGCTCTTTTTAACGCTGCCGAAAGGGAGTACGGCGAACAGCATTCAATTTGACAGCAAAAATAATATGTACCTGGCGGATTACACGGGTCATAATGTGCTAAGCGTTGATATGCAAACAAAGAAGGTAAAGGTGTATGTACACAACGACGCTTTTAATCAGCCAAATGATCTTTGTATTAACAAAAAGGATCAACTCTTTGCGTCCGACCCAAGTTGGGCAGAAAGTACAGGTAAGCTTTGGCGTATCGACAAGGGAGGAAAAGCGATTTTACTGGCGGATCGGATGGGGACCACCAATGGTATTGAATTAAGCCCTGACGAAAAGACGCTTTACGTAAACGAAAGTGTGCAACGCAAGATCTGGTCCTTTGACGTTGATGCAAAAGGGGATATATCTAATAAGAGACTGTTTGCGCAATTTGATGATTTTGGATTTGATGGCATGAAGTGTGATCGGGAGGGAAACCTATATGTGACGCGTCATGGCAAAGGTACAATAGTGGTATTGGATACTACAGGAAGTGTCATCCGTGAGGTTCAATTAAAGGGCAAGAAATGCAGTAACCTTGTTTTTGGTGGACTAAATGGCAAGCTCATTTTTGTAACGCTACAAGATCGAATGGGCATTGAGAAATTCAGAAACGATATTCCCGGAAAAGGCTGGGTGCGCGACTAACATTTTTTGCGAATGGTTGACTAGCACTGCTGTATCAATTGCAACCGTGGCACTACGCTTTTGGCGACTAGTATTGTTCCTGGAGAAAGGACCGCATTGGCGCCAATTTTTGTTTCATCCCCCACGAGCGCACCAAACTTAATGGCCTTGGTACTAATTTTTTTCCCACCTACCATAACGTATATCATTTTGTCGTCTCTTTCATTAAAATGATTTGCGATAACGCTTCCCGCTTCAAGGTTGACCATTGACCCTATTATAGCGTCCCCTACAAAGTTGAAATGAGCAAGAGCGCTATGCGGCATAATAATACTTGACTTTACTTCGCAGCCAGGTCCAATTACTACCTGATCACCTATAAAAAGGCCACCGCGTAAATACGCATGTGCACCGACAAAGCATCCCGGAGAAATAATTATGGGCCCTTTTAGAATAACATGCTCTTCTATTCGGGAAGTTTTGTGAATGGCTATATCGCCACTGATTTTGTAATCCGTAGGTAAAGATCGTATCCGTGACGCGAGAATATGTTTGAGACGTGCGGTAATGGACCAGGGAAACTCAGTCTTAAGTTCAGGAAAGACAATCGGAAATTGTTGAATGTATTGGCCAATGATAATTTTGCTATCGCTCATAGAATTCGAGTGGAAGGTGATCTGGATCTTCACAAAAGGTAAAACGTTTACCGGTGAACTCATCAATCCGGATGGGCTCTGTTGCTACACCATTTTGATTTAGCCATGCAGTTGTCGCCATCAGGTCGTCGACTTCGAATGCAAGATGACGAAGGCCACATGCTTCTGGCCTGGACAAACGTTTCGGTGGTCGTGGAAAGGAAAATAACTCAATGCAGTACCGATCGCCCAGCGCCAGATCAAGTTTGTATGACTTTCTTTCACTCCGATAGTGTTCTGCAAGTGCAGTAAACCCGAGTATTTTAGTGTAGAATTCTTTTGACGTTGCGTAGTTTGCGCATATGATTGCAATGTGGTGTATTGCATTGAGTTTTATCATGTCCAATATTATGTATTTTCACTGAAAAGATATTCATGATCGTTTCTGTCTTATTCGTCATAGGAGCAATTTTAATGGTAGTTGGCATAGTAGGTTGCTTCTTACCCATATTGCCGGGCCCTCCATTGTGCTTCGTGGCGTTGCTCATGCAGCAGTTAAATTCAGTACCGCCCTTTAACACTGAATTCCTATTGTTATGGGGAGGTGTGACGGTTTTAGTAACCGTGTTGGATTTTGTGATTCCCGGATACAGCACCAAGAAGTTTGGCGGCAGCAGGCTGGGTATTTGGGGTTGTACGTTAGGATTATTTGTGGGTTTTTGGCTTGGGCCGTTGGGTTTGATTGTAGGCCCTTTTACCGGCGCGTTTGTTGGCGAAATTATCGCCAGTAAGAATGCCTCTGTCGCATTTAAGGCTGCAATTGGATCTTTCTTAGGCTTCCTGGCAGGCACATTGTTAAAACTGTCCGCCTGCTTACTGATGGGCTGGCATTTTGTTCAATTGGTCTACTAGCGTGCGGAGGAATGGGCCTTTGGTTGGATGCGCCCGGCTTTTCCCATGATAAAGTAGAAACCTACATCAATTTCATGCCGGTGACGCTGGTTTTAAGGGGTGTAAAGAAATGGATAAATGGGATTCTATTTTTCTGTTTTCAAATATCGGTGTTGAATAAGTTAGCAATTTCCAGATCCTCAGGAGTCCCGATATCGATAAACCCGCCGTTGCTGAATATCACGCTCTGTACGTTGAAACCTTCTGCTATTGCAGCAATAATTACATCACCCAAATGGTATTCTCTGCCCAGTAATTCATCTCTAGACTTTGTTGATAACTTATTGAGTACATAACGATTTAGAAAAGCTGAGAATTCCGGCTTCCATGCTGCGATAACCCAGGCGTATTTTAGTTTTGTAGCAACTGAAGGTTTAATCTTTATTTCAGTCACCTTTTTAGTCTCGTCATAATCAACCAAATCACATTTTTCTGGTCTGGTGGCAGGAAATAGCCCGAGGGTTATAGTGGTGTCTTTGCGCTTAGTTAATTCGCTGATCAACTCTTTAAACGCATCCTTTGGCTTAATTAGGTTGTCAGGGAAGCCCAATACAACAATCTTGTCCTTTGCCAATGGGTAAACCTGATTCACGGTGAACGGAACGCCATATTCGTAATCAGTAATATGATATGAGATATTGCAATTGTATTTATTCCCACTCCCAAAATAGGCGGGAATGTCCCATTTTCCATTTCTTATCACAACATGAAATTCTGATACCCCCGCTGCTGCCATATTTTCAAGCAAGTAACTGGCCACAGGTTTGGGGATCTTTCTACCGTCAAAAGTATCAAAGCCTATTGGGTACAGTTCTTTGCTAAAGGGCAACTGTCCTAATCGTGAAGCTTTTCCGGCAGCTGGAATTATTGCTATTATTTGGTTTTTTGTCAACTTTTTGGGTTAGATATTAGATCTAATGGTCATATCAGTAATCATAGTAGTCTTTGATTTTTTTAGCTCCAGCAAAATTATTTCTGCGATTTGATGCGTAGCCATAAAGGTGTCAGGATTGTACTTATTTCCCTTATGTTTTTGCACTTTTTCTTGCATGGGCGTCGCTGTTGCTCCCAAGAAAATACTTAAAACCTTGATTTTATCTTCTTTATTTTCTTTTCTGAGGCAATCCGCAATCGCTTTTAATGCATATTTTGTCGCAGAATATTGGCTTTGACCTTCCCATGTGTTAAGGCCTGCTGTGGAGTTAAGAAATATAATTTCTCCTTTGGCATTCTTTACTTTCGGTAGAAATTTTTGCGTAATGAGATAAGGAGCGCGTACATTAACCTTGTATTGATGATCCAAATTCACAACTGGATTTTCACTCAGGGGGCCGACGGAAATAATACCTGCTCCGTGAAGCAAAAAGTCAATCTTAGCCTCGTGATCAACTGTTTTCAATATTTTATCAATGTCCTCGTCCTTTGTAATGTCAGCCTGAATATAGTTTACTGTTGGCATGTTCTTTGAATTAGGAATAATTTCCCTTAGCCTCTTAAAATTACGCCCAACCAGATATACGGTAACCATTTCTTTAATCAGCAACTGCGAGAGCTCGAGCCCGATCCCACTGGTCGCGCCCGTAATTACAGCCGTTTTGCCTTTTAGGTTTTTCATAATGTTAGATTCTGTTATTTCATTCTGAAATTAATATACCAACCTGCGGTGAGGCTTTATAAGCAAGATTGAATTATATCCTGCCATCGGAAATATTACCTGGAAATTGATTCCATTAGGCAACTTAGCTTACCGAACTATTGGGATATTTCCAAAATAAATACGTTTTTCATCATACATTCGCATAGTATTTCGGCGCCCCGTGTTAGGGACAAATGGATTGATTTATTAACAATGCTGAAGTGGCAGCCTTAATCAAATTCCCCAGGTGCTATTGAATTATAATGGTAACCTTATTAATGCGTTTTTCTTCGAGCTTTCCTGTTCTTTCACCACCACCAGCGTTATCCATGTCGTCTTTTCGGACAATTACATAGTATGAAATAGCCTTTAGTTCCTTAAGTTTCAAATACCCTTTATCATCGGTGACACCTTCTGCCACTACGTTTTGTTCCAGGGTATAATCTTCCTCTTTTTCAAAAAGTTGCACGGTAGCGTTAGCAACAGTATTCCCTACATCATCGCGAACTGTTATGCTCAATGAGGTTTTTATGATCTGGAAGGCTGAGGCAAATAGCAAAATGCCCGTCGCAAGGTAAATGGTTAATAACTTTTTCATCAGCAAATTCTTTAAGGCATTGAATTACACACTTTTTAGGTGGTCATCAAAATATGTTCTGGAAAAATTTCAGGTGCATTCGTACGATGTACGCCAATCGTCTCGTAGAAACCAATCGTGATCCAAGCCTGCCTAGCGAAGCAGCACGACTCCTCCTCGTTTTTCTTGAATGCCTTTTTCAGGCCGGTACGAACTTTTGTAGCGCACTACATAGGTATAGGTCCCCGTTGGTGCTAACTCGCCTGCGTTATTATTGTATCCACCATTCCAGCGGAAATCCCGCTGGCTGGACTGATATATCATTTCTCCCCACCGATTGAAGATCAGTATTTGAAAGTCGGTATCATCGATGAAGAAAGTAAATAGCTTGAAGGATTGATTTACGAAATCACCACCAGAACCCTTGACTGCACTGGTAGGTCTGAATGCATTAGGTCCAACAATTACCGGATCACATTGTATCGCGACATTAGTTTTATCGGAACTGGAGCACCCAAAAGAATTCAACAGATTCACCGAGAATAAACCAGCCTCATCAGCAACAAGCGTCGGCGTCGTAATTCCTAATGGAACGCCATCTTTGAACCAGTCATAGCCGGCAAAATCTCCGGGTATGAGCAATACTTCACGGGTGTTGGGATCTGGATTGGCCGGATCAGGACAAATTAAGGCCTCGTCGATCAGCATGCCTGGGGTCCCGGGTGCCAACAGTATCAGTAGGTCTGCACTGGAGGAACATGTGGACGCAGTAGCGGTAACTGTATAATTTCCTTCTCGTTGATCTATTAGCGTTGAGGCAGACTGACCAGCGATCGTGGAGCCATCAAAGGCCCATTGAAATGTCGAAGCGCGATTCGGTACTGCAGTTATCGTGAACGGAGATCCTTCGCATGCATTGGTGGACGATAGGCTTACTTCAAGCAGACCATCAACTTCCACATTTTTCGTGGGTGAATCCTGTTGGCAACCTGAGACGGTACTCACCAATCTTACAAAATATGGTTCACCATCATTGACGGTGGTAGCAGTAATCTGGGGGCCTGCCAGTGATAAATCCAGTGCCCCATTTCTGAACCACCGATAAAGGTACGACCCCGTGGCTGGGGTAGCGTCGATAGTCACTTGATCAGCACATGCATCAGTCTGCGTAAAGTCAGGTGAGAATGGAGCTTCGATTATTACGGTTAATGAATCCGTCGTTGGGCAACTTGGTCCTCCACCATCATCGACGCGAACGCGGAGTAGCCACGTGCCGGGGTTGACATTTACAGTTGCGGCATTAGTAGGTGGGTTTGTGCTTCCTGGTTGAGAAATACTCCAATCGAATGACGTTGCGCCTGCCGATATGGCCGTGACATTCTGATTACAGACATCATTGAGATCAAAGGTGATAGGCAGTGTGGCGGCCTGATTAATGGTAATAGGTAGCGAAGACGTTGTGCACCCTAAGGCGGTCACTTCTACTATGTAATCGCTGTTGCTGGTGAGACCTGCCGCATCTGTGTTGAAGGGGGCAGCGGGCCTACCGCCAGATTCTACCACCGACGACGTTATATTATTGATAACACGATAGGTCAATGCACCTTGTGCAGGCGCTGTGGTTACAGTGATCCCAATGGGGTCACACGTTGCGTTCGGGACGCCGGATACTGTAAAGACATTGTCGTTAAGTGTCGCAGTTGTAATCGTAGCGCACCCGGATACCTGATCAGCGACTGTGATGCCGTATGTTCCAGCATCTAAGCCGGTTGCGGGCGGAATTGCGCCAATACCCCGGTTGATATCAGATACGGAGGTCGATGGACCGGTGATAAAGTATGAAAATAATGTATTTGCTGGTCCTGTAATACTCAGATTAATCGTACCGTCAGCTGCCGCGCAGGTCGTCGGATTGGTTACGACGGGGGGCGTGATGACTGGGGATGGGTTGATGGTAAACAAGACAGAGTCTTTAAAAAAGCAAGTCGTTATGGGGTCAGTAATAGTTACCGCATATTCAAAAATTGGAGGGCTTGGCACTGAAGTATCCACACTCTGCGTCTGCGTATTTCCCGAAGGAATGCCGTTGATTGTCCATGCATAGGTCGCACCTGGATTCTGAGCATTGAGCGGCGCAATAGGCGTATTTTGGCAAATAGACAGATCTGATCCCAGGTCAACCCTGGGTCTGTTATCCGCTGCCAGAATATCGCCGGTCACCGTACAACCTCCGGCGTTTGTTACGATCACCGTGTAAATAGCCTGCCTGTTGACGGTAATGTTTCTTGTGGTATCCCCGGTTGACCAGTTGTAGGATAGTCCTGGAAGATTAGAGGGGTTGGCATCGAGGATTTCAGATCCTGTACACAGGACGACGGCGGTAGTAGGATCCGGGGGTATTCCATTGATCAGATGTTGCTGCACAAGTGTCGTGTCCAATCCGCAACGATTGGTTAGTCGTAACGACACATCATAAAGCCCAGGTGTATTGAACAGGAAAGCAAAAGCTTGATCAGCTGAAGTCGTTATTACCGAGCCACCCAACCTAACCTGCCAGAAAAAAATATCTATAGGATCCGTTGGCGTCCCTTGAAACTGAACGGAATCCTGAACGCATGCACCTGCGATGGAGATTCCCGGTCCTTGTATGGGATCAGCCAGGTTCTGAATAAAGTTTGGTAATCCCAGATTGCTATTGGTTCCACCCAGTAATCCAAACCCATTGAGCAGGAAGGAAGATATTTGAGTTGTGTCTTCAATGGCTTGAATGGTACCTAAGAATGGCTGTCCGTTTACTGCCACATAAAGTTGGCCGTCAGGACCTATCTGGATAGCACCAAGTTCCTCTGAAACGGGGGCGATAGGCGGTTTCTTGAGATATGGAATAGCCAGTGAATCAAATGCAAATTCAACAATTTGCGATGTTGCGCCTTTAAGCGTCGCAAATAGCTTATTGCCTCCCGGCGAAAACTCAACACCGTACACCTGACCATTGGGATTATTCAGATCGGCGGTTCTAAAGTTCACGACCATCCCGGTGGAATCCACGAAATCGAAGACCTCGACAACATTGGATGTCCCAGGGGTTGAAAGTGCTACTGCAAGTCTGTTTTGAGGGCCAAGCTTCATATACCCTTGTCCATTCTCCGCCGATGTTATGGCGTGATCGGAACCAATGGCTGAGATTACCGGTGTGCCAATACCGAGATTGGAAATCCGATAAGCCCGGAACGAATTATTTCCATACTCATGTACGATGAGCCAATTCGCGTTGCCGGTTATCCTTTCTGTGCTTCGGGCAAAGAGCAGTACATTCTGTTCCACGATTCCTCCCGTACCACCATTTAACTTCAAATCGAAAAGAGAATAGCGCACTTCATAAGTGTTCGTGCCCTGTACCTCCTGCGTGGTAAAAATATAATACAGTGTTTCATCTCCGGGAACGGGGATAATAATCGCCGATTGCGATGAACCAGGTTCGCCTCCTATTCCGGTCGCAATCTCCACGTTTGTTCTGTTCCACACTTTGTCACCGTCAGTAAAAAAAATAACCTGCCCGTTGCGGTCACTAATGGTGGAGGTTCCTTCAGGGGCATTCATGACAGGATTTGAAATTGCAGCGACGGGATCATCGGGTAGCGGATTGAAATCCAACCCTGCATTGTTACCAAAATACCAGATGTTTGCTCGCTGATCCTGGACGCTATACTCTTTGATATTTACACCAGCATACGTCGAACAACCGGCGACCGTAGCCACCAGGTAGTAGTATCCGGCAGAATCGGGCTGAAGCGTTTCTGTTGTCGCGCCTGCAATTAGCCCTCCGGGGCCATACCACTGCAGCGAGGGGCTCCCGCTTCCATTTACCGTTGCGGTAACGCTAAACTGTCCACATTGTGGCGGAGGGTTCGGCGCTTTAGGGAATGGCAATTCACAGCTGCACGCAGTGGTATCCTGAACGAGATTTATTTCGGTATCGAAATCATTGATTGTAACAGGCTGCGACGCGGTGGCGGTTTGCCCGTTCAAGAATGCGGTAACCGTGACGTTATACGTGCCCCCTGCAGTATAGGTATATACGGGGCTCCAATCAATTGCACCCGAACCATCTCCAAAATTCCACCGCAGACTATCTGCACCTGGCAAGACTGTAGGAAAGAATGCCGTTGGCGCATTGGCACATAGTCCATTGGCGATAAAGGAAACCATAATGTCCACAGTATCGCTCGGGGCAAATGAGGGAAATTGAGTGCCGGCGAAATTTTGATTCCCGCCAAATGCTTGTGGTGTATAAATAACGCTGCTTGCAACGGAATCTGTATCCGTAAGTTTTCCCAATAAAAATGGTCCCCCGGACGAAGCCTGGTACAAGTGATATATCGCACTGTCCGGCGCCATCTGCAAACCGTAGCTTCTAAAGATTGTGTTGGGTTGCGGGAGTACGGAAGCTAAGGATATGAGGGGGTTCGAGAGATCAAATTGGAGTACATCGGCCTGTATGCCAGCTTGTCCATGCCGCGATAGATAGAGATATCGTCCGTTGCTGCTCCATTCCGTATCATAAATTGATTGATTGATTGTGCTCAATACACCTGAGTTCAGTACACGTTGCTGAAACCCTAACGCGCCGGTTGCAGGATCGAAGCTCAACACCTCGATATCCCGAATAGCTTCCTGCGGAGAAACAGCAATTCTTCCGGAAGCCTCGTGGTAGGAAAAATTGGCCGCGACTTCGATAAGTCCGAGCCCGGAAAATACGGTTGTAGCGGTTGGCCCGGTAGGTGTAAACAGTGTTACGGCGTAATCGGCTGCGCCATTCGCATGTGTAATAAGCCAAAAGTCATCTCCATTGGCGTGGGGAATAGTAATCATCGCCTCCGATCGTCCAGTAAGGCCCGCAACAGCAGTATTGCCAGGAGTCGTGGCGTCACCCAATGCCGGCGTCGGAAAAACAGCGTTGCCAAAAAGGGCCATGTCAACAATGCGGAACGAAATCGATCCACCGGCCGTGAAATTTGCGTTGTTGGTAAAAACGTAGTATTGACCGACCTGGCCGGGCACTTTTGCAATAGCGACGGGTTGATTGCCCGAAGTATTGGCCCCAAGGCCCATTCCGAAGGGCATCACTGTGCCGGACACATCATAAATATTGCTGCCATCGGTGTAAAAAAGAAGATTTCCATTGACCTGGTCACTTGCAACGGCGCTGCCTCCGGTACCAAAAGGGATTGCCTGATTCGTGACAAGGGATGCAGAATTATCTGAGCGACTGAACCTTATGCCTTGCGAACTATTACCAAAATACCAGTTATAGCCAGAATACCCTTGGGCCATCGCACCAAAGGGCAGCAGTACAAAAAGAACGGATCGTAATAATTTAGTGTTTAGTATCTTCATAGTTTGATCACTCCTCAACTTACTTTCAAAGGCATACCAGACCAAATGTAAAACGCCCAAGTTCAACTAAAGTATACAATTTGCATAAAATTGTCGTTAATAGTTATTCATACAATACTGTTAGCATTTCCCATATTTTTTTCGGCGTGTGCGAGAAGTGTGCTAACAAATGTATAAACAGCGATTAATGCATAAAGTGTTATAACAGACAAACTATTTCATAAATTTCCGATATACCTTTAATTTGCCTTGATTGCGTAAACTATAATGAAGAAGTTGATGTACAGGACACCCCTGCTTTTTTGTGTGTTAATGCTGGGATTTGAGGGTGCGGTAACTGCTCAGGACCCACAATTTTCGCAATTTTACGCGGCGCCGTTGTATCTCAACCCCGCTATGGCCGGATCCACCGGACAGGCACGTGCAGGCATAAATTACCGAAATCAATGGCCTGCAATCGATGCGAACTTTACCACGATGTCGGCGTATTTTGATTATTTTATTGAGGATAAAAACAGCGCCGTGGGAATTATTCTCAATCGCGACCGTGAGGGACTGGCCGGATTGCGATCACTTAGCGTTGGATTGCAGTATGCCTATGAATTAAAAATCAATGAAAATCTTGGGTTTCGCCCTGGCGTTCAGGTTGCGCTATTCAACCGGGATGTGAATTTTGACAAACTAACTTTTGGTGATCAATTCGATCCCTCCACCGGGCAGTTTTTAGATCAACCGACAGCAGAGACATTTCGGACAAATTTCAGCAAGACATTTGTTGATATTTCTTTTGGTGGTGTGTTGTTTACGCGCACTGCCTGGCTTGGGGTTTCTGCCTGGCACTTAACCGAGCCCAATCAAAGCATTATTGACGAGCAAAGTCCTTTACCGCGGAAATATTCTATCCATGGAGGGTTTAAGTTTTACCTCAAGCCGGGTATTGTGGGCAGTGGCGTGTATTCGCGAAAATCTGAACGAAGTATTGCCCCGGCAATTCAGTACCGTCATCAAGGCAAATTTGATCAGATGGATATTGGATTGTATTTTACAGCTGAACCGATCGTGTTGGGTGCTTGGTACCGGGGCGTACCATTTAAAAACCTAGACAAGTTTGTAAACAATGAGTCGATCGTTTTTTTAATAGGGTTTACCCAACTTGGTGCAAAAGATGCGATCAACATTGGATACAGTTTTGACTATACTATTTCGAAACTCGGTCCCGGCAGTGGTGGGGCACACGAGTTTAGTCTGGTATACACATGGCCCATGCGGAATCCACGGAAGCCACCCGCCGATAAGCTAATAATTCCTTGCCCGGACTTCTGAAAAGAGTCTTCGTCTATAGCCGATCAAGGATCTGAACCGCATGGGACCAAGTGCAACTGAAGCGTTGGAGGTTCCAAAACGTCATTTTCTTACGCCACAAAAAAAGGCTATTAATAGCCTTTTTTTTGATCATTTTTAGTGATGATGCCCACCCGGGCCGTGTACGTGACCGTGCGTTAACTCATCGTCTGTCGCATTTCGCACCTCGATTATCTCCACCGCAAAGTCTAATTCAACGCCGGCCAGTGGATGGTTAGCGTCAACGGTGATGGACTCTAAGCCTATCTCTGTTATCGTCACCACGTCGCCTTTGTCAGTAGAAAACTTCATCCCTTTTTTTACTTCTTGATCACCGAAGGCACTGCGTGGAACCTTTTGCGTCATCGCCGGATCTCTTTCACCATATCCTTTTGACGGTGAAATCTTCAATTGAAATTTATCACCTTTTGCTTTCCCCTCCAGCCCTTCTTCCATACCTATGATCAGGTTCCCTGCACCGTGTAAATAGTACAATGGATCGCTTCCATCGCTCGTGTCTAAAATGGTTCCCTCTTTGTCTCGCAGCGTGTAATGAATGCCTGCCACTTTGTCTTTTGTAATCTGCATAATTATAAAATTAAGGTGATAAGAAAAGAGGCTCTTATTTGTGCTGATCTCATGCATACCAGGTAAAAATGCAAGCCTCCGGATATTTTGGGCAAAGTTAGAAAAGATCATCACAACTATTCATGTTTGAGGCTGTCGGATTGTGAAGAAATGGATATTATCATCGTCGTGTTATACAAAAACGAAACACTTTGTATGAGCTTAGGCATAGATTAAGCGCTTGTTTTAAGGATTGAATTTTTTTGGTTTGATTTCTTGACTCATGGCTATTATCCGATTGAATTTTGCGCACCGCTTCCCAGAGGTGCAAGTAATTTGACCCTCACCATCCCAATCGGAACTGCCTACGCAATATGGACGGGGATTGGTGCTGCTGGAACGGTCATCATTGGATATTGATTTTCAAAGAGCCTGCGTACTTTTGGAGACTTTTTTTTATCACCACATTGATTGTTTCTATAGCAGGATGGAGATTCGTCGCTAACCCATACCGTAAATAGTCTTAGGCTAAACAGGGACGGTATCTAAACATGGCATTACCATCCGCTATGCGCATTGGTCATCGCTGCATACCCCAATTTCCGTCTCCAGCGTGGCGTGCTGAATACCCAGGAGTTTGAGTTCCTGTTTGAACTTGGTTATTAATTTTGCTACCGCCGCGTGAGATATAGGTTCGTTTAGAAGGAGGTGAGCTGTCAGCGCATTTTCTGCCGTGCTGATAGCCCATACATGGATGTGGTGAATGTCTTTTACTTCGGGTAATTTCATCGCAGCTTCGCGTACGGCATCAATTTCGATGTTTTTGGGCACAGCGTCCAACGACAGTGATAGGCTGTCGCGCAATAGACTCCACATGCTCAATACGATAATGATCATAATGATGAAACTGATCAACGGATCAATCCAAAACCAGGCCGTGTAGGAAATGATTACCCCTGACGCTACTACGCCAACGGAGACTAATGCATCTACAACGAGATGCAGGTAGGCACCTTTTATGTTTAGATCTTCGTCTTTATTGCGAAAGAACAGCAGTGCCGAAAGTGAATTAATAATTATGCCTATGGCGGCAACCCAAATAATAACCTCGCTTCTAACAGGTTGTGGCGATATGAATCGGTATATGGATTCGTAACCAATACCACCGACGGCAATCAACAAAATAACAGCGTTCAGCAGTGAAATTAGAATTGATGCCTTGCGATAGCCCGTACGTGTATTTTTCATTGGCTTTGAAGGTTAACAATTTAAGCGCGCCCAAAGCTAGTGCGAGCGAAGCTACATCACTCAGGTTATGCCCTGCATCGGAAATCAGTGCAAGCGAATTTGAAAGAAAGCCAGCACCAAATTCGACGAGTACGAAAACGAAGTTCAAAACTATACCGATAATAAACAACCGGTTGATATGTTTAAAATCAACGATGTGATGATGGTGATTATGATCGTGGGCGTCAGGCATATGCAAAAGTAGGGCTGCAAGCTGTGCAACAAGTTTTCATTTGTATAATTTATCTCTTTTTTATCCCTTCACACACGAAATTATCGACAAGTTGGATATTTCGGTAGAATGCGTGGTTTTTTACAGATCGGGGCAAGCTAGCGCTGCGATCGGGTTGATGATATTTCTCGACTCCATCCATAGCTGAAATAGAACGAATAATCGATGGCAGGATATGTGATAGCCAACCAAACGGCCACAACACGTTTCGGCTATCGAAATGCAAACGCCAGGTACTTTCTGCGTGCTGAAAAGTTAGTCGAATTGAGCCTAAAACGGTCAGAAGAGTATATGAATGTTGGAGATTTGTTCTAATTTAGAAGATTGAAAAGTAAATGTTATTGGAACCGCTTTGGTAATCGACTTTTAAATCAATCTCTTTAAATTATGAAAAAAATACTTGTTCCTACCGATTTTTCTAAGCCCGCGATGATTGCCACAGAAGTTGCTGCTGGCATCGCCAGAAAAGCAGGCGCCGAACTTTCGCTGCTGCACGTTATTGAAGAAGCCGTGGGTAATTCCTTGAATATCGAAGGTCAGGTCAGGGCGGATAGTGGTTGGGAGGAAAAACTTTTTACCATGAGGCTCATCGAAAAAGCCAAGAAGCAAATGGCCAAGTTGGTGGATGATCCAAAACTTGAGGGGGTAAAAGTGAAGCAGTTGCTTCGTGTTGGTTCTCCCTATCATGGCATGAATGCTATTATCACAGAAAAAAAAGTTGATTTAGTGGTAATGGGAACGTCTGGAAGATCAGACCTCCAGCAGATGATCATTGGCTCCAACACCGAAAAAGTAGTGCGTACAGCCCATTGCCCCGTCCTTACTTTGCATAGCAAACCTGCCAGTATAGACTTTAAGGACATCGTTTATGCAACCTCTATGGACAAGCAGGAAGAAGTATTTTCGAGAATAGTGCGGACTACACAAAAGCTTTATGATTCGACGATACATCTTGTGCGTATTAATACACCGGGTAATTTTCAGCGCGATGTGATTGTTAAAAAATATATGGAGGATTTTGCGAAAAAACTCCAATTGAAGAATTTCACGATCAATGTATTTAATGATATCAGCGAGGAGGAAGGGATCATTTACTTTGCCGACAGCATTAATGCGGATCTTGTTGCCATGTCGACGCACGGTCGTACCGGTTTTGCGCACGTGCTTGCGGGCAGTATTGCCGAAGATGTGGTAAGCCACTCTCGGCGACCTGTTCTTACGTATGTGACCAAACATAGAAAATAGAGTTTCGTAAAACGCAAGTCTTCAAAGCCTGGTATAATGCTGGGCTTTTCTGTTTGCTTTTTCTAGATGGATTATTACCGGATCTTGGGGGTAAGTCATTCAGCCACTGCTGAAGAGATTAAACGCGCTTATCGAAAGCTTGCGGTTGCGTATCATCCGGATAAAAATCCGGATCCGGGGGCAGAGAATATCTTTAAGCAAATCAATGAAGCCTACGACGTGCTGGGTGACCCTGGCAAAAAGGAGGGATATGATCATCGCCTGCAGAATCCATTCATTGCATTAACACAGGACAAAGCGAGTCCACGACATCGCCATCCTGCTTACCGGCCGACCAGGAACAAAACTAATCGTAAAAGCGAGCGCGAAAATGCCCTCGAACTTATGGCCCGCTATCTTCCTGTGGCACAAAAGGCTATTTTATTTTGCTTTCTAGTCGCTGTTTGTTTGCTGATTGATTATGTGTGGCCGAGACGAATTGGCAATGAGAAAATTGAGCAAGCAATGATCAGAAGGACTTATGCAAGAAACTCTTCAACTGCATGGTGGGTTATTGAAACTGATCACGGCCGCCAAATAGACTTGCCCTATGAAGTAAATGAATTTTTCCAGGCAGGCCAATCTCTAGACGTCTATTCCTCCTTTTTTCTTAACATACCGATAATGGCCAGGGTACCGCAACAGGAGGTGTTCATAAGAAAATCAATTTACGGTAATTTCATATTTGCGCCGGCTACGTTATTGCTTATTTCTTCCCTGGGCATTTTCTTTCGAAAAAATGTTGAACAAGGTTTTAATTTTGGAGTAGTTAGTTTCGTAATTCTGTTGTTTGTAGTGGTACTCATATTAGTTTTGTAACGCAATGGCAAAAAATAACGACTGGAAAAAACGCGATGGCGTTGTTTACTCAACAGAATCTGATTTTCAATTTGCCTATCAGCAAAAAGAAGAATCTGAAACCCTGTCACGAAAGCAACAAAACCTCAAAGTGTTACTTGACAAAAGTATGAGAGCTGGTAAGCAGGTAACGCTTGTAACCGGTTTTGTAGGTACAACTAGTGATTTGGAGCAACTGGGCAAATTACTGAAATCTAAGTGTGGCGTAGGGGGTTCGGTGAAATCGGGTGAGGTGATCATTCAGGGCGATCACAGAGATAAGATTGTGTTGCTGTTGCAGCGTGAGGGGTACAAGGCCAAACGTGTTGGTTAACGCACTACCCGATATTCTTGCCACTTAAGGTTAAAACAACCTTGATATTTTCGAATTGGCCATCCGGGTACCGTAGCAACCAGTCATTTTAAAACCTCTTAGCATAATCCTTACCCTAAGATAATTAATTAAAGCCACCTGTGTATTCCATCCAAAAGTCCGGAGAAAACATTTCTATCTTGATACTCTCGATTTTCCGGGCGAATTCTAAATGAGAAAAACCTGCCTTAAGTACGTATTTAGAACCGCTGTCTTCTTGCAGAGCCTTGTTCTGCCTGCTTCTGTTCATGCGCAGCTTGAAAGGACGCTTAATCCGGTATCCAGAACATATGCGATTACGCACGTGAACATTACGCAAGGCCCTGGTCGCAGGATAGCCACGGGAACAATCGTCATCAGGAATGGTTTGATCGTGGCTGTTGGCAATGATATAAGAATACCACTCGATGCAATTGAACTGCGAGCAGACAGTATGTACGCATACGCCGGTTTTATCGACGGCCTCTCCAGGGCAGGTCTGGAAAAAGCTAACGATTCACCTTCCAAGGAAAGGATAAAAGATCCCGGGAATCCTCTCGCAGATCGGGCTGGGATAACCCCTCAGCATGATGTGCGTGATTATCTCAAAGGAGGGGATAAGCGCGGAGAATCATTGCGCGCCGTGGGCTTTACCACCGCACACATCGTGCCGTACGGAGGGATGTTTCCGGGATATGGTGCCATTGTATCTTTGGGGGGAATCGGTAAAGATGATGGGGTACTTGCTCCACGATATTCTCTGTATTCAGAATTGGCCACTGCGGATCAGGTTTACCCAAGTACAATATTGGGCGTTATTGCGAAATGGAGGGAACTTTATAAGCAAGCAGCCTATGCAAGATCGTACGAATCCGTTTATGCCGCCAACAGATCCGGCATAGAAAGGCCACCGTCCAATAGTGTGCTGGAGGCATTCTATCCTGTGATCGAGAAACGAATGCCCGTCGTATTCAAGTCTGAGAAAGTATTGGATTGCCATCGGGTACTGGCATTACATTCTGATTTGGGATTTCCATTGATTCTCGCGGAAGTTAAGGAAGGCTGGGATGTCATCGCAAAAGTGAAATCTTCCGGCGCAAGAGTATTCCTTAGCCTTGCCTTGCCCGATGTCGCGCTGGAATCGGGCAATGAAAGGCAAAATGATGAAAAAGATGGATTACTTGGAGATGTCGAGAGAGCAGCGCTTGAAAGGCGCAAGTCCGATTTCATGGCACTGTATGAAGGGCAGGCATTTGCATTTCAGTCGGCGGGTATCCCATTTGGCTTCTCGACGCTGACCGCAAAATCAAATGATGTTCATAAAAATCTTTGCAGAATGATTAAGGCAGGTCTTAAGGAGGATCAGGCGCTTGCCGCGCTAACGGTAGTCCCTGCTCAAATGCTGGGTCTATCAGATCGATTGGGAACAATTGATAATGGCAAGATTGCGAACCTGGTAATTAGCGATATGGCCTATTTTGAAGAGAAAGCAAAGGTCCGTTATGTGTTTGTAGAAGGTGTGATGTACGAAATTGAAGCCAAAATGATTGATAAGACCAAAGCAGATAAACCCAAATAAAAGCAGAAAATTCCAAGGCCTATTTTTTTCAGGATTTGGGCAGGTATTGCATTCATAATGTAGACGTTATATTATTAAAAGATTCGAAAATGACGCAGGTTTTTGGCAGTTTAGCATTGCTGGTTGTTTCACATCTGGCGCTGGGTCAGGTAGCACGCGGTAGCATATTGATACGAGGGGGCACTGTCCTGACCGTCACGGCCGGCACCCTTGCCGGGAACGATATCTTGGTAAAGGATGGAAAGATCGTCAGCATCGGAAAGAACCTTCCTGCACCACAAGGAATCAGCATTGTTGATGCAACAGGTATGTACGTGATGCCGGGGATAGTTGACTCACATTCTCATGTAGGCATCGATGCACTTAACGAGGCCACTAGCCCGGTGACTGCTGAGGTATTTACAGGTGACGTACTAAATCCGTTTCAGATAGCATTGTATCGCGCCCTGGGCGGTGGCGTAACAACCATCCATGCGATGCACGGATCTGCGAATGCTATTGGTGGGCAATGTGAAACTATTAAGCTTCGGTATGGTGTAACGGACCCTGATGCGTTGCGGATGGTTGGCGCGCCACGGACAATAAAATTTGCGCTCGGAGAGAATCCAACCCGGATACATGGAACCTGGAACAATATTGTGCCCAGGACACGAATGGGTGTCGAGTTTGTGATACGAGAAACGTTTTCACTGGCAAAAGAATACGATGAAGCATGGGCAAATTATAATGAAATGAAAGACCGAAAGGGTTTTCGAGGTGGACCGCCAGCGTACAATGCGCGACTCGAAACCCTGGCAGCGGTACTCAAAGGAAATATAATAATTCATTGTCACAGTTATCGCGCAGACGAAATCTACATGTTGCTGAAAGTTTGCGCGGACTATGGCATAAAAAAATTGGTTTTTCAGCATGTAAATGAAGGCTTTAAAGTCGCGCCGGAACTGGCCAAATTTGGTGCCATGGCGTCTGTATTTGCGGATCGGTGGGCCTATAAGTTTGAGGTATATTATTCTACCGCCTACAATGCTGCCATCCTAACGAAGAATGGCGTGACAACTTCCATCCATTCAGATGGTGCTGAGCTGATGAGACATCTTTATCATGAAGCGGCAAAGACACAAAAATATGGTGATTTGTCTGATGATGAGGCGTTAGCACTGATCACAATTAATCCGGCCAGGCAGTTGGGTATTGAAGACAGAGTTGGTTCAATTGAAGTTGGCAAGGAGGCTGATATCGTAATTTTTAAGGGACATCCGCTTTCGTCGTATGCAATTCCGGTGATGACCCTTGTCGATGGTATTATCCGTTTTGATCGAGAGAAAGATCCTGACGATATGCGTATTTATGTAGACCCAAGCTTGCCAATTGATTTTTCGTATCATGAATCTGATGGCCATCATGATGACAGTTGTATGCAGGATGCTCTGATAAATTTAGCGGAAGTTTTCGAAACTAAATAGATAGTATTCATGGTGAATAAGGTACTGTTCAGCACTGTGGTCATTGCAGCCTTTGTTTCTGCATTTGCAGTAGAGGCGGATGCTCAATCTCCTAAAGGTAGATACGGGACGTTCGCATTAACAAACGCTACCGTCGTGACGGTAACCAACGGTGTAATTCAAAATGGTACAGTTGTCATTAGCGATGGTAAGATCATGAGCGTGGGGGCTGGCGTATCGATTCCTGCCGGGGCGGAGGTGATTGAATGCAAAGGTCAGTGGATTTTTCCTGGGATGATCGACAGCGGAACACATCTTGGCTTGACCGAAGTCGGGTCTGATTCACGAACGAAAGATTTCAATGAGGTAGGTGATATTATTCCGCAGATGAAGGCACTTACCGCAGTGAATCCAAATTCAGTATTAATTCCGGTCACGCGCGTTAGTGGCGTCACTACAGTGCTTGCGGCGCCCGAAGGCGCCGTTATGCCAGGCACCGCGGCGCTTATCAATTTATTTGGCTACACGCCAGATCAAATGTTTGGTGGTTTTGAAGGCTTGATACTGAATTTTCCGAAAGCCGGACGCGAGGGATTGGAGGACCGCAGGACTGAAGAGGATATCAAGAAGGCCTATGAGAAAGCTATGCATAAGCTTAACGATGTATGGGATCTTGCCGTCCAATATCATCAGCTCGATTCAGCAACAAAGTCCCATGGGGTGAAGTACTATCCGGAAATGGAAGCCATGCTGCCGGTCATTCGGGGGGAAAGAAGTCTCATGATCGAGGTCAATGCCGGCGTGGATATTCAAGCCGCACTGCGATGGATCGTCGAAAGGAAAGTGAAGAAGGTAATCTTAACAGGCGTCGCCGAAGGTTGGCGCGTGGCAGCGGATATTGAAAAGGCAGACATTCCAGTAGTTGTTGGCCCGGTGATGGCGCTTCCTGGCCGCGATTATGATCGCTACGACAAAGCCTATGCTAATCCCGGGCTTTTGAAGAAAGCAGGCGTAAAAGTGGCATTGCGAACAAAGGACGCAGCAAATGTTCGGAATCTCCCATACCATGCCGCTTTCGCGGCAGCGTATGGGTTGGGTAAAGAAGAAGCCCTGCGATCGGTTACCATCGTTCCTGCAGAAATATTTGGCGTATCGGATAAATTGGGATCAATCGAAGTAGGCAAGAATGCTACACTTTTTGTTAGTGATGGGGATCCTTTCGAGACCAAAACAATGATCAAGTACGTTTTTATAAATGGTTGGAATGTGCCAATGGTTAGTCGACAAACTCAACTGTATGAAGAATTTCTGAACCGTGAACCTGGTGTGTCAAAGAATTAGTTTGAAGGTAGTGCTAAGAATTGCGCTCAAATAGTATCAATCCAGCGAAGTAATCAAAGACAATAATAATTCTTGCTCCTGATTTACAGCTTTTAATTGCTTCGAACAGTTGGCCTTCGTACTTTCCTTTTACAATCTTAAAAAATGAATTTATGCAATGGAGAGGAAGGAGACAAAGTTCGAACGTAGATGATCAACGCGGGCGTCGTCGTGCCGGGGGAATGGCGTTCAAAGGAGGCCTGGGTACGATAGCCATAATCCTGGTGTTAAGCTTTATAACAGGTAAGAACCCGTTGAGTCTTCTCCAGGAAATCCAGACACAGACAAGTTCAGTTCCGTCGACAGAAAGTGTTGACTGGCAACCTTCCGCGGAAGAGGAAGAGCTAGCCCAGTTTGTGCGCGTGGTGCTTGCCGATACGGAGGACGTGTGGGGCAATCTTATTGATAACTACCGTGAACCGACCCTCGTCATGTTCAGCGGTGGCGTCCAGTCTGCCTGCGGTACCGCATCTGCTGCTACCGGACCATTTTATTGCAGCGAAGACGAAAAAGTATACATCGATTTGAGTTTCTATGAAGACTTAAAAAACCGTTTTGATGCCCCAGGTGATTTTGCTCAGGCTTATGTTATTGCCCATGAAGTGGGACATCACGTACAACATCTGATGGGAATAATTGAAAAGGTTCATGCTTCGCGCGAGAATCTTGGCGAAGAGGCGTATAACAAACTTTCTGTTCGCTTGGAGCTGCAGGCTGATTTTTTAGCCGGAGTCTGGGCAAATCATGCCAACAGTATGAGTCAAATTTTGGAACCTGGCGATATTGATGAAGCCCTGAACGCCGCGTCCGCCATTGGCGATGATCGGTTGCAAATGCAAATGCAGGGCCAGGTCACCCCCGATTCGTTTACACACGGCTCATCCGCACAGAGAGTGCGTTGGTTCAGAAAAGGATTCGAGACGGGCGATGTATCTCAAGGCGATACATTTAATGCTTCAAACCTTTAGCATTAACGATGATGGTGTGAAATAGGATTGCATGCTTATCTTTGATCTTCATGAAAGAGGACGCGTATCTATCAGCCTTCGGAGAGGTGTTACTATTCATAATTGCAGGAATCGTTTTTATTCTTGTCACACTGTTGGTGTCTAAATTAATTAGACCGACCGACCGAATCCTGAAAAACTATCAACCTATGAAAGCGGTGAGGAGCCTATTAGTACCGCATGGGTACAATTTAACATGCGCTTCTATATCGTGGCCTTAATTTTTTTATTATTTGAGGTAGAGATCGTTCTACTTTTTCCATGGTCAACAGTTTTTGCTGACAAGGCGTTAATAGCCGAAACGAATGGAACTTGGGGTTGGTATTCCTTTGTAGAGATGATGTTATTCGTCGGCATTTTAGCACTGGGCCTCGCCTATGCCTGGTTGAATGGCTATCTGGATTGGGAAAGGCCCGATCCAACACCAACGCCGTTTACGTCCAGCGTGCCAAATGCCATGTACAAGATGGTAAACGAAAAATACAACATTGGTCGCAAAACATCTTCGCAAGTAAAGTAAGACAATGGGGTTATTGGATCAACGTTTTGAGAGTGGAGGAGTGATCGTGACACGGCTTGATGATCTGCTGAACTGGGCGAGGCTATCTTCCATGTTTCCCATGACTTTTGGCTTGGCTTGCTGTGCTATTGAATTTATGAGCACGGGAACGACCGTATACGATATGGACCGATTCGGCATGGCACCACGGGCTAGTCCGCGTCAAGCCGATGTGATGATCGTGGCAGGCACCGTCACTTTCAAAATGGCCGATCGAATTAAGCGTCTTTATGAGCAGATGGCTGAGCCGCGCTATGTTATTTCAATGGGCTCTTGCGCCAATTGCGGAGGTCCTTATTGGCAGCACGGATACCATGTTGTAAAGGGCGTGGATCGGATTATTCCAGTGGATGTTTATGTACCTGGTTGTCCGCCGAGGCCTGAAGCATTAATTGGGGGATTTTTGAAACTTCAGGAAAAAATTAGAGGCGAAAGTCTGATGGCACCTGGCGCGATCGAGAAAATTATGCAGAAAGAGAATTCCGATGGCGTCGTTTGAACATGTATTTTCGATCGTTAAAGATTGTTGCAGTAGTGCAGAACCAACTGTTGATGAGAATGCTACGCCAAAAGCAATAAAACTCGCATCGGCAGATATTATTCCCGTTGCCAACGCACTGCTACAAAATTCATCATTGTATTTTGATATGCTTTCCTGTATCACAGGTGTAGACAACGGGCCACAAGCAGGAACAATGGAGGTTGTTTACAACCTGTACTCCATTCCATTTGATCACCATTTGATGATTAAGATCGTTGTACCACGTGAGAAACCCGTACTTGAATCCGTAAGTGCCGTGTGGAAGACGGCGGACTGGCAAGAACGGGAGATTTTTGATTTGTTCGGAATCCATTTCCTCAACCATCCAGACCTTAGAAGAATTTTGATGCCGGCAGATTGGGAAGGCCACCCATTACGTAAGGATTATACGCATCAAGAATATTACAGAGACATTGAAGTAAAGTATTAACAGATGCCGACCGACGGGGTACAATATAAATCCAAACCAGGGAATCTTAATCGATCCGTTCCAAACAAATTTGATGCGGCGAATTTGCGATCAGAAGAGATGATTATCAACCTTGGGCCGCAGCATCCCTCTACGCACGGTGTTTTACGGCTCGAGGTATTGTTGGACGGTGAAATTGTTAAAGAGGTGGTTCCCCATATTGGATATCTTCACCGCTGCTTTGAAAAGCACGCTGAAAATCTTCCGTATAATCAGATTATTCCATTTGTGGATCGCCTGGATTATGTCGCTTCCATGAACAGCGAACATGCTTATGCTATGGGCGTTGAACGCATGCTGGGAATCGAGCATCAAATTCCAAAACGCGTAGAATATGTGCGCGTTCTAGTCGCTGAACTCAATAGGATTGCTTCTCACTTTATTGCTATTGGAACATACGGTATGGATATCGGCGCATTTACACCTTTTTTTTGGCTCATGCGCGATCGGGAGCATATACTGCGGTTACTGGAATGGGCTTCGGGTGCACGCCTGCTGTACAACTACATTTGGATTGGCGGTTTGTTCTATGATCTTCCGGTCGGATTTGAAGATCGATGCAGGGAATTTGTCCAGTACATTAAACCGAAGTTGCAGGAACTGGAAACAGTCTTGATCGATAATAAGATTTTTGTGGAGCGGACAAGGAACGTCGGCGTACTTCCGCTGGCGTTGGCGATTAATTGTGGTGTTACCGGGCCGATGTTGCGCGGATCAGGTCTTCGTTTTGATCTGCGAAAGGTTGATGGCTACTCAGTATACCCTGAACTAGACTTTGAAGTACCTGTCGGTGAGGGAAAAATGGGAACCGTTGGGGATTGCTGGGATCGAACGTCTGTCCGCGTGCTTGAAATTCATCAATCACTTCGGATCATTAACCAGTGCTTGGATAAACTTACTGGGGAGCATGTTCGCACGCGCGACTTTGATCCACAGGCATTACTCCCGAAAAAGATCAGGCCAAAGGCGCAGGACTTTTATGTGCGCGCCGAAATACCAAAAGGTGAATTGGGATTTTTCTTTCGCGCCGACGGCACGACTGACGTCCCGTTTCGATGCAAATGCAGATCGTGCAGTTTTGTAAATCTTTCTGTGCTGCCCGAAATTGCAAAGGGAATTTTGATAGCAGACCTGATTGCGATTATTGGTTCGATCGATGTCGTCATGGGTGAAGTCGATCGATGATTTTGTATCTTCGTCTATGTTAAAAATCCTCCCCCCGGCGCAAATTAAGGCGCTCGATGCGTACACAATAAAACATGGTGACATACCTTCTATCGACCTAATGGAAAGGGCCTGTCGGGCATTCACCAAATGGTTTGCTGAACATTTTGATGATCTGCAAACTGTTGGTGTTGTGTGTGGCACTGGCAATAACGGAGGAGATGGGATGGGTATAGCACGGCTACTGAAAAACCTCGGATATCGTGTCAAGGTTTGGATTGTGAAAGGCACCGTACCAGAATCAGCCGATTTTAAGATTAATTTGGGCAGGGCGAAGGAAATTAACATTGAAATCGAATCTCTGGTTAATGATTTAGACGAACAAGAACTGGTTGAATACGACGTATTGATTGACGCTGTGTTTGGCTCTGGACTCTCGAGGCCAGCGTCAGGAATCTATGCCCAGGTAATACGCTGCATCAACAAGGCAGCCGCAATAAGAATTGCAGTTGACATTCCATCCGGGTTAATGGCGGACGGTCCGTCTGAGGATCCCATTGTGAAAGCAGACTACACGGTATCTTTTCAGTTACCCAAGCTTGCTTTTTTCCTTCCAGCTTACCATTCGTTTGTAGGCCAATGGACGCTTGTCGATATTGGATTACACAAGGGCTTTATTAAAAAGTCGGACACTTCTCATTTTTTCATCACCCAACGAGATACTCAAAAACTGTTGAGGCGGAGATCAACGTTTGATCATAAGGGTAATTATGGTCACGCGTTGCTCGTAGCAGGCAGTCTCGGAAAAATTGGTGCAGGTATCCTTGCTGCCCGCGCAGCACTGCGCAGCGGAGTGGGACTTTTGACTGTGCATATTCCAAAGTGCGGATATCCGATTCTTCAAGGTGCGGTACCGGAAGCCATGGCAAGTATTGACCAGCATGAACACATTCTATCCAACATAACTGACCTTGACGGGTATGATGCCATAGGTATCGGTCCGGGCCTGGGCACGTCACCAGAAACTGTAGCCGCATTCACAAAGGTCCTGGAGAATTTCCGAAGGCCCGTGGTTATTGATGCGGACGGGCTGAATATGTTGTCGCAGCACAGCGCGCTTTTGCACCTTATACCCGAAGGGAGTATCCTTACACCACATCCAAAGGAATTTGAGCGTTTGGTAGGCAAATGGCAGAATGATTTTGAGCGGCTTGAAAAGCAAAAGCAATTGGCCACGCAACTCAAGTCAGTGATCGTACTGAAAGGAGCATATTCATCCATCGCGGCGCCGGACGGACAAGTATATTTCAATTCAACAGGAAACCCGGGAATGGCGACCGGTGGTAGTGGTGATGTACTGACCGGAATCCTTACTGGATTGATGGCGCAATATCATGATCCGCTGCAGGCCGCCCAACTGGGCGTGTATATCCACGGTCTTTCTGCTGACTTGGCCGTTCTGGAAATGGGAATGAATAGCCTGATAGCCTCGGATATCGTCGATTTCCTACCGTCAGCCTTCCTTAGCCTGGAAAAGCGCAAATGACGATTTCAAAAAAAATTCGTCAGATTTTAAACCTTTTGGTCACATCCGGCATCTAAAGGCAATAAAGTTTTGTAAAGAACGGCTCTTATGAAAACTTTGGTGTGAAAATTGCCGTATAAACCTTAATTAATCATTGGGATGCGCTTACTCTACTTTTTAATAATATTCTGCACATTGGCCACAGCGGGGTCGGTCATGGGTCAGGTGCGTGCAGACTATAATTTGGATCAGGCGGTACGCCACGATATTTCAAAAACAGTTCAGATATTTCCGAATCCAGCTGTCGAGTTTGTGCACGTTCGCCTGGACCATGCCAATATTGACAAGGTTAAGGTATCGATACATAATATCATTGGTAATGAAATCAGTGCAGAAACCGAACGGATTGATGAGCATGAAATCCGGATCAGGGTTAAGGATTTTGACGCAGGGTACTACCTGTTGGCGCTTGAGGACGATGGATCCCATTTTCGCGGCACGTATAAATTTCTGAAGCGCTGACGACGTTCAACTATGCTGACAACAGCGAGTGCAACTTACCGCCAAATTTTTTGACTTCTTCTTCCGTCGTATCAAAGGAACACATCAATCGTACTTCCGAAATGCGCTCATTCCAGATATAAAAAAATTGTTCTTGTTGTAAAGCAGGAATAATATCTGCCGGCAATTTCACAAAAATTCCATTAGCGTCAACGGACTGCGTGATCTCTGCCTTATTAACATTCCTAATCTCTTTCTCCAGGAGTTTGGCCATTCTATTCGCATGGTCCGCGTTTCTTTTCCAAAGGTCATTACTTAACAACGCATCAAACTGTGCGCTGATGTATCTCATCTTCGAGTGCAATTGCATACCCTGTTTTCGTTTGAACTTAAAATCAGCAGCAAGTTTCGGATCAAAGAATAAGATTGCTTCGCCAAACATCATCCCATTTTTTGTACCGCCAAATGAAAGTACGTCAACGCCCGCATCTCTGGTGAATAGGCGAAATTCTTGCTGTAGACTAACCGATGCATTGGAGATTCTTGAACCGTCCATGTGTAGAAAGAGATTATGCTTTTTGGCTACCTTGGAAATAGCTTCTATTTCGGCCCTTGAATAAACCGTGGCAAATTCCGTGGATTGAGATATGGATATAACTTTTACCTGAGGATGATGCTGATCGTCCACCCGTTGAACCTTTTCTTCGACTTCGGCCGGGTATAGCTTTCCGTCTTTAGTGGGAACGGTGACAAGTTTACACCCAGTGAATTTCTCAGGGGCTGTCGATTCGTCTACATTGATATGGGCAAGATCCGTACAAATAATCGAATGGTAGGACTGCGCAAGCGCACTTAATCCCAGTACATTGGCACCAGTGCCATTGTAAGCGAAGTAGACCTCAATGTCGTCACCAAAATATTCTTTAAATTTCTTGATTGCCTTTTCGGTATATTCGTCTTCGCCATACGAACGCATGTGGCCTTGGTTAGCCAGGTGAAGGGCTTCCATAATTTCAGGATGAACGCCAGCGTAATTGTCACTGGCAAATGTGTGCTTCATTTCTTAATAATTCGGGTTGTTGGACAACCAAAGAACCTTAAATTACATGTATATTTCAAAAACAAATATCGAAACATGGTAAATATCCTCGTGCCAACTGATCTTTCAGATCTTTCAAAAATAGCTGTTCAATACGCTATTAAGATTGCGAATAAACTTGATGGCACGCTAACATTGCTGCATGTCATAAACATAATACAGCCCACTCGGGCTACGATGCGCCTTCGCTTAAACGCATTGGAGCAGGAATTGCTGGATATCGCCAGGGAAGATATGGACGCGCTCGTGAAGGATATTTCAAAACATGTGAAAACCACGGAGCCCATAAAAGTTAGAATCGTGAAAGGCACCTCATTTAATGACGCTGTAAAAAGGGAAGCCAAAAAACTTCGTACGGGCTTGATTGTCATGGGAACGCGTGGTGCAAGTGGACTAAGAAAATACGTGCTCGGTAGTAATACGGCTTCCGTAATAGAAATTAGCCATGTGCCTGTATTGGCTGTGCCCGAACTGGGTGATTTCAAGCACTTCAAGAATGTAGTATATGCAACTGACTTAAAGCACATCGAGAAAGAACTGAAAATATTGATTCCGTACCTGGAGAAGTTTGATTCGACGGTGCACCTTATTCACGTTGCCTCATCGCTCAAGGAGGTATCTGCCGTAGAAAAGAGGATCGAAAGTGCTGTAGAAAAATGCGGATTCAAAAATGTAATCTTCCGCGTCTTGGTAAACAAGAAAGTAGACGAGGCTATAGACCATTATGCGGGAGTGGTTAAGGCCGACTTGCTCACCATGTTTACACATGATACGAGCTTCTATGAAAAATTGTTTAACCGAAGCATTACCCGGAAGATGGCCTTTCAAAGTAAGGTGCCCTTGCTGGCATTTAAGCAAGGCATAGAATAACTACACCGAAAATAAGTGCTAGAATTCCGCGTTGCCGGGGAAACGAGGAAAGGGTATTACATCGCGTATGTTGGTCATGCCGGTAACAAATTGCATCAGCCGTTCAAATCCCAGGCCAAATCCACTGTGCGGTGCCGAACCAAATTTCCGCAACTCAAGATACCACCACAAGTCGTCCTCTGGCAGATTCAATTGATGAACTCGCGCAAGGATTCTGTCGTATCGTTCTTCTCGCTGTGAGCCACCAATGATCTCACCTATGCCGGGGAACAGGACATCCATCGCGGCAACCGTTTTTCCATCTTCGTTTTGTCGCATGTAAAATGCCTTAATCTCCGCAGGATAGTTGTATAGAATAACAGGCTTTTTAAAATGCTTCTCCACCAGGTAACGTTCATGTTCCGATTGTAAATCAACACCCCATGAGTCGATTACATATTGAAATTTCTTCTTCTTATTAGGATTAGAATTTTTCAGGATGTCAATAGCCTCAGTGTATGGAAGGCGTTGAAAATCGTTTTCTGATACAAATTTCAGCCTGTCCAAAAGGCCAAGGTCGTTGCGCTGATCCTTTGGCTTAGCTTGCTCTTCATCTTGGGCACGCTTGTTTAAGAAATCAAGGTCTTCAGCGCAGTTTTCCAAGGCATAGCGAACTAAAAATTGCAGAAAATCTTCCGCCAATTGCATATTATCATCAATATCGTAGAACGCCATCTCTGGTTCAATCATCCAAAATTCCGCCAGGTGGCGGGTCGTATTGGAATTTTCAGCCCGAAAGGTGGGACCAAACGTATAAATTTCGCCCAGCGCCAAAGCGTAGGTTTCTCCTTCCAACTGACCGGAAACTGTGAGGTTGGTTTCGCGACCAAAGAAATCTTCTCTGAAATTCGCGTTACCGTTCTCATCCAGCGGAGGTTTTGTCGGATCCAAAGTCGTCACCCTAAACATGGCCCCGGCCCCTTCCGCGTCAGAACCGGTTACAATAGGGGTGTGAATGTAGAAGAACCCACGGTCATTGAAGAACTTATGTACCGCATAGGCCATTGCATGCCGAATTCGCATGATCGCACCGAACGTATTCGTGCGTGATCGCAGATGCGCGATCTCCCGCAAATACTCCAGGCTTGGTCTGTTTTTTAACTGAAGTGGATACTTTTCCGGGTCACAATCGCCAAGGATTTCAAGCGTCTTTACTTTTACTTCTACGGCTTGCCCTTTTCCTAAAGAGGGTACCAATTCGCCTACCACGGACAAGCACGTTCCTGTCGTGATCCTTTTCACCGTTATATCGTCCAGGCCGTTCAGTTCTATGACTGCCTGCAGGTTTTGTATGGTTGACCCATCATTAATAGCAATGAACTGATTGTTTCGAAAGGTCCTTACCCAACCGCTTATCACGACAGGCTGACCATTTGGCGTGTGCGTTAACAGCTCTTTAATTTTTGTACGCTTCATTTCCCGATTACGATTTCCCGGCTTTTATTTTGCCAAGGTGGCTTAGAGGATCGCAAAAAACGAAAAAACTTGGGGATTTTCATAGTTTCGGCTCCTGTAATGAAGCTTCGTAGAACAAAACTGCATGAAAATTCAGTATCCTTAGGAGGCATTGCGCCAGGTCATCTGACTATGACTATTTTTTTTAACTTTGAGCGTTCCCAAATTTCTTAATGGAACTCGCTACGCATGCAAAAGCTTGGCTTAAACCAGTCATTACAACAAAAACTGTCTCCTCAGCAGATTCAGTTTATCAAGTTGCTGCAGGTTCCAACTGCAGAGCTTGAAGGGAGAATAGAAGAGGAACTTGAGATCAATCCGGCACTGGAGGAAGGCGAAGATCAGGAAAAGCCTGAAGAGAGCAGTAATGAGGCAGAGGCCGAAGATTACCAGGAATCGTCATCCAGTGATGATGATGTTGATATTAAAGACTACCTGCAGGATGATGATTACAGTGGGTACAAGATGCAAGGAGACGGTGATGGAGATGAAGAGACCAGAGAAATGCCGATTCCGATGTTATCCTCCCTGCACGAACAGTTAATGAGTCAACTTGATTTTCTGGGGTTAGATGAAGCGCAATATGCCATTGGAAAACAATTGGTAGGCAGCATCGAGAGTGATGGATATATCAGGCGGGAACTTGATTCGATTGTGAATGATATGGCTTTCTCGCAGGGCATTGAAACAACGCGCGAAGAAGTCGAAACAGTCCTAAAAAAAATTCAAACATTTGATCCACCGGGCATCGCGGCGAGAGATTTACAGGAGTGCTTATTGCTTCAACTGGAGCGCATGGATAATGGCCACGATATTGATGTGGCCGTTGCCAAGAAAATTATTTCAGAATGTTACGAAGAGTTTACCAAAAAGCATTATCAAAAAATACAGAAGAAACTCGATACTGAGGATGAGGATTTTGTGCGCGATGCAATGGAATTGATTATTAAGCTGAATCCTAAGCCAGGTGGCGGGAGCGGCCAGACTGCTACAAAAAATCAATACATTATACCAGACTATATTCTTACCAATAACAACGGAAAGCTCGAACTTACCTTAAATAGTCGTAATGCCCCCGATCTTCGTATTAGCCGTTCGTATACGGATATGTTTAAGGCTTACGATAAGAGTAACAAAAAGGATAAGAAACTAAAGGAGGCCGTGAGTTTTGTTAAGCAAAAACTGGATGCTGCTAAGTGGTTTATTGATGCGATCAAGCAACGCCAACAAACCTTGCTAAAGACCATGAAGGCGATCATTGATTTTCAATACGATTATTTCCTGGAGGGTGATGAAACCAAGCTAAGGCCAATGATATTGAAAGATATCGCGAACATGATAAACATGGATATTTCCACGGTTTCACGGGTAGCAAGCAGCAAAGCCATCCAAACGGACTTTGGAATCTTTCCGTTGAAATATTTCTTCTCTGAGGGGATTGCCACCGACTCGGGCGAGGAGGTAAGCAGCCGCGAAGTGAAACAGATTATTAAAGATATCATTGAAAGCGAGGATAAGGATAAGCCTTTCTCTGATGATAAATTAGAAACCATATTAAACGAGAAGGGATATAATATTGCCAGGCGTACCGTTGCAAAATATCGCGAACAACTCAATATACCAGTGGCCAGATTAAGAAAGGAGATGTAACGTGAACATATTGGCCAGGATCGTGTCTATTTTGTTTCACCCGCTAATGCTGGCAACCTATTTGTTCGCATTATTTTCGGTAGCGTTACCTGCTGGCCTTGATCCGTTGAAAGATGATGGGCATTGGAATTTTGTCTTTCTTATTTTTTGCGTCACATTTTTGTTGCCAGCCCTCAACGTCGGCATCTTCAAAACGTTTGGCTCTATAAAGTCGCTGGCCATGGAAGAAAGACAGGAACGTGTGATTCCTTTTTCCTTCATTACTATTTTATATGTTGTCGTTACTTATTTGTTTTATTCGCGTACACGCGTGGGGCTGAATGATAACCTGCTCAAATTCTTAATCATCATCGATATACTCGTATTAACCGCAACAGTTGTTACGGTATTTTATAAGATCAGCATACACAGCATGGCCATCTGGGGATTCATCGGTATCCTTTTTCCATTAAACAAAGTTTCCGAGGATGGGGCGCTCTTATACCCGACTATTCTGTCAATCGTGCTGGCCGGAATTATCATGGGTGCAAGACTCCAACTTCACGCGCATACTCCGCGAGAAATAATGGTTGGGGGAATGGTCGGATTTGCCGCAACATTTGTGGCAATGGTTGTTATGTTTTGATAAATTCACAACGCTATGGACTTTAAATTCATATTGTATGAGCAAGAAAATGGTGTAGCCACAGTTACCTTAAATCGGCCCGAAGTCTACAATGCACTGAATGATGAAATCACATTTGAACTGCAGGATGCGCTCAAAGTCATGGCTAAAGATGATAAAGTTCGGGCCATTGTACTGACCGGGGCCGGGAAGGCATTTTGCTCCGGTCAGGATTTGAAGGCATCTTCCAAAGAATCGCGCCGTTCCTTCATGGAATCACTCTCATTCACGCTATAACCCTATTATTCGCGCCATGCGCAACATGCCGAAGCCGATTATCTGCAGATTAAATGGAGTTGCTGCTGGCGCTGGATGTTCGCTTGCGTTGGCCAGTGATATTATCGTTGCTGATGAGGAAGCATCAATGATCGAAGTATTTGTCAATATCGGTCTGGTGCCTGATTCCGGATCCTCTTACTTCCTTCCAAGGCTGGTGGGTACTGCAAAGGCGTTTGAATTGTGCAGCATGGGCAACAAGGTGAATGCGAAAGAGGCATTGGCAATGGGATTGATCAACAAGGCTGTACGTGCGGATTTGTTGGACGTGGCTGTGAAAGCAATACACAGATTACTTCGCGACAGCACCCACGAAAGCCATTGGTCTGATCAAACGGATGTTAAATAAATCTGCAACTGCCTCGTTGGACGAGATGTTAGACTATGAAGCATACTGCCAGGAAATCGCAGGGGGCACTGACGACCATAAGGAAGGAGTGCTTGCATTTATTGGAAAGCGGAAGCCAGTATTTCAGGGAAAGTGAAATGATTAGAATTCATATCGCGCGGAATGTCTAATACTGCAACGCAAAATAGGTAAAGGAAATGCACACAACACGCCGGCAATTTATGAAAAGCACGCACCGCTGGTTTGGGTTTGCTGTCCTCTTCGGCGCTGGGAGCAAGTTTGAAATCAGCAGGGACGAAGCGGAAAGTGGTGTGCGTTGGCGGCCACCCAGATGACCCGGAGAGCGGTTGTGGCGGAACATTGGCCAAATTAAGTATTGCAGGGCACGACATTTCAATAATCTATCTGACACGGGGTGAAGCCGGCATTGAAGGTAAGTCACACCAGGAGGCAGCCGAAATCCGAACGCGTGAAGCAGTGGCGGCGTGCAAAATTCTAAAAGCGAAGCCGCTTTTTGCCGGGCAAATCGATGGCGACACATTAGTAAACGGCCAATGGATTGAAAAGATTGGCGACCTCATTGGCCAGGAAAAACCGGACGTTGTATTTACCCACTGGCCACTGGACACGCACATGGATCACCAGGCCGCCAGCCTCCTTACCATTCAGGCATGGGTGCGCGCAAAAGTGAAATTTGACCTTTATTTTTTTGAGGTATGCGCCGGAGAACAGACCATGGCATTTAAGCCTACCGACTACATTGATATCACCGATGTGCAGGATATCAAGCGGAATGCCCTCTACTGTCACGAGAGCCAGGACCCTCCGGGAATTTATGCTTGTGGTCATGCCATCATGGAGCAGTTCCGTGGCAGAGAAATGGGAGCGGAGGCCGCAGAGGCATTCGTAAGAATGGCGGGGAGTGGGTTAAGTCTTGGCGACTGAGGTCGTATCCCTATGTCCCATTCCACCAGCACACCCGCGGCAAAACAGCGTTTATCGAGTTCAAGAATGCTCGGTCGACCCTTTTTGGAAATGAAATACAGAATATGTACTCGCCGTGGTCAGTTGTATCCGTCGAGGGTGAATCGGAACTGACAAGAAAAGTGAATCTTCCCCTCTGGCAGGTGAAGCCACCTTGAATGCTTATAAAACCGTTCCGCCATCGGCAGTAAATACGGCCCCGGTGCAATAGCCGGAGGCTGGTGAGGCTAAGTACAACGCCAGGCTCGCAATCTCTTCAACTGTACCCATACGTGCAATTGGCAATTTTGAGACCATTCGATTTAGAATCGCTTCGTTAGACCACAACGCTTCAGAAAATTTCGTCTTTATCAATCCTGGACAAATGGAATTCACCCGTATACCATCTTTGTCCCCATTCCTTCGCCTGTACTTTGGTGAGCATATTCAAGGCAGCCTTTGAAACGGAATAAAGTCCCAAACCCGGATCCGGTGTGAGCCCTGCAATTGAACTAACGTTAATCACTACCCCGCCACCGCGTGTCTTCATGTACGGATGGACAAGATTTGCCAAAGCCAACGGTCCTTTTAGATTAACACCCATGATCTTATCGAAAGCCCATTCAGGTGATTCTACAATTGGACCGTAAACCGGATTGGTTGCGGCATTGTTCACTAAGATGTCAATACCACCGAATTCAGCATCAACTTTCTTAATCAGGGCTCCGCAGGCATCTGCATCGGCCGCATTGGCGGCGATACCTATGCATTCCCTTCCTGCTTCACGGATGGTCTTGACCACCTCATCAAGTTCTTCCTGCTTGCGTGAATTGATGACGACCCTCGCACCGTAAGCTGCAAAGCAATGGGCGATGGCTTCGCCTATTCCTTTGCTCGCACCTGTGATCAGCGCAACCTTCCCGGTGAGGTTAAAGGCTTCTTTGTATTTCATATTATTTGCAATAATCGCACGATATATCGGCTTATTCCTGACCCAGGGCATTGAGCAGGAATTCGCGTAACAAGTCTTTTAGGTACAGACACGCTTGAACTAAATCGGCGTCACAAATGTTCGTGACGCCGATCCACTTTCAGTCTATATTTTTCCGAGCGAAATCCTTTATCGCAGCGTCTTGCTAAACCTGGCTTGGCACAACAAAGGGTTCGCGGTACGTCCGCGTTAGCAATTGATCCGCCTCGTTGTCTCCTACAAATCTTTCTGTCTTGGGATCAAAAGTAAGTACTCTACCGACACGGTAGGCGATGTTACCCAAGTGGGCAAGCCCTGAAGACAAGTGTGCTGTCTCCACCTGCCCATTACAAAGCGATGGATTTTTCGCTACCACAGCGTCAATAAAGTTTTTATAATGATCACCACCTTCTTTGCGTGTTGGACCCGCCGTTCTCTCCTTGCCGAGGAAGGTAGAATATTTGTTGTAACCATCCACGACCATGTACCCCTCGCTGCCATAAAAAATATTACCTATCCCTGTTCCATCTTCCTTGTTTGTATTCCAGGGTCGTACCTCGAATTCAATCATTTTTTTCTGTGACGGATAATGATAGTTGGATGTTAATACTTCAGGTGTCTCACGAGAATCGTCCCACAGAAACTTTCCGCCCATGGAAGTGATTTTTTCAGGTAGTCCAACGTCCAGACCCCACATACACAAATCCGTTTCATGGATGCCCTGATTCCCCACGTCACCATCTCCGTAATTCCAATGCCAATGCCAGTTGTAGTGTACATAATTCCGGGAGAAGGGTCTCATTTCCGCCGGCCCGGTCCACAGATCATAATCAAGCCCCTCAGGTACTGGTTCAGTACCTTTGTTGCCAATGTCTGGCCGCCATTTGAAAACGAGACCTCTGGCCATGTATACATTGCCGATCAGTCCATCCCGCAGGTGCTTAATGGCCTCCTGAATGGCAACTGAACTTCGCAGCTGCACCCCATGTTGAAAGACGCGTTTGTATTTTTTCGCAGTTTCAATCAGCATTCTGCCCTCAAAAATAGTATGGGATCCAGGCTTCTCGACATAAACATCTTTGCCCGCTTGCATCGCCCAAATGGCAGCCAAGGTGTGCCAATGGTTTGGTGTAGCTACACTAACGACATCAATTTTTTTGTTGTCAAAAATCCTTCGCATATCCTGTTCTACCTGAACATTCTTTGAATAGGTCTTTTGAAAGTCAGCAGAACGCTCGGCAAGAACATTCTTATCCGGGTCGCATAAGTACACTACCTCCGCATTTTCCAAGCGCTGAAATCCTTTGATATGATCTTTGCCCCGACCATTCACGCCCAATACGGCAACCTGAATCTTATCGTTCGATCCAAACGCGCTGGCAGGGATAATCGTCGGTACGGTGAAAAGCGCCGCAGCCCCCGCTGTATTCTTGATAAACTTTCTTCTGGATATGTTATTCTTGGTTTTCATTAATCAGGGGTTTAATTTTAGCAAGGTATACAGTTTATTTATTTGCAATCATTTTCTGAAATACATTACGCTGTTCAATCATGGCGTTGACTTTGTCGCTCGGATCAGTGCGACACTCCAGGAGAATCCAACCGTCATAATTCATCTTCACAAAAAGCGTCATCAGATCCTGATAGGGGTAGTTGCCAATATTCATTTCGCGGACATGCACTGTATCTCCCAGCCTATTTTTAACAAGATTAAAATTGTACTCCAATCCGCCACCCAATAAATCCTCATCATTACAATTCCAACAGACCACAACGGATTTATTGTCCGCGACATCCATGATGGCCTTGATGTTGGGCAACTCCTGCGTCTCATTGCCATGAACTTCAAGTCTGATCTTTTGGCCATAGTCTCCGGCAATTTTCCCTACCTCGTTCAAAGACCTGCCAATCTGTTCGATAGTCTTCTCATGCGGTATTCCCGGATGGAACGCATTGGGTTTAACCTTTACACCGGTTCCTCCAATATCGTGTGCCAGTTTAATATACTCCGCAGTCTTTTTTATGGATTCCTTTAGCTTATCGGGTTCAACAAAATCGTATTGCTGGTTGGTGCCTAACCCTACAATCTTTACGGGGCTGTCAGCAAATTTCTTTTTTACTTCGGCGCGCTCGGAATCCGACAGCGAGGGCTCAACACCGTGTGCGTGTTCTGTCCGCAGCTCAACGCCAAGAATGGATGCTGCTGAGCAATTCTTAATAATGGTGGGTACGTCCCAATCCTTTCCCCACAGGTATGTTACCAGCCCCATCTTCATGCGGGTTTTTTTTGCCGGGCTGGCAAAGCCGGAAGTGGGAAGAAAACCCAATGCACTCATTAATGCAAGGTTCTTAAGAAAAGCCCTCCGCTCAATTGACGTGTTATCCATAGTTTACGTTTAAGAATCACTAAATGTGTCTAAATATACCGATCGAAACCATCTTTTTTACACTAGCGGACCATTTTGTCAGATTTCCTAAATGCACGATGCAAGCGGGCAGCTGTGGAATGCTATTGTTTCATTCTGTTGTCGCATGCTTCACAAAAAGAACGTGGCGAATGTAGCGACACCACTCCCTCAGCAACACAATTGGGTCAACTTCATACGGCCGCTAATGATCATCAAGCATCGCTATAGGTGCTTGCAGCGCCTTGGGTTATTCACAAGAATTCAGTGTCATTACAGGTAAGAAATTCAAGTCAAAATAGAATCTTTCAGTGTTCGTCAGGTTTTAAGAGATAAATCTATATTTGTACCAAAATTTAATAAAATGCCAGGAACTGAGCTATTTGGGGCCGAGGAGCGGAAGGAAGTAAATGACGTACTCGAGACGGGTATTCTATTCCGCTACAATCATGAAAATCAACGACACAATATTTGGAAAGCGAGAGATTTCGAAGCCGAAGTTAGAAAGGTTACCGGTGCAGCCTATGCTCATGCTGTTTCCAGTGGCTCGACAGCCGTGGCTTGTGCATTGGCAGCGGCTGGGGTTGGCGCAGGCGATGAGGTTATAATCCCGCCGTTCACGTATGTGGCGTCCAATGAGGCCGTTTTATTCTGTGGGGCTCTTCCTGTATTTGCAGAAATTGATGAGACGCTTTGCCTCAGCGCAGAAGGTATTCGCAAGGCGATAACGCCAAAGACTAAGGCGGTGCTGCTCGTTCATATGTGTGGCCAAATGGCCAGAATGGACGAGATCATGAAAGTGGTAGAAGAACATAATCTTACCCTTGTAGAGGATGCCGGCCAGGCTTTTGGTGCATCTTTCCAGGGGAAGTCAGTCGGATTGTTCGGGAAGACGGGCTGTTATTCTTTTGATTTTTTTAAGATAGCGACCTGCGGAGAGGGCGGTGTTTTGGTTACCCAGGATGAACAATGCTACCTCCTTGCAGACAGCTATTCAGATCACGGTCATGATCATATCGGGAGCAATCGGGGGATGGAAAACCATCCAATTTTGGGTTTCAACTACCGAATCGGAGAAATCAATGCTGCCATCGGTCTGGCGCAAACCAGGAAGGTTCCCATGATTGTGAAAAAAAACAATGCGCACAAACGATACCTGACCGAAGCATTGTCAGCTATCCCCGGGGTTTCATTTGCTGCGTTGCCCGATCCTGAAGGCGACTCCGCAACCTTCTTGAATATTTTTTTCAAAGACACCGCCACGGCGGCCAAGGTAGTAAAGCAATTCACTGCTGATGGCGTTACTGGATTTAATTACTGGTATACCAATATGTATCACTTTATTAATCAGTGGGATCATTTGAAAGGGCTGAAGACTGCTGCAAAACTCCCAATTCACGTGCTGGGTGCGCCGCAAGACTACCAGAATCTGAGTTTGACCAAGTCACAAGAAGTTGTTGGCCGACTGGTTTCATTTGGTGTCCGCGTCACATGGACGCAGGACGAAATGAAGTCGCTAGTTGCCAAGATCACCAAATCAATAAATGCAGTTCAAATAGCATAGAAATGCATAAGAACATTAAGGGAATTGATAAGACCGTATTTGGCCGAGGTAGTTTTGGCGAGCTTGGTCAGATACTGGAAGCGAAGCGAAATGCCAATGACGGTTTCATGGTTTTTGTCTTAGACAATTATTTTAAAGGTAAGGATTTGGTGAAGCGCCTTCCGAAACGGGCTGAGGATGTCGTAAGATTTATCGATGTGGATCCGCATGAGCCTACTACCGATCAGATTGACGAACTCCGCGATACAATCCTTAGGGAGCATGGGATGCCTGCCGGCATTATTGGTATTGGCGGTGGAAGCATCATGGATATCGCCAAAGCCGCTGCGCTAATGTTTACTAATGAAGGTTCATCTCAGTTATACCAGGGTCTCAATCTAATCAAGAAACCGGGCATATATCATGTCGGCGTGCCGACCATTTCCGGCACGGGCGCGGAGTGTTCCATGACGGCGGTCCTTACAGGGCCCGTCAAGAAGTTAGGGTTGAAATGCGAGTGGACCATTTTCGATCAAGTGGTCCTTGATCCTGAATTGATCGCCAGCGTTCCGACGGACAAATGGTTTTACACCGGCATGGATACCTATATTCACTGCATTGAAAGCATGCAGGGAACACTGAATAATGCTTATAGCACAGCTTACGGAGAGCAAGCGCTCAAATTGTGCCGTGACATCTACCTTGGTGAACAAGCGGGCCAGACGGCTGAAAATGATGATAAGCTTATGGTCGCATCGTTGATGGGGGGCCTAAGTCTTACCTATTCAGAAGTAGGGGTTTGCCATGCACTCAGCTATGGACTCTCTAAAATCTTGGGTGAAAAGCATTGCTATGCCAATTGCCTGGCTTTTCAGCACCTTGGGGATTATTATCCCGAGGGTGTTATAGAATTCACAACGATGATAAAAAAGCATAATGTGGTGCTGCCCCAAGGGCTAAGCGCCTCCTGGTCAGACCAGGTTATTACAGATATGGCAGAGGTTGCAATTAAACTTGAACATATGTGGGGCCATGCAATCGGCACTGACTGGAAAACCAGGGTAACAATTGATACGATCAAGCAGCTCTTTAAAAGATTTTGATAATGAATAAGAAAACAGTACAAATAGGGGAGATCACCTGTGGTAGCAATCAACTTTTCTTAATCTCCGGTCCATGTGTGATCGAAGAAGAGTTGATCATGATGAAGACCGCGGAAAAGTTAAAGGAGGTTGGGGAGCGGCTCAAATTGCCGATTATTTACAAATCTTCCTTTCAGAAAGACAATCGGAGTTCGGCGAAGTACTACGATGGCCCGGGCCTGGACAAAGGCATTAAGATGCTGGCAAAAGTAAAGGAGCAGTTTGGATTCCCTGTACTGACGGATATCCATTATCCCGAACAGGCTGCCGCTGCTGCCGAAGTGGTTGATGTGTTGCAGATACCTGCATACCTGTGTATGCAAACAACGTTGGTGGTGGCTGCGGCAAAAACAGGACGCGTGGTCAATATTAAGCATGGACAGTTTCTGGCCCCGGACAATATGAAGCACCCAACAAAAAAAGTGGAGGATGCTGGTAATACCAAGATTATATTAACCGAACGCGGTTACACTTTTGGATACAATGATCTGGTTGTAGACCCACGCAGCTTTTATCATCTTAATAACATTGGATACCCCGTTGTTTTTGATATTACGCATAGCATTCGTAAATACGGAATTCCCAGTGCAGATGCAAAGGGGGGTGCAAGAGAATTCCTACCTGTACTCGCGCGCGCAGGTGTTGCGGCAGGCGTAGATGGTGTTTTTATTGAAACGCATCCAGAGCCAGAAAAAGCATTATGTGACGCTGCCAGTCAATTGTGCGTATATGACCTTGAAGAATTCATGAAGCCAATACTTGATCTGCACGCCGTCGAGGTGAAGTACCGGAACTAACATAAACCATCAATCAATCAAATTTTTTCTTATGGAATTATACCTTGATTCAGCCGATCTCAATGAAATCGAAGAAGCATTCAAACTTAGATTTTTGGATGGGCTTACGACTACACCCACCTTCATGCACCGTGGCGGCGTAACGGACATCGATTCTTTGATCGTCAAACTCAGTAAGATAGTGCCGGTCCTTCAAATTGAAGCGTTGGGCAAGACCGCCGAAGAAGTGTTGGCAGAGGCGCAGCGTCAACTGGAATTGGGACTTGACCCTACCAAAACTGTTTTTAAGATTCCTGTATCGCTGGAAGGCGTGCGTGCGTGCCGACTGCTGCGTGAAAAAGGGTTGTTGGTCAATGTACATTTAATATATACACTGCAACAAGCATACATGGCCATGAAGGCTGGCGCTACATATGTTTGCCCCCTGGTAGGCCGCTTGCAGGATCAGGGTCACGATGCGCTGGATTTGGTGGAACAATGTGTGTGGGCTGTTGATCACTACGGGTATGACACCAAAGTGATGTTTTCTTCTGTTCGCAATCCTGAGCACGTACGCAATGCAATAAATTTAGGTGTTCATACCATTACTGTGCCCTGGAAGGTTTTGAAAGTACTGACCGATAATAATTTGACCACTTTAGGCACTGATCAGTTCGTTGAGCATACGCGTTTAATGACGGTGAAAGTAGCCGATGCCATTAGCAGCATTAATCCAGTCGTTAATGTGAAAACATCTTTGGTGGATGCGATCGTCAAGATGACGGAATATGGCTTTGGCGCGATTACGCTGGTCGACGACGAGGGTTCTGTGGTAGGCATTTTCACGGACGGTGATATTCGCAGAAGGCTTCAAAGTGAGGGTGATGGCGCCTTGCACAAAAATATGTCAGATTACACTTATGGCGTACCGATTGCTGTGCAGGCCACGGATCTGCTAAATGTCGCAAAAGACATTTTTCACCAAAAAAAGATTGACACTATTCTTGTCCTGGATGGTAAAAAGCCTGTTGGCATGGTTGATATTCAGGATCTTGCTTAATGACAGATGTAGCAAAGATATTCGCTAGCAAGGGGGGAGAGTTTGTTACTCCCCCTTCTTTGTTTTTGGAAAAGTTGTTGAAAATAAAAGCATTTTTGTTCGACTGGGATGGCGTATTCAACGACGGTGCCAAGAACGGCGACCAGGGCAGCGTATTCTCTGAAACAGATGCCATGGGCACAAATTTGCTGCGATTTAGCTGGTGGCTTCAATCCAAAAAAGTTCCGCTAACGGGTATTATCACGGGAGAAAACAATCCAGCCTCCCATAAACTCGCTATGCGCGAGCATTTTGATGACATTTTTCTTCAGGCAAAGAATAAAGGATTTGCATTTGACCATTTCTTAAAGAAACATTCGCTGAAGCCACGAGGAGATATGTTACCTGTATGATGATGTGCTGGATCTTCCAATCGCGGAGGAGGCGGGGCTTCGCGTGCTGGTAAATAGAAAGGCTGCACCGCTGTTCCAAAATTTTGTCAGGCGAATCAATGCATGCGATTACATAACTTTTACGTCCACGCCATTTGGCGCCGTGCGGGAATCATGTGAGCTGTTGATCGGTGGGTTGGGAAATTACGATGAGGTAGTTTCAAATCGCAAGGAATATTCATCCCTTTACCAGTCGTATTTGAAGGACAGGGAAAAGAAACAGACATCAGTGCTGTATTGGGAGGCAGGAGAATTTAAGGCGCGGTAACACGACGGCTTCACCGAGAAACGGTCTACCCGTTTCATTTGATGCCATTCTTTGGGTCGGAAAGTTCAGTCAATTCAGGATCTCGTCTCCCAGTCAAGGGCCTGTAACATCGCTTTAATATACCCGTAGCAAAAAGCAAAAGCTTCCTGGCCACTGCCACCAGCGGAATGAGCTGGAACATGATCGGGCATCACCATCCCGTCATATCCCACATCGCGTAGCGCGCTGACAACCTCGAAGAAATCCATATCTCCATTATCGGGATACACTTCTTGAAAATTATTCCATCCACCTTTAATATTTCGCAAATGAATGTTAAAGATCTGGTTGCGCTCACCCACCCATTTAATGATAGGAAGAATTTCAGTCCTGGGATCTTTTAATCCTTCTGCGATAGAGCCAATGCAGAAGTTAAAGCCATGATAGGGGCTGTCCGAAAGTTTTGCGAAACGTTGGATTCCGGCAAACACGTCGGGGCTATCCCAGCGCGATATCCCACGAAAGCCAAGTGGTGTCGGAGGATCGGCGATGTGGTTGGCCAACTTGACTTTGTATTCTTCTGCAACAGGTACAATCCTATCGATTAGATATTTTATTCGATCAAACATTTGGTCGATAGAAACATCCCCCGCTTTGGTTTTTGGTTCATTTTTTTTGACGGCTTCTTCATAATTCCACGTGCTGTAGGATGCGTTGCCACGCTTGGGATCTACCGTTCGTGAGGTCCGCAATACCTTATGAATTGTCGTGTTGTAATTCAAAACTTTAATACCGGTCTTTGCAGCGACCTGAATCATTTGCTGGATGATCTCGATTTCTCGATCGCGTTCCGGGCTTTTGCCAAGCATAATATTTGGATACAAAACATCGTCGATACCTGCAGAAGTCAAGGGGAGGTGATAGGCATCCAGGCTAATACCATACTTTTCACAATCTTCCCGCTTCCGAAGGGAATCTTCAAGGTCCCAGCCAACGCCCTCAATGATCTTCGGCATCCCACCATCAATATTAAATACCCCATGCCTTGCCTTGAATTCCAGATTTGCTATTGTCGTGCCCCCCGATTGACAACCTACTTTCATGAGAACTTTCTTTCCGGCTTTCCTGGTGTCAGGATGAATATCGGGGGCGTCCTTATGCTCATAGGCCAGCGCGGCGGTCGTCAATGAACTCAGCGTAGCAGTACCCACTGAACCCGCAGTGATTGCTTTTACAAATTTTCTTCGTTGCATAGTAATGCGTTTGATAGTTACAGACCTTCAAAAAAGAAAACTGACAACGTCAGCCTCTCAAAGTATTGCATAGTAAAGTTAGACAATAGACCGCAAGAAATTAAAGGTATTTTTCGACGTCTTTGGTAGTGATTTCGTCCCCAGACATGATCACTAGTCTTTCGATTACGTTTCGTAATTCACGGATATTACCGGGCCAGTCGTGCTGCATCAACGCTTCCAACGCTTTTGACCCAATGCTTTTCTTTCGGGCGCCGTACTCGTCTGCGATGTCCTCGAGGAATTTATCCACCAACAATGGAATGTCATCTTTTCGCTCGCTCAGTGCTGGCACCTTGATAACGATAACACTCAGCCTATGATAGAGATCTTCCCGGAATCTATTATGCGTCTATTTCTTTTTTCAGATCTTTGTTTGTCGCGGCGATCACCCGGACATGCACACTGATCTCCTTATCGCCACCCACACGGGTAATTTTATTTTCTTGCAATGCACGCAGAACTTTTGCCTGAGCAGACAAGCTCATGTCACCAATTTCATCCAGGAAAAGTGTTCCACCCTCTGCTAACTCAAACTTTCCAAGCCGCTGTTTTATGGCAGAAGTAAACGATCCTTTTTCATGCCCAAATAGTTCACTTTCGATAAGTTCAGAAGGAATGGCTGCACAATTCACTTCAATAAGTGCTCCGCTGGAACGCTTACTTTTTTCGTGTATCCATCGGGCCACAAGTTCTTTTCCGGATCCATTTGGCCCAGTAATTAGTACCCGGGCATCCGTTGCGGACACCTTTTCAATCATCTCTTGTACCTGCTGGATGGCCTCTGATTCGCCGATCATTTCAAGTTGCTTTGAAATCTTCTTCTTAAGTGTTTTCGTTTCCTTGACCAGCGACGATTTGTCAAGTGCATTTCTTAAGCGTGATTTCCAGCCGTCCGAGGTCAAAGGGTTTCTGCAGAAAGTCAAACGCTCCTTTCTTAACCGCCTCAACGGCAACGTCAATCGTACCATGCGCTGAGATTACAATGAAATTGGTTGCGATGCCTGCGGCTTTTGCTTTTTCCAAGACTTCAAGCCCATCCATCTTTGGCATTTTGATATCGCACAGGCAAAGGTCGAAACCACCTTGCTCAAGTTTCTTAAGTCCTTCTTGCCCATCTGCAGCTTCTTCTACTTCATGATTCTTTTCTTCTAAGAATTTCTTTTAGAACCGATCTGATTTTGGTGTCGTCTTCAACGATCAGAATTTTTGACATTTCATTTGCATTAAGGTCCAAAATAAAGAAACCTGTCAGCCTTTTGAACTGGCAGGTTTTTTAAGAAATAGCAAGCCTGTAAGCCGGGTTCTGTTCTCCGACGAATCGGAGCCCCTATCATTTATCTGGTCTCACCATCACTGAAGAGATCAATCAGTCTACCCACCCCGATATTCCAGCAAATGCTGAAATTGAACGAGCAGCTCAGGATCGGGGCCTATTTGACTTTTCAACGCGTAAGGTTTACCCGGCACCTGATGTCACCATCAGGCCGGTGAGCTCTTACCTCACCATTTCACCTTTTCCCGGTCCCGACACGTCGGGACGAGGTAGTTTGTTTTCTGTGGCACTTTCTGTCCCCAATTTTACTTGGGTCCTTCCTGTTAGGAAGTACGCTGCCCTATGTTGCCCGGACTTTCCTCTCCCTGCGTGGGCGGGGAGCGATAAGGTGGCTTGCTGGGTACAAAGTTAACCGGATTGGAGTACCAGATTACTACATCAGCCACAAATAGCAGCTATTGCATTAATGAACATCCTGTCCAGTAAGTTTTAATTCGTAATGATCTGCCAGTTGGGCGACTTCCTGGATCATCTCTTTTACCTGATCCTCCGTCACATTGGAGGACAGGCAGGAAGCCTGCACTTTCAGATAGCCGTCCTCCAGAACAAACTTGCTGTAGTCAAAGCGTGCATTTTGTTCCATCAGATTCTTTAGATCGAGGCTGGTAGAATAGGGGCAAACTTTAGAGACAAAAACAGCACGATCTCTTCGAGAAACGGCGCTGGTTTGGGCTACTGCCAGTACGGTTTGAAAGCGGCTACCATTAATAGGGACAACAACAACGGACTTTGTATGGTCGTAATCGGTATACTGTCCACCGATTTGCTCAGCGTATTGCTCAACATAGTTCATGATATTCATATGCGGTTTTTGGTTAGCTAGTGGGAAGTTATGAAAATAGATGCTTCGATGAAATTAGTGCATCGTTATTTTGCGATTCAGAAAAAAAATCCATGGAATTTCGTGCCTTTTGAAGAGAATTCTATGGTTGGGGAGGGCAACTTGATCATACTGGCCAGAAAGATAAGCGTGTTCACCGCCTTCGAGCGAGACTTAATAGCACGGAGGTCAAAATCCAACGAGAAGTAGTATTGTCGGTAAGGCAGTGGGTATCCCGCCTCCAGATTTTGACTGTCGCGAGCGTAAACCATACCTTCTGCACCATATCCAACGGCTAGATTCAGCCAGCGTGGAAATCGAAAGAATTTGTCCATATCAAAAGAAAGCCAGTAGGTTTGACCATTGTAATCTTTGAAAATCTCACTCGGCAAACCATTACCCAAAACAGCGGGACGGAGTTGAGCGTAGTCAGTGCGGTGAAAAGAGAATTTTGGATAAATGCGGATATCGTTCCAAAGCCTGGATTGACCAAGGAAAAAGGCAGCACCTGCCGCATTCGCAATGATGTCACCTGCAGAACCACCGTACGCTTCTGAATAGCCATCCATTAATTCGATAGGAAGCATCATACCAAAACCAACCAGCGCGCCTATCAGATCTGATTTTTTTGGTTTGACATTACACCAGCGTAAAGCGCTGGATGTTCCGTAACTGAGGTAGAATGCAGAATAGAAATGCCCAAGTTTATCCACCTGCTTCCATTCAGCATTGTCATTGAAGAATTGGAACGATTGACGGCCTGAATCTTTGTACCACAGTTCATTCAAACCGACCAACGTAATTGTATAGGCTGCTGTTGAGCCGATAATGAAGGCATTTAACCTTTTTCGATTGACCTGAAGGGATGAGTCAGCCGGCTGGCTTTGCGTTACTAATGGAAGAAAAAGAAAAAATAGAATCAATCTATTCACTGCCGTCCTCCTCCTTTAGGGCCTCCTTATTTTGTTCTTCATTGTCTTGATCATTGTTCTTTTGCTTGCGCGATGAGGTGAATAGGTCTTTGAGTTCGTCAAAACTCTGGGTATGGATGAAACTGGCACCTGTCGTCATGGCTGTTTGGTTTGCCACGGATGTCAATATTGGGTTTGCATTGGTTCGGCTAAACATCTTTACGCGAAGTTTACCATCAGCCGTGAGTTTATAGTCCAGGGTCCAGTCTCCTGCAAGGGCGGAGGGGCTACCTTGTGAACCTGTCGGCTGGTTGCTGGTGTTGTTGAAGGTTCCGTCTCCAGTGACGCGCAGACGCCCGTTCATGAAAGTGTAGGAAAACCGTAATTGAAAAGTATTAAACGATTCCTGGTCCATGGACGCGATGTCAACATCAATTTCCAGGTTTTCATCAACCTGGCTCATCCAATAGCTGAGCTGGTTCGACAGCAATTCACTCAAGCTACTGACCACCGACCCACTGGTATTGAATGATTCGGGTGGAGAAAGTCGGCGTAAGATGATGAGGCTGAATACCTGGCGTTTTAGTTCTTGTTCATCAAGTCTATTCTTAAAGGCGGTGAATCTAAGATCCAAATTTATCGAAGTCCCATTCGCCGCAATAATATTTTTGGGTAAGTCTTTTGCGGTAATGTCAAAGGTAAACAACGGTGAGAGCATTGGGCCCTCTAGCAGGAGCAGCACTTCAACTGGATACTTCCGGCGCAATTGCGGGCTCTGCAAATCTTCTTCGGGAATAATAGGAAGTAAAGAAGCCAATTGATTGTAGGAGGCGCTAATATTCATAACGCCCTGGTAAGGATCTCCGATCCATACAATGTTGCTGCCTTTTTTTATCTCAAATTCCTTATTGATTATATCGTACAGCGTGAAGTTGTACCAACCTTCCGTAAACTCAAACGGACCAAACATGTTGAATTCACCTTTCGTATCGATTTGAAGTTTTAAATCGCCATTTCCACGTCCTCTAATAATATCTCCGGCTTTTATATCGAAAATGATTTCGCAGTATGCGTCGGGCGTGACATCAAGGTTCAGTTCAAACGTTAGCCCCGTCAGATTGATCTTCTTGCTTACTTTTTTGGCGTATTGCTTTGTAAAGGTGGTATCGGTAAAATTGGAGAAACTGATAAAATCCTTTTGGTCTGTGGATGAGGCTCCATTTATCGGTATATATACCCTCGTATTTTTCTCGGTTCGGGCGGAGGAAGTGATTTTCAAATTTGAAATTGGTCCTGCGATATTTACCGTGCCTGTTCCATATGCTTGTCCGTAGAAAAGGCTATTGTCCTTAACGCCTGTATTCAGGACTTGAAAATTCGTGAATGATGCATCCAGCGCGATGGACATCTTGGAAAATGCATCGTGCGTGATTGCTCCGTTCAACCTTCCTTTGTTTTTGAAGGAATCGGTCAATTCAATGTCTTTAAAGTAAATGGTAGTTGGTGTTAGCCCGATCCTTCCAGTCATAAGGTACATGGTCCTTAGATAATTAATCATAATTTTACCGCCATCCATTACACCTTCTCCCTGAATTTGTGGTGCGTTTATCGTTCCTGTTATCTTAAATTTTCCTGAGATCGTCCCTCCAATTTGGCTAAAAATTTCATCCAGAAAGGGCTCCACAATTTTTAAGTTGGCCTGCTCAAGGTTTGCGACAATGTTTAAGGGCGATTTGTCGCTTGACGGCGTGTAGGCACCAACAAGATTTACAATACGACTCTGCATTCTGTCGATATAGAGGTTGATATCAAACCTGTTGCCTACAGTATCCCACTGGTTTCTACCGGTAACATCACCGATTAAGAATGCATCGATAGTTAAGTCCTGAATGTGGATATCGTTTTGTAATGATGGGGCATGGTAATAATCACTCATCTCGATTTTGGCATCGACAAGACCAGTAAATTTCTTTTTGGTTAGCACATTAATGAGTGACAAATCGAGTTTATTGATGTTCAACGAGAGAATCTTGGACGGGTCATCGGATAGCTGACCGCTTATTCCGATTGACTGCTCGGCATTAGTCAACGCCAGGTTTTCAAATCTCCAGTTTTTACCTTTGATGGAAAAGAAGTTGTCTGGCGCAAAGTGCCATTCTCGTTCAAGTAATTTGAGTGTGGAGGGAGCCATTGATATAACGGTACTGTCCTGCAAGAAATCAACGGCACCTTTGACGCGTATGTAGTTCGATTGGCCCTCGTGATCGGCATCCAGCCCGAAATTGATGTGGTTTTTGTCCCAGATGCCCTCCACCAAAAGATTCTTTGTTGTCAATTGAGGGCCAATAGACTGGCGCTCAGAAACAACTGAGGCCATGGCCAGCACACTTGTACTGTCGGCAATTTTAGAAGCGGTGACATCAACTTCAGTGTTGAGGAACAACGTGCCTTTGTAACGTAAGGAATCGAACCTTGTATACGCCTGAAAGATAGTGGTGTACCCACCGGTTAAAGTTCCCTGAAGCGTGGTGTTCGGAGAGAGGTCGAAGTCAATACCTAACAATGAAACGAATGGCTTGACATCTTTCAGGGTAATGTTAATGCTGGCTTGATGGGATTTAGGTCTATAGGTTTTCGTTCGATAATAATCAGCAATCTCCAGTTCATTATTTCTGATGCTCATTGAGATTTCCTTGGATAGCGTGCGAACGTTATCATACAGATCAGATAGGACGTAATTGCCTTCGATGCTTGCATCAGCCAAGGAAGTTTGAAGAATAACCGAGCGCTGATCTTTGTCGCGTCGTGCATCAAGATGAATCGATTGCAATTGTAACGATTCGCTATTGTAGACTATTTGGAAGTTTTGAATGTCTGCTGTTCCGGTAAGGGAATCGAGGGTCAGGCCCCTCGTATCGGCGACGAAATCAGCATGAAGGAAAATGCTATCATTTGAGAGGTTCAGGTTGTGCAGCAAGGCGGTGTCCAAGGAGGCCTTAATTTTCACGATATCCTTCTGCTCGCGAAGGTCAATTGAGCCCTCGATCGTCGCTTGTAGATTAGGGTCGTCAATTTCCAACAAGCCATCGAATTGTTCTGAAGCAAAGCGTGCGTTCGTGACAATGTTCTTATATGTATACCCTTTCAGGCCGAGTGAATGTACCTGGCCATTGAGTTTAAAGTCAGCCGTGTTTTGGGAGAGGCCTGAACCAATTAGTTTCCCATCCATGTTTACAAACTGAAATGCTACTGTGTCGCTGAGGTAAGTTCCCAGATCAAAATCAATCAGCGACAGACTGCCGCTGTATTCTGATTTGTCTATATCTTCTTCATTCACTTTAAAGTTGATATCAGATTTTATAGCACCAAGGGCACCGGAAAAACTACCGTTGGCAACAAAGTCAGTTGGATATCCTAAAAATTGCCCATCCATCGAAAGCAGTCCCATTGGAGTGAGTCTGTTTAGCGTATTTTCATTGAATAGAAAGGAAAGATCATTAGGGTCAATAATAGAATTTTTCAAATCTATAATCATAAATGTCTCATTGAAATTCGGCAAACCATCCATGTCGAGTGATCCAGCGATGTGGGAGTTGCCGATGTCTATCTCCATTTTCGTGAATTTGAAATTATTGATATGTCCATCAAACATTCCATCAAGTTTTATTGGCTGTCCTACTCTTTCAATCCCGGGAGCGAAGTATGCAACATCTTTGGGATTTATAGTGGCGTTCTTGAAGTTTGCGTGTATGCTCACTTTCTCAACCAAATCATTAAGATCAGGTAGACTCTCATAGGTCAGCACAACATGATCGGTGACAATACTTTCGCCTGCATGAAGATCGAGTCCATCGAACTCCATCGACTTCTGGCACACTCGGAAAAAAGTTGAAAGTTGATTAACCCTGAATTTTGACTCCAGGTCTTGGGCGATTAAGGTCCGAACATTGAATTCTATCGTGTCCCCCAAAATTACGAAACTGTTTAGTTGTCCTTCATCTACACCCAGCGAAAAATGATTGTAGTCAAATCCGGTTCTTATGGTATCTCTGTCCTGGTTGACATAAGTGAATTGACTCTGGTTAATGATTGCTTCCCCGATGTTTATTTTGGGCGGTTTACCACCCCCTCCATTGCCACCATAGTGGGCATTGATATTCGCTATGAATACATTTATGTTTAAATCGCGTGCGGTATCGGGTCCATCTATTTTTGTCAGAAAAACATGGGCGCTATCAAGGTAAACGCCATCTATGTTTACGTGTTGCGCGTAGAATAAGTGTGCAAGCTTGAAATTTATCAGAATGCTTTTTGCGCTAATCATTTTATTCCCGGCCGGATCATATACGGCAACCCGTTCAAGCTCTAATCGGTCAAACCAAAGCATACGGAAGCCTTGTATTGATGACCTGAATCCGGTTTTTTCCGTGAAAGTTTTGAGGAATTTACCTATGAAGAAGTGTTGCACAGGTGGCATTTGCAGCACCAGAAAGAAGGAAACGACGACAAAAAAAATGGACGTAACCGTATACGCTAATAATTTCGCTAGTCTATTTTTGATAACTTGCCGATTCATGAATTAACACATGCGTTCCAACATCCTTGCCATTGAATCTTCTTGCGATGAGACATCAGCTTCCGTAATAGCAAACGGCAAGGTACTTAATAATATTATCGCCACACAGGCAGTTCACCAAAAATACGGTGGTGTTGTGCCCGAACTTGCTTCGCGTGCACATCAGCAAAACATTGTCGCAGTGGTGAACGAAGCACTTGAAAAGTCGAGCACAAAGGTAACGGATTTGGACGCCGTGGCGTTCACACGTGGACCAGGCCTAATGGGGTCTCTTTTGGTAGGCGTTTCTTTTGCCAAGGGGTTGTCTCTCGGGCTCCGAATTCCCATGATCGAAATAAACCACATGCAAGCCCATGTATTGGCTCACTTTATTGAGGAACCCATGCCGGCGTTTCCGTTTCTATGCTTAACCGTCAGCGGTGGGCATACGCAGATTGTCTTGGTAAAAGACCATCTTGAAATGGAGGTAATCGGACAAACCCGGGATGATGCGGTTGGGGAGGCCTTCGACAAGGCGGCCAAAATCCTCGATCTGCCTTACCCAGGAGGCCCGCTTATTGATGTTTATGCGCAACGGGGAGATGATAAGGCCTTCAAGTTTCCTGAGACTGTTATGCCTGGATTAGACTTTTCATTTAGTGGTATTAAGACGGCATTTCTTTATTTTCTGCGTGACGAGAAGAAAAAGAATCCCACCTTTGTTGATGAAAACCTGCCAGATATTTGTGCAAGCCTGCAACGGCATCTGGTCAATATGTTGCTGACGCGTGTATTACAGGCCAGTGAGAAAACTGGCATTACTGAAATCGCAATCGCCGGTGGCGTATCGGCAAATTCTGGCTTGCGCACGGGCTTAGCAGCACTGGGTGTGGAGAAGGGCTGGAAAGTTTATATACCGGCATTTGAATACTGCACAGATAATGCAGCCATGATCGCCATGGCCGCATACTATAAGTTTAAGAAGGGAGAGTTTTGCGGACTGGAAACAATACCGCTTGCCAGAATGCCGATATGAGGCTTGGATAATGGACGGTTGAATGCTTCAAAATAGTGTGTAAGGCGTGAAAAATGTTTTCAAAATTGGTCACGTAATGGAATATCGGAGGGTCGTGGAGCCTAACGATGTTGCTATTTTTCAGGATAAAATTATTCATAACGTATGTGCTACCTTTGCTTTGGCTAGAGACATCGAATGGACTTCACGTCAGTTCATCCTGCAAATGTGTGATGCTGACGAGGAAGGCATAGGTATATTCTTGTCGATTGATCATATAGGTCCTGCTTTTGTTGGGGAGGAGATCGTATTTACAGCATCGGTTTGTCAGCTTTCGGGCTATGAATTGGTATGCGACTACAATGCGAAAGTCGAAGATCGCTTAATCGCCCGGGGTAAAACGGGGCAAAAAATATTGAAACGAGAAAAGATAAATAAGCTATTTAGAATAGGGTAAACGCATCAGCGATTACCTGGAGACGATCTATGAAACAACAACGTTTTTCAAATAATATTAGCATCAGGAACCGGCAAGCGGGCTTTGAGTATGAATTACTCGACAAGTATGTCGCGGGAATGGTGTTGATGGGCACAGAAATCAAATCCATACGCGAAGGGAAGGTTAATCTTCAGGACGGCTATTGTTATCTTAATAATGGTGAATTATTTGTTAAGGGTATCAATATCACTCCGTATGCACAAGGAACACATTACAATCATGACGCCTTGCGCGAAAGAAAACTATTGCTGAAGCGTTCCGAAATTAAGAAACTGGAGGGAAAAGTTGAAAAAGGACTTACCCTTATCCCGATACGATTGTTTATAAATGACCGAGGACTCGCTAAATTAGAATTTGCATTAGCCAAAGGAAAGAAACTTTACGACAAACGCGATAGTATTAAAGAACGGGATGCAAAACGAGCGTTAGATCGACTGAAATTGAAATAAGAATTAAGGCAATTACCAAAGCACTTTTTATTCATGGAAATTCTGGATTATGGCGTATGTCGGCTCAGCGTGGTTCCAGTTCGGGCAGCAGCAAGCGATAAATCAGAACAAGCAACGCAGCTGCTATTTGGAGATCATTATGAAGTAACAAGTTATTCCCCAAAAAATAGATGGTGTAAGATCAAAATCAATTTTGATCAGTATGAAGGTTGGATTGACATAAAGCAGCACCATTCAATCACCGCTGATTACTTCAGATACCTAAACAAGGCGGAGTTTAAGATTACGACAGACGTTACGTCAAGCCTGCTCTACAACAAAAGTCCGCTGGTGATTTTGATGGGCAGCATGATCCCGATATCAAGCTCTGAACTATTTAAGATGGAGGAGCAATTTGCCTTTAATGGTGAAGCAAAAAATCTTGGCCTGAAACGGGAGATTGAATTTCTAAGAAGTATTTCCCTGAAGTACTTGCATGCACCTTATTTGTGGGGGGGTAAAAATCCTTTTGGGATTGATTGTTCAGGATTTGTTCAGATGGTATTCAAAATCTGCGGCTACCGATTATTTCGGGATTGCGAGCAACAGGCCAGCCAGGGTAAATATGTTGAAAATATAGATGAAATAAAGCCTGGTGATTTGGTTTTCTTTAAGAATTCGGAAGAGCGCGTTAACCACGTGGGCATTTTTCTAGAAAGTGATAAAATTATTCACGCTTCTGGCCGTGTCCGAATAGACCATTTAAATGAGGAAGGCATTTTGAATCTGGAGACAAAAATATACACGCACAGTTTTTCTCACATCAGGCGCATTCTACCGGAATAAAAGGCTGCGTATCGTTAGCCCACGCCAAAAACATCACGGTACCCACTTTGTTTAGTATCAGGATTGGTTTTATCTTACCAACAGGAACCAACGTTCAGCGGGAAGGCTAACCAAATTCTGGCGGAGCGGAGGGGACTGCTATTATTTTCTTATTTTCAGATGAACAGCAGGGTATTAGTGCTTAACCAGGACAATAGTCCACTGATGGTTTGTTCGGTGGAGCGGGCGTTTATTCTCGTTTTTCTAAAAAAAAGTGAGATGGTGCGTCCAGCCAATGGGCACAGGCTACGTTCTGTGTCACAGAGTTTCCCTATGCCATCTGTTATCCGCCTGAATCGATATGTTAACGCCCCGTACAAGGGTGTTAACCTAACACGACAAAATATATTTAAGCGAGATAACTTTGAGTGCCAGTATTGCGGCACTAGACGTGAACTTACAATTGATCATGTAGTTCCGCGGGCTAAGGGAGGGCTTGATTCGTGGATAAATCTGGTGACTGCTTGCAAAAAATGCAATGCAAAAAAGGGCGATTATACACCCGACGAAGCGGCTATGCCGCTCAGAAAGAAACCCTATAAGCCATCGTACGCAATATTCTTGAAAGACCATATGAATGGGCAAACTGGCGAATGGGATAGTTATTTAAGCGGTCATCATAATCATTGATATTTCATGTTTAAACTTCAACGCAAAAACGCAATAGTTACAGGAGGAGGGAGTGGCATAGGCAAGGCCATTGCCGAATTATTTGCGGCGAGAGGCGCCGAGATATTTATTTTGGATTTGAATAAATCTGCGGCAGAAGAAACAGTAAAGATAATCGAGGCTGATGGTGGTAAGGCTACGGCATTCGAAACCAACGTTTCCGATCAGGCACGGGTAGATGAGGTTATGTCGTCAATATCCCAACACGCCGGCCGCATCGATATTTTGGTGAACAGTGCCGGCATATCGCATATTGGTCGGTTGGAGAATACTGATGAAGCGGACTTTGACAGGATTGTCCAGGTGAATATTAAGGGTGTTTACAATGCCATGCACGCTGCGATCCAACACATGAAGTTGCAGGGTGGTGGGGTAATTCTAAACTTAGCGTCTGTGGCGGCAACCCTGGGGATTAATGATCGTTTTGCATACTCTATGAGCAAAGGAGCAGTGCTTTCCATGACCCTTTCGGTAGCGAAGGATTACCTTCACGATAATATTCGCTGCAACTGTATTTCGCCTGCCCGTGTTCATACAGCTTTTGTTGATGGCTTCCTTGCCAAAAACTATCCAGGGCAGGAGAAGGAGATGTTTGAGAAATTGTCAAAATCGCAGCCAATCGGGCGAATGGGAAAGCCAAATGAAATTGCAGCGCTTGCGTTGTACCTATGTTCCGACGAAGCATCTTTTGTGACTGGTTCTGATTATCCAATTGATGGAGGATTTGTCAGACTTAATTCTTAACATCGCAGCGTTGATGGTGAATGCGTCGGGATTATTTGACTATGAAGTGTACAATGTTCGACATTAAAAAAAAGTGATTTATGAAGATTTTGAGATTCGGCGAACCGGGAAAAGAAAAGCCTGGCGTATTGATCAATAATGAGATCGTTGACGTCTCTGCGTTTGGAGAGGATTTTGGCGAGAAATTTTTCGGGTCAGATGGTCTTGGACGGTTGACTACATGGTTAAAAGCAAACGCCGCTAAGCAGCCAAAGGTCTCTCCCGGTGTTCGGCTGGGCGCGCCTTTCACAAGGCCATCAAAGATTATTTGCATTGGCCTTAACTATACAAAGCACGCATTGGAATCAAATATGCCCCTGCCAACGGAACCGATTATCTTCTTTAAGGCTACTACGGCGCTGACTGGGCCGAACGATGCGCTTGTCATTCCTCGAAATAGCGTCAAAACCGATTGGGAAGTTGAACTGGCTGTTGTAATTGGTAAGACGGCATCGTATGTAGAAGAAAAGGATTCAATGGACTATGTTGCGGGCTTTTGCCTCCACAACGACTACAGTGAGCGCGAATTTCAGCTCGAACGGGGAGGCCAGTGGGTTAAAGGAAAAAGTTGTGATACATTCGCGCCTGTTGGCCCATATCTTGTTACGAAAGACGAAGTAGTGGATTTCAATAATCTGCACATGTGGTTGAAGGTGAATGGCAGGACGATGCAGGATAATAACACCGATGATATGATTTTTGAGGTTCCTTATCTGGTAAGCTATCTCAGTCAATTCATGACTTTACTACCCGGAGATATCATATCTACGGGAACTCCCGCCGGCGTAGGACTCGGATTTAAGCCCCCCATTTTCGTGAAGGCCGGAGACGTTATTGAACTCGGCATTGAGGGCTTAGGCGAGCAGCGACAGGTTGCACAAAGCGGCTAGGCATCGTCCTCTCCTCGGAACAACTTGGTATAGAAAATTTCAAAATAAGATCTGAGCCAAGATCTACTTTTTTGTACCCGCATGCTTTTTTTTAGTATCTGTGTAATTCGCTCGTAACACAAATCTATCCATTCTTGGCACCATTTGGTTTATCCATCGGAAAGCTCATCAATCTGGCTGGAAATTGAATAATCTATCCCTATATTCAGGGAGTTGATGACCTGCCTAGCAAAACGAATTTTGATCTTCAACCTGGTGTGTTTAACGCATATAATCGCGTTTGCACAGCCAGTTCCGACCGCCCAGTCCCTTTATCGACAAGGAGAATCCATCATACACAAGAGCCCTGAGCAGGCTTATTCTCTTATCAAAAAGGCCATGAATCGTTCGAAGGAAAATGCAGAATGGAAAGTGTATGCAATGGCGGTGAACAAATTAGCGGTGCTATCCCTTGACGGGAAGGCTGAGCAACGAAAAGAGGTTCTTGCTTGGGCCAAGGAAGCTACTGAAATTCTTAAGAATGCAAATGACAGTTCGTTGGCCGAACTTCATTATAATCTTGGTGTCCTTTCTTCTTCGGAATATGAAATTGATGCGGCAGTTTTTCATTTTGAACAAGCCAAAAAAATCTGGATACTCCTGTATGGCGAATTGAACGAGCAGGTCGCAGGCTGTTATCACGGATTAGGGGATATCTACAAATACTATACGTTTGACTTTCGAGAGGCTGAAAAGTGTTATGAAAAGGCATTGCAAATACGTGAAAAAATCAAATTCCAAGATAATACGGTTCTTTATCGCAATTACTACAGCCTTGCAGCAACCAACAGATCACAGCACGACTTTGAGAAGGCACTCTCTTATGGCAGTAAAACCCTTGAACTCGCGCGGAAATTAAATAATAGTATCAAAATAGAGGAGAGTAACGGCATGGTTGCCAACATTTATCGCGATGTAGGGGAGTCTGCATTGGCCAGGTCACATTATCTAGAGGCCATTGCAATAAATAGAAAGACAAATAACCTCGAAAACCGTGCATGGTATTTTGCGTCCATGGGAGAATTACTAAAGAATGATTCTTTGTATGACGAGGCGCTACAATACTTTTTATTGTCTTATGCGCTGTACACCAGTAATGATTTAAGCAGGTTGCTGTTTATAAACTTACTGATCAATATGATTGATACCTACGCCCATAAAGGTGATGACGCGAATTTTCTCAAAACTACAACGGAGGTTTTTAAGGCGCTTCGGAGACTGGACAAATTACACAGTAAGGAGGCATACACGGTTTTTTTGATGCTTGGCGATCATCAAAGCGCGCAAGCGAGATACGACTCTGCACTGTTGTATTACCAAAAAGCGCTGGTTGCCGTCGTTCCTTTATTCCAGTCCCTTGAGCCAGCGAACAACCCAACGGAAGGTATGGTTGGCTTTGTTTACTACATCTATGAGGGGTTGGCAAAGAAAGCAGCTGCGCTAAAAGCCAAATACGTGGACACAAAAGATCCTGTGTATTTGGAACAGTCTATCGATTGCCTAATCCTGTCTGAAAAACTTCTTTCGCAGGAAAGAAATACCCTGGATATGGAAGATGCAAAGTGGAAATTCCTTGATTCTAACTATGATTTATATGAGACTATCCTGTCTAGTCTATTTGCTGGATATAACGTTTTGCCTGAGGATACTTTAAATCAGCTTGCATTCCGCTATTTTGAACAAAGCAAGTCGCGGTCACTATCGGATGCGTTAACACAAGCGGAACAGCGGAGTCAAATTAGCAATGAGGACAGCCTTCTCCGCGTTCTTGCTGATCTCAAAAGGAAACTTTTTAAGGCGCAGCATGAGATTAACCAGCACACCGAAAAAGGACTTGATGCAAAGGAGATTCCGGGTCTTCGCGATGAAATAGTAGGAATTGACCGCGGCATTCTGGCTTGCAAGGGGGAGATTGAAAAAAGATATCCAGGCTATTTCAATGCGAAGTATGGTTATAGAACACCTGCTCTTCACAATGTTCAACAAATTATTTCGCAACGGAAGCAGGTAATGCTGGAGTATTTTTGGGGTGATGAGTGGGTATACGCATTTGGGATTCGCGGTGATGAAATCAGCTTTCAAAGGATCGGTCGTCCAGACAGTATCAATGCCATTGTAAATGCGGTTTTAATGCATTTCGTAGGTGAACATTCGAGTATGAGCGAAGAAGTTTTTCACCAGTTTACCAGGAATGCGTATCGTCTATACCAAATATTGGTAGCACCATTTGGTACTTTGATCCGTGATAATGGACGCATCCAAATAATTCCAGATGGACCAATTGCCCAAGTGCCTTTTGAGATTTTGTTGGAAGCAAATCCAACCAGGCGCCAGGTAGACTATCGGTCATTGAAATATTTAGTGAAATCACATACCATAGGATATGCATACTCTTCGCCAATGTTGCTGCATACGTCAAAAAGAATGGTGCACAAACCATCCGTTTTGGCAGTCGGTTTCACAGGTGGGCAGCGTGTGCGGGCTGCAGACCCCGAATTTGAGGACATTGCCGGGGCAGAGCAAGAATTAGAAGCCTTGGAAAAACGCTTTACCACAGGCACGTTTCTGCGGGGTAAAGATGCGACGGAAGCAAACTTCAAAATGCTCTCACCAGATTTTGATATTATTCACCTCGCCATTCACGGGAAAGGGGATACCCAAGAAAACTTTTCGGCCAGTCTTTATTTTGGATCAAGATATGATTCACTTGATGATGGCGAGCTCCACGCTTATGAATTGTATGGTTTAAAGTTAAAGGCACTGATGGCCGTACTTAGTGCGTGTGAATCTGGGTTGGGAAAGGGATATAGGGGGGAGGGAATGATTAGCATGGCAAGTGCATTTACATATTCCGGGTGTGAAAATATTCTGATGAGCCTGTGGAAAGTTAACGATCAAGCCTCCACTGTTCTAATGAACGATTTTTATGGCCAGCTACAGAAAGGTGAGACCATAGATAAGGCACTACGGCTTGCCAAGCTGAACTATCTGGAAACCGCGGACGAATTAACAGCTGACCCTAAAATATGGGCACCACTGGTTGCCTATGGAAGCCTTGATCGTGTATTTCAAAAAGATTGGAGTACATATTATCTCTCTTTCGCCATTATTATGGTGTTGGCCCTGCTGCTAACGTTTAGCTACAGGAAGAGAATTTTCTAAAACGCAGATGGTGGCTTGTCACCATTGTAACTGCGTGCGTAACTAACGGAAGCTTCTCCCGGGCTGTGGTGGCAGTATATTATCTTGCTTATTTTCTCAAAAGGCGGTTTAAAGTTGTCGTCATACTTCCCTTCAATGGCCGCCTCACTAAAACCTAATTTCCTTCTTACTTCTTTATTGATTTCCAATATGTCGGAGTATTCCTGCGTTCGCGTATCTATATTTTCTAAAAGGACAATAATACGCTTGAAAATTGATATAAGCTCATCGCGGGAAGAAAGCGATTCTTCTATGCGAAGCAATTTATTTTTTGGATTCAAATCCAGCTTAATATCCAGGGGCATACTTTCCGTAAGCTTTGCCTTTACTTTAAGTGTGAAATTGATTTCACCATCTTTTTGAATCATACTGCCTATGGTTTAAGGACGAAAAAAAAGCTTAATTAACTTTTTCCAACAATTCTCTTGCCTTGGTTGCATACGAGATTTCAGTCTTACCCAATTCTTCCAGTATTTTTCTAGCATGCGCTACATCACCGCTCTTCAGATAGCAGAGGCTTAGGTACCACTTCGACTGCATATCAAGCTCGTCAAAATCTTGATTTAAGGTAATGAAATTTTCCTTAGCTTCAGCAATGTTTCCCAATATTAAGTTTGCGTTACCGAGTAGCAATAAAATGCCGGCCTCGTTATGGTCTGCAAGCAATTCCTTGAAGCGAATAGCTGCTTTTTGATAGTCATGATTTTCATATGCCTGAAAAGCTTCGGCTCGCCTGGTGGCTGCTGCCGGAGTATTACTGCGTACAGTTGGCTCAAACATATTGGGGTACGGCACAAAATAAGCTTCAAATAATTGTTCGGGCGCGGGGTTGAACGAAGTTACCGTCACCTTAGCTATGATAATAATACCAACGATTGCGGCGGCGGCAATGAAATACCATTTGTTGGTGGAGCGATTGGAATTAAATTGGTTTTGGTCTCGAAGGGATAACTCTAAAGCCTTAAGGTACCGGAGATTTTCCTGCAACCCTTGATACCGGATAGCGCCGACTAGCGCCTTTTCCTGTTCATATAAAGTTCTGAATGTTTCATCACTTTCGATGCGTACTTTGAATTGATTCATTTCGGAGTCGCTCAACTCCGCATCAAAATATTTTTCGACTAAGGCAATATCGGTTTCAGAATAATTCATGATTGATAACGATTGAATTTTTATCTTTTTCTTGTTCAAATATCTTACGCAGTCGTGCCATGCACTTACACTTTTGATTTTTTGCCGTGTCTGGGTTCTTATAATTTAGTGCTCGTGTTATTTCCGGTATGCTCTTTTTTTCATAGTAGAATAATTCGATTAACGCTTTGCAGGGTTCCCCCAGTTTCTCAAGTGCTCTTGTGGCGCGAATAAATGAGTTCTCCTCCACCGGTTTGGAAGGCTCATCGATTAGATTTTCCTTCAGATATCGTTCCTGGCTTATGGGAACAAAGCGCTTGTCTCTTCGTATGGTCTCTCTTGCAATGTTCTTTCCAATCCCGAACAAATAGGTTTTTACACTGCTTACCAGATGCTCCAGCTTACCCTGCATGATATTGTCACGAAAAATGAGAATGGTCATTTGATAAATGTCCTTGCTGTCATCCGCGGAACACTTATATTCCCTTGTGATCCATGCAAGAAATTCTTCACGATACTCCTCATAGACCATTCCTAGCGCTGTTTGACCGCCGGAGCGAATCTTCTGTATAATTTCTGTTTGGTTCATGATAACGGCATTGATGTAAATACTGGGGCCAAGTAACCCATCGAAAGTGTTTTTTTTTGGCTTGATTGAAAAAACCGCGATTGCGTGTATTCCCTGACGAAGATATTCTTTTTCTCTGAAAAAAGGGGCGTTACCCGTTTCCCGTTATGATGATATAGCTTCGTTTCGGCTTATGTCAAGGCAGATTTGTGGTACGAAACATTCATCAAAAAGTAAAAACAATGCATCATGGGTTACTTTATTGAGGAAGCATCATGAAGGGCATATTCGATAGGGAACCTAACAAACTAACACATGAGCTTATTCACACTTAAGGAAAAAGAGGTATTATACTTGATTTCCCTTGGACTTACCACCAAAGAGATTGCCGGGAGGTTAAACATTAGTCACCACACCGTGGAAACGCACCGAAAAAATCTGCTCAGAAAATGCGAGGCGAAAAATTCAGCGCAGTTAGTACAAATGGCTTTTTCTAAGCAAATTATTCTTGTATAAGGACGTGAGAACCTTATTGTGTTGGGATTAATCTAATTCCGAGAAATATTTTTTCTATGGTTGGGTTGGCAGGCTCGGAAACTTTCGAGTCTGTCTTTTTTTTGAATAATTTTGCCAATTGGCACAATTATATTTTTAAGATTATATTTATCCCGGACGATTGGCCAGCCGCGCAGAACAGCATAATTGGTTAAGGAATACTTGTTCTTTGCGCCATGATAAGCAGCATTGTCGAAGGAGTTGGTAGCAAAATATTGACTGAAGACGGGAGTCGGCAAGAAGGAAGAAGAGCGATCGGTTCCTGAAGGGACTTTTCGAAAAGGGAATACGAAGCGGGGAGTGGAGTCAGGACAATAGTCCGAGAGAATAACCCTTTCTAGTTTTTCCGTTTGGGTGAAACTGCCATAATTACCTCAGGTGTTTCTTCTTGCGCCGTTTGCGTGAAACCGGTCAATAGTCATTGTGGAAATACATTTAGAAAAAATAAGCAATTAATTTATGCAACAACGCAGAGTAGTCGTTACAGGCCTGGGAGCGCTAACACCGCTTGGAAATTCTGTTCCTGAATTTTGGAGCAATTTGGTACAGGGAAAAAGTGGAGCAGCGCTCATTACAAAATTCGATACAGCGAAATTTAAAACCAAGTTTGCATGCGAGGTAAAGAATTTTGATCCCCTTAATCATTTTGAAAAACAGGACGTTCGGAAGATTGATCCCTTCACGCAATATGCGTTAGTTTCTGCTGATGAGGCACTCAAAGATTCCCACCTGGAAATGGATAAAATTGACAAGACCAGAGTTGGTGTTATCTGGGGTTCAGGCAACGGTGGTTTTTACACTTTCCAACAAGAAGTAATGGAATTCGCCAAAGGCGATGGTACGCCACGATTCAATCCTTATTTTATTCCTAAAGTCATCGTCGATATTGCCGCTGGATGGATTTCCATTAAATATGGATTTATGGGATTAAATTTCACGACAGTATCAGCGTGCGCTACATCGACAACCGCGATCATTGATGCCATGAATTATATCAGGTGGAACAAGGCGGATGTCATTGTGACGGGCGGTTCGGAAGCAGCCGTAAATGAGGCGGGGATCGGAGGCTTCGGTGCACTAAAGGCGTTGTCAACGCGGAATGATGATCCGGCAACTGCGTCTCGGCCATTTGACGTCAGTCGCGAAGGGTTCGTCATGGGTGAGGGTGCCGGGGCGCTAATTCTGGAGGAGTACGAGCATGCGAAAGCGCGTGGCGCGAAAATTTATGCAGAGGTTGCCGGCGGAGGTATGTCGGCGGATGCCTATCACCTCACGGCGACGCATCCGGACGGCGTGGGGGCCTTGCTCGGAATGAAATGGGCGCTCGAAGATGCTAATCTCAAACCAGAGGACGTGGACTACCTAAACCCGCACGCCACATCCACACCTGTGGGGGATAAAAGTGAAATGAAAGCAGTTTCAAAATTTTTTGGTTCGCATATCGCCAAAGTGTCCATAAGCGGTACGAAATCAGCAACTGGTCATTTACTCGGAGGTGCAGGAGCGATTGAATCTATAATCTGTATCAAAGCGCTTGAAGAAGGTATTTTGCCACCCACCATTAACACGGCGTCCGTTGATCCTGATCTTCCTGTTGGTCTAAACATCATACTTGGACAGGCTGCGAAGCAGAACGTGAATGTCGCGATGAGTAACACTTTTGGCTTTGGTGGACACAATGCCTCAGCCGTCTTTACTAAGGTGTGATGTATCGGGCCTTTGTAAATGTGTCGTAACGCCTTAATAAAATCTACGTACCCCTCAAACTATTCATCACCTTGTTGGCAAAAACAAAATCATCCAGTTCTTTCACACCAGAATGGGTAATATCGTTCTTTGTCCCTTCCCATAGATTCTCACCTTTGTACAGAAACATAATTCGCTCGCCAATACCCATAACAGAATTCATGTCGTGGGTTACAACAATTGTTGTAATGTCCAAATCCTCGGAGATATCCTGGATAAGGTCATCAATAACGATAGATGTCTGGGGATCCAGGCCGGAATTGGGTTCGTCACAAAACAAATAATTTGGTGTGTTAACAATCGCTCTGGCTATACCTACACGTTTCTTCATGCCACCACTGATTTCAGAAGGCATCTTGGCGTTCACATTCTCCAGGCCCACGCGTTTGAGACAAAAGTTCACGCGTTCCAGCTTTTCGGCGAGGGACATTCTCGTGAGGACATCCAAAGGGAACATTACATTTTTCTCAACATTCTTAGAATCAAATAATGCACCACCCTGGAATAACATCCCAAGTTCTCTTCTGATTTCGATTTTCGTATCGCGGTCACTGCCGTAGAAATCCCTACCATCGTAAAAAACCTTGCCAATATCTGGCTTCACAAGGCCTACGATTGATTTAAGGAGTACGCTCTTTCCTGTACCGCTTGCGCCGATGATCAAATTTGGTTTACCCTTTTCGAAGACGCCGCTTATGTGGTTGATGATTAATTTGTCCTCAAAAGATTTCGTTATGTTTTCAATTTTGATCATTTCGCGAGCAAGAGTTGAGCTAGTAAATAGTCAGCGATCAATACCGCAATGACACTGGTTGTAACAGCTTGCGTGCTGGAGATACCCACCTCCAAAGCACCGCCTTTGGTATTATAGCCTTTGTAAGAAGAGATCGATGCTACCAAGAAAGCAAAGACAAACGATTTTATTAACGCAAAGGTAATCGTAAACTCATTATAGCTGGAGCGCAGGCCATAAACAAAATCATTTGGGGATATAATACCGGTAAGCGTTCCGGCAAGATAACCTCCCAACATTCCACAGACTCCGGCAATAATAACCAACATCGGATACATCATAAGCGAAGCAATTATTTTTGGCAATACCAGGTAAGAAATTGAATTAATTCCCATGACTTCAAGCGCATCGATTTGTTCTGTTATCCGCATCGTGCCGAGCCCGCTTGCCATGCTCGAACCAACTTTCCCGGCATAAATGACCGCGATAATCGTCGGGGCTAACTCCAATACAATCATTTCACGCACTACCTGGGATATGACATAATCTGGAATAAAACTGCTTACCATGTTGAATGCGGTTTGTACCGTGGTTACCGCACCCATAAAAGTTGAGACCAGCGCAACCAGAAACAATGAGCCTATGCCAATGCTGACGCATTCTTCCAACACAAGCTTGTAATATGTTTTAAAGGTTTCACGGTTGATGAAAACTTGACCGAGAAACATGAAATACAGTCCTATCTCCTTAATCATATCATACAATAAACGAAGGCAATTACTACCTTGCGAAAGATACCCAAAAATCTAACATTTAACATTCATGAACAAACTCATCGTAGTGACTGGTGGTACCCAGGGTATTGGGCGGGCGATTATTGAAAAGTTTGCTGCTCAGGGATTTGATATCGCCACGTGCTCGCGCACAGCGGGAAACCTCGAAAAACTAGAAAGGGCAATAGCGAAAAATTATCCGGCACTCAAATGTTTTGTAAAACAGGCGGATCTGTCAGACAAGAAGCAGGCAAGTGCTTTCTGTGAATTTGTACGAAACCTGAACAGGCCTATTGATGTGCTTGCCAACAATGCGGGTATCTTTTTACCCGGCGAAATCGCAACCGAGCCGGAGGGTGCGCTTGAACGCATGATTAATGCTAACCTTTACAGTGCGTACCATACGACCCGCGGTGTGCTGCCCATGATGAAAGAAAGGAAGAAAGGACATATTTTCAACCTTTGTTCTATCGCAAGTTTCATGGCATATCCCAATGGCGGTTCCTATGCGATTTCGAAATTTGCGTTACTAGGGTTTTCAAAATGTTTGCGTGAGGAAGTTAAAGGGTTTGGCGTCCGCGTTACCGCTGTAATGCCAGGAGCAACCCGAACGGAAAGTTGGCGTGGAACGGACTTTGAAGATGATAGACTCATGAGACCTGAAGATGTGGCAGACACGATCTATGGCGCATACGCCTTATCCGACCGAAGCGTTGTTGAAGAAATCATTATTCGGCCCCAGCTTGGAGATTTATGATATTCCGAAGAATCGGCGGCGCATCAGCGCATTAATTGAACAATATCCTGGTTTTAAGGTTAGATTTGAAGTATAAATAAGGAATCAGTGAATTCACAAGTCGCCAGCGCGAAACTTTACTGCAAAAGCCTCGTCCAGTACAGCCGTAGGAAGACAATCGAAGTTAAGATTGGGGATGTTGCTATGGGCGGAGAAAACCCTATTCGTGTCCAGTCGATGACAACAGTAGATACCATGGATACGCTGGGTTCCGTGGAGCAGTCGATACGCATGATAGAGGCTGGATGCGAATACGTTCGGATTACGGCACCGAGCATGAAAGAGGCAAAAAATCTGGAACTTATTAAGCAGGAATTAAGAATAAGAGGGTATACAACACCGCTTATCGCAGACATTCACTTCACCCCAAATGCAGCTGAGCTTGCTGCCCGAATTGTAGAAAAGGTCCGCATTAATCCTGGAAATTACGCTGACAAGAAGCGTTTTGAATCTATTGAATATACGGAGGCATCTTACCAGGCAGAGCTGGATCGAATTCGGTCAAAATTTACGCCACTGGTCAGGATCTGCAAGGAGTATGGCACCGCCATGCGCATTGGCACAAATCACGGTTCATTGTCGGATAGAATTATGAGCAGATACGGCGATAGTCCGATGGGTATGGTTGAGTCTGCGCTGGAGTTTTTACGAATTTGCGAAGATGAAAACTTCAATAATATTGTTTTGTCGATGAAGTCCAGTAACCCCCAGGTGATGGTACAGGCCTATCGCTTGTTGGTACAAAAGATGGATGAAGAAGGTCTTAAGCCCTATCCATTACATCTTGGCGTTACGGAAGCAGGAGACGGTGAGGATGGAAGAATCAAATCCTCTGTGGGCATTGGAACCCTTTTGGAAGATGGGCTGGGGGATACCATAAGGGTATCGCTTACGGAAGAACCGGAAGCCGAAGTACCGGTAGCATACGATTTAGCCAGGCGCTATGATAACCGCAAGGACCATGAATTCATCCCGCCAATTGACCATTATCCTATAACACCTTTTGCTTACAATCGGCGAAAGACCAGACAGGTGTTGAATATCGGAGGCGAGCATCACGTTCCGCGCGTTATTGCTGATTTCTCGCTAAAGGAAAATGTAACCCCAGCTTCTCTTTTTGCACTGGGGTACAGATACGCTGTTGCGTTGGATAAGTGGAACATTACCGATATGGCCTGCGATTATATTTTTCTGGGCGACACGCCCATCGATTTTGACATTCCGGGCACGCTTGGGTTGATCTACAACCATAAAACCTGGCTTCAACAAAAGCGCAAAGACCGCACGTATCCATTCATTCGCGCGGCGTTGTATGTTAGCGGCGTCGAGCTTTCTGACAAGCTTAACTTTGTTTATGCCTGTTTGCAGGATATCAGCGACACACTGATAGATAAGCTTAGGGCGGACAAAACAGCGGTTTTGTTTATCGATACGCATAACCATCACGGTATGCCCGAGCAAAGAAGGCTGTTCGTGGCGCTTATGGAGGCAGGCTGTGAGGTGCCGGTGATTATTGGCAAGGCTTACAGGGACCTTTCACTGGACCAATTACAGCTTTATGCTGCCACGGACTTTGGCGGACTATTTGTGGACGGCCTTGGTGATGGCATATTCATCGCTGCCGAAAATTGCGGTTCGGACAAAAGTATCAACGAAACAGCCTTTAATATTCTGCAGGCAACACGGACACGAATATCCAAAACTGAGTATATTTCTTGTCCCTCCTGTGGGAGAACGCTTTTTGATTTGCAGGAGACTACCGCAAAAATCAGATCTCGTACCAGTCACTTGAAGGGTATCAAAATTGGCATCATGGGTTGCATTGTAAATGGACCTGGTGAAATGGCTGATGCTGACTATGGTTATGTGGGTTCGGGGCCTGGAAGGATCACGCTTTATAAAGGCAGGGAAGTTGTTCGAAAGAACGTAGCGTCGGCACTTGCAGTGGATGAGCTAATCAATCTGATCAGTGAAAATGGCGATTGGATTGAAGTACCAAATAACAGTTAGAATTAAGCGCTTTGTTCGTGATAGACAATAGTCTGAAGTATGGAAAAGATTAAGAATTTGAACAGATCAAATGATTCCGACCCTAATCTTAAAAAGAGAAGTGGCTGGAAAGAATTTTTCACATTGGGCGAAGTTGGGGCTTATTTTTTCCGAAAGAAGGATCCCGCAAGGCCGTCAAACATCAACATAAAAATGATGCATGGGATTAATAAAATATCGATCGTTATTTTTTTAATTGGCGTAATATATATTATCCTCAAACGGCTGTTGTGATTTGGATATTGGAGCATTCCGAGACTTTTGCCTGTCCCTGAAAGGTGCGGAAGAAGATTTTCCCTTTGGCGACGACACCTTAGTGTTCAAGGTGATGGGGAAGATGTTTGCATTGTGTGATGTGCAGGATTTCATAAGCATCAACATCAAAGTAGCCCCTGAAACCGGAGTTGAACTCCGGGAGCGATATCCATCAGTGCATGAAGGCTACCACATGAATAAGAAGCATTGGATTACGGTTGTGATGGACAGCGCTGTGCCCGACCGGCTAATCTGTCGATGGATCAACGATTCTTATGATCTTGTTGTGGCTGGGCTCACTAAAAGTCAGAAATCAGCGTTAGAATCAATGTAATTTGTAGTCGATTCGCTACAAATCCCTATTTTTAAAGATATTTCGGGTTAAACTTCTATTTTTAATCGATTTTACGCTATTCATGGCAAGGCCATTTTTTGTAATTCTAAGTCTTAGCCTATTGCTCAGCGCCTGTACACAGCGATTGATATGTCCTGCCTATCAAAGTGCTTTCATCTATGATCAAGATGAGTTGAGAAAGAAGTTCAGCTATTTCCTGGAGGATTCAACCCCAAAGATTCTAACTGCAAGCAAGACCAGATATTTGATTGCCGAGCCGGTTTCCTATAGAAAAAAAATACGGAGTATGCAAACTGTGGCGATGAAACCCGTTCAGGTCGCGCTTCCAGATTCCTTACAGATTGGAGGCGGTGAAGGGCTGCTGGGTGAGGATGGCGTTATACTGGGCGCTGAACTAGATTTGGCAGCTCGTTCCGTAATTGACAGCATCTATATTGAGGATGTACCGACTGACAATACAGCGTCTGATGCCGACAGTGTTTATGTTATTTCTAAAGACAGAGAACTGAGACTGCTGAAATATGATTTTCCGGATAGTTTGATGTATGATGAAACAACTGGCAGATATGTAGCCAAGACCCCAAAATACGTGATTACGGATATTCGGTATAACGTGGAACAGGATAATTATATGTGGTATTTACGCGCGAGTATCATCTTGCCCGACGTCAGACTATCCCAATTGATTCAGGCAGAAGATCGGAAGATGGAACGCAAGAAAGCGAAGAAGGGATTCTTTAAGAATCTATTTAAGAGAAAAAAGAAGGACGCTGTTGATTCCTCGGCGCTGCAGGCACCCGTACGAAGCGAAGATGACTTTGATTATATTGATGAAAATGGGCAGCCGCAGGCGCCCGTAAATCAGCCGGCCGAGCCACAAAAGAAAAAAGGACTTTTTGGTTTCTTGAAAAAGAAGGGTGACGTGGATGGACCAAGAGAGGAGGAGGCTCCCGCCAAGGAAAAAAATAAAAAGAAAACAAAAGAAGACGCTTTACCTGCAGAAGAAGATAAAGGATGATGGTTTCTAGTCAGTCAAAGAGGGTCAGGTTTCCAAATTGATCCGCTGGTGGCGTGGGAATAATAAGGGATGGTGCGTTAATGGTTACATCGTGTATGTGGGGTGAAACGGGATAGTAGTTCATTTCTGAAACGTAAGGAATTAGGACTTGTATTAATTCCTTTTCATTGCTCTCCTTTTCCATCCAAATCTTTTCTGATGCCGGTGTTAAGATGGCTGGCATTCTTTCCTGAACGACGGAAACTGTTTTATTTGCGGTAGTTGTAATCATTGAAAAGGTATGCCATTCATTGCCTTCCGTGTCTTCGAACTCCTCCCATAGCCCGGCGATTGAAAAAAGTTCCTGTTCAGGAAGAATGAACCGATATGGAATTGACGTTTTCTTACCCACTTTCTTCCATGCATAAAACCCGTCGGCGGGTATCAGGCATCTGGTTTTCATGACAGATTTTCTTAAACCTGTCTTTTCAAGGATCGTTTCAGCCCGTACGTTGATAATCTTTTCGCTTAGGGCTTTGTTTTTTGACCAGGTAGGTGATGTGCCCCAATAAAAAATGGAAACGCCATGCGGAGTATATTGTGTTATGACCGGAAGCAAATGAGTCGGGGCGGCATTATATCGTGGTGTATAGGTACCCAGAACCTCGGCATTAAATCGCTCTTGGATTTTTGCCGGGGATGCAGTAATACTATATCGATCGATCATTACGAAGTGCTTTTACTGAAGCCAAGGTAGGGAGAATTTTCGTCACGTCAGGAAAGAAAGAGCCCTCTCCTCAGACCAATATAATCCATTTTTGTCGAATTGAGCAAAGCCGACATGTCCACCATACATTGGACTCTCGAATTCGATGAAGGCATGATTTTTCAAACGCGAGGCTGGATAACATTCATCACTCAGAAAAGGATCGTTCTGCGCGTTAACAAGCAGTGTAGGGACTGCAATTGAATCTAAGAAATTAATCGAACTACACTTTTCATAGTAATCCATGGCACCGTGAAAGCCGTGCAATGGAGCCGTGTACCGGTCGTCAAATTGTAATAGTGAACGAATCTTCTCGATGCCCTTCGTATCAAGGCCGGGAATCATCAATGATTTCTGAATCACTTTTCCTTTCAAACTTTTTAGGAATCGGTTCGCATAGACCCAATTCGAAGGTTTGGATATTTTAAGACAACTTGCATATAAATCTAAAGGCACAGAAAAAACAACCGCTTTGTTGAGCTTGGGGGAAGTTTCCCTTTCCCCCAGATATTTAAGCGTAAGATTCCCCCCAAGGCTGAATCCGATCAAATTTATTTCTGTATAGTTTTTCTGAATAGCATGTCGAACAATCCAGTCAAGGTCATCTGTCGCACCACTGTGATAGAATCGCAATCGTCGATTCATCTCCTCGCTGCAGCCTCTGAAATTCCAGGTGAGCACATCAAATTTGTTTACATGAAAAGCGTGGGCCATTCCCTTCATGTATGCTCGGCTGGAGTTGCCCTCCAATCCATGCGAAATAATAACCAGCTTATTTGAACCTTGACAAAGCCAATCTAGGTCCAGAAAATCACCGTCAGCAGTCTCGAGTCTTTCACGTTCATACGAAACATTTACCCGCCGCAGCAACGCTGGGAATATTGTTTCAAGGTGTGCTGTGAAAAGAAGCGGCGGCCGTTGATAGTCTAATACCAAAGTGTATTTTATGATTTCATATTGGCCACAATCCTCAAGTGAGCGCAATGGTGTTCTCCATGCCAGGCGTATAATGCGATATTGCGATCCATCGGCGTGTGCTTCTGGGTTACAGGATGTATGAATTCTCGCATAAAATCCTTTGGCCCAAGCTGCCTCAATAATGCGGCCCATTTTGCGTGTAGCGTCTTCAGCAGTGCTATGGAAAGGGAGGGGTCAAGTTTTGTGTCAGGGGTTTCAGCCCATGCCTTTTCGTCATAAGCTTTGATAATCGGAATTTCTTCTGTAAGTGCCCACTTTGTGCGGATATAAGCATTCATATGACTGTCGGCTAGGTGGTGTACTACCTGTCGGGCCGTCCATCCGTCATCACGGTACCGCGTATCCAGTTGTTTGGCCGTCAATGAATTCACGATCTTTTCAACTTCCTGCGGAAGCGCTTCAATCTTGCCAATAAGATTTTGTATATCCACTGCTGAGTAGTTGTCCTTGGGCGTGAATCTCCCAAATGGATAGCGCAATTGTTCTTCGTTACTCATGGAATTCCTCCCTTGCTTTTTTACGTCTGTTTCTGACCCTGATATTCACCATTTCAATAATCATGGAGAAAACGATGGCAAAATAAATATACCCCTTCGGTACTTCCTTATGAAGCCCCTCCAGGAAAAGCATGAAGCCTATAAGGATTAGAAAGCCTAACGCAAGAACCTCCATGGAAGGGTGTCTATTGATAAAATCACTAATCGCTCCTGAAAAGATAATCATAATGCCTATTGAAAGGATAACCGCAATAATCATAATAATGACATATTGTGTTAAGCCTACCGCCGTGAGAATAGAATCGAACGAAAAGATAATGTCGAGCAGTATGATTTGCACTATTATTCCTGTTACGTTGGTTTTAGCTCCTTCCGTCGCCTCAATCGTATCATCTTCGCCTTCCATTTCATGATTAATCTCGCGTGTGCTTTTCGCAATTAAAAACAAGCCGCCAAAGATCAAAATGAGATCTCTTCCACTAATGGGTAACTCTTCCTGAAAAATGAAGTTGTCAGGTATCGTGAAAAGGGCTTCCTTAAATTTCATTACCCAGGTAATGGTTAAGAGTAGAAGTATACGTACACCCATCGCGAGAAGGAGCCCCATATTTCGCGTCCGGGCCCGTATTTCAATAGGAAGGCGGTTGGATACAATGGAAATGAATATAATGTTGTCAATACCAAGAACGACTTCGAAAAACGTTAGGGTTAATAAAGCGAGCCATGCCTCAGCGTGCAGGAAAATTTCCATGTAAGGGGTAAGAAGTTATTTAGCTGCTAAAAATAGAATAAGTAATACTATCCTCCAAAGAGGTTAGAAATTATAAAAATCTTCATGCTGCAGGCTTTTTCAACCAAAAAAGGTGTTCGTACCCCCGCCATTTAACCCAGTCCATTGTTGCGGCGGTTCTATGACTCAAATTCTAGCAAAAAAGATCGTAGCGATTCTAGTGATTGTTGCTGATCGCCATCAATAACGGTAAGTTCCAGGTCTTTGAAAGGGTCCTTATTTGCGATTAAACCTGTCGCGGTGATGACTGCTTTGGCAATAATTGGTTTCTTTCTGCCGAAACCAGGAGCTTTCAACAATTCCAAGGCCTTCATACGAACCCACTGTTCATTTACTTTGCCTTTGAAAATAATTGCTGCATCGAGATTTCGGAGGTTTTCAATATGCCTGTGACGAAGATCAAGCAGCTCTCCTTCAAATGCAGGCATCAGGATGTTGAATCCAGCCTTTTGAATAAGTTCTGCAAAGGGTTTCACAGCATTCTTATCAATTCTATCGTGCATCAAATAGATCGCACGCCCACCTGTTTCTTCCAGTATTTTTTTCTCGACAGTATCCTCAAGTTCTTCGCGAATTATAGCCTTAAAATCTTCTAATAGTGTTTGTAGTATCTCGGTGCCTTCTTGGATTTCAGCGTCGCGCTTCAGCGTCTCTATGAATCTTTTCTGGCGATCACTTGCGTGGTCCAGGCGCGGAGAAATCCAAATTAGTCGGGAAAAATCTTCCTGCTTTTGTTTTGCGTCAATACTTTTCTCATTGGCAAACATATTTTGAATTTCCAGCACAGAGCGGTCGCTCCCTTGTGGAATTTGGCCAATAGCACTGCCAATCAGGTGGATTGAAACGTTAGATATGGATAGATATTTACGAACAACTTGCTCAACAGCATTCAAATCTCCTGGGAGCGAATGCGTTGGCAGCACCGTATATCCCAGGCGCTGTAGTTCGCGTCTGATAATGTTTTGTTGTATTACCAGGTCCTCACCAGTTTCAGCCAAATAGATGGTCTTTCGCTTACGAATATTTTTTACCCCAGATGGAAGCGCCCCATCCTTCAGTGTTACCAGGGCATCTCTTACATCAAAGCTTAAGTCAGCCAATTCCATCCAATACTGACGCCCAGCTTCCTGGCCAAAGTAATCATCATATTCGCGAATCTCGCCTGACTCGGGGTCTAGTCGGTACATCTCATAGCCAAATAGTTCACGCAAATGTGCCGGCTGCTCCTGAACTGAAAGTGGACCTTTAAATACTTTGAATATTCTCCGTCCAATTTCGGTGGGGGAATCGATTCCTTGGCGAAAGGATTCAAGGTGTTCCAGGCAACGTTCTGAACGAATAAAATCTTTGGATAGAATCGGTATCAGAATGGCAACGTTATCCAGCGTAGGTGCAGTCATTGTATCGTACTCCCCCTTGAGTAGGATGTTCGGCGTTTCACCCAATATCGGCGTCAACATTGACGTTATGAACTTTTTGAATTGCAACACCCATCCGATTTCAGAATCACTGGAGGCTACATTGTCGCCATCTGCAAAAATAATGAGTGCATCAATTTCAAACGCCATGGTGAATTGTTAAGTTTTCTGTAATAAGGTTAGTAGTATACAGAATCTGAATGTCACGACAATATTGGGTCCTAACAAATGACAGATTGCCAACAAAAACGACGCGGCTTTTAAATTAGAAACCCAGCTTAATATGCGATCATACAAAACACCCATTAGACCTAAAATTGATTATATTCCACCAAAAATCCTAAGAGGACCTGCTTGGTTGGCAGAAAAATTAGTTGGATTGTTCAGGAACTGAACAATCCCGTCATATTAATAATTATAACCAGGCGTGAATTCTTGTCGCAAGTTCTTCGGCAAGGTGCAAACCAAAAAAACAGTAGCGATTGCAGTTTGCCCTAATGAGCTTGGCGCTGAAAGGATACGGAACTTTATCAAAGCGATCCTATGATACACCACGGAGATGGTAGAACAGGCTAAGTAAATTGCCGGTTTGAGGTTGGTCTGATGGATACCTGGAGAGCAGAGCGTCTTGATCTCGGATTATGAAGTCGTCTTTTTGGCAGTGCCAGGCATTAATAAAGAGCTGTCTCCATAACTTAGAAAGCGATACTTATTTTGAAGTGCCGCATGGTATACTTTCTTCCAATCTTCACCTATGAACGCCGCAATTAAAAGTATCAGCGTGGAGCCGGGTTGGTGAAAGTTGGTGATAAGCGCCGCGCAAATTCTGAACGTATAACCCGGTAAAATAAAGATTGATGTCTCGCCTGAAATACTGGTCACTCCATGGCGGTCCATATAGGTAATTACGGCCGTTAACGCCGCCCTGCTCGAAGGCAATGTATCTTGATGCTGGTGAGGATCTTGCTGGCTGATGATGAACGGGGCCTCAGGATCTTGCAAAAGTTTGACACCGTACCAGTAAAGACTTTCAATCGTTCGGAGTGAAGTTGTTCCAACGGCGGTAACATACTTTGTTCGAAGCAAGTTTTCAACGTTCTCCCGACTTACAGCCAGTTGTTCATTGTGCATAACATGGGCTAAAGCATTTCTAGCTTTTATCGGCTGGAAAGTTCCTGCGCTCACGTGAAGCGTAACAAAATCAATTTTGATATCTTTTTTTTGAAGGGATTCAAATACTTTCTGGGTGAAGTGCAATCCAGCTGTTGGGGCTGCTACCGCCCCTTCATAGCGTGAGTAAATGGTCTGGTATCGTTCGCGATCAGATTCTTCGGCTTTTCGTTTAATGTATGGCGGCAATGGCGTCTCACCAATAATGCTGATAACCGAGGCGAAGGTTTGTTCTGCATTCCAGTTGAATTTCACTATGCCATCTGCCTTGCTCACCAATGTCGCTTCCAACGTAACGCCATGCACACTTTGTGCCAGCTTGTCGCCTTCCCTCCATCGCTTAAGGTTTCCCAACACGCAATGCCAGGTACAGGTGTTTTCGGCCTGCATGGCCTGCAGCACTATGGCAGACGGAAGCAAAGGGTTTAACAAGAAAATTTCAATTACTGCCCCTGTATCTTTCTGAAAACGCAAACGAGCGGGTATTACCTTTGTGTCGTTAAAAACTAACAAGCTCCCAGGGGGTAAATAGTCTGAGATGGACCAGAAGCGCTCATGCTTGATTTGCCCGTCGCTATAAATCAGGAGCTTCGATTGGTCACGCTGATCCAGCGGGTAAGCAGCAATTTGTTCTGCGGTGAGTGAATAAGTAAAATCGTCAACGTTCAATTGCATACCATGAAAATCCAAAGTTAATTCTAAAACCTTTATTTTCGTTGCACATATAGAATATGGCATTGCAAGCGTCCTACTCCAAGAAGGTATTCCAATTCAATTTTAATGCCCGTACATCACGCGGACTAATGCCGGATAAATCTTCTTGGTTCATCAAAATATGGGATGAAAAGCATCCCCAGATCGTCGGTATTGGTGAATGCGGCCCACTACCTGGGTTGAGCACAGATGCCAGCCCTGATTTCGAAGATGTTGTTGCAGGTGTTGTTCAAAAAATTCCGTCACTACGAAATACGGGAGTATTTCCAAATCTGTCTTTGCATTCGATTATTCCTTCGGGGTTTTCAGCCATCACTTTTGGTGTTGAGACTGCGCTACTGGATTTGTACAACGGTGGCAAGCGAATAATTTTTGAGAACGATTTCTCGTCCGGTATGCCAATCCCTATCAACGGACTTATCTGGATGGGTGAACAGGACTTCATGATGCGTCAGATAGACCAGAAATTAGCACAAGGATTTAAGTGCTTAAAGTTGAAGGTGGGAGGGCTTGATTTTAAGGACGAATGCGAAGTTCTTTCGTATATAAGAAGTAGATACGCAGATAGGAATCTAACAGTCAGGCTAGATGCTAATGGTGCATTTGGTGAAGATGCGCTTTTACGCTTGCAAGAACTCGCAAAATTCGAAATTCATTCTATCGAGCAACCAATCCAGCCAAATCTCCCTCAAATGGCAGAACTCTGTCGGTTGTCACCAATACCGATTGCGCTCGATGAAGAATTAATCGGCAAAGAGAATCGTGATACTAAACTTGGCCTGCTATACCGGCTGAGACCTCAATTCATTATTCTTAAACCAACGTTGCATGGTGGTCTATCAGGGTGTGCCGAATGGATAGAAATTGCGGAGCGCCTGGGAATCGGATGGTGGATTACCTCCGCGCTGGAATCAAACATAGGATTGAATGCGATCTGTCAATTTGTTTCTAATTACGGCATTTCCATTCCACAGGGTCTTGGTACCGGTACAATCTATGCCAACAACATTAAGTCGCCTTTGGTGATTGGTGATGGTAGAATTTTTATTGACAATCAGCTAGGGTGGAATATAACAGATCTCTAAATATTCCAATACACCGTACTGATCCCACTACTACTGTTTCATTACGCAAGAAACTGGGCGAGCAAGCGATGAAAATGGTGTGTGCCTTTTTCCATCCTGGGGGAATATCTGCCGTGATTATAAAATCTTGAGCGTATTCCTTTTTGAACACGCTCGACAATATCCTCATCCTCCATTTCCACTTGGTGCAGATTAGCGCCTGCGCCTTTGTGCAGCTTGTCTTCATCCCACACATAGGATAAAAACGATACCTTGGTTTTTGATATGCCGACCGGGTTAACGATGTTAATGGAAAGGCCCCAGGGATAGAAATTGAACATCATGTTGGGAAAGACCCAGAAATAATATCCGGCTACTTTTTTCCCATAGTCAGGTGACGAGGCTGGAAACTCAAATGCAGTATCATCTTCTTTTGCTAAACCAAGTTGCAAGCTAGAATACTGATATAATTCGGTAGCGTATTGTCCATAATCAATCACGGTATTCAGGCCGGCGTGAACAAAGGGAATATGAAAACCTTCCAGATAATTTTCACAATACAATGCCCAGTGTGCATCCACCATGTAATCCTGCGAGAATTCGGGCCTGAAATGAAAATCTTCGAACGGCATCCATCCTACGCGTTCCATCATACTGCGAAAAAAATCGCTGGGTGGACGATCTTCATGGAGCGTGGTGAAAATCCATTTCCCGAATTCAAACACGGGAAGCTTAACGAGATTATCCTCTTCACTGGGAAAATCCGGTACTTCTTTGAATTCAGGCATTGAAATGAATTTACCGTCTAGTGCAAACCTGCGTCCATGATACTTGCATCGGATGTCACCCAGCTTACACGGTCCCTCAACCAGAAGATTGCCTCGATGCGTACACACATTGGAGATACAATGTAATTTACCTCCAGCGTCGCGCGAGAGCAGGAGCGGTTCATCTAAGTAATTATCCAGCAGGTTGACTGGCGTTACGCATCCCGAATCTTTCACCTGGTCTTTGTCTCCAATAAAGTGCCAAGTTCTGCCGAAGATCTTTTCCTTTGCGATTTCAAAGTATTTGCCTTTGAGGTAGAAGTCTGTCGAAATGGTTTTTGCCAGGGTGATGTCAGGATTAATTTCGAAATAATTCATACGTTCGTTACTGTTAGATAGCAAAATACTAAATACCTATTGCATCACTGCCAGACGGCTATTAATCAGCGGCATAACTTTAGCATAATCATGGAAATCCGGCGTACTCCATTGGACCTTTATGGGCCTTGCGCATACTTCAGCGCTTTTTTTTGAATTTTAGGGAGTGGGCACCCCGGCTACAGGTTTGCGACAGCGGGTGCAGGCAGGGTAGAATCTGTATTGGAGTACTGGAATTTGTTGTCGCGGCCTTCGGCGAAAATACCAGGAGCGCTTTGTATTATCTTGGGCATGGCCAGGGGTCAGTTAATTTCCTTTAGCGCATTTTCAAGTTCTTCCTTGAAAGTGTCTTGGCCGAGAGAGTCCTTTAGCCCGTCGAGTAGAAAATTAGGTATGTTTTCAGACCTACTGATTTTGCTTTTTATTTCCGTAATCATATCTAAGGCGTCTTTTTTACCTTCAAAGTCGGATTGACTATTTACTTTTTCTTCAAGGATATCCCATGCGTTAATGATTTTATCTTGCTCCTCCTTTTCTGCTGCCAGCTTGCCGTAGTCAATTGTCTTATCATTGATGCATTCATTGTATGCATCGACTATCTGATCCAATTCCCTTTTCCCGAGATCCCCATTATCAATTTTCTCTACAACAGATGGGCAATCCTCAAGGAAATTCTTCATAAATCTCTTGAAACTCAGGTTAGGAACTTCCATTCCTGTTCCATCTTTCCGCGCCAGATACAAGCCATCAAAAGACGCCTGGTTGGGGAGCTGAAAATTATAGATGGATAGATATCCTGCTTTCTTTAGCTTCATGAAGGTGTACCCTGCCGGCCCTTTTACAGGTTGATATATTTCTTCCTTATACTGAAACGCCAATACCTTGAACATTGGATAGACCGTCTTCTTTTTATCGTCCCCTTTGAGCTGAACTTTCTTGTCAACGCTGTAGAATAGTGGTTTCACCTCACCTCTCACCGTGTCTCCCAGTGTTGTTACAATAAAATCTTGCGCCTGAGCGTATTCCGGTGTTGACAGCAGGAAAAGGAAGCCGAAAATCTGAATAATGCGCAAGCGTGCCATAATGACTTAAGTTTTAGGCCTGAAAGATAAGCGAATAAATTTTTCGCATTCAAATACTATTCAGATTTTCCCTTGGTCTTGAATCTACCGGATTCTTTAAGCGCCTTGGTAATAATCCATTCTAATTGTCCGTTGGTACTCCGAAATTCATCATTTGCCCATTTTTCAGCGGCTTTTAATACTTCCGGATCCAGCCGTAGAACAAAAGGTTTTTTCTGCGCCATTATTCTAATTCTTCATGCTGCAACTTATGAAAACCGGGGCGGTGCAAGGAATCCGCGCGGGTTAATGATTTAGTGTACCCGTATTCACCACCGGACTAACGTCTTTATCGGCGCATAGGACGACCATAAGGTTACTCACCATTGCCGCTTTACGTTCGTCATCGAGGTCGATGATCTTGTGTTCGGAGAGTTGACCAAGGGCCATTTGTACCATGGATATTGCACCTTCCACGATTTTGAATCGCGCCGCCACCACAGCAGTAGCTTGTTGCCTTCGGAGCATAGCACTGGCTATTTCCGGGGCATAGGCAAGATACCCTATGCGGGCCTCGATGACATGAATTCCGGCAATATCTAACCGGTTCTTCAGGTTTTCTTCCAGGGCCCTGTTGACCTCATCGTGACCTGAGCGAAGCGTTAGTTCAGCGTCGGTATCAAAATTATCATAGGGATACAATCCAGCTAATTTGCGAACTGCAGAATCGCTCTGGATCCGCACGAAGTTCTCGTAATTGTCGACTTCAAAGGCAGCTTTGAACGTGTCTCGTACTTGCCAAACCAAGATAACCCCGATTTGAATCGGATTTCCAACCTTATCATTTACCTTGATTTTTTCGCTGTCAAAGTTTCGGGCGCGCAACGAAATAGGTTTTTTAATGTACAGCGGGTTAACCCAAAAGAACCCGTTCATTTTTACCGTGCCTTTGTAATCGCCAAATAAAACCAATACCACTGAGCTGTTTGGATTTACGTAAAAGAAGCCAGGCATCAGAAGACCTGCAAGGATAATGGGGAAGATGAAAAATGGTGCATGAATGGCTATGAATCCCCAAATCCCCACAAGCAAACATACGCCCACAACCGAGGCCATAAGATACCCCGATAGGGGGCTGTTGTTTTTCTCGTTATTCATAATAGGTGATATTAAAGTGATATCGTTACGATATTACATACGCAAATGGCCTTTTCCAAGTTTCAGGTTAGAAATATTTTTTTGAATGGACTTTATACATCAAATTTGAGCATATGGTAGCGTACAACCCTAAACAGTGGCTTTCTCTTATCTTTCATTCTTATAGTCGCAGGGTAATGATTACGCTGTGGCCTGCGCTATTTTTCATGTTGGTGTATTCGTCCCTACTGTGTTATTTTTTCTTGGATTATTTAGACCTGAAAGAGGCTGATTTCCAGCCTACCGTTGCGATGCACTCCTTGCTTGGGATTGTGTTGGGTTTGTTCTTGGTCTTCCGCACGAATACCGCATATGATCGCTGGTGGGAGGGCAGGAAAATTTGGGGTGGTATGGTCAACAGCACGCGAAATTTTGCCATGAAGATAAATGCCGGAATTAGCAGGGAGAATCATGATGAGCGTGACTGGTTTTCCAAGATGATTCCAAATTTTGTATTTGCCATGAAGGAAAGCCTTCGCTCAGGCGTTCAGTTTGCAGAATTGGACGTCCCGAATGATTCATTTATTGATGATTTAAAAAAGTATAAACATAAGCCTAACCGAATTGCGGCGTTACTTTATGAAAGAGTGAATGACCTTTATGCCGCCAAATTAATTACAGGGGATCAGCTGATAAATATGGATAAAGAATTGAAAGACTTTATCGATTTCCTGGGTGCATGCGAACGAATTAAACACACGCCGATACCCTATTCGTACATGATGTATGTAAAGAAATTCATTACCATCTATATCATTACACTTCCTTTTGGCTTTGTAACCCAATCTGGCTATATGACCGTCCCCATTGTTGTGCTCGTGTCCTTTGTATTGCTGAGCGTGGAGCTCATTGCGGAGGAGATTGAAGATCCTTTTGGGCGTGATATAAACGACCTACCGCTGGATGACCTGGCGGAAAAGATGCGCGAAAATGTAAAAGAAATATTGCTATAACTACTCGACCAAGAAGTCAATGTCGACGTTCAGCGGATAGCGCATCAAATACTCGAGTGCTTTCTTGACGGTCATATCTTCAAATAACACTTGATAAAGGGTGGCCGTTATGGGTGCACGTACTTTATAATGGTCGGCACACTTCTTCGCAATTTTAACAGTATTAATCCCTTCGGCAACTTCATCCGTACCTGCCAAAATTTCCCGCAGACTTTCTCCCTTGGCAAGTTTGAATCCAACTGTAAAATTGCGGCTAAGTGAACTGTTGCACGTGGTCACGAGGTCACCGATCCCGGCGATACCAAGAAATGCCTTCGTATTGCCGCCAAGCGCTCGTCCCAGGTAAACCATTTCGACCATGCCGCGACTTACGAGTAAGCCCCTTGCATTTTCACCATAGCCCATGCCGCTCAGCGCACCAGCGGCAATAGCAATGACATTCTTCAAGACGCCTGCCAGTTCAACACCAACCACGTCTTTGTTACCATAAACCTGAAATTTGTCACTTCGCAATAACCGCTGCCCAACATTGATTACTTCATTAAAATGACTCGCAATAACCGTTGCGGCAGGATGACCTTCGGCAAGTTCTCGGCTTAAATTCGGCCCTGCGAGACATCCAATTCGAACTGCGACGCTTTCCTCCTGAATTACTTCGCTTATCGTTTTTACCATGCTCCTGTCCAGCGTCGGCATTGTATCGATCGTCTTTCCTTCCGGAAGCTTCACATCAAAACCCTTCGTGCCGTGTATAAGTAAATGATAAGGATGAAGATGAGGGGAGAGTTGCTTCATCATCGACCGAAAATGTTGTGAGGGAACAATTGGGAAGATCACATCGCACTCCCCGGCCAATGATTCAAGATCGTTGGTTGGGAACACGTTTTCGTGCATTTTGTGACCTCTGTTTTCCTTTGTTTGCGTGATTTTCCGTATCACATTTTCATCTCGCGCATACAGCAGGACTTTTCTTTGTTGGGCAAGCAAGTTGGCAACAACGCTGCCGAAATTTCCGGCACCGATCACGCCGATCGGCTTATCTCCATCAAACAAATTTTTCGAGGTCATATCCAACCAACCTGTTATGATAGTAGTAAAGGGTGTTGAAGTCTTTTGTGATAATGTTCCCTTCTTTGTTCATCAACAAAGGTCTTTTCAAATGGAAGATGCCAACGTTATCAAGTCCATGCCGGATTACCAGATCAATATTCCCTTTCAAGTGGGTTGCGTGGTATACTTTGCCCTGTTCCTTTAATACATAGATCTGTTTCCGGACGCGCTTGAATGCTGCTTTAAATTCCTCATAAGGTATAACCTGATCTTCTTCCGGAATTCGCAGCAAGCCAAACAGATCAAGCTTGGGATGTTTCTTTTGCCAGATTTCAAAGGCAACAAATGCCACGAGGTGACTCGCAAAAATTCGATTTATACGATGATATTCTGAAACTATCTTATGGCTGAGCATCCGCGTGTATTCATCTTCCCGTTGTTTGTCAACGGTTATTTCCCCGTTCGAAATAAAGTAGTCACGCGTATCAATAATTCTGCCCTGCGCATCCAGGCTTCTCCCGCCATCATCCACATAATTACCCATTACATCGAGGCCGGGGCCTATGGAAACGGAGATGTTTGATCCTTTGGTAAAAAATTTGAACAAGAACTGCAGAAGCTGCCAGCTGCCATATTTATCCTGCTCCGGCAAATACCGGTCTGCTCCCTTTGAAGTAAGGTATTCATCAATAAGATCGGGTGCCTCAAGCACGAAATGGTAATTGAGCGTAACCGGAACGATGAAGATCTTTCGAACTTGCTCACCAGGCGGCGTATCAAGATATAGATTTCGCTGTGCCTCAATAGTGGAACTCAGAAGTCCGAGTTTTAGGTTTTTCTCAATCATCCCGGACCGCGACCTTGTACCACCTGGAAAGAATATGCTGTGCGCCCCCTTTTGCACCGCGAGCATGGAATAAAACTTCAAAGTTTCCAGATAAGGGACATTCTTTTTCCTTCTATCAACCTTGAAAGCGCCCAAACTATTCATAAAATATGCAAATATTTTAATATTGAACAGGTTCAGTCCGGCGCCATATATGAATGCTGGAAGACCGAGTGAGTGGATGATCCATCCGATCAATATAGAATCAAGGTTGCTGGAGTGTGTCGGCACCATCACAACGGTTCCTTCCGTGGCAAGCTTGCGGAGTTGTTTGACCTTGCCAACGATTTGAATCTTATCGCGTAACGTGTATCGGGTCCTGAAGAATGCACCAAACTTCTTTACCCGTGCACCGTTTAAAAGGCGCGCAAACCAGAATTTAACAATTTCACGGGTAAGCCGGTACGAGTTAGCCTTGAAGTTACCGGCGATCTCATTTGCATAGCGCAATATGATGCGGTAAATAAGTTCATCTGCCTTAGCCTGGCATTCCTCTGGATCCAAACTGGCCAGGCCCACAAGCTCCTCCTTCATATTTCCCCAAAACCGGGGCTCATCCGCAGCATCTACACGCCAGCGATTTCTTTTCATTCGCTGCTGCTCGCGATAAATTGTAGCCTCCAATTCATCAATAACGTGCTTTGTAGTCGGGCGATTTTTTTTTATTTCGTCGAAGGCTTTCTGGGCTACCTCCTCAATAAACTCCTTGCGATTTTTGCTCAATTGATATACCGGCCAATCGGGTATACCATCCAGGATCGGTTTGTATCGCTTATTCTTGTTTTTCTTCTCGGCTACTTCCATGAAAGGTGCAAAATAAAACAATTTCCTGCACTGCCATGCAAAATAGCTGATTTAAGCGCGCTGCACTGCTCGTAATAGACCAATATTCATATCCGCAAAACGCTCTACAGCCTCCTGAATAAAATCCTTATCCACGATTTTGTAGATGTCAGCTTCACTGGCTACATCATATTCATTAACCTTAAAAGTCTGTTCCAGCAGGCCTTGCTCCAACTTTATCAGGTAACGATTGTTCCAGGCGAAGACGGTAATCTTGCATTCACTGTTCGGAATTTCACCCACAACACGCATGACTTGGTTGATTAAATTAAACGTACACATAAAAGTAGCATTACTTTTTTGGCCCTGCCTCTTCGCGGACCTTAAGCTCATGTTCTATGCCATCGAGTTCCTTGCCAAGGTTTTTATAAACAGCACTATTGTGAAGCTGATCAAATTCCATTTGCCGTATGAGGCGTTTGATCTCCATTTCTCGTTTGAGGAGCGAGGCTTTGTCTATTTCTGGTTTCATGAGGCGGTGGAACTTTCAGTTTCGATTTGGTCGCACTAAGATATCAGATAAAGTTTAACAGAAAATATGCCGATCTGAATTATTTCTTTCTGCACTTCAAGTCATTTATGAAGTGTTTCGGTGTAAAACAGTGCACTATCAATGCGATGCGTCTGAGATAAGCCTTACCGGAAATATTAACCTCCAGGCGTTTTTTTTCTTTACCGCCAACTAAAAAGAATAAGAAGCCCGGTTAAATAAAAGAATTTGATGGTTTTGAGACTAATTTTATGCCCTGTGCGTTACCTAAAATGTTATTTTAGTGTTTTATAAGAAGTTATTATCATTTCATCTGATAGCGTACTACGACTAATTGAGAGACGATCTATACAAAAGCATGAAATTAAACCCCTTTTGGAGACTTTTTGGAAGAGCGGGGATAGCCATAGTATTCCTGCTGTTGGTTACCGGTATTCGCAGCTACGCCACCCACTTGAGGGCAGGTGAGATCGTCGCTGTGCGCGAGAATTGCAATAGTCTGACCTTTATTATTACCGTAACTGTTTATACCAATACGAAGAATACCACTGTTCTTTTTGGTGGTGATCAGGATATCCTAAACTTCGGGGACGGAGAAACCGTGCTTGTGCCAGAAACGGAGAACACGATCCGTTTGGACTTGAATCCAGATGGCACCGTTGCGACCGCTTCGTATACCATAAGCCATACCTATTCAGGAAATGGCACCTATGTTATTAGCTATAAAGAACCCAATAGGAATGAGGGCGTGTTGAACATGGATGCCTCCGTGAACACCACATTTTACCTGGAAACAGTTGTTACCACGGATCCTTTCCTGGGGTGTAATAATACACCGAGACTCTTGATTCCGCCCATTGATCTGGCGTGCTCGGGCGTAGCATGGACCCACAATCCCGGAGCCTTTGATCCTGATGGCGACAGTTTATCATTTTCGTTGCAAGTGCCATTCAGTGACAGGAATACCGAGGTTATCAATTACAAAAGCCCAAATGATCCCAAGTTCTACACGGATTTTTCCACGGGTAATGAAGATGGCAATGGACCTCCAACCTTTTCAATTGATCCAATAACCGGGACGATTACATGGGATGCCCCCGGCGCCGTTGGAGAATACAATATTGCGTTTCATATTATAGAGTGGAGAAAAAAAGGTGACCGTTGGTTCCAAATGGGGTATGTAAGACGCGACATGCAGATCATCGTTGACGATTGTGACAATGATCGCCCCGACTTAATAATGCCTCCAGACACGTGCGTAGTTGCGGGTACTGTGCTCGATGCTACGATATTCGGAATTGATCCCAACAATGACCAGGTTAAAATTGAAGCATTTTCGGAAATCTTTAATTTTCCACCAGCCCAGTCCCCGGCAACCTACAGCCCAGTCCCGGGGGTTGATGACTTCCAACCCTCGGTACCTCCTGCAGAACTGCAGTTTAGGTGGAATACGGATTGTATTCACGTAAAAGAGCAGCCCTACTTAGTTGTTTTCAAGATCACGGATAAACCAACAGATGGCCCCAAGCTAGTTACTTTTAAGACTTGGTTCATTAAAGTGGTTGGGCCTGCGCCGACGTGGACAGACGCGCAGTTGGATTTATCCAAACGTTATACTGACCTTGAATGGGATCCGTATTTCTGCCAGGGTGCCGAAAAGATGCAAGTATGGCGAAAGGTTGATGGTTCGCCGTTTGAACCGGACAACTGTGAGACGGGTATGCCTGACTACCTGGGTTATCAACTCATCGATGAGTTGGGAATCAAAGATGGCAATGGTTCGCCGATCACGACATACACCGATACCAATGGCGGAAAAGGATTAGCGCCGGGCGCCAAATATTGTTACCGCCTTGTTGCCATCTTCCCACTGCCCAAAGGAGGGGAGAGCTATGTATCCTCAGATATTTGTGTGGGACCGATTTTGGCAGACGTCCCGGTAATTACGCACGTAACCGTTGAGAAAACCGATCTTTCTGCTGGTGAGATTCGAGTAAGCTGGAGAAAGCCGTTTGACGCGAACACGGTTCAGTTTCCCCCTCCTTATCGGTACGAAATTTACAGGGCTGTTGGGTTCGCGCGTGGTGCAGACTCCGTAAATATTACTCCTCCCGGGAACTTTACCGATACCACGTTCTTGGATCAGGGCATTAACACGCTGGATAATGTCTACAACTATAGCATTGCGGCCTACGCCTCCAATGGCGGATTCTTAGGTACTTCGGCCACAGCGTCGTCGGTACGCTTGGATGCAAAATCGCAGGTGAAAATGATTGAACTCAATTGGAGTGCATTCGTTCCTTGGTCAAATCAAATTCAGACCTTTCCCAATAAGCATTTGATCTACAGAGGCCCCGAGGGGGCTGTAGAAGCTGACCTGATGCTAATTGACAGTGTTGATGTGAGCAGTTCGGGCTTCGTATATTTAGACGAAGGTCAGTTTAATGGCACTCCCCTTGTTGACAACGAGGTGTATTGTTACAGGATAATGACGAGGGGGGGATATGGCAATCCTAAAATTGCGCAGCCATTAAAGAACTTTTCGCAAATCATTTGTGCGCAACCAGGTGACACCATTCCGCCATGCAAGTTAGAACCTCCTGCCCGAAGTACGCTTGACTTCGTTGACTGCAATGATTACTATGAGAAGTTTTGCGAGAAGGACAATTATAGCAACTTAATTTATTGGACCAGATCTGAAGATATTGAATGCCGAAGCGATATTAGGGGGTTCAACGTGTACGCCGCCAGCAAGCAAGGAGATGATTTTTCGCTTATTGCAGAAAACGTAAGAGATACCTTTTACCTGGATAACAACTTGTTATCGTTTGCGCGATGTTACAAAGTTGCTGCGGTCGACCGCTCCGGCAATGTGGGTGAGTTAAGCGATGAGATTTGCATTGACAATTGCCCGTATTACGAGCTTCCTAACGTCTTTACACCCAATAATGACGGCTACAATGACACTTTTAGTGCCTATAGCATACGGGGACTTAACTGTGGAGAAGAGGGCGATTGCATTCCTGCTGAATTAAAAATGAAGTGTGCGAGGTTTGTACAAACGGTGAAATTTAAAGTGTACAACCGTTGGGGGCAGGACGTTTATACCTATGATGGAAGAATTGGAAATGAAGTCAGTACAATTTATATAGACTGGAATGGAAAAGACGATAATGGACGAGATTTAGCTTCTGGTGTTTACTATTTTGTTGCTGAGGTCACTTTCGATTCAGTCGATCCGTCAAGCAATACCAAAAAGATCAAAGGATGGGTTCACTTGGTGCGGTAAATGTCAGTGCAAGAATCCTTGTTCTCTTTGATGGTGTTTGTAACCTTTGCAGTGGAGCAGTACAATTCATCATCAAGCGTGATCCTGCGTCAAATTTCAGGTTTGCTTCCCTCCAATCAGATTTTGGCAAAGCTCAGCTTTTAAAATTCGGTTTGGACACCACCACGCTTCAAAGCATTGTGGTCGTTGAGAATGAAGAAATTTTCCTGCGCAGCGAGGGCGTGCTAAGAATCGCCAGCCACCTCAGCGGCATTTGGCCTATATTCGCAATGTTTAAGTTCGTTCCCCACGCTTTCCGCGATGTCATTTACAACTTCATTGCTGTGCGCCGATACAAAATTTTTGGCAGGAACGAAAATTGTATGGTCCCCTCACCGGCGCTAAAAGACAGATTTCTAGCATAGGCATCCTTGCCAGGTGATCCTCAATCCGATGGGTGCCGATTGTTGGCGAGATCAGGACTTTTTACTTTGATCCAATGTACTTAAACTTGAAACTTAATGTAGCACGGCCATGAAAGCATACGTTTTTCCAGGACAAGGAGCCCAGTTTACCGGTATGGGAAAAGACCTTTATGAGACGAATCCCCTGGCCAAGAATTTGTTCGATCGGGCTAATGATATCGTCGGATTTGACCTCACGGCAGTAATGTTTCAAGGTACATCCGATCAGCAGAAGCAAACGAAGGTTACGCAGCCAGCGATTTTTGTGCATTCCGTAGCCGCAGCGCTTGCTGACAGTTCTTTTGCACCTGATATGGTTGCAGGACATTCGCTGGGGGAGTTTTCAGCACTCGTTGCCGCCAAAGCGCTTGCATTTGAAGATGGACTACTACTTGTCGCCAAAAGGGCGGATGCTATGCAGCATGCCTGCGAGATTAACCCCTCGACTATGGCCGCAATTATCGGACTGGAGGATAGCGTCGTTGAAGAAATTTGCGCTGCTATCGGAGATGTGGTTGTTCCCGCGAATTACAATTGCCCCGGACAGCTCGTCATTTCCGGATCTGTGAAAGGAATTGAAATTGCATGCGATCGACTTAAGGCGGCTGGCGCGAGACGGGCATTGCCACTGCAAGTAGGCGGTGCATTCCATTCACCATTGATGGAACCCGCACGGTCTGAGCTTGCTGCTGCAATTGAAAGCACGACCTTCAGCGAGCCGGTCTGCGCTGTCTATCAAAACGTAAATGCGCTTCCTGCAACAGACGTGGATTTGATCAGGAAAAATCTTGTAGCGCAATTAACCAGCCCCGTCAGATGGACGCAATCTGTTCAAAATATGGTCAAGGATGGCGCCAGAACTTTTTTCGAGTGTGGTCCGGGAAAAGTCTTACAAGGATTGGTGAAAAAAATAGCGCCTGAAGTCGAGGCGACAAGCTTGTAGATTTTGGGAGAGCAATCAGCCAAATTGTGCTACCAATAAGAGCCTTGGCATCCATGAACTTAAGCGCCTTGTGGTGTGTATTTGATCCGGCACTTAAATCCTTTCTACACCAAGATGGTCCGGGCATTCATTCAATAATACACTCATTTCTTTAAGCAGTATCGGGTGTTTCAGCGTGGGGGCAATCTCGTTTAACGGTACAAGCGTAAACCTTCTGCCGGCGAGTTCCGGGTGAGGAATCAAGAGCCGGTCAGATTCAATGATTTCGTCTCCGTAGAAAAGAATGTCAATGTCTATAATTCGTTCTCCCCACTTTTCTCCACGCTTGCGCCCCATATTTTGTTCAATGCGCAATACTTCATCCAGTACTTTTTGGGGACTAAGGCACGTCTCAACTACAATCACCTGATTGTAGAATGGTTGCTGATTCTTTTCACCCCATGCCGCTGTTTCATAGACAGATGATAGATTATTAATCGAACCTACTGTCGAACCGATGGCGACTACGGCTGCAGTCAGATTGTTATGCCGGTCGCCCATATTTGTTCCCAACAAAAGAAAAACACTTGTCTTCATAGGTACGTCTCCGCTACAAACATACTTTTTTATTCGAAGGAGTATTGCGTACTTTTGCAACTTAAATTTTCAGTTATGAGTTTCTTAAAGGGTTTTTTTACGTCTTGTCTGGGGACGTTTGCTGCGATGGTGTTGGTTTTGCTTAGTATCATCATGATTATCTCCATGTCCGGTGGGGAAGAGATTGTAGTTAAGGAAGACTCCGTGTTGAAGCTGGACTTAGATGTTCCAATATTGGAAATGGAAAAGGAGGACCTTTTTTCGGGCCTCTCAATTTTTGGTGCCAATTCACCAAGGCCGATTGGGTTAGCGCAACTTCGGCAATCCATTGCTAACGCCAAGAATGATTCAAAGATAAAAGGGATCTATTTGTCCATTAGTTACCCAATGACGGGTTTCACCGTTATAGAAGAAATCAGGAAATCGCTGATCGATTTCAGGCGTGATGGTAAATGGGTGGTGGCCTACAGCGAAGTGATGTCTGAAGGAGCTTATTACCTGGCTTCTGCTGCAGACAAAGTTTATCTGAACCCCGAAGGTGACGTTGAGTTTAATGGACTTGCTGTTGAAATTAGTTTCTTCAAGAGATTGTTTGACAAACTTGAAATTAAGCCCGAGGTATTTCGCGTCGGCGAATTCAAAAGCGCCGTCGAGCCATTTCTGTTAGAAAAAATGAGTGACGCCAACAGGCTTCAGTTAACAGAGATGATCCATTCTATCTATGATTATGTGTTAACGCAGATCTCAGCGTCGAGAAATATTCCTAAAGCGGAGCTCAAAGAAATTTCAGACAAAATGCTGATCCGAAACGCTGGATTGGCAAAACAGTACGGGTTAGTCGACTCGTTGCTGTATGATGATCAAGTGCAAAATGAGTTGAAGCGTCGCATTGGCTTATCCGATGACAAGCACGTGGAATTTGTTAAGTACAGTAAGTATAAGCGAAGTTTTTCCACGTACTCGAAATCCGCCAATGAAGTAGCGGTCATTGTGGCGGAAGGAACTATTATGCCTGGAAAGGCAAAATCAGGGCAGTCAATAATTGGATCGGAATCATTCGCCGAGGAAATTCGCAAAGTCAGAGAAAACGACAAAGTAAAAGCGGTGGTAATCCGGATAAATTCTCCCGGTGGTAGTTCCCTGGCATCGGACGTCATCTGGCGGGAAATTAGGATTACGGCCGGGGTAAAGCCAGTTATTGCTTCAATGTCAGATTATGCCGCATCTGGCGGTTATTATATGGCGATGGGATGCGATACTATCGTCGCTCAGCCACATACAATAACCGGTTCAATTGGAGTCTTCAGTGTGCTTTACGATGCCAGCGGATTCTTAAACAACAAAATTGGAATTACTTCTGAAGAGATTAAGACGGGAGAAATTGGTGAATTGATCACCATCAGCCGTCCGCTAAGCGACAACGAAAAGGCAATCTGGCAAAGGCGAACGGAGGAGGTCTATCAAACTTTTACGAGCAAGGCTGCAGAAGGAAGAAAGATGTCTGTGGAGAATATCTTGAAGGTTGCATCAGGGCGAGTTTGGACCGGCACGCAGGCGAAGGAACGTGGGCTCGTAGACATTTTAGGTAGTTTTGAGGATGCTGTAGATATCGCGGCGGCGGCTGCCGGCGTAAAAGATGATTTTAAAGTCCGCTTCTATCCTCAATACAAGCCATCAATTTTTGAACAGCTCATTGACCAGTTTGATGAGGATGCCCAATTAAGCAGCCTCAAAGCACGGTTGGGAGAGCATTACCATTTATACCAGCAATGGATGAACGTTAAGTCGTATCAGGGAACGCAAGCGCGCATGCCTTTCGAAATGACAATTGAATGAAAATTCAACAAAAATAATCACGCATTGTTATGACACCGATCCGCAATAACTGGACCCTAGGAGAGATTACATCAATATATGATCAACCTGTTCTTCAACTGATCAATCAGGCAGCAAAAGTTCATCGGGAATACCATGATCCACAAGAGGTACAAGTCTGCACGTTGCTTTCCGTAAAGACCGGGGGATGTCCCGAAGATTGTGCGTACTGCCCTCAGGCATCCCGTTATCAAACGGAAGTGAAAGTCGAAAAACTTATGGAGGTTGGAGATGTACTGAGTAAGGCTGCGGAGGCGCAGGCAGCCGGGAGCACTAGGTTTTGTATGGGCGCTGCGTGGCGTGAAGTCCGAGACAACCGCGACTTTGATAAAGTTATCGAAATGGTGAAAGGTGTTAGTTCGATGGGCATGGAGGTGTGTTGTACGCTGGGTATGCTGACGCCCGATCAGGCGCATAAACTTAAGGCCGCCGGGTTGTATGCTTATAATCACAACCTGGATACCGGTGAGGCGTATTATGATGAAATTATCACGACACGCACATACAAAGACAGGCTTCAGACACTAGAAAGTGTGCGCCAAGCAAAGATATCCGTTTGTTCCGGCGGTATCATTGGATTGGGCGAACGGAAAGAAGATCGTATAAGTATGCTGCATACGCTTTCAACGTTGGCGGAGCACCCGGAGTCTGTCCCGGTCAATGCGCTGGTGCCGGTGGCCGGTACCCCGCTCGAAGACCAGGCGAAGGTTTCTGTATGGGAAATGCTCAGGATGATAGCAACGGCACGCATCACCATGCCCAAGGCGATGGTGCGTCTTTCGGCAGGGCGGGTGCGCATGAATCTGGAAGAACAGGCATTGTGCTTCCTAGCAGGCGCTAACAGTATTTTTGCGGGAGACAAGCTATTGACGACGCCAAACCCTGGCTATGCGAAGGACGCCGAGCTTTTTCAGGTTCTGGAGCTAAGACCGATCTCGGCCTTCAAAGCTGCCGAAAAACTAAGTATTTGACTATTTGATTGATGTAATGTTTGCGGCACTTTTTGAACAAAAAGGTAGCCAAGACGCCATTGTGGGGCCACTATTACATGGGGGCGATATCGCGTATTTGTATTAACGGTACCAGTCTTTATCCAACTAACTGAGATTAAAGGCCACTATGAGGCAATTTTTGCTGCCTCAGCGACTATAGACTTTGGTAACCAGGGTAATCGATCATTTATTTTTCCTTTTTTACTAGAAATATGTTTGCGTATTCAATTAAAATATATAGTTCAGATCTCTTTACGAGATTTGAGCTGGGTATTAATGGACGTTTCAGACAATTGGTAACCTCATTGATGCCCCGTGACCGAGGCGATAAATAGCATGGGAGAATACGTCACAGTTGGCACAGGCCAACCAGCGCAGTCCCTGATACTTACGTCCAGCGATTACCCGGCTCTGAATGGGTTAGAAACAGTAGAACATGATTAATCAGGATTTGCGCCTGAAAGGAATCACTTTTCTTCAAGCGCAAATCCGCCAGCAGGTGCGTTGGTAGAAAGATCTTGAGTAGTGGTAGTAACTTCCTTTTTCTCTACTTGAGAGGTTGAGGCAAAAGTAAAGGACAGTGTTACAAGTCCGGCACCAGCGATTAATAGGATGATTTTTGATTTCATAATGTGTTAATGTTTTGTCGTATAACTATTATTAAAAAATTATTTTGGGTCCATGGCAGATCCGCCGCCATTAAACTCAGTACTTGGAGTTACTTCTTCCTCAGTACACGAGGTTATTGCCGCCGAGGTAACGAAAGCGAACAAGAGGATGTAGATAATTTTTTTCATGGTGTAAAGTTTTAGGGGTGCGTTTTTGCCGAAATTTACTTGGGATCCATGACGGAACCTCCACCATTGAATTCAGTACTTGGAGTTACTTCTTCTTCAGTGCACGAAGTAATGGCCATTGAACTAACGAAGGCAAACAAAAGGATGTAGATGATTTTTTTCATATGGTTAATAGTTTGAAGTTTTTGAAATAGGTTTCTTTAGCACTAAATTGATGAATCAAAGTTGGCGCACTATTTAGGATTTTTTCACGCAATAAAATTTTAGAGATTACCCGTGTACTATAATTATTATAAAGTCGCAAAACTCGTCTTCTGCGTCATTTTCGGGTCGGCTGTTATTTCTAACGCTAATGCGCAGGATAAACGGGCGATAGATTCCTTGCAGAATTTACTCAAGGGCAGTCAGGATGAGAAGCAAATCATGGGCGCGAAGGTTGAATTGGGCTGGTATTATCTGAACCGCGATGATGTTGAAGCCTACAGGTATTCATCCGAAGGATATGAATTAGCCGAGCAATTTGGCGACTCCGCAAGAATGGTAAAGGCAGGTAGAGTTGCCGGGCAGGCCCTTCGAAGGCTGGACCGGTTACAGGAATCTATTGAAGTGCTGGCCAAAGTGCTCCCAATCGCAAAACGAAATCAGATGTCGGACGAGCATAAAAAGATCCTAAATAGCCTAGCGCTTGCTTATACGTTCAAAGCAGAGTACGATAAAGCTTTGAAATATAATTTTCAATCGCTCATAATCCGGGAAGCGGAAGGTGACAAATCGGAAATAAGTACCACCCTAAATAACATTGGACTTGTGTACTTTAAACTTCACAATTATGAAGGTGCTTTAAAATACTACAATCAATGTTTGGAGCTTAAAAGGGATATTAACAGCACAACCGATCTTGATATTACTTTTATTAACATAGGCCTGTGTTACAATCAACTGGGAAATTTCTTAGAAGCCCGAAAGTATTTCTTCAGGAAGGGTTCAATGCTTGTGAAAATGAATGCGGCGATGATATTTTGTTACAGGGTAAATTTGGTCTTGGGCGTTTCATACTTTCAAGAAAAGGATTTTCTGCAGGCGCAAGAAAGCTTTTTAGCGTCATACGAACTTGCTGTCCGGAGCAAAGATGACCAGAGGTGGCAGGCCGAGAACCTGGTGTACCTGGGTAACATCAACACACGGCTTCAAAATTTTAAGCAAGCTGAAGAATATTTGTCAGAAGCTGAGAAAATGGCAAAGCCCGGAGGTTATTCTCAGTTGTTAATTGACACCTACAGTAACTTTTCCAATTTATTCAATGAGCTCAAATATTATGAGAAGGCGTCAGCATATCAGCAAAAATATATTAGTTTAAAAGATAGCCTGTTCGAATAAAACCTTGTTAAGAATATTGCTCAAGTTCAGACAAATTACGAAGAACGTGAAAACATTGCGACCATCGCTTCGAAGGAAGAAATGCTAAAGCAACAATATTACTTAAATGGCGCCATAGCGGTAATCGCATTGCTTGCAGGGTTGCTGATACTGGTATTGCAATTCGGTAACCGAAATATCAAGCGCGTTAATGCTAAACTGTCCGAAGCAAAGGAAGTCATTCAGAACCAAAACCGAGAGCTTGAAAATAAGAACCGGGAATTGGATATTGAAGTTGATAAGAAAACTGTTGATCTGGCCAGTGCCAATCAGTCCCTTAAACAAGTGAACGACGAACTGGATAATTTCATCTATAAAACGTCGCACGATATCCGGGGACCATTGGCCAGCCTAAAGGGAATGTGTAACGTAGCGCTCCTGGACGTAAAGGACCTTGTGGCATTGGAATATTTGCGAAAGTTGGATGCAACCGCCGAACGTCTCAATTCTATTTTGACGCGCCTTGTTATAATCAATCAAATCAACAACTCTAAACTTTCCAGTGAAAGGATAGACTTCAAACTCATTGTAAATGATGTGTTGATGCTGGAAAGAAAAAAAGGCCTTCCTGCTGATCTCAAAATCCACGTTGATATTGATCCTGAGGCTTCAATCGAGTCAGATAAGGAGTTGGTGAGAATTGTATTGGAAAATCTAATCGATAATGCCATTAAGTTTTATAATGATTCCGTACGCGTAGAGTCTTTTTTGGACGTCCATATCAGCCAGACCGACGACGATGGGGTAAAAGTTAGGGTAGTGGATAATGGCATAGGAATAAGTGAATCGAACCCTGAAAAACTTTTTCAAATGTTCTCGAGGGCTTCAGAGCGCTCGGAGACTGGAGGTATTGGGTTATACATAACGAAGACAGCGACCGAGAAAATTGGCGGAAAGATAGGGCTGCTGACAACGCCGGAGGGATATACAGAATTCTATGTCATTTTCCCGGCTACGGCTAGTCCAGCAGGTGAAAAGTTGAAGTATCGTACCGCGTGATCGCTTCATTGGAATATTCATCACGTGATCGGCCACGGTAACCATTCCCATGCATGCTGACGGTTACCGGAAACACACCGTGGATGGCCCTGCGGCCTGCGTGAAAAAGTAATTAAACGACCCAGATTTCACGCTAAAAAATCCCGATCTTCGATTGAATTTTTTTAGCTCCATTTCTCTTATCATCTTTGCGAACTGCTTGTTGCAGGCTCAATTTCATTATGGAAGAATTTAAACGTTATACCGTTACAGCGGCATTGCCGTATGCAAATGGTCCCAAACATATTGGTCATTTAGCTGGTGCTTACATTCCTGCAGACGTCTACGTACGCTATCTTCGTTCAATAGGCAAGGATGTTCTCTTTGTTAGTGGTAGTGATGAGCACGGCACAGCCATTCCAAATCAGGCATTAATAGAGCATACAACACCGCGCGCCATAATCGATAAATATCACGCACAGATTCGAGATTGCTTCCAAAAACTCGGTATCTCATTCGATATTTATCACCGTACCAGTGAACCCATACATCATGAGACATCGCAGGAGATTTTTCTTACGATGTTTAACAAAGGATTGCTGGATGAAGAAATTTCGGAACAGTATTACGACGATGAAGCAAAGGCATTCTTAGCGGACCGTTATATTGTAGGTACGTGCCCGAGGTGTGGACATACCAATGCTTACGGAGATCAATGTGAAAAGTGCGGGTCAACGCTGAGTCCGCGCGAATTGATAAATCCACGCTCTACATTAACGGGTAATGTACCCGTATTGCGTGAAACAAAACATTGGTACCTGCCGCTTGAAAAATATGAGCACTGGCTGCAGGAGTGGATCTTGAAAGGTCATGCGAAAGACTGGAAAGTGAACGTGTATGGGCAATGCAAATCCTGGATTGACGCAGGCCTGCAGTCACGGGCCATGACGAGAGATCTTGATTGGGGTATACAGGTCCCTTTGCCTGATGCAGCAGGAAAAGTGTTATACGTCTGGTTTGATGCACCAATAGGCTATATTTCGGCCACACGCGCATTTTTTCAGGAAGTAAGCTCGGGCAAGCTAGTGTTTGCACAGCCTCAGCGTTTATTCGGGTCAGTGAAGCCTGATGATTGGAAGAAATACTGGCAGGATAAGGAAACAAAGCTTGTGCATTTTATTGGCAAGGACAATATCGTGTTTCATTGTATTATTTTTCCCGTGATGCTGCACGCCCATGGAGAATACATTGTTCCGGACAATGTTCCCGCCAACGAGTTTATGAATCTGGAAGGCGATAAGATGTCTACCAGTCGTGGCTGGTCGATTGAAATGCATGAGTATCTGGAAGACTTCCCGGATAAGCCAGACGTATTGCGCTATTGCCTGCTGGCCAACCTGCCGGAAACAAAGGACAGCGAATTTACCTGGAGAGATTTTCAGTCACGCAACAACAATGAGTTGGTTGCTATTCTGGGAAACTTCGTGAACAGGGCGCTTGTCCTTACCCAGAAATATTTTGATAATAAAGTACCGACCAGAGGTGCGCTGGATCCTACAGATATTCGGGCCATAGAATCGTTGAAGGTTTTGCCTTCGCGGATCGCCCAGTCGCTTGAGCATTTCCGTTTTCGTGAGGCTACAGCCGGGCTATTGGATTTGGCGCGGCTGGGAAACAAATATCTGGCAGATACTGAACCATGGAAAATTTTTAAAAGTGACCCGAATCGTGTCGGCACGATTTTAAATCTGGCCTTACAGATCGTTGCCAATCTGGGTATTTTAGCAGAACCGTTCTTGCCCTTTAGCGCCAAAAAAATAAATAAAATGCTTAATCGCAACACGGCAACATGGGTTGATGCAGGTTCGGACGCGCTGCTAACTGCTGGTGATGCGTTGGGTGTTTCAGGGTTACTCTTTGAGAAAATCGAAGATGCCGTGATCGCACAGCAACTGGAAAAATTACACAGCAAAAAAATAAGCATGGAAACCGAAACCGCGTTGGCAGCGCCGCTGAAAGATGAAATTATATTCGACGATTTTGCCAAGCTTGATATCCGAGTGGGCAATGTGCTTATGGCAGAAAAAATGGAGAAATCCAGCAAGATGTTGAAACTAACAGTAGACACAGGCCTTGATACCCGAACCATTTTAAGTGGTATAGCCCAACAGTATTCTCCGGAAGAGATGGTGGGAAAACAAGTGACGTTGATCGTCAACCTGAAACCCCGAACAATGATGGGCATTGAATCGCAGGGAATGATTTTGATGGCGGAAGACGCAGACGGTAAGTTGAAGCTCCTGCAGCCCTCGGATTCGGTCTTTCCGGGCGCGGTTGTGAGTTAGGTGATTGTAGTAGAACAAGTGCAGGGCAAACCACTCTGGGGGATAACGCACAAAAGAGTGACTTAGCGCCCTGCAAATGCTCTACATTTTCATTCTATAACTTTTGTTTGTGGGAAACATTAAGTTATTTTTCTTCTGAATCAGTAATTTTTTCTCCCTTGCTAAAAATCTAAATAAAAAATGGATGTCTGTCTATCGTCGCTTAAGATTATCAGGAAAACCTAACATGCAAATTGTTAGGTTTTCCTGACGAATTTGTCCTTTCTGACATTAGATTTGAGCAAAGCATTAGTTTTGAAAAATCACGTTATGCGAAAACTAAACTTTTTGTTAGTGGAGGACGAAGCTTTGATTAGAGACGGCCTCCGTGCACTTCTTGAAAAAGAAGACTTTGTGAGGCGGATTTATGAGGCGTCCAACGCCGTGGAATTTGACGAGCAGATTCGGATGGACATTGATATCGTTCTTATGGATTTTCGGCTTCCTGATACAAATGGACTTGACCTGATACAGCTGCTAAAAAAGAAACAGCATTATGCTAAAGTAATTGTGCTTACCGGACTTGAAGGCACTGAACTCGATAATGAATTTGCTAAAAGCTGGTGTGCATGGGATCGTCTACAAGTTAGCCGGATATAAAGAAATTCTCAAGACGATAATCGGGGTCATGGAAACTGGGAGCTATTTTTCAGAAAATATCATGGGTATTATACAAGCAAATTCGCATCGTTGGGATGTCCTTCCACCCGTCAATTTGAACTTAAATGAGCATGAATTATTGAAAGCAGTGGCCAGCGGGTTAACAACCAAAGAGATCGCTTCCCTTTTAAAGATGAGTCATGCTACAGCCGAAACATACCGCATAAGATTAATGCGGAAAGTTGGTGTTCATAACACGGCTGGATTAGTTGCCTATGCTTATCGTAACGGAATTTTATGAATGCAGTTGGCCGGCCTTTAGAAAACGCAACAGTCGCTGCGAAAGGTTCTTCTAATCCCGCAATTTCACCCGCACAAGATACATATCTGCCGTAATGTAAAGCGTTTTTTCGTCTGCCGAAAAGCCGCAATTGGAGACCAGCTCCGTGATCTTTATTTTTCCCAGCAACTTGCCATCTTTGTTAAAAATCCATACGCCGCCGGGACCCGACGCAAAAACGTTTCCGTTCCTGTCAATTTTTAGTCCGTCGGGAAGACCCTGCTCCGTTTTGGCAGTCTCCCGGGCATCATAAAAAATGCGCGCATCCACAATAGAATCGTTTTCCGCCAGGTCAAACGCATACCAAAGGGCCTTTTCAGGGTCGGAGTTTGCCACGATTAATGTTTTTTCGCCGGGCATAAATGCGATGCCGTTGGGCCGCGTAAGGCTGTCTACCAGCAGTGCTGCTGTGCCACCCGATACCCTATAAACGCCGTAGAACGGTACTTCTTTTATGGTAGACTCGGCTTGTTGTGGTAAACCATACGGGGGGTCTGTCAGGAACAAATCACCTTTCTTGTTAAAGACGGCATCGTTGGGACTATTAAACTTCATGCCTTGATAATTGTCAGCCAGTGCGATAAAGTCAGGTTTTGGAGCATCAATGGGTGCGTCCATCAACGGACACGCGACGGTCACCATGCTGGCAAATCACCAGCCGCCCTTCGTTGTCTAAGGTCAATCCATTGGAACCTTCTTCGCCTGAATAATGTGGCTCGCTTCCGGTATAGCCGGAGGGCGTGAGGTAAACTTCTTTTCCCCCGCCGGCGGTCCATTTGTAGACAATATTTTCCGGTACGTCGGAGAAAAGCAGCATTTGCTGCGCTTCAATCCACAGCGGCCCTTCGCTCCAGTTGAACCCGTCGGCGATAACTTCCACTTTCGCGTCTGCGTTGACGATGGCATCCAGTGCCGGATCAATCCTTTCTATGGTGCCAATTGTTTTTACCTCCTTTTGGGTGCAGGAAAATGCGGCAATAAGCAGGGCGCCGGCAATGATATATTTCATAAGCGTGGTCATTTTCCCTGAAATTAAAATAAAAATACAAGAACTGAAACTATGGGTCAGGCCTCGGTCTGCCTATTGCCCTTTATCGCTGATCAATAGTTGCCGCAGGGAAATGAAGTGCAGTCCGTAGGCCAGCGGCACGAGCAATCCGGGCAGCCATACGACAGGAAACCTGGCGACGATCGTGTTCGCCGGTTCATTCATAAATACCCGCAAGGGGGTTGGCATCGAAAGGATGGCGGTGACTACAATGTTCAGGAGTAAACCCAGGCAGATGATGTTCCAGGCGATGGCGAGTGATTTTGAAACTTTCTTTTTGAAAAAAAAATAGGCCACAATGGGTGCCGATATCCCGGACAGGATATCCAGGTTTCCGCCTTCGAACGTCATCTGTATGGGTATAAGGCTATCTAAGAACAACATCCACAGCAGTATTTCGACAACGATTCGAAAGCTTTGCAAATAGATGATGACATGGGCAGGGATGTGCCTGAGCACTTCTTTTGCAGTATTTGTGCTGACTGCCCAGGAGATACTAATCAGCGGCACCAGCAACACAATGACCTGTCTGGGTGGAAACGTAGTGAAATCACTTAAGAATCCGGAGAGCGAAATCGCGCTGATGAAAATTGTCCACCCAATCAAAGCGATGACGGTATTGTTGAAAATTTTCCGCTGCTTTTGCGGCGTAAAATCGGTCGCGCCCAGGCTTTTTTTTAATTGGACGAAGAGCAAGCCATAAAAGGTAAGCGTGGTAGCGGCAAATCCCAGTTGGATGAGCAGGTAGTTTATTTTCATGCGAAGTTCAGCTTATGCAAATCGAGCGCTTGCCCCCTTTTTCTATCGCTCACGCAGCCGTTACGAAATTTGCGTTTGCTGATAATCCACGCAAATCAAAATGCTGAATCGGCTGACGAGCACTGCGCAAACAAATTTAATTGGATTTGCAAATTCTTGGTCAAATAAGGTAAATTTAATCACTTATGATGCGATACCCTCCTCGTTTGATCTCCCGTTTGTTGCCAGTCATGCTGCTGGTGCACGGTCTGAGTGCATTGGCAAGACCCGCTGCGCTGGTGCCCACAGATTCACTGCGGTTCGATGAATCCGATAAACCTTATGATATTGTAGAATTGGAGATGCCGGCTGCGCTTTATAAGCGCGTATTATCGTCAAAGGGACAAAAATTAGATCTTAAGAATAGTGCGTTGAAATTTAATGGCGAAACTGTTGCCATAGAGGAAATTCATCTCCATGGTAATACCACGTTGTATTTCGAGCGCAAAAGCTTTTCGGTTGACGCCGCTCAAAAAATAAAGATTTGCGACAAAGGTTGTAAGCCCCTGGATGCGTTTTACCTGATTAGCTTGTCGATGGACAAAAACTACTTCCATAATCGGTTGTGTTTTGACTTGCTGGCGGAATTGAAACTTTTTCAATTGCAGTACAAATATGCCGAAGTGAAAATCAACGGCGATTCGCAGGGAATCTATCTGATGGTTCAAAGACCGCAAGACTGGAGTAAGAAGATTGCTGAATCACCCTTCATACTCAGGCGTGGGGTTAATCACGAAATTGCCAAGGAAAACGCGCAAAAAGACCTTGATAAGGAGGCAGTCAAATCATACCGACAGCAGTTCACGTCTATCTATAAACTTGCGTACAAGTATTCGGGCGAAGACCTGTATAATAAATTAGCCGAAATTTTGGATGTGGACGAGTACATGCGATGGATGGCTTTTAATTACATCGTCAAGAATGGCGACTACAGTGATGAGCTATACTTTTACATTGATCCGGATACCAAACGCTTCCGTATTATTCCATGGGATTATGACGACATCTTTAAACCCGCACCGCATGAAGGGATGGACGTATGGAAAAGCAAGATGAATCCTTCTTCGTTAATATTCTCTTCTGAGGATGCATTGGATCTGACGATAGCCCGGGATAATTATTTGTATAAGAAATACCTGCAACATTTGTCCAACGTAATGGATGAGTTGAGTGAGGAGAAGATTGAAGCAATTATCAATGCATTGTACGCGGATCTTTCTAACTTCTATAAATCGGATAAGATATTGGATGCGGCATCAAAAGATGGATACACAACTTCTCTGAAGCGGCTTCAGGATGAATTGCTGAGTGCCAATCAATACTTTGCGTATATGAGAACCAGTCTGAAAAAGTAGTTGCGCGGCAGTTTTTCCGATTGCCATGGTTCCAGGATTTCTGCTCCTGCTGCCGTTCAAATCCTGTTAATGACCTGTGCCTGCTGAGCCTATAGCCCGAAAGGGAGTTTAAGGGTTCAGGTAAGGGGGGCACAATGGCGTTGAAAGTTTCGGTCAATTGTTTTTGGTCTTTTGTCCAGACCTGCGGATCAGCCCGGAGGTTAGCCGTGGGGTCATTAAACAAATTCTACTCATCGGAGGTTTAATCATGTGATTATTACGTTCACTTTGCTATTTTGCGCCTTTTATACTAACTGCGAGGTAACTCAAAGACACTTATGGTTAAAGTAGGACAGGAAAGGCTGTCAGTTTCTGATTTTGAAAAAGTACTCTACCACGATGAAGGCGTAGAATTGGACAATGGGGCGCTGGAGAATGTTAAAAAGAGCTTTTCTTTTCTAAAGACGTATTCGCAGCATAAAATAATTTATGGCATTAATACGGGGCTTGGGCCTATGGCCCAGTACAAGATCAGCGAAGAAGATCAGCATCAGTTGCAATATAACCTGATCAGAAGTCATAGTTCGGGCGCCGGTCAGCCATTAGCGGAAGATTTGTCGCGCGCCACCATGTTAGCACGCCTGAGCAGCCTCATGCAGGGTTTCTCCGGAATCCATCCATCTGCGGTCGAATTGTTGGTGTATTTACTCAATGAAAAGATCAGTGCTTGCATTTATGAGCGTGGGGGTGTTGGTGCCAGTGGCGATCTCGTGCAGCTTGCTCATCTGGCGCTGAACCTGATTGGTGAAGGCGAGGTATTGGTTGACGGCACATGGAAATCAGCCAGGGAGGTTTTCAGCGCGAAGAATGTCAAGCCTCTGGAGGTGCACCTCCGGGAAGGTCTGGCGTTAATGAATGGGACTTCTGCGATGACGGGCGTGGGAATGGTCAATATTATTCATGCCCAGCACCTGTTGGGGTGCTCCGTAGTGCTTTCTGCAATTACAAATGAGTTGATGAAATCGTTTGATGACCATTTTTCCTTTGAACTCAATCATGTCAAGCACCACCGGGGCCAATCTACAATAGCGGAGGCTATTCGAAACATCCTCGGCGATAGCAAATTGATACGAAAACGTCCGGATCACCTATATCATGCCAAGATAGAAGAGGCAATTTTCACCGACAAGGTCCAGGAGTACTATTCACTTCGTTGTGTACCGCAAATTCTGGGCCCTGTCTATGATACGCTCCTTGAGGTGAAACAGGTGCTGGAAGACGAAGTCAATTCAGTGAACGACAATCCCATAGTAGACCACGAGCGGGAGAATGTTTATCACGGCGGCAATTTTCACGGTGATTATGTTGCGTTGTCGATGGACAAGCTTAAGATCGTTATGACGAAGCTATCGATGCTTTCAGAGCGTCAATTGAATTACCTGTTGAATGACAAGCTCAATCAGAAACTTTCTCCTTTCATCAACTTGGGAAAACTTGGATTAAATTTTGGGTTGCAAGGCATGCAGTTTACGGCAACCTCTACTGTTGCAGAAAACCAAACGATGTCTTTCCCTATGTACTTGCACAGCATCTCGAACAACAATGATAACCAGGATATTGTGAGCATGGGCTGCAACGCCGCACTGATGACCCGTAAGGTGATCGACAATTGTTTTGATGTTCTGGCTATTCAAACATTAGCGGTTGTTCAGGCCATAGACTATTTGAAGTGCCAGGCGCGACTGTCAACCTTTTCGCATAAGTTTTATGAAGAAGTAAGAAGTGTTGTAGGCCCTATTGTAGCGGATGAGCCTCGCTACAAAGACATTCAATCGATCAGAGCGTATTTGATTACGTTAGGATCTACTGTAAATTTATAGATGAAGTACGCATTAGTAACAGGAGGATCACGTGGAATAGGCAGGGCCATTATGTGTTAAACTTGCCGAGCAAGGGTACCATATATTGATCAACTTCAAAAGCAATGAAGCCGAGGCCAAGAAAACTGCAGATCTTGTTCAGCAACATAAGGTGAGTGCGGAATTACTGATGTTTGATGTTTCCAAAACGGAAGAGGTTGAGCGGGTATTGGGCGGATGGATCGAAAATAATAAAGAGAAAGTCATTGAAGTGCTGGTCAATAACGCGGGAATTCGGGACGATGCGCTGATGATATGGATGAAGGATGAACAATGGAAAAGTGTGCTTGGCGCTAGCCTGGATGCCTTTTATTACGTTTCCCGCCAGGTGATTAGTGGAATGTTGGCGAACCGCTATGGTCGGATTGTGAGCGTTGTTTCCTTGTCAGGGATAAAAGGAATGCCTGGTCAAACCAATTATTCCGCTGCAAAGGCGGGCGTAATCGGCGCAACCAAAGCGCTGGCACAGGAAGTTGCCCGGCGGGGTGTGACGGTCAACGCTGTGGCGCCAGGCTTCATCCGCACGGACATGACACAAGATCTGAACGAAGCGGAGTTGAAACCGCTGATCCCAATGAAGCGGTTTGGGGAACCTGAAGAAGTTGCGGACGCCGTCGTGTTCTTGGCTTCGTCCAGGGCATCTTATATTACTGGGGAAGTACTCTCTATAAATGGTGGATTGTATTCCTGATCTTTTTGTTTTTGTTAATAGATTTTTTATTTCCCAAGCGGAAATCTTTGGCACCACAGCCGACGACATTTCGAAATGCCTGCTGGACCAATAGAATCCAATTTTAAGTGTTATATTATTGCAAATAAGGTATGCATGCAGATAATTTATTTGTCGGGTTTTGCTTTATTTGGGAAGGTTTACCTTATTTAGATCAGTAGATTTTAGATGAACAGAGTCGTTATCACCGGATTGGGAATTTACGCTACGATTGGCAAGAATTTGTCTGCCGTCAGGCAATCGTTGTATGATGGCAAGTCCGGAATTATTTTTGATCCTGCGCGGAAAGCGATGGGATATCGATCGAGTCTCACCGGTTTTGTTGAGCGACCGGTGCTCAAAGGCGTACTTGACAGGCGTGCCGCGCGTCATGTTGCCCGAGCAGGGCGAGTTTGCCTATATGGCCACCATAGAGGCTTTGAGCGGAGCAGCAATCGACCAGGATTTTCTGGACAGGAATGAAGTCGGCATTATTTATGGGAATGATAGTTCCGCGCAGCCTGTAATTGAGGCTATTGACATCATAAGGGATAAGAAGGACACCATGATGGTAGGTTCCGGAAATGTCTTTCAGGTCCTCAATTCGACGGTAAACATGAACCTGGCCACTATTTTCCGGCTCAAGGGTATTAATTTCACGGTTAGTGCGGCCTGTGCCAGTGGATCCCATGCTATTGGGATGGCATCCCTATTAATCCGTAACGGGATGCAGGATTGCATTATTTGCGGCGGCGCCCAGGAGATAAACCGGTATTCGATGGGAAATTTTGATGCGCTCGGCGCTTTCTCAATACGCGAAGACAGCCCGACCACCGCTTCCAGGCCATTTGACAAAGACCGTGATGGTCTGGTGCCCAGTGGTGGTGCGGCAACCGTTATTCTTGAGAGCCTGGAGTCCGCGCAAAAGCGGGGTGCACCGATCCTGGCTGAATTGATAGGATACGGCTTTTCATCCAATGGAGAGCATATTTCAAATCCAAGCGTTGAAGGGCCATCCCGCTCCTTGCGAATGGCGATGAAAGTGTCTGGCTTGAAGGCATCTGAAATAGACTATATTAATGCGCATGCTACCTCAACGCCTGCAGGTGACACAAGTGAAGCGAAAGCCATCTATGAGGTGTTTGGAGGCGTTAATACACCGGTGAGCTCTACAAAGTCCATGACGGGCCATGAATGCTGGATGGCAGGAGCAAGCGAAATCGTCTATTCTTTGCTGATGATGGAGCATTCCTTCATTGCGCCAAACATCAATTTTGAAACTCCGGATGAAAATTCCGCAAAGCTCAACATCGTCTCAAGGACGATGAATAAGAATATTGATGTATTTTTGTCAAATTCTTTCGGGTTTGGAGGAACAAATTCGACCTTGATTGTTAAAAAGTGGAGAAAACGTGATGGATAAAGCAAGTATAATTAAGAAAGTTAATGGTTTCTTGGTGGAAGAGTTTGAGGTAGACCCTGGTGCGATTAGCCCTGACGCTAATTTGAGAGAAACACTTGAACTTGACAGCCTGGATTACATTGACCTTGTCGTCGTGATAGAGAGTAACTTTGGATTCAAAGTTAGGCCGGAGGACTTTGCCAGCATAGATACTTTCGAAAGCTTTTATGGCTATGTCATAAAGCGTTTAGGGGAGAAAGTGGCCTCCTGATCATGCCGCGGTGGCAAGGTAAATCAAAAGGGACTCCGCTTGGATACCGAGCATTTGTTTTGTCTGTAAAACGTTTGGCGTCACGCCAGCCTATTCATACTTCGGTTTGTTGCTTTTTACTATTTCCTTTTTTCCTGGAATTCGTCCGGGCATATTTATCGGTATTTCCGGCACCGCCACGGTTATGGTCCGATAACTTCATGTTTAAAGGTCTACCACAACTATTATATCTTTGGACAGACCCTGCTGGACAAAGTGGTTGTCATGGCGGGGATTGAAAATAATCTCACGTATGACTTTGACGGCGAAGATAACCTGAGAGCCATCGTAAGTGGTGGTCGGGGCGGAATATTGCTCAGCGCTCATGTTGGCAATTGGGAAGCTGCAGGCCATCTGCTGCGCAGACTTGAAACCCGCGTAAACGTCGTAATGTACGATGGAGAACACCAACAGATCAAAGCATATCTTGACCAAGTAACAGGAGGTCGTAACCTGAACGTAATTTTAATTAGGCCAGACATGTCGCATGTGTATGCGATGGGGGAAGCATTGCAAAAAAACGAACTGATTTGCCTGCATGCCGACCGTTTTTTGGAAGGTAATAAAACGAGCGTGAAAAATTTCTTAGGGGAGGATGCGCAATTCCCGATGGGACCGTTTTACTATCGGCAAGTTTTCGCGTGCCCGTATCCGTTGTTTTCGCATTTAAGGAATCGGTCAGTCATTACCATTTTTATGGTAGTTCACTGATCACGCGTGAAGAACAGGAATCGAAAATTGATTTTATGGATAGACTTCTTTCACACTTTGCTTTGGAGCTTGAACAAAAAGTTAAATTGTACCCTGAACAGTGGTTTAATTATTATAACTTTTGGGAAAAATAATAACCATTTCAGAATACTGTGCTTGCCAATCAGGAAGAAATTCTTCAGTATATACCGCAAAGGGAACCGATTGTGATGGTGCACACATTATTGGAAGCTGGTGATGACCATGCCGTTACACAACTTACGATACATCCGGATAATGCTTTTGTGACATCTGAGTACTTCGCTGAGCCTGGGCTGGTGGAGAACATTGCGCAGACAGCGGCCGTACAAGTCGGGTATCGCTGCGCATTATCCAATGTACCAGTGCCCATTGGCTACATTGCGGCCGTTAGGGATCTGAAAATTAACAAACTACCAAAAGAAAACTCCGTGATAACAACTTCAATAAGGGTGATAAACAAAGTGTTTGATATTATTGTGATCCAGGGAAGCGTGGAGCAAGATGGAGAATTGTTATGTTCTTGCGAGATGCGCATCTTTGCTAAATCACAATCCTAAAATAGCTTGATATGCAAGTCAAATTTAACATTTTACTTTTTTTGATTTTAGTAGCGTCTTCGGCTTTTTCTCAATCAAAGAGTGATGTCTTCAGAAATGACGTACCCGTTACCTGGCTGGGTCTCGACTTTACGAGCGCAAAATTTTTAGGAGATCGAGAAAGATTTGGGTCTGAGTCTGATGTCCGACACCTCATTGATGCCTGGAATGAATTGATATTAGATGAGGCCGATAAGTATGATATTGCAAGAACAATTGGCAGGGCAAAAGTTGACAACGTTGTTGAAGTGACGAACGAAAACAACGCCCAGCTTGATGTATTGAGCATGTTTTCGGATAATGAAAGAGACTACCTGCACATGAAGACTTCAAACGTAGCAGAAATTATTTGGAACTACGACTTTAAGGGTCTTACCGGTATTGGCCTGATGTTTAATGTCGAAAGCTTCAACAAGATAAATAAAGAAGGCTCTGTATGGATAACGTTCATAAACATGGGGACGAAAGAAGTTATTTTTACAGAAAGAATGGTTGCTTCGCCTGGTGGGGCTGGCATGCGTAATTATTGGGGAAATTGCATTGCGGACATTCTGGAAAAGATTCGGAAAAAGGAATTTGAAATGTGGCGGCGGAAACACTATCGCCCATAACCAGCAAAGGCAGAAATTGCACCCGTGAACCAATTATTGGGGCATTTTTTCGCTGTACTACGAATGCATAAAATCAAGAATCGTGCTAAGCCATCAGACTGAGGTCATTGTTAAATTTAACGAAGCGGATCCATTGGGTATCGTATGGCACGGGCATTATATCCGCTACTTTGAAGATGGTCGTGAGGGGTTTGGGAAAGTACATGGAATTTCCTATCTCGATTGCTATAAGCATGGTATTGCAGTTCCGGTGGTTTCGGTTCATTGCGATTATAATAAACCGCTCCGATATGGCAGATACCGTGCTTGTAGAAACTTGCTACGTCAACTCCGCAGCGGCGAAACTTATGTTTGAATACAAAATTTTTGAGTCAAAAAGCAATGTGTTGATAGCCAAAGGCTCATCTGTGCAGGTTTTTGTTGATGCAAAAAACTTCGAACTTCCAACTTACAATTCCGCCCTTCTTTGAAGCGTGGAAAAAGAAACAGAACCTGATCTGAATTGATGAAAAAGGTCTGGATCGTTTCGGATTGTGTAGTTTCTCCGTTAGGGAATACCACCTTGGAGAATTATCAAAATTTGCAAAACGGTAATTCTGGGATTAGTTTGATGGAAGATCATGAATTAAGCCCTGTGCCAATCCATTGTGCCAGAATTCCTGAATCTGCCGCAGAAGCGTCCGCAACGAAACTAGAGACCATTTCCATTAGCGCCATCCGATCCGCACTCAGTGCGGTAACAATTCCAATAAATCGAACACTGCTTATACTGTCCACTACGAAAGGAAACATTAATCTTCTTGAGGAAGGTCAACCAAGCCATCCGCGGATTCACCTCCATGCCACGGCAGCTTTTCTGGCTGAAAAATTCGGATTTAAGAAGCAGCTTGTGGTTTCCAATGCCTGCATTTCTGGTGTTATGGCATTAATTGTAGGGAAGCGCATGATTGACGCCGGAAAATATGATCATGTCGTTGTCGTCGGGACAGATGTGCTCAGCAGGTTCGTAATTTCCGGATTCCAAAGTCTGCAGGCGTTGAGCGCAGCGCCATGTCGTCCCTTTGATGCTGCACGCAATGGCATCAATCTGGGAGAGTGTGCTGCGGCTATTGTATTAACCTCCAATCCGGAAACGCAAAGTGCAAGTTCCAGGGTTAGGATCTTGGGCGGGGGGTTGAGCAATGATGCGAACCATATTTCTGGTCCGTCCAGGACTGGCGAAGAGTTAGGGTTTGCCATTCGGCAAGCTATGCAAGAAGCATCGATAAGCCGAAAGGACGTTGACTTCATCTCCGCGCACGGAACGGCGACGCGCTTCAATGACGAGATGGAGGCCAGGGCTTTTACGCTGATGGGTTTGGAGACCGTTCCGATGAATAGCATGAAGGGATATTTTGGCCATACGTTGGGCGCTGCTGGAATTGTGGAGGTGGCGATGTGTTGTCAGAGTCTTCTGCATGATAAGCTTATCGCGACAAAGGGTTTTGAAAAGCTGGGTGTATCTCAGCCCGTCAACGTCATTAAAGCATCTGAACATCGAACTTTGACAACGTGCTTAAAGACGGCATCAGGGTTTGGCGGGTGTAATGCCGCCATTATTTTGCGACAGGAAAATAAAATGTGATACAATATGGATTTTTTTGAAAAAGATAGGTTGTCGGCATTGAAAGCAAAAGAACAGGCGCAATGGATTACGTTTGCACCCTTTGTATTTCAAGCCACACGCGTACTTCGCAACAGTGGCATTCTGGCCGCAGCGCAGGCTAGCAAGGATGGTATAACGCTTGAACAGATTACCGCCCAGGTTAAACTCCCGCCGTACGGCGTTCGGGTATTGGTAGAAGCTGCGTTGGGTATTGGGTTGCTTACAGTAAATGAAGGTCTATTCAAGGCCACAAAAACCGCCTACTTCATATTGAATGATGAGCTTACAAAGGTGAATATGGACTTCACGCATGATGTTTGCTATCAGGGTATGTTTTTTTTGGACGAGAGTATTAAAAATGAAAGGCCTGAAGGTTTAAAGGTTTTTGGCGAGTGGTCAACTATCTACGAAGCATTATCGACAGACCTACCCGATAAGGTGAAGGAAAGCTGGTTTGCATTTGATCACTTCTATTCTGACTACGCTTTTCCCGAAGTGCTCCCAGTGATATACAGCCAGAAACCGCGCACGTTGCTGGATATCGGTGGCAATACCGGCAAATGGTCAATGCAAAGCTTTGCGTATGATCCGGATGTGAAAATCACTATTATGGATTTGCCGGGACACGTAGACGAAGCCAAAGACCAAATCAGGGAAAAAGGTTTTGGTGATCGTATTTCTTTCTATCCGTGCAACATACTGGATGAATCGCAACAATTTCCCGCCGGATTCGATGCCATTTGGATGAGCCAATTCTTGGACTGTTTTTCTGAACCACAGATAATCTCTATTTTACACAGATGTAAGCGAGCTGTTAATGCCGGTGGTCGAATCTATATTCTGGAGACGTTCTGGGATAGACAGCGGTTTGAGGCGTCCGCATTTTCACTTCAACAAACTTCGCTTTACTTCACCGCGATGGCCAATGGAAACAGTCAGATGTACGATTCGAAAGTATTTATTGAATGTGTTCGAAGGGCAGGCTTGGATGTGGTTGATCAACAGGACTTCATAGGCGTGAGCCATACTTTGCTAACCTGCAAGTGAAACCCATTGTGTAGCACAAAATATTAATGAAATTGTATTATTCATTCCTTTGACCATGCCGGAAAAAATAGATGTTTTGATAATTGGCGCAGGACCCGCCGGATCTGTAGCTGCCGCCATGATTCACAAAAGTGGCTATTCAGTACGGGTGGTGGAAAGAGAAAAGTTTCCTCGGTTTGTGATTGGCGAAAGTTTACTACCAAGATGCATGGAGGTGCTGGAAGAAGCAGATTTGCTGGGCGCTGTAGAAGCGCAGCATTTCCAGAAAAAATTTGGCGCGAAATTCATGCGGGGGGATCAGGTTGCAGACTTCAAATTCTCTGACCAATTTTCCCCAGGGTGGACCTGGACATGGCAAGTGCAGCGTGCGGAATTTGACCTTGCCCTGATTACGGAAGTCCAACGAAGAGGAGTACAGGTTGATTTTGAGACCACGATTACCGATATAGAATTCTTTGCTGATGAAAGCTCCATTAGCAGCGCGCAAAGGAAAGACGGCATAACAGAAAAAATTGCAGCCAGGTTCATCGTTGATGCCAGTGGCTATGGTCGTGTCATTCCACGACTGCTGAAGCTTGAGCAAGCCTCACACCTTGACCCGAGAAAGTCGATATTTGCACATGTAAAGGATCTTCATCGCGACAACCATGAGGAACCAGACCGAATTATTGCCTTGATGTATGCGCCGGGCGTCTGGACTTGGGTTATCCCGCTCTCTACTGGGATTGCGTCCGTAGGATTTGTTGGCAGTATGGATTTTTTTGATAAGATTGAAGGAGACCATGCCCAAAAATTTAAATCGTGCATTGAAGGAAATGCTTATTTGAAAGGAAGATTCGGTGACGCGCCCTGGATATTTGAGCCACGGAAACTCGAAGCGTGGTCTGCCACGACCGACAAGTTTCATGGCAATGGGTTTGTTCTCACAGGAAATGTAACTGAATTCCTGGATCCTATTTTTTCTTCAGGCGTAATGTTTGCAACGGTGTCCAGCCATCTGGCAAGTAAGCTCGTTGTGCAAAAATTAAGAGGTGAACATGTCGATTGGGACAATGATTACACAGATTTTCTACGACAAGGGGTAAATACCTTCAGAACCTTTGTGCTGGCGTGGTATGATGGAACCTTGGAAAAGATATTCTTTTCCAGGAATCCAGACCCCATCATTAAGAGCCAGATTTGCTCTGTGCTTGCCGGCTATGTGTGGAACCATGATAATCCGTTCGTGAGGGCCCACGAGAAGGCAATAAGGGCTTTGGCACGATTAATAGACGCAACAGAAGGTCGCTAAATGCAGTTTGCTAATGAACTATATCTCACGGTATTGTCGAATTCGTGATCGCATGGTGTCGCGACAAGGTTCAGTAATATTCAATAGTCCAGCCGGGGATTTGGATGCATTCCTGGAGCATGTCTTTACGGAGTTATCCATATCCTACCCTAAATTTTACAAAATGGACCGTCTGTCTAAATTAGGATTTTTGGGGACCGAAATACTATTGCACGACCTACAACTCGCAGAATTGCACAAACCAGAACAGGTCGCATTGGTGCTTTCAAATGCTCATGCAAGTCTGGATACGGACATGCGATACTTTGAAACGACAAAAACAATAGCCAGCCCGGCTTTGTTTGTCTATACATTAACCAATATCGTGGCCGGCGAAATTTGCATCAGGCACGGCATAAAAGGCGAAAATGCGTTTTTTGTGTCCGCTGAATTCGATGCGGAAGCAATATGCGAATATGTAGACGTGGTGCTGGCGACGGAAAGAACAACGGCCTGCGTCGCAGGTTGGGTGGATGTCATAGGTGACCAACATGATGTTTTACTATATTTGGTGGACAAAAAGAGCAATAAATTGAGCCTGGAGCATACAGCGGCGCAACTTCAAAAACTTTATGATTCGAAATATGGAACAGTTGATGGCAGATCTTAAAATACAGATCATCGAGGCGTTAAATTTGAAGCATCTTAAGCCGGAAGATATTGGAGACGAGCAGCCCCTTTTTGTTGACGGAATTGGCCTGGATTCAATCGATGCCCTTGAATTGATCGTGCTTTTGCAGCAACAATACAGTATCAAGATGGCTAACCCGCAAGATGGACCTCAGGTGTTTAAGTCCGTGAAGAGCATTGCTGAATATATTAGGGCTAACGAAACAACATAGAAATCTTGAAAGGCCGCATTCATGTAGCCGGCATTGGGGTTATCTCGGCCATTGGGACTTCCATACCGCAAACACTGAGGTCATTTGAAGACCACAAGTCTGGCATTGGAAGAATTACCTTGTTTGATTCAATATACCGGGATACGCTTCCTGTGGGTGAAATCGGATTAAACAATGCGGAACTGGCCGATAGACTATCCCTAAAACCCAGCATCACACGTACTGCATTGCTGGGAGTATATGCTGCGAGAGAAGCAGTAAGCGATGCTGCCATTAACCTTGGAAATTGGCGATCTGGACTAATATCTGCTACCACAGTTGGGGGCATGGATAAAACCGAAGACTTTTTTGTTGATTTTCTAAAGAATTCAAGCAGCGGAAGGCTCCGCAATGTAGTAAATCATGAATGTGGCAGATCGACAGAAATAATTGCAGAAGATTTGGGCATCAAGCGGTTTATCTCCACAATTAATACAGCATGTTCGTCTTCGGTGAATGCTATTGCGCTGGGGGCGAGACTTATTGCACACGGAATGCTTGACGTGGTCGTCGCGGGAGGAACGGATGCGCTTTCAAAGTTTACGCTGAATGGATTTAACAGCCTGATGATTCTTGATAATAAACCCTGCCGTCCATTTGATGCAAATCGGAACGGATTGAATTTGGGAGAAGGCGCTGGGTTTGTTGTGCTGGTATCTGATCGCGTAAAACAGGAACTTGACATACAACCTAAGACCTTTGTTAGTGGGTTCGCCAATACTAACGACGCGTTCCATCAAACGGCCTCCTCGCCAGAGGGGAGGGGCTCTTTTGGGGCGATGCAAAAAGCGTTGGATATGAGCGGGATCAGCCCTGAGGCTATTGACTACATAAATCTGCATGGCACGGGCACACTAAACAATGATCTTTCCGAAGGCACGGCGGTGAAACGATTGTATGGCGATCGTCTTCCGAGACTGAGTTCTACAAAGGCTTTTACGGGCCATACCTTAGGTGCCAGTGGCGGTATAGAAGCTGTGTTTTCTATCATGGCTATACGATATCAATGCGTGTTCCCGAACCTTCGTTTTGAAAACCCGATTCCTGAATTACACATTCAACCACAGCTGCAGTATGAATCTGGGCTCGACATAAGCCATGTCATGAGTAATTCATTTGGTTTCGGTGGTAATTGTTCGTCTATAATATTTTCAAAGGAATGACAGGGTTTGGGTATTGAATTCGGGTTGCGAATTGAAAGCTAAGGGATGAAAGCATATGTAAAAGGTATTGGTATCATTTCGCCACAGCAAACGTGGGGTGATGCGGGGTTGCTTTCCACCCCTTTAGACTATGCAGGCGATAAACTCTCGTGTGTTGAACCTGATTACAGTCAGTTTGTTGATGTCCGGCAGTTGCGCAGGATGAGTCGCATTCTGAAAATGGGCGTCGCAGCAGCGACTATGGCGCTCAGGGAATCCGGTGTAGACGTGCCAGATGGTATAATTACCGGTACCAGTTATGGTTGCCTGGAAGATACCGGCCTTTTTCTCAGCAAAATGATTGAGAATAACGAAGAGGCTGTGAACCCAACGCCGTTCATTCAATCTACGCACAACACCATCGGTTCGCAAATTGCATTATTGCTGCAATGCCAGGGCTACAATCAAACGTATACCCAGCGCGCTTTTTCATTTGAAAACGCTTTGCTTGATGCTATCCTGGAATTGAAAGAAAACCCAACTAAATCTTTGTTAGTTGGCGGAGTCGATGAAATTACGAGTCTAAGTCACACCCTTCTGCGCCGCTTTGGGATTTTTAGAGATCAGTCTGCTCGCAGCCTTGAACTTTTCAAGACAAAGGTGGATGGGACACTGAATGGCGAGGGGGCGTCCTATTTTGTATTGACCGGGGAAAGTGGGAACAGCAATGCAGTATGTTTGGATTCCGTAGCAACTTTTTATAAACCTGGCGCCCACGAGTTGTTGAGCGGCATTGAATCATTCCTGGAATCTGCATCATTAAAATGTGCTGACGTCGACCTGTTGCTAATTGGTAAATCAGGCGACGCCAGATTAGATCATGAAGCGGAAAATATTTCATCCAAGCTATTCGCATCTTCTGGTATTGGTGTTTTTAAGCATCTCTCAGGAGAATATCCAACAGCCTCGGCCTTCGCCTTTTGGCTGGCAGCCAGGATTATCCAAACGCAGCGTGTCCCGGCTACAGTCTGCATTAGAGACGCCAGCCGGCACCAAAAGAATGTTTTGATTTATAATCCCTATTTTGGTAGTTACCATTCATTGATTTTGCTGCGCGCATGTTGAAGTTTAAAGCCATTAATATTGCTTTCCTAGTTGCATTGCTTGCAATGATAATCTATGATCGAAGTGCGGGGTTGCCGCTATGGGCATATGTTTTCCTGATCTTGATTTACTTGTGTATTCAAGCTTACGGTAGCGCGGTATTATCCGCTCAGTTTTTTTTACCCGTTAGATTTAAAGGTGATGGCCAGTCCGGTAATATTGCCATTACGTTTGACGATGGCCCTGTTCGCGGCAAAACCGAAGCAATACTGGATATTTTGAAATCCTATCAAGTTCCAGCTGCTTTTTTTTGTATTGGAAACCGCGTTACAGACAGTCCCTCGTTAACGAGGAATATTTATGAGGCGGGCCATTTGATTGGTAATCACAGCTATTGGCACAAGGCCACTTTTGATCTGCAAACGGCCGCTGCGATGAGAAAAGAACTTCTGGATACAGATGAGGCTATTCTGAAGGCGATTGGTGTGAAACCAAAATTTTTCAGGCCTCCCTATGGGGTGACAAACCCAATGCTGGCGAAGGCGGTGAAGATAGGCGGCTATACGACCATCGGTTGGAGTGTGCGATCATTTGATACTGTTATCAACGACGATGTGGTATTATTCAATCGCATCACCAAATCGCTGAAAGGAGGGGATGTGATTTTGTTGCATGATTATAGTAACACCACGCTAACAATTCTACCAAAGTTGTTGGACCACATTACCAGGATTGGATTAAAAATTGTAAGAGTAGACGTGCTGTTGAATGAAAAAGCATATGCGTAACCATTTTTTCATCTTTTTTTCCTTAAGACCATGCCTGTTGGGTATTGGCCTGTGTGTTTTGGTATCGGTACAGGCTTGCGCGCAATATACCGGGTATCGTGTAGTGGCAGATTTGCCTTCTTTTAAGGAAGAATTTAACACCAAATCTGCAAACGTTGTCTCGATCCAGAGCTCCTTCGTGCAGGTGAAAGTGCTGACGGCGCTAACGGAGAAAATTACATCCAGCGGCAATTTCTGGTTTAAACGAAGCAATAAAGTGAGGATTGAGTACCTGAAACCCTTCGTTTACCTTATGGTAATAAACGGTGACAAAATGCTGGTTCGCGATGAAGCGAATGAGAATCGTATCAACATAAAGTCGAATAAGATGTTCCAGCAGGTTAATCGCATCATGATTGATTGTGTTCAAGGGTCTATGCTGGAGAGCAAAGATTTCTCCACCAGCGTATTTGAAAATAACGACACGTACCTCTTGGAGATGACACCGTCCGCAAAGACCCTGCGGGAATTTTTTAAGACAATCATTCTTACGGTTGACAAAAAGGATTATTCGGCGAATAGTATTGAGATGAATGAGCCTTCAGGAGATAAGACGACTATTATGTTCACTGATAAAAAACTAAATACGCTGATTTCTGATGCGGTATTTGCCCTTTAGTATACTGTTGGTGTTACTCCATGGCTGTATCTCAGAGTACAGCCATCTCCAGGCTTCAGAGCCGGACCCGATGTGTGCCGCTAGAATTTCGCCCCTTCATATTGAGACATCATGGTATAGTGCCAGCGTAGATGTATTGAATAAACACATTAGTGGATTATTGCTCCTGAAAAATATGCCAGACAGCTCAAGGCGCATTGTGTTTACCAATGAAGCAGGCGTAACATTTTTTGATTTCGGTTTTTCAGATGGGATTTTCAAAGTCCATTCAGTAATAAGCCAGCTAGACAAAAAGCCAGTGATCCAGACCCTGAGAAGAGACTTTGAATTAATCCTTGGCGTGCCATTCCAAAAGGGAATATATCAGCGCTTCACGGCAGGAGATGAGGTTTATTTCGGGGTTGCACAAAAAAAAGAAACAGCCTATTTCATAACGGGCAAAGATTGTGCTTCTTTACAAAGATTGGAGTGGGGCGGGGCTCGAAAAATTCAAGTAACCGTCCGAATGCCTGGATCCGGTTATCCATCCCCGGACACGATAGCGGTGGAGCACTACACATTCAACATGCAGATTAAGTTGACCCGTATACCAAAAGAATGATGCTGCTCAATGATTTTTATAGCTTACTTCACTTTCAATCTGTTATTGCTGATCATTCCGTTAACGCAAAAATATTGATAGACGCCAACCACAAAATATTCAAGGGGCATTTTCCCGGGCTGCCGATTGTTCCGGGCGTTTGTATGATGCAGATTGTTCGGGAAATCATGGAGGTGACAACCGAGAAACCACTTCGCCTTATTGCCGCAGATAACATGAAATTCCTCTCGGCAATCAGTCCTGATAAGCACAGCGAAGTTGACGTGGAAGTCGCTTATACTGAAAATAATGATCAGTTTATGATCAATGCCACTTTGTTTTCGGGAGCGGTAATATTCTTTAAATTGAAAGCTACGTTGAAAACCTCTGCATGGAACCTGTAGATATTCGCGCATTATTTAATGAGAAGAAGGTATGTGTGCTAGTGCCTACATACAACAATGAAAAAACCCTGGAAGGAGTTCTGGTAGATATTTTGGCATTTACCGATCAGTTGATCGTAGTAAATGATGGTTCTACCGACGCAACGGCCGATCTTCTCCTGAAGTTTCCGCAAGTCGAACGCATAAGCTATGCTGTAAACCAAGGCAAAGGTTTTGCCTTGCGGCAAGGATTCAAACGGGCTGTCGAATGCGGGTATGAATTCGCTATTACCATTGATTCTGATGGGCAGCACTTTGCGGCAGATCTTCCTAAGTTTTTAGCGAAACTTAACGACCATCCTGCGGCCATTGTCATCGGAGCGCGTAATATGGAGCAGTCAAGCGTCCCTGGAAAAAGTAGCTTTGGCCATAAATTTTCGAACTTTTGGTTTTGGGTAGAGACAGGTTTGCGTATGCAGGATACACAAAGTGGCTATCGCCTATACCCCCTAAAGCTTTTGAAGGATATAAACTTTTTTACCAAGAAATTTGAGTTTGAAATTGAAGTACTTGTACGCTCGGCGTGGCGGGGAATAGCATTGCAGCATGTTCCTGTTCGGGTATTCTATGCCGAAAAGGGGGTGCGTGTTTCTCATTTTCGTCCATTTACTGATTTCATGCGTATCAGTGTGCTCAATACGGTTCTTGTTACGCTGGCATTGCTTTATATCAAGCCGCGTGACCTACTCAGAAGTCTAAAAAAAAAAACTTTAGAGACATCCTCTATGCGCAGCTCTTCAATCCGAGCGAGTCGGATACCGTAAAGGCTTTGTCCGTTGGCTTTGGGGTATTTATGGGTATTGTGCCTATTTGGGGGTTTCAGTTGGCGGTCGCTATCACACTTTCTTTTCTATTTCGGCTGAATAAGGCACTGGTTATTATTGCAGCGAACATTAGCATTCCACCAATGATACCATTGATTTTGTATTTAAGTCATCTTTGTGGTGGGTTTTGGATGGGGGAGAATGCGGAGTCCCTTTCATTCAGCAATACGATCACTTTCGAACTAGTGCAGCATAGCTTAATTCAGTATGTTTTGGGCGCTGTAACGCTGGCAATAGCCTCAGCTGTTACTTTTAGCGGAATGACGTATGCGGCATTGAAACTTTTTAAGCGCTCGAAATTCTAATTCATGGCTCAACTTTTCCTAAATGTTTATGATTTTTTCGAACAGCGGAAGCCTGTATTTTGGGCAATATTCGTCGCGGCTATTCTTTTCTTAAGTGCCGGGGCATCACAAATAAAGCTTGAGGAAGATATAACGAGGTTTTTTCCTGATGATCAAAGGGTAGAAAAACTGAGCTTTGTTTTTCAAAACTCAAAGTTTGTTGAGCGCTTGGTCATTATGGTTTCAGTTCGGGATAGTGCGACAACGGCACAACCTGATAGCCTTATAACGCTAGCGGATGAGTTGGTGGATCGTATCGGTAGTGATTTGAACCCTTACGTGAAGGGGATCACAAGCCGAGTAGAGGATGAAAAAGTACTTGAAGTGTTCAATTCGGTCAATGACTATCTACCCATCTTTTTAAATGATGAAGACTATATCCAACTTGATTCGCTAACAAGACCGGAGAACGCAAGGGCGAGACTACAAGACAGCTATCGTCAGCTTATTTCTCCTTCGGGTATTGCACTGAAGAAGATTATTGTTCGCGATCCCTTAGGGCTTTCGTTTCTTGCATTACGCAAACTGCAGGAATTGCAGTATGATGAGAATTTTGAGTTGTTCGATGGGTATATTATCACCAAAGATCACCGGCATCTGATTTTCTTTGTTCAACCCACCTACCCAGCCAATGATACGGGCAATAATTCAAAGTTTATTAAGCAGCTTGATGTAATTGTAAAAGAGGCTTCAGATAAGCATCCACAGACTATTGCATCCTACTTCGGCGCAGTAGGCGTAGCTGTGGGTAACGCTATACAACTGAGGAGAGACACGGTAATTACGGTAAGTATCCTTGTGGTTCTTCTGGCTATTTTACTGGTTGGTTTTTTTCGGAAGAAGCGTGTGCCTTTTCTTATTTTGATACCCGTTGTATTTGGAGGTTTATTTTCTTTATGCTGCATTTTTCTACTCAAAGGATCAGTTTCCATTTTGGCCATCGCCGCTGGCTCCGTGATTTTGGGGATTGCCGTGAACTATGCACTACACTTCCTGGCTCATTTGAAGCACGTACAAGATATTAAACTCGTAATAAAAGATGTTGCCGGTCCGATGACATTGGGCAGTGCAACAACTGTGTTAGCTTTCTTTTGTCTACAATTTGCCAATGCCGCCGTGCTTCGCGATGTTGGCTTGTTTGCAGGATTCAGTTTGATTGGTGCGGCAATATGTTCGCTCATTTTTCTGCCACATTTTATTTCTTCGGACTTATTTGCAAACGACCAAAGCAGGGAGCACTGGATAGCGCGAATATCGCTATCTTCATTCGGGTCCGGCAAGTTGATTCCATGGATTGTAATCCTTACCACTCCTGTTTTTTTCTATTTTGCATTTCAGGTGAAATTTAACAGTGATATGAGCAAGTTGAATTTCATGAAGGCAGAAACACTTCTGGCGCAGTCACGGTTGGAGGCTATTAACAAATCTACTTTGAGCACTGCATACGTTGTCGCCAGTGCAAGTACCCTTGAGGAGGCACTGCGAAAGACAGAACAAGTGGTCCCACGGCTGCAGCGGCTAAAGGACGCACATGATATCAGTAAGTACTCCACCGCTTCAACTTTCCTAATTTCTGATTCATTGCAGCGCGTTAGAATTGAGAAATGGGATGCGTTCTGGACAACAGAACGAAAACAAAGGCTGAACGCGGCAGTGCGGCAGGAGGGAAAAGCGTTGAAGTTTTCAGATCAAGTGATTTCCAATTCCGAAAAGCTCATTGAGAAGCAATACATACCTGCTGACGAGGAGGCCATGAATGGAATTCGTTCAACCTTCTTCGACGACTACATTATTGAAAAAGACAATTCAGCAACCGTAATTTCCCTTGTTAATGTTGATCCTTCCAGGAAATCGGAAGTATACCAAGCGCTTGAAAAAGCGCCTGTACAAGTTTTTGACCGGCAAATGCTTACCAACCTTTTTGTTGAATACGTGAATGCCGACTTTAATTTCATTGTCACTTTTACCGCCATTTTAGTTTTTGTCGCATTGTTTATTTCGTACGGCAGGATTGAGTTGACGCTGATCACATTTGCCCCGATGTTCATTACCTGGATATGGATTTTGGGGATTATGGCCTTGTTTGGTATTGAGTTTAATATCGTGAACGTCATGGTGTCAACTTTCATCTTTGGGTTGGGCGATGATTATAGCATTTTCATCATGGATGGCCTGCAACAGGAGTATCGGGCAGGGAAAAAGAATCTCCCTTCTATTCGTACATCTATATTCCTTTCTGCGGTCACTACCATTGCAGGGCTTGGCGTTTTGATATTTGCCAAGCACCCCGCATTGCGTTCTGTTGCTTCAATTTCTATTATTGGAATAGCTTGCGTATTTGTCATGGCGCAAACCATTGAGCCGTTTTTGTTTAGCGCTTTGGTTACCAACCGCGCCAGGAAGGGGCGCTCACCCATGACATGGGTCGGCATACTAAGAACTGCCTTCACCTATTCTTTCTTTGTGTTAGGAGCGATCGCTCTCACATTAATCGGATTGATATTCAGGATCTTGCCTTTTTGGAAAAAAAGAACCAGGTTACTATTTCATACTTTGCTGAGTTACGTTACCTGGGCTTTAATTTATCTGGAACCAAATGTTAGTAAAAAGATTTTCGGGAGAAAACCTGACACGTTCTCACGGGCCAGTATAATAATTGTCAATCATTCTTCGTTTTTGGATATTTTGCTTACCACCATGCTCCATCCAAAGCTTATTTTGCTCACAAATAGGTGGGTCTGGAATTCTCCTATTTTTGGCGGGGTTGCTCGACTTGCAGATTATTATCCAGTAACTGACGGGGCAGAAGAAAGTGTTTATCGCCTAAAAGAATATGTTGCCGAAGGCTATTCGATAGTTGTATTCCCGGAAGGTGCAAGGTCCGATGACGGGAAACTTAAACGCTTTCACAAAGGTGCATTTTTCTTGGCGGAGACACTGAAGTTGCCCATTCAACCGGTACTTATCCACGGCGCGGGAGACGCAATCCCGAAGGGAAATTTTTATCTAAATGAGGGCCAGCTCACATTGAAGTTTCTGCCGCCAATTGAAGCAAGCGATACGCGGTTCGGCATTACCTACACCGAACGAACTAAAGCCATAAGCAAATATTTTAAGGACGAGTATGCACGGCTCACCATGGAGATGGAAACGGCAGAATATTTTGCGCACGCACTAATCACAAGTTATCTGTATAAAGGCCCGATCCTGGAATGGTACCTGCGCGTAAAGATCAGGCTTGAAAAGAACTACGAATATTTTCACAAGCATTTGCCTTCGAAAGGCCTAATTCTTGACCTCGGATGTGGTTATGGGTTTCTTTGCTATATGCTTCAATACCTGTCGCACGAGCGGACGATTATTGGTGTTGATTACGACGAAGAAAAAATTGAAACGGCAGCGAACAACTATCTGATAACAAACAGGCTCCAATTCCATTGTGCTGATGTTACGACGTTTGTGTTAGAAAAATATGACGGGATTGTAATCAATGATGTCCTGCATTATTTGCTCCCAGATGACCAGGAGGAATTGCTGAATCGTTGCGTTGAAGCCCTTAATCCAGGGGGTAAATTGATTGTCAGGGATGGCAATGCCGACTTGAATGAACGGCACAGGGGTACCATGCTCACGGAATTTTTTTCGGTGAAACTTTTTGCATTTAATAAAGCTACCAATCCTTTAAATTTTGTGTCTGGTGAGCGGCTTACAAAGATGGCCGCCAGTCATGGCCTCAAAGTAGAGGTTCTGGATGATACAAAGTTTACTTCGAATGTTATTTTTATATTTGAGAAAAGTGTCTAACAAAAGATATCCAGGAGCGTTTGAAGGTTGGCTCAAAAAAGGAAGCGAAAAAAAGAGATGCACCAGTATGATGTTGTTATCGTAGGTAGTGGAATGGGTGGCCTGGCATGTGGGACCATTTTAGCAAAGGAAGGATATAAGGTCTGCATTCTTGAAAAAAATAAGCAGATCGGTGGTATGCTGCAGATCTTCGTGCGGGATAAAGTGATTTTTGATACTGGCGTGCATTATGTAGGAGGCCTTGGTGAAGGGCAGAACCTGTACCAACTTTTTCGATTTCTTGGCATTATGGATAAAATCAACATCCGCAAGATGGATGAGGATTTTGTTGATGGTTTGATATTCAAGGATGACCCGACGATCTATAAGTATGCACAGGGCTATGACAACTTTATTCGGGTTATGTTATCCTACTTTCCAGACGAGGAGATCGCGATCCGCACATTTTGCGATAAGATTAGACACATCTGTAAACAATTTCCGCTGTATAATCTGGTGGCCGGAAGTTACGAAGATTCGGAAAATGCCTACGAGACCGATACGAAAGCATATTTGGAATCAATTACAAAAAACAAAAAACTAGTATGCGTATTGGGTGGTACGAATCTTTTATACGCTGGTCAGCCGGACAAAACGCCGTTGTTCGTGCATGCGCTAATTGTAAATCATTACATTGAAAGTTCATGGAAGTTTGTTGATGGAGGCTCTCAGATTGCCCGTTATCTGGCAAAGGAAATCACCTCCAGGGGAGGAAAAATTATTAAACACATAAATGTCACTAAGCTGAAAGAAGAAGGAGGTAAAATTGTTTACGCCGAATCTGAAGATGGTGAAAAGTATTTTGCAGATACGTTCATATCTAATATACATCCGGTGAAGACGCTGGAGATTACAGAGACTGTGATGTTTAGACATGCTTACCGCTCCCGATTGAAAAGTCTTGACAGTACGACCTCGGTATTCTACGCGAATGTTGTCTTGAAAAAGAATTCATTTAAGTACCTCAACAGCAATATCTACTGCTTTGCAGAAGAGGATCCCTGGTGTGCACTCGATTATACAGAAGACAACTGGCCCCAAGGGTACGCTATGTTTTATGTGCCCTCATCGCGGGAAACTGAGTTTGCGGAAGGCGTAACCATTATGTCATACATGCGTATTGAGGAGGTAGCGCAGTGGAAGAATACATTCAATACAGTCTTGGAAGAGAATGATCGTGGTGCAGATTACGAAAAGTTCAAGCAAAACAAGGCAGAGCGGTTATTTGACGCGGTGGAAAAGAGATTTCCGGGTTTTAAGGAGTCCATCAAATCTTACACTACTGCTACACCACTTACAGCACGTGACTATATCGGCACCGATGACGGATCTTTGTATGGTTTTGCCAAGGATTACCGCGAACCCATGAAATCCTTTATTTCGCCTAGCACAAAAATTCCTAACCTATTATTAACAGGCCAGAATATAAACATGCATGGCGTGCTGGGCGTAACCATTAGCGCTGTAGTTACATGCAGCCAACTGTTGGGAATGGACTACCTTGTTCAAAAAATCAGAAATGCCTAGGAGATTCATAAAAATACTGGGTTGGATATTAGGGATCGCATTTTTGCTGATCTGCACTTTGTTCGTGTATGTCAGGCTAGTGTCAGAAGTAGTCCCCCCATCACCAAAATCCTTATCCTCATTGGATGAAAGGGTTGTGGAGATATCCCCTGGATTGAGCACAATAAAAAACAACTGGCTGAGAAAAAGTGAAAGTGGTTTATATGAGTTGTATGTTGAGGGGGAGCCTTTCGAACGGGGCGTGGCCAACGGGAAGCTGACGCGTGCATTGGTGCAGCATCAAGAGGCGGTATTTACACAGCAGATACACCGGCTCGTACCAAATAAATTTTACCTAACGCTGCTAAAGTATTTTGTAGGGTGGTTCAACCGCAACCTGACCGACAATATCTCAGCGGAATATCAACTCGAAATTTTTGGTGTTTCCCAGTCAGCTTCCGATGAATTTAATGATATTGCCTCGCCTTATCAGCGTATATTGAACTATCACGCGGCGCACGATATTGGCCATGCATTGCAGAATATGTCGCTGGTGGGATGCACGTCTTTTGCTTCCTGGGGAGACAAATCTGAGGACGGTACCTTAATCATCGGTCGTAATTTTGATTTCTACGTCGGAGATGATTTTGCGAGAGACAAGATCGTTGCGTTTTACAACCCGGCCCAAGGGCATAAATTTATGATGGTAACATTCGGTGGAATGACCGGTGTTCTTTCGGGAATGAATGATGAAGGTCTCACGGTAACGATTAACGCTGCTAAATCTGAAATTCCTTCAGCTTCAGCAACACCAGTTTCGCTTGTAGCCAGAGAAATTCTTCAATATGCGTCTACGATTAAAGAAGCCTATGCTATTGCTCAAAAACGAAAGATGTTTGTGGCTGAATCTTTTCTCATTGGGTCTGCCAAGGATGGAAAAGCAGCGGTAATAGAAAAGGCTCCCAACGGCATTGATTTTTATGAGTCGAATGAGAACTTCATCATTACGACGAATCACTTTCAGGGTAAGCTGCTGGGAAATTTAAAGCTTAACAAAGATCACATGAAGAACAGCGCGTCCCCATATCGATTTGAACGCGTGGCAGAACTGCTGGCCCGGCAGCAGAAAATTTCTGTAACCGGTACAGCGGCTATTTTGCGAAATCAATTAGGGCTTGGCGATCTCGATATCGGATTGGGTAATGAGAAGTCTATTAATCAGTTGATAGCGCATCATGCTATTATTTTTCAGCCAGAAAAAGGATTGGTATGGGTCTCTACGGCGCCGTGGCAATTAGGTAAGTTCGTCTGCTACGATTTGAATCGGGTTTTCGGGTTGAAACCTTCGAAAAATGAGGAGATATATGAGCCAGACAAAACTATTGCCATAGATTCATTTTTATACACAAAAGCGTATCGTGATTGTGTAAAATTCAACAGGTATAGATTCCCCTTCAATGACAAAATTGATCTTGTGCCTGATAGTATTATCAAATGGAATTCGAATTCGTATCATGCCTATATGTTGGCTGCGGATTATTATGTGGATCATGAGAACTGGGAAAAAGCAATTCCTCTTTACGAAACGGGACTGACGAAAGAAATCGCGACTAAACAGGAGCGTGAACATATGGAGGCGAATCTCCAGCATTGTAAAGAAAAGATAAAATGATCATTGGAGTGGGCATCGATATTATTGAGGTAGAACGCGTCCAGGAGAAGATTACCAGAGATAGTGGTTTTAAGGAACAGATATTTTCCAAAAAGGAAATTGAGTTTTGCGATGCACAGCCTTCGAAAGGTGAGCACTACGCCGGGCGTTTTGCTGCCAAGGAAGCATTTTTGAAAGCCACAGGATTTGGCCTTACCCTGGGCTATAAGTTGGCTGAAATTGAAGTTGTTCACGACAGTAATGGAAAGCCAGTCCTTAACTTGCTGGGAGATTTCAAAGAGAAGTCGATCCAAAACAACTGGATCAAATTACATTTGTCTATATCGCACCTGGAGGCAGTAGCCTGCGCAGTAGTTATTATCGAACAATGAAGCACATACCAGAAATTGAATTGCGGTCTGCTCCTGAAATCAAAAGATTTCAGGACGCGAAGCTCAATGAACTGCTGACTTATGTTGCTCAAAAATCGCCGTACTATCAACGACTTTTTGCCGACCACGATATTAACATAGAGGCAATAAAATCTATCGATGATATTACCGTCCTACCGACAACATCAAAAGATGATTTTCATAAGCACAATTGGGAGTTCTTGTGTGTTCCCCAGACAAAGATTGTAGAATATGCCAGTACATCTGGTACGTTAGGAAACCCAGTTACAATCGCACTAACAGAAAACGACCTTCAGCGATTGGCATACAATGAATGCATTTCGTTCACGTGCGCGGATGGTAGCAGCGATGATTTATATCAGCTTATGCTTACCCTGGATCGCCAGTTTATGGCCGGCATGGCATACTACGAGGGGATTCGAAGACTTGGCGCCGGACTTATCCGGGTTGGCCCAGGATTACCCGCCCTGCAATGGGAAGTCATTGACAGGCTCAAACCGACGGCGCTTGTCGTGGTCCCATCATTCATTGTGAAACTGATTGAATACGCCAATCAACAGGGTATTGATTTGAACAAGAGCTCGATCCGCAAAGCTGTATGTATTGGAGAGAGTTTGCGTGGCGCTAACCTTGAGTTGAACACGCTGGGTAAGAGAATTTCAGATGCATGGGACATTCACCTGTACGGAACGTATGCATCAACAGAAATGCAAACAGCGTTTACGGAATGTGGTCACGGAAGAGGAGGGCATCAGCATCCTGAACTTATTTATGTAGAATTGTTGGATGAAGAGGATTCGCCGGTACCGTTAGGTGAACCAGGTGAGATTACTATTTCAACGATCGGTGTCGAGGCCATGCCGATGCTTCGGTATAAAACTGGTGATATTGCAGTAGCGTATCAGGACCAGTGTCCTTGTGGCAGGAATACATTGCGACTGGGGCCGGTAATGGGTCGGAAACAACAGATGATCAAATTAAGAGGAACGACCATTTACCCACCTGGAATCTTTGACGTATTGAATCATGTTGATGTCGTCAAAGATTATGTTGTCGAGGTATTAACCGATACGCTTGGCACTGATGAGTTGAGGCTTCACGTACTGGTAGATAGCGAGGACCATGCAGAAGTTATGAAAACACTGAGAACGACATTTCAAGTCCATCTTAAGGTTGTTCCTTCCGTTGTCTTTGTTGATCAGCTTGAAATTGAGAAGCTTCAGCTAGTGGGAAAGAGTAGGAAGGTCAAGAAATTTATGGACAGTAGAAAATAAGAAAAGGGTGATGCTTTGTAAGCACCACCCTTCTTCAGCTTTGTTTACAGGTTGTTAGACTAGCTGAGTGCCTTTTCCAATTCGTCAATTTTAGTCTGGGCGTCAGATTTTCCTAGTGAAAGAGATAATTTATAAAGTTCAAGCGCCTCGCGTTGCGTTTCTTTCTTCTTCTTAGGGGCAAATTTTGTTCTTTCAGCCGCTGTTTCCAGTGCCTGGGCTTGTGCGAAATACAAATCAGCCTGGCTTGCTTTCGAAGCTGTGTTAATATCCTCTACCTTGGTCTCCAACGTCGCAACATCCTGCTCTTTCATCTTGATCGTTTCCAGCTTTTCTGAGATTACAGAATCTTTTTGACTTACGGTCATTGCGAGGGCCTGATTCTCCGTTCTCATCTTTTCGACTTCACCCTGCAGGGCTGTGATTTGCGCCGTGCTTAATTCGAGGTCAGCTTTCAGTCTCTTAATGGTGATGGCGTAACTGCCCTTCGCCGATTTGAGTGACTTCTCAAGGCTTGCAATCTTTTCCTGCGTTTCAGTAATGTGATGATTGATATCTAACAGACGGGTTTTGTAGTCCGTGTACGAAGTGCCTTCAACAACGTCTGTACGGAGAAGTTGGCGATTTGCATCAATGGAGTCAATCAACACACCAATTTCCTGCAGTGTCATGGCCGTCATTTGACTTACTTCAAGTTCGGTACGCAGTGAGTCGTTCTGTGACTGCAGTGCTTCTCTTTCTTTCTTATCGCATCCCCAAAGCATGGCTACTACGGATGCTGACAATATTAATTTTCTAATCATAACTTATTAAATTTTAGGTTGTGCCAAACCTTATGCAAATGAGGTGCTGGTTATTCAATATTTTCCAGTATTGGCGATAAGCGGCAAAATCTGGGGGTTAGCCCGCATGATTTCGTTTTTCATTTTTGCGCGTGCGGGCCTTTGGCGCCAAAACTGTAGCACATTTCCACAACCTGTGGAGGGGAAATGCCACAAAATGAAGAAATCAGATCGGATGGATCTGATTTCTTCATCAACCTGAACTGTTGGAGGTCCAGGCTGCAACCAGGCTTAATTAAGGATTATTTCGCCTTACTTTTGATAAAGCCACCAAGTTCTTTCCCAGCTTTTGCATAGGCTTCCTGCAGTCTCGCGCCAGTCTCGTAATCATAGCCCATAGCATCCCTCCCTGGCGACTTAGTGATTGTAATTTTAGCAGCGACTTTGTCCGGGCTATTGCTGTCCACGATCCATACCTCGGCATCGATGTATGCTGGGGAACGAGAGATTCCTATATTCCAACCTGGCTCAGTCTTCGTGGTTTTGAATATGAGCGTATAGGGCGCATCTTCCGCAACGGTTGACATATCAGAATTCTTCGAAAATAATTCTCGGAACTGAGGTTCAAAGCGCTCCTCGCGGTCGGCCACCCATTCTTCAGCCCATTTTTCTCCCTTGCCAGCCTCTTTTTCGTTATAGTCGGATTTTTTCTTAGCGATGTAATCCGCTTCATTCGGGTACTTTCCGACAGCCATATTATCGTACGTAAATTCAGTCTTTACGCCCTTCTGCCCTTTGAGAACACTAAGATCACCTTCAATCAATTTAATCTTTTGGCCATAGCTGGCTGTTGATAGGCCAAGCAGCATAAACATAAAAAAATTTTTCATAGTTGATAGTGAATTAAGGGGTGACGAAAGGATGTTTTTTCAATTTCCACGAAGATAAAACCTTTATTACGGCCGTGCTATTAGAAAGGCAAAAATTAATTTCCTCACGATAAGGAATCGTCGCGGTAAATATTGGGGTACAGATTTCGCTGTTTTCTGGTCGTACATAGCCAGCCGGACCGTCGAATTCAGCGAATAAGCTGTTGATTCTTGAAAATGTGTAAAAGAATTCACCGCCCTTTTATATCTTTCAGTCTGATAATTTCTCAAGGATATGATAAAACGAGTTGGCGTACTGGGATTACTTTTTTTTTGCGTCTTTGGCGCGGGAGCCCAGTTTCGAAATATAAAATTGGATGAGGCATCTCCAGGAAATCGTGTCGCTGAGCCTAGCATTGCCATTAATCAGAAGGATACCAAGAATATTGTAGCGGCATCTATTTTGGATAATATTTACTATACGTTTGATGGTGGACTGTCTTGGAAAAGCACGAAGTTAACCTCGCCCTTCGGAGTCTATGGGGACCCCGTGTTGGTTTCAGATCAGAAGGGGACGATGTATGCATTCCATTTGTCCGATCCGACCGGCGAAGGTTGGAAGAATGAGAAAAGCCTTGACCATATTGTTTGTCACGTTTCAAAAGACGGGGGAATAACATGGGATGAGGGCTCGTCAATAGGATACAATCCACCCAAAGACCAGGATAAGCCTTGGGCATCGATAGACGCAAAGGGTGATTTGTGGGTTACATGGACTCAATTCGATAAGTACAACAGTCCGGACGCAAGTTGCCAATCGAACATCTTATTGAGTACATCCTCGAATGGAAAGAAATGGAGCGAGCCAATAAAGATCTCTCAAACTCCCGGTAATTGCCTCGATGATGATAATACAACTGAAGGTGCTGTACCTGCGGTTACCGCAGACGGCAAAGTCTTTGTAGCGTGGTCAAGTCGAAACAAAATCTTTCTCGATCGTTCTTTTGATGGCGGCGGGATGTGGCTTACCAACGACATCGCTATTACTGATCAGCCTGGCGGATGGGACCTCGAAATACCCGGCCATGATCGGTGTAATGGAATGCCTGTATTGCGGGTTGATATGAGCAAGAACGTTTATCGCGGTTGTTTGTACATTGTTTGGGCTGACCAACGGAATGGAGAAAGTAATACAGATGTCTGGTTCATGCGGTCAAATAATTACGGTGATAACTGGTCGTCGCCTATGAAGATGGGGAAAGACAGCACGCAAAATCATCAATATTTACCATGGATGGCTGTCGATCAGGTAACAGGTTATATTTATGTTGTTTATTATGATCGCGGAAACTATGATGACAATCGAACAGATGTTTACCTGGCTTATTCTGTTGATAGTGGACTGAGTTTTGAAAATGTAAAGATCAGTGAAACCCCCTTCATTCCGGTAGAAACAAATTTCTTTGGGGACTATACAAATATTTCGGCTCATGACGGAATCATCACGCCAATATGGGCGCGCATGGATGACGGTAAGACAAGTGTTTGGACCGCCGTGATAAAACAGGATGAATTAATTCCGCCAAAAGAACCAGTAAAAGGGAAAAAGAAGCGGTAGCACAAACGGCAACTTGCAACTTCAATTTTCAGATTACACGCGCCCGATTTCAGTAATGTTGGCTGCCTTTCCAGGTTGCCCGATTTGCAGCGGGCGCCGTAAAGCCATAGCTATTTAAAAACCTTTGTCTTACTTTTATGTTTTATTTGTGATAAAAATTAGAAAAAATGACTGTTGACGAGAAAAAACTAACATTTAAGGTCAAAGACCTTTCCCTGGCACCCTGGGGCCGCAAAGAAATTAAGATAGCTGAAGCAGAAATGCCTGGTTTGATGGCGCTTCGGGAAGAATTCGGTAAGCAAAAACCTTTAAAGAATGCGCGTATCGCTGGTTGTCTGCACATGACAATTCAAACGGCCGTTTTGATTGAAACGTTGGTTGAACTCGGCGCAGAAGTAAGCTGGTCATCTTGTAATATCTTTTCAACCCAGGATCATGCGGCGGCGGCTATCGCGGCTGCAGGGATACCGGTGTATGCCTGGAAGGGTATGAGCGAAAAAGAATTTGATTGGTGCATAGAGCAGACCTTGCATGCTTTCCCCGGTGGGAAGGCACTGAATATGATTCTGGATGACGGGGGTGATCTCACCAACATGGTGTTAGACCGCTTTCCAGAACTTGTTGCAGGCATTAAGGGAATCTCTGAAGAAACTACTACAGGGGTGCACCGCCTAATTGAGCGTATGCAAAATGGTAAACTGCCATTGCCGGCAATCAATATCAACGATTCTGTCACGAAATCGAAATTTGATAATAAATACGGATGCAAAGAGTCTCTGGTAGATGCTATTCGCAGGGCTACGGACGTAATGATGGCCGGGAAAGTTGCCGTTGTTGCTGGTTATGGCGATGTTGGTAAGGGTTCAGCTGCATCTTTGCGGGGTGCCGGCGCTCGCGTTATCGTAACGGAAATAGATCCAATTTGTGCCCTTCAGGCCGCAATGGACGGTTTTGCAGTTAAGAAAATGGATGACGTAGTAAAAGATGCTGATATTGTTGTCACGGCTACGGGAAACTTTGGAATCGTATTGGGCCGCCACTTTGAGGCTATGAAAGACAAGACCATAGTTTGTAACATCGGTCACTTTGACAATGAAATCGACGTAGCGTGGCTCAATAGTAATGCAGATAAAGACGAAGTGAAGCCCCAGGTGGATCTCTATACCTTGAAGAGTGGGAGACAAATTATTTTACTGGCTGAAGGGCGCCTGGTTAACCTCGGTTGCGCGACAGGTCACCCTTCATTTGTTATGTCCAACTCATTCACTAACCAAACCTTGGCACAGTTAGAGCTTTGGACGAACACAAACAAGTATGAAAATAAAGTCTATATGTTACCAAAGCATTTGGATGAAAAGGTGGCCATGTTGCACTTGAAGAAAATCGGTGTGGAATTGGAAGAGTTGTCTGAAACCCAAGCAAAATATATTGGTGTCGATGTGAAAGGACCGTTTAAGCCCGATTATTACAGGTACTAAATGATCTCCGATACAAAAAAAACCTGGGGTAAACTCAGGTTTTTTTGTTTTATGGCATTAAGGTTGTTTTACCTTTGTAGTAGTTATGGAGCATTTCATTTTGAAGTATCTGCCTAAAATTGTTTCTCCAGGAATATTTTTACTGATGTCTTTAACGGTTGAGCAAGCTGAAAAGATAGAATTCTCTTGCCAGAAAACACATATGGCGACCAACACTTGCCACTTTAATTTTACCGTCGATGGCAAAAAATACTGCTATGTCGACATGGGCTGTAAATACAACAGGAAAGCGGCGGAGGTGCTAAAAAAAGTAAAAGACGGCTCCCTGGCGCTCGCAAAGGGCTGGAAAATCGAATGTCCAAAGTCAAAGAAGTGAGAAAAAAGATCGGTGATCCTAGCGCTTACATTTTTCTATGCCCACTAGTGGCCTCCCTGTATCCGGCGCTGAAATAGTGGTTTCAGGATCACCCGGTCAAGCATGACCCATGCCAGGCCCAGGTTTAATATGATAATGAGATTCACAAGTAGCTTTCCGTTGAAATGGATTGATGGTAATGACCCTTCAAAGTACTTATTTGGCATTACGACCTGATTAAGGTTTATGGTGGTGGTAACATTGTCAAAAACACCGGCAGAAACAAGGACGGAGGCAATACCCACAGCTACTAAGACACCGGATAACAATAAAATGCCATTCCTAATAGAGAAACTGCGAGCGCTCAAAGGATATTGATCAAGTTTGTTCATTACCAGTTGCGTAAAATTCTTTGATGGATGCTCAACCACCATGTTTCGAAAGCTTGAATTGATGTCCTGCAGCTGATCCAGTCGAATTTTCAATGCCTCATTTTGGTTCAACTCCTCTTCAAAGGCGTGTTTCTCAACCGTGCTTAATTCGCCATCAAGGTAGCGCAGTAATCTATCATCAAGGGCTTTGGGTATCCTTTCCATAATCTACAAAGTTAATGCTTCCTCTTTCAAAATAATCTTTAGTTCGTCTGCTAATCGTATCCGCGCGCGATGGATACGAACCTTTGCGGTATTGGCTTGCATGCCGGTAATCTCAGCAATTTCCTCGAGCGAAAATTCTTCTAAATAAAATAGTGTAAGGGCTGTGCGATCCGTCTCGTTTAATTTTGCCAAAGCATGGTGTAAATACTTTTTTTTGTCCAGCCGTTCTAATATTCTGTCGGCGTCTTGGCTATAACCGACTACGACGGATTCAATACTATCGAATTCATATCGGTTCTTTCGCTTGTAACTGATCGCCGTATTAAACACAATGCGATACAACCAGGTAGAAAACTTGGAATCCCGATTAAAGCCAGATAAGTGATGATACGCCTTAATGAATGCATCCTGGGCGGCCTCTTCTGCCTCTTGCCTGTTGCGGAGAATATTCTGCGCTATTGTAAAGGCATAGGTTTTGTGCTTATTTACCAATTCAGCGTATATCGCCTGGTCACCGGCTAAAACTTTGTCGATAATAAGGTGCTCGGATTCTTTCGTCATGACGATGTTTGGACGACAACTTTTCCATTGAAGTTACAAATTTTCGGATAAACATTGGAAAGAGGTGGTTCCGGACCGAATCAGCGATGCAATCAGTATTGCGGGAGTACCCCGACATGGATTGGATTTTCACCCCGATGGCCTCTTTCTTTATTTTAAACATTGCCTGTAACCTCATCGCAAATGGTCGCGTCATAGGGGCATAAACAATTAAACACGCATAAATATGGAAGGCATACTAGGAGTAATGATACCGATCGTCGCGATAATTGGCGTCTTTACGATGATCATTTATCTGCGAAAATATGAAAATCAAGAGCGCATGGCTATGATTGACAAAGGCGTTGATCCGCAGTTTTTCAACCTGAAAAAAGAGCGCAATACGTCATTGCCGTTAAGGGCGGCGCTGTTATTCATCGGAGGCGGACTTGGCCTGATGCTGGGCTATTTTCTGGATATGTTATTTGGTATGGAGGAAGTGGGCTATTTCTCCATGGTTTTTGTTTTCGGAGGTCTCGGCCTGGGATGCTCTTATATGATTGAGGAGAAGAAGATCAAAGATGAAAGTAAGCTCAAAGAGAAGACATAAGTTAGCCGCTGATTGCACTGAATAAAAGAAAGCTGAAGATATACCAGCTTTCTTTTTTATTTTGAGGCTGATATGGGCGCTATCTTGGTAATTGAGGATGATTTGACTTTTTCCAGAATCCTGGAGGGATTCCTCAATAAGCAGGGTTTTAAGGTTCAGATTGCACATAAAGGTGCCAAGGGGCTGCAGCTATTTTCAACCCAAAAATTCGATCTCGTGTTGCTTGACTACCGACTTCCTGACATGACCGGTATGGATGTGCTTAGTGACATTAAAAAATCGATTCCGTCCACCGAGGTTATTATCATGACGAGCTTCTCAGATATTCGGACCGCGGTAAAAGCGATGCAGGTTGGAGCCTTCGAATACATAACAAAGCCAGTTAACCCAGACGAGCTGCTAATGATTGTGCAGCAAGCGTTACTTAAAGACAGACGAAGCATTGGGCCAGAAGCCGCAAAATCCATTGCACCAAACAGTTTTGTAGTAGGCAGCAGCCCTTTGGCGAAACAATTGTACCAGCATGTGCAATTAGTGGCCCCAACCGATATGTCTGTTATTATCGAAGGAGAGAGCGGAACTGGCAAGGAAAATGTGGCACAAACGATTCATCGTTTGAGCAGCCGATCGAAAGCAAGATTTGTAGCCGTCGATTGCGGTGCGTTGTCAAAGGAACTCGCAGGGAGCGAATTATTTGGCCACGTAAGAGGTGCATTCACGGGTGCCGTACAGGATAAAGTTGGCCATTTTGAGGACGCTCATAAGGGGACGCTTTTTCTGGACGAGGTTGGCAACCTGTCGCTGGAAATTCAGATGAAATTATTGCGCGCACTGCAGGAGCGAATAATCCAGCCGGTTGGCAGTAATAGGGACATCAAGGTTGATGTGCGGATTATTACCGCCACAAACGACGATCTTTTTGAAAGCGTCCGGAAAGGGAGTTTCAGAGAGGATCTGTACCATCGGCTAAACGAGTTTAAGTTAAAGGTGCCTGCGGTACGCGAACGGTTTGATGATCTAAACGAGTTCTTACATTTCTTCCGTGAATCAGCCAATCAGGAATTGGCGCGAGATGTTTCAGGTTTTACCGAAGAGGTAGAAGAGATTTTTAAGTCGTATGACTGGCCCGGCAACTTGCGTGAGATGAGAAATGTTGTGAGACGGGCTGTATTACTGTCCAGTGAAGGCCTTGTCAAGGCTCATACTTTGCCCCCGGAAATGTTGAACGTCGTGCGCAATGCGCCCCGGGCCCGTGTTGAAAGCAGCGCTGTTTATGATCTGAAGGTCTTGCAGGAATCACAAGAAAGAGAGATGATCATCAAAACGCTCGAAGCAGTTCGCTACAATAAATCAAAGGCTGCGAAATTACTTAATATAGACCGCAAGACACTCTATTCAAAAATGGAAAAGTATCGGATCGACTAGCGTGCAGGCGTCATCGCCTCATTCTTGGCTGGGCGCTACACGGTAAACTCTAAATTTTATAAGCAGGCTTTGGACATTGCCCTTAGCCAGCACAATGCTTTCTTCAAGGTCTGACAACGCTATTCCATTTTCAAGCGACGTTTCAATATCACGAAGTTTGTCAGAAAGCGAATGCATGCCGATCTGCCCAATGCGTCCGGCGAGTTTGTGAATAATTTCGCGGATTGGCGCGTGTTTCATGTCCTTGAGATTTTCGACCAGTTGGTTGAGATCATTTTCCGTTTCTTCAATAAATTGGGCGATGATGGATTGGAGCAGTGTATTATCGCCAAGTGTCATTTGTTTCAATGATGATAGGTCAATGTCATCTGATGGAATTGCGTCCACCGCGCGCTCATTGTGGGGAGCACCAAGAAGCGAAATGAGTTCATTCTCACGAAAAGGTTTAGCGATGACCGCGTCAAAACCTGCCTTGCGCAGATCCTGACGATCCTGCGGGAATACATGGGCGGTAACGGCGATAAATTTTGTACCGGCATGGTATGTCTTGCGCAGCATCTCGCACAGTTCGATGCCGTTAATATTTGGCATTCGTATATCGACCAGGATATGTGTTACCGCGGGATCCGGCTTCTGCTGCATTATTACCTTGGGATCGCTGTACGTACTATATTTGATCTTGTTTTTTTTGAGTATGATGCTGCAAAGCCTAAGGATCATGGCATCGTCATCCACAACAATTACCTTCCCCTCAAATACGGGCATTGTATGTTTTTCAATTCTTGTTTCTGGTATTTCATCTTGACGTACACTTTCGAACGATAGCGTAACAACAAAGGAAGATCCGACACCCGGTTCACTCGAGACATTCATGGAGCCTCCTTGGGCCTCTACTAACGATTTTACAATACTGAGTCCAAGTCCCGTGCCACCGTGCTGCCCAGCGATGAGTGCGTTGGCTTGCTCAAACTGGTTAAATATTTTGGTTAAATCCTCCTTGCGGATACCTGTGCCTGTATCCGAAACATTGAAAACACATTGCACATGAGTATCCTTGGTAACTGTTTTGATGGCAAGTTTAATGTGACCCTTGGTTGTGAATTTTAGTGCATTGCCCAAGAGGTTATACAGAATTTGGCGCAGTCTGAATGGATCTCCAAGTAGGTTGTGATCATCCATTTGCTCCATGTCCAGCAACAACATTAGACCTTTGCTATCCGCTTGAACACGTATTGAAGATTCTACCTCCTTGATCAAACTCATAAGCCTGAAAGGCACTTTGCTGAGGGCAAAAGTACCACTGGATATCCGACTATAGTCCAGCACTTCATCAACGATGTGCAGCAAATGTTCCGAAGAACTATTGATGGCAGAGACCGCCTCCTGGTTTTTGTCATCTTGGTGCTTTAACTGCTCAGCAAATCCAATAATCGATTGGAGTGGTGTTCGAATTTCATGACTCATGTTGGCCAAAAAACGCTGCTTAATCATCGTGAGCTCTTCGGCTTCGTCCTTCGCTTTCTCCAACTGTTTTTTGTAATAATTACTTCTGCTGATATCAACCCAAATAAGATATACAAGCATCGCTGCACCAAGAAAAAATACCAGCAGCAGGATACTGATACGAAGCATACTCGCCGTGACAAGCGAGGCTGCACGATCATTATTTTCACTCATCTTAGCCAATTCTTCCTTCTCGACTTCATGAAGAATACTGATGAGCTGATTAATCAAGAGGCTATTGGTATGGATTAACGCTAATTCCTCATGAAACAGCCTGCTATTCTCCGTGCGTTGGTCGTTTTCTAAATCTAGGATAATCTTCTCCACTTCTTCCAAGGCCTTGTTTTGTCTGGCGATTGATATTGTGTCAATCATTACACTTAGTTCCTGCTGCACTTTGACATGTGTCGTTTGCAGTGCAGGCTTTTTCTTTTTACCGAAGAGTTTTGCTATCCGGGAACGGTCGTCTTTCGTGGGTACCGTGTCCTTCGAATATGTCGTAACTGTTTTCTTCTCAGTGGTCACAACGCTAGTGTCAAATGCGATTTTTTCCTTGACTAGAATTGTTGACAGGGTATCAAGCCTAGCCGTCAAGCTTTGATTTTCTACAAGCTCAGACTTCAATTTCAAGTATGAGAGAAACAGCCGATTGCGTTTTTGCAGAATTTGCCGTATTTCAAGCAATCGAATTTGCTGCGTGCTATCCCAATTCATTCTTCTTAATGAATCGACTTTGGCTACAAGGGAGTTTGACTGGTTGAGGAAAGCCTTGTACGGATTTTTTGGATTTTTGATAGCCTGTGCACGTTGGAGTTGGTCAAAGGCGGTTATTTCATGAAAAAAGTTGTTCAGTGCATTAAGCTCATTGTTTGGTGCAGACAGCTGATCGACGGTCTCCATCATTTCACCAAAACCAAATCGAGCGATGCCGAGCGCAAAAAGAATGGCGATGAATACCAGCAAAAAGCCCGCGATTACTTTTCTTTTTACGGATGTAGGATATTGATTTCTTTTGAAATACTCCATATACTATTTCTTCATCATCGGAAGTGGCAAGTTAGCGAGATATTGTGCTAACTGATTTGATAAGTCGATAATTCTGTCTGAATGGGGGGTAAATTCTTTAAATCCTTCGGATGTGCGGATAAAATTGGCTATCCGTAAACCCACTTTACCAGTGTGAGCGATGCTACCAAAATAATAAGCATGGAAGCGAGGTCGAGGAGGATTCCTGCCTTAACCATATCCTTCATTCTTATAAAGCCGCTGGAGAAAACAATTGCATTAGGAGGCGTTGCAATAGGAAACATAAAGCCTATGCTTGCGCTGAGCGTAATCGGCAAGGCCATAAATATAGGGTTTATGTGCATCCCGTCTGCGACACCAAAAATTACTGGAACAAATATTTGTACCAAGGCTACATTGCTTAGAAATTCCGACAGTAAAACCGTCGTGGCGATTAGCCCCATAAGGAGTAAGGTGTCAAACGTACTTTGTTCCGCGAGCCAATTACCGGCTGTTTGAATGATGCCGGCCTTTTCTAAACCACTGGCCAGGCAGAGACCACCACCAAAGAGAATGAGAATTCCCCACTGCAAATTAATTGTATCCTTCCATTCCAGCAGAAAAGTACGCTTGGAGATGTCAGCTGGAACAACGAACATCAATAAACCTCCTGCCATCGCGATAATCGTATCGTTCAAAATATCCGATCTGAACAAATAAGTGTCGAGCGGGTGTTGAAAAATCCAGAAAAAGGATGTGAGCAGAAATACGGTTAGTACCCGTTTTTCTTCCCGCGTGATTGGACCTAATTCTTTAAGCTTGGTTTCTATGAGCTCGTCGGCACCTTCCACGTTGTCGAGCATGTTGGGAAAAAGAATACGGGTTATGATTACATATGTACTGCCCAGGAGCGCCCCTGATACCGGAACACCAATCATCATCCATTTTCCAAAATCTAGTTTTTCATGATAGAAGTCATCCAACAGGCCAGCGAAAACAACATTCGGCGGCGTACCGATAATTGTGGCTAAGCCCCCTAAGGTGGCTGAATAACCTACCATAAGAAGAAGACCCATTGCGAAATTCCTTTCCTGCCTTGGTAGTTCATGAAGCTTCAGGCCTTTATTCTTGTTGAGTAATTGAACTACCGACAAAGCTATGGGAAGCATCATCATGGCTGTGGCGGTATTGCTAATCCACATGCTGAGAAACGCCGTAGCGATCATGAACCCTTTGATGATACCATTTCCACTGGTGCCCGTAATGCGAATAAGATTTAATGCAATGCGTTCGTGTAACCGGTGTTTTTCCAGCGCTAGTGCAATCATGAATCCGCCCAAGAACAAGAAAATAATGGGGTGGGCATAAGGCACAGTGGCTTCTTTCATATCCATAGTACCCAAGACAGGAAAAGCAATCAGCGGTAACAATGCCGTCACGGGGATCGGTACCGCTTCAGTTACCCACCATACGATCATCCACGCCGCCAGCCCAAGTACGCTACTTGCGCCGGGTGAAATAAAATTGGTGGGCAGCGCCAGCGCTACTACACCAAAAAGCGCCGGGCCAAGAATGAATCCAATATGGCGGGCGGTAAGCAAGGGAGCGTTCACAAGTGATTAATAAGTTTTGGCCTGTGATCAAAACTAACTATTTTGAAGTAATCGGCAGATCTTCCGCCATCAGCCTTATTTGGACGCAATCAAGAACTGAACGACATTGTAATCAAGTCGTTGGGCCGTCATGAGAATGCTGCCTAACTATATCATATTACTGATTATTCGCGCGTGGATTTGCGTTTCCAGGCTTAACAACCAATTGTCGTCCATCGAGTTCTTTTTCATTTAACCCTTCAATCGCGCTATTGGCTTCAGCCTCATTGGGCATATCTATGAAGCCGTACCCTTTGGACCGGCCGGTTTCTTTGTCGCGTATAATCTTAACCGAAGTAACCTCGCCAAATTTAGCAAAGGCCGCCTCGAGGTCTTGCTGGCTGGTCTTGAAGTTCAATTTTGCCACAAAAATGTTCATACTTGGAAAATTACGTAACACATTAATTTCGGACGGAATTGGTACAAGACAAAGATAAGTGCTAATTTTTTTTGACATTCCGAATGGGCACAGTTATTCCTGCCGGCCATAGATTATTTCTCATGCTACGGCATATGATTCGCGGGAAAAAGAATTTATAACGTATTTAAAATAATATGTTCATTTGCTGCGACTATGGTGTAAAACGCACTGAAGGCAATGGACATCGCCATGCAAGTTAAAGAACAGACATTTCTCAGGGAGAAAGGACGATTGTTGGGATTTATTCGCAATCGGGTGTCGTCGCTGGAGGAGGCGGAAGACATTTTACAGGACGTATTCTATCAGTTTGTTGCTGGCTACGAGACCATCGAATCGCTTGACCGGGTTACTTCCTGGCTTTTTTCTGTCGCCCGAAACAAGATTATCGATCGATATCGACGGGACTCATCCCGGCCTAAGCGAACAGATTTTGGCGCAATGACAGGTACGGATGAGGATGCGCCACCTTCCTTGCAGGACATATTGCCTGATTTGGGGAACACTCCAGAAGATGCTTATCTGCAGGACGTGATCTGGGAAGCGATTATGGATGCACTTGATGAACTGCCAGCGGAGCAACGTGAAATTTTTGTCCTCAATGAGATTGAGGACCGAAGTTTCCGTGAGATCGCAATAGAAACTGGAATATCCATCAACACATTGTTGTCACGGAAACGGTACGCCATCCTTTCTTTAAGGAAAAAGTTACAGGGATTATACGACGATATTTAAAAATAATTATAGCTATGAAAAGAGGATTGAGATTTTTGGCTTGGACTGCACTTGGATTGATAGCTGTCTGTGCAATTGGTTTGGTAACCATGTCACTTTGGAACTGGTTAGTGCCCGCGCTATTCAGCGGTCCTTTCATTAGTTTCTGGCAAGCGCTCGGACTTTTAGTGTTGTCTAAGATTCTTTTTTGGGGTTTTGGCGGAAAACGCGGGCCCTATTCACACCGAAGAGCTCATTCAGGTTGGTATTGGAAAGACAGATCTTACGACAAATTCGCTTCCATGACCCCCGAAGATCGAGCTGCCCTGAAACAGAAGATGAAAGAAAAATGGTGCCATTGGGATACTAGCGCGGCACCCAGAGATTCTGAGGTTGCAAACGATTGAAGCCCTACTTCTGAAAATTTTGCCATAAATAATGCGGGGAAACCTGAACAATTTGGCTGGTTGTGCGTTCACAGAAACTAAGGAAACTATTAAAATGTAAATAGTTTCCATAGTTTTGTGGCTGATATGGAAGAATTAGAGATCAAACAGAAGATTTTGAAAGGGGCGGAAAGTCTCTTCATGAGGTATGGAGTCCGTAGTATTTCTATGGACGACATCGCGCGGCATTTGTCGGTTTCCAAAAAGACGCTGTACCAACATTTCGAAGACAAGGAGGATATTGTCACCATTACGTGTCAATCTCACATCGAAGGAGTATCTAAGGAATTTGATGAAATCCGCGATAATTCAAAAAACGCGATTGACGAGTTGGCTAAAATCTCAAGTTGCATGAAGCATACCACGGAGGAAATGAACCCTTCTTTGCTATTCGATCTCCAAAAGTATCATCCAAAGGCCTGGAGTGTTTGGTTGGACCATAAAAACAATTTCATTCGGGAATCGGTGGTGCGCAATCTGAAACAGGGGATTGAAGAAGGTTATTTCAGGCCTGAGATTGACTATGATGTAATTGCTACGATGCGGTTGGAGCTTGTGCAACTGGCTTTTGACGATCAGGTATTTCCGCCAACCAGATTTAAACTGGGCGCAGTCCAGTCGCAGATCTTTGATCACTTTGTTTACGGAATCGTCACTGAAAAAGGAAGGAAGCTATATCAAAAATATAAAGATACCCAAGTCGAACTTTCAAACCCTTAATATGAAACGAATATTACATACCCTTTTTATCACGATTGTGTTGCCGATTGGAGCACTTGCGCAATCCGGGCAGTCTTTTGCGCTCGACGATTGTATCCGATACGCTTTGGAGAACACGATCGAGGTAAAAAATGCAAGAGTTGACGAGCAAATAGCAGCGGCCAAAGTAAAAGAGACATTTGGAATAGGACTCCCCCAAGTTGACGGAAGCGTCGGTCTGCAGCACAGTCAAAAACTTCCGAGATTTTTTGCAACATACGCCACTGCGCAAGGCTTTTCGGGCAATGACGAAAATGGTGACCCTAATTTGGATTTACCAGGCGTAGAACCTGAAGACATTGTTGCGGCGCAGAACTTTTTCCAATTGAAGAGCAGTGGTAATGCCGGTCTGAGTATTAATCAACTGTTGTTCAATAGTTCCTATTTGGTTGGCCTGAAAGCCGCGGGAACTTATAGGGAGTTGTCTGAAAAAGCAGTTGAGCAAACGCAAATTCAAGTTATAGAGAACGTAACCAAAGCATATTATGCCGTGTTGGTTAATAGCGAACGTATCTTACTTTTCGAAAACAATATTGCGCGCGTTGATTCACTATTACGAACGACCACGGCGTTAAATGAAAATGGATTTGCTGAAGCAATTGATGTTGATAGGATTCGGGTAACCTTAAACAATCTAAAGTCGGAACGACTGAAATTTATTAACCTGCAGAATTTAAGTCTCGGACTTTTGAAGTTCCAGATGAACTATCCTATGGAAAAGGACCTTGCTGTCTCAGGAAGCCTGGCAACGCTAAAAGTAAATGAAAACCTTTTCAATGAATATCAGGAAGGTTGGGATTACAAGAATAGGATAGAATTTAAGGTTTTGGATACGCAGCGAAAGTTACAGGAATTGGATATCAAGTACCAAAATAGCGGATCACTGCCAAGTCTGGTCGGCTTTGCAAATTTGGGGTACTCAACGCAGTCACCGAACATTGGCGGACTGTTCGCGACCAACACGCGTATCGCAGATGACGGTGCTATCGGCCCGGATAAGTGGTATTCCTATTCCTCATTTGGTATTTCGCTCCGCGTACCTTTGTTCAGTGGTTTGCAGCGTACATACCAGGCGCAGCAGGCAAAACTTGGCCTGATAAAAATTGAGAATAGTTATACTTCACTGAAACAAGGCATCGATCTAAGCATTCAGCAGAATACGATCGTATACAAGAACGCAATTGAAACTTTGAATTCCCAAAAAGAAAACATGGGATTGGCGGAACGTGTAGCCAGGGTTACAAAGATTAAATATGAGCAGGGCGTGGGTGCAAATATCGAGGTAACCGATGCTGAAAGTAGCCTTCGGGAATCGCAGGTAAATTACTACAATGCTCTTTTTGATGCCATCGTAGCGAAGATCGACCTGGATAAAGCATACGCCAAAATTGATCCATCACAATACCTAACAATAAAATAATCCTTACCTATATGAAAAATATTTTCGATATGAATTCATCCGCATTGTTTACTCGTTTCGCGGTCCTTGTATTAGCCGGCGTTCTGGCTTCTTGCAGCGCTACGACACCGGAAAATGATAAACAGCAAAGGCTTGAAAAACTAAAAACGCAGCAACTTAGTCTTACAAAAGAAATCAGCAAACTTGAAGCCGAGATTGCAAAAGCTAATCCTGAAGCGGCAATAGCCAAGGCCAAGGACATTGCGTTTATAACGCTCACCCCGAGGACTTTCAATCACTATGTTCAAACCCAGGGTGCAGTTGAGGCTGAAGACAATATTTTGGTGAGTGCACAAGCAATGGGGGTTGTCACGCAGGTTTTTGTAACCGAAGGCCAGGTTGTGAAGAAAGGCCAGCTACTGGCGCAAGTTGACAATTCCGTCATACTTCGCAGCGTGGAGTCTATGCGGTCCCAACTTGAATTAGCTACGTCAGTTTTCGATCGTCAACAGAATCTGTGGGATCAGAAGATTGGAACGGAAGTTCAGTACTTGCAAGCTAAAACTAACAAAGAGAGTTTGGAGGAGCAGGTTGCCTCTTTGGAAGCCCAAATCGAGATGACCAAGATTAAGTCACCGATATATGGAACCATTGATGAAGTCTTTGCAAAGATCGGGCAGAATCTGGCACCCGGTGTCCCCGCCGTACGGGTAATCAACACATCTGATCTGAAAATCAAAGCGAATGTTTCAGAATCCTATATAACGGCTATTAGGCCTGGGAATAAGGTTATGGTTACTGTAGATGATCTTGATGAATCCTTTGATGCGCGCGTAACGTTCGTTGGCAAGAATATCGATTTGCTCTCCCGGACATTCCCGGTAGAAGTTAAACTCCCCACCTTGCCGAATTTGCGCCCCAACATGACAGCGGTGGTCAAGATTGTTTTTTACAGCGATGATGATGCCGTTGTAGTGCCTGTTAATGTGGTTCAAGAAATTAACAATGAGAAGATAGTTTATGTGGTCGAGCAGAACGGCGATAAGACTGTAGCCAGGAGAAAAGTTGTCAAAGTAGATGGTGTCTACGATAACATGGCACAGATAAGCAAAGGTCTCGTTGCAGGTGATAAGATTATCACAGTCGGATATCAAAGTCTGAATGACGGCGAACTCGTCAAAATTTAATATTAATCAACAGGATAAGCGATAAGGATATCAAGATGAAAGATACAGAAAAGGAATTTAAACCTACCAGCTGGTCGATTGACAATAAAGTAGCCGTATATGTCGCAACTTTTTTCATTTGTCTTGCCGGTATCATGACATACAACAGCTTGCCGAAGGAGAATTTTCCGGAAGTTGTTTTTCCGCAAATTTATGTTGCTACATTATATCCAGGGGCAGCACCAAAAGATGTTGAGAACCTTGTTTCAAAACAAATCGAAAAGCAGGTTAAGTCAATAAACGGTGTTAAGAAAATCACAAGCAATTCCGTACAGGATTTTTCGAATGTTATTATCGAATTCGAAACGGACATTGAAGTAAAAGAGGCAAAGCGTGAAGTGCAGGAGGCTGTGGATAGGGCCAAGCCTGATCTGCCGGCAAACTTGTTGGATGACCCCCAGGTAGTTGACATTGATATTTCAGAATTCCCAATTATGAATATTAACATCTCGGGCGATTACGACCTCCAGAGCCTAAAAAGATATGCTGAGGAGATGCAGGATCGCATTGAGACGCTAAAAGAGATTCGCCGCGTCGACATCATCGGTGCGCTGGATCGCGAAATTCAAATCAATGTCGACTTATTCAAAGCTTCATTGGCTGGCGTGAGTTTGGAGGATATTGCCAATGGCATCGCATACGAGAACCAAATTGTATCAGGAGGTCAGCTTGATGTCGGTGGCATGAAGCGCTCACTTAGTGTCAATGGTGAATTTGTGTCGGCTGCGCAAATGGGCAACACTGTTATCGGATCCATTAAAGGCGGTAAGATTTATTTGAAGGATATTGCTGAAGTTGTGGACTCGCATAAAGAGCAGGAGAGCTTTGCACGACTGGATGAAAAGAATGTTATTACACTGAATGTCATCAAAAGAGGTGGCGAAAACCTTATCCTGGCATCGGATCAAATCAATGAGATCGTTAAAGACTTTGAAGAAAATATTCTTCCCCAAGGCATAAAGATTACGATCACCGCAGATCAATCCGATAATACACGTACCACATTGCATGATCTGATCAATACCATCATTATTGGTTTTGTTTTGGTTACAATAATCCTGATGTTCTTTATGGGTGCTACGAATGCTATTTTCGTCGGGCTCTCTGTGCCGATATCAAGTTTTATAGCGTTCCTGATATTTCCGAGTATAGGCTTCACGTTGAACCTGATGACCTTATTCTCCTTCCTCCTGGCGCTGGGTATTGTAGTAGATGACGCAATTGTGGTCATTGAAAACACGCATAGGGTGTTTGACAATGGAAAGGTACCCATTCGCAAAGCCGCTAAAATCGCGGCAGGCGAGGTTTTTTTACCCGTGCTTTCAGGGACCATGGTTGTGCTTGCACCCTTTGTTCCACTTGCTTTTTGGCCAGGCACCATCGGTGAATTCATGTTCTTCTTACCTATTACGCTGATTATAGCGTTGCTCGCCTCGCTTGTAGTGGCTTACATCATGAATCCTGTTTTTGCAGCCGACTTCATGAAGCCTCATGATCACGACCACGGTCGTGTAAAGATGACAAGAGGCTATAAGATTACGGCTGTGGTTTTTGCTGCAATAGCACTGGTTTGGTATGTGGTTGGTATTGCGGGTCTTGGTAATTTTACAGTTTTCATTTTTGCGCTCTATTCATTGCACAAGTTTGTGTTAGAAGAAGTGATCTCAAACTTCCAAACAAAAGGATGGCCCCGGGTACAAAACAGATACAGGAAATTAATTCAGTGGTGCCTCGTAGGCTGGCGACCAGCTGGTGTTATTGCAGCGGTAGTTGGGTTATTTATTTTCTCTATTGTCTTTACAATGATCCGCAAACCTCCTGTTGGCTTTTTTCCGAAGGGGGATCCCAATTTCATCTATACATACATTCGCATGCCGATTGGAACGGACCAGGTGGTGACAGATTCAATAACACAGATTGTTGAGAAGCGGGTTATAAATGTAATGGGAAAGGGCAATCCAATCGTAGAGTCGATAATTTCGAATGTAGCTGTGGGTGCTGCTGAAGACCAGTTTTCAGGTAGCAACGCCCAGCCACACCTGGGAAAAGTCTCTGTAGCCTTTGTTAACTTCGCCGATCGTGATGGGCAATCCACAAGGGTCTATCTTGACAAGGTCCGTGAGGCGGTTAAAGGTGTAAAGGGTGCTGAAATTTCTGTTGATCAGGAAGCGGCTGGACCTCCAACCGGCAAACCAATCAGCATTGAAATTGCTGCTGATAATTTTGATGTGCTGGTTAGTACTGCCAACAGGGCCAAAAGGTATCTTGATTCCTTGCAGATTCAGGGTGTAGAAGAATTGAAATCTGACTTCCAAAGTAACAAACCGGAGATTGTCATAAACATCGACCGTGAAAAAGCCAATCGTGAAGGTATATCAACCGGTCAGATTGGAATGGTCCTTAGAACCGCTATTTTCGGACGGGAAATCTCAAGATTCCGCGATGCAAATGACGATTATCCGATTGAATTAAGGATAAAGGCATCCCAGCGTAACGACATCAATACACTGATGAACATTCCCGTTACCTTCAGGGATATGACGATGGGTGGAGCGGTACGACAGGTACCTTTGGCATCCATCGCGAAAATTGAATATTCAAATAGTTATGCCGGCATCCGAAGGATCGATCAGAAACGGGTAATAACGCTGTCGTCAAATGTTTTGGGCGGTTTTAATGATAACGAGGTAGTAGCTGACATAAAGGGCCATTTGCGTTCTTTCGCATATCCCGATGAAGTGGAAATAAAAATGACGGGGGCACAGGAGCAACAGGCTGAAACGTCAGCATTTCTTGGCGTGGCCGGATTGGTAGCGATTGGATTGATATTTATGATCCTTGTACTCCAATTTAACTCCATCAGCAAACCACTGATTATTTTGTCTGAGATTCTGTTTAGTATTATTGGTGTATTGATCGGCTTCTCTTTGTTTAGGATGGAGATATCTATCGTAATGTCAGGTGTTGGTATCATGGCCTTGGCTGGTATCGTGGTACGGAATGGAATCTTGCTGGTGGAATTTACTGATTTGTTAATTGAACAGGGAGTTGAGTTAAAAGAGGCTATCGTAGAGGCGGCTAAAACGCGGATGACACCTGTATTATTAACCGCCATGGCAGCAACTTTGGGTTTGATTCCGTTGGCTGTTGGATTTAACATTGACTTCGTTACCCTCTTCACAGAGTTTAATCCTCACATATTTTTTGGAGGTGATAATGTTGCCTTTTGGGGACCGTTATCCTGGACCATGATATTTGGGCTAATCTTCGGAACTTTTCTGACACTCTTTTTAGTTCCCGTAATGTATTTGATAACAGCGCAAATCAAAGCGCGCGTATTCAAAACAAGGGCAAATACCGAAACCGCTGGTTCTGAAGGTTCAGTGGTATTGAGTTAAAAATAAAATCAGGCAGAAGTCGTCCCTGTTTAGAACAGGACGACTTTCTTTTTCTTTATGAAACCAAGGATCATGACATTGCTGTTTTTCACTATCGCATTTTTGCTGATAGACTACTACATATTTCAAGCAGTTTTGCTCGTCACCCAAAAGTGGACGCCTGGTTGGAAATCAATTGCCCAATACGGATTCTGGATACCAACAGGCAGTGGGCATTTTGGCGCTGCTTTGGTGGACGTTTGGTGATCCCTACCGGTTTAGCCCCCATTACAGAAACTGGGTCCTTACAGGCCTGGTGGCCATGTATTTCTCGAAACTGTTTGCCATTGCTATTCTTTTTGTCGACGACTTGCAACGGGGCGCCAGATGGGTAGCAAGTTTGTTTTATAGCGGCGCTTCCGGTGATCTCCCCGGTCAGTCTATTCCGCGCTCTGAATTCCTGGCAAAAACAGCGCTGATCGCTGCGAGTGTTCCCTTCGGAACGATGGCTTATGGCATCATTTCTGGAGCGCACGATTATCGCTTAAGACGTACAGTGGTGAAATTGCCCAATCTACCACCCAGCTTTGATGGGATCACAATCGGCCAAGTGTCGGACATACACAGTGGGAGCTTCTTTAACAAAACTGCTGTTCGGGGCGGCGTTGAAATGATGATGCAAGAAAGACCGGATGTCATTTTCTTTACGGGTGACCTGGTCAACAACGAAGCTTCCGAGGTACAGGAATACATAAATGTGTTCAATAAGCTGCAAGCACCCTATGGGGTTTTCTCGGTGACTGGAAATCATGATTATGGCGACTACCACCAATGGCCGAGTGAAGAAGCCAAGCGACAGAATTTTAAGGACCTGATCGCGGCACATCAACTTTTGGGGTTCAATTTATTGATGAATGATCACCATTTTTTGGAAATAGATGGCGATAAGGTCGCGATCATCGGAATTGAAAATTGGGGTGGAGGGAGATTTGCAAAATATGGCAAGCTCGATAAGGCTCACAGTGGAACTGATGGAGCTCCTGTGAAGCTTTTGCTTTCGCACGATCCCAGCCATTGGGACGCGCAAGTGCGGCCGTTGTATCCAGATGTAGACCTCATGTTTTCAGGACACACCCATGGGTTCCAGTTTGGTGTTGAGATTGGAAATTTTAAGTGGAGTCCATCCCAATACGCCTACAAACAATGGGCAGGGCTTCACCAGGAAGGATCCCAATACCTCTACGTAAACAGAGGCTTTGGATATCTTGGTTATCCCGGAAGGATAGGCATGCCGCCTGAATTAACGATTATCGAGTTAAAGCGTGCCTGATCCGCAGTACGCTAATGCGGAGGGTCTAGTCGCGAAGGTCTTGCAGCAACGACATCTCATCTTTTAGTTTTTCATAGAGCCGTTCGTAGATTGGAAAGATTCTTTGGTAGACACGATGATTTTCCGCATTGGGTGTGAAGGAGGTCTTAACGCTAGGCTCAAGTTGTGATAATGTTTCTATAATCCCCAATGATTTTAAGCCCAGGTATGCCGCGCCGACGGCTGAAGCGTCTTCATCATGGATCAGGGAAATCTCTTTGTTAAACATATCTGCAAGGATTTGAAGCCAAATTTTTGAATGCACGAAACCACCACTGACGTGGATTTTGTTAATGTTCAAGCCAGTTTGTTCCATAGCTTTTGAGATACTAAAGAGCGCCATCGAAATACCTTCAACAACGGCGCGTGTCAGGTGGGCTTGCGTATGAAAGTTCCTAAGACCAAAGAAAACTGCGCTTGAGTCGCTGTCCCAAATGGGCGCGCGTTCCCCCAGCAAGTATGGTAGGAAGATCAGACCATCCGCACCGGGTTTTGTCTTATCTATTGCACTTAGCAAAGCATCATAATCTTCCGGGGTATTTAAGTTTACTTTCAAGAAGCCCTCTGCATACCACTTGAGTGCAATGCCACCATTGTTAATGGGCCCGCCTGAAATGAAAAGATTGTCGAACAGGCAATAGGTAAAAGTCATCGCCTTGAAGTTGAAAGTAGGCTTCACATTGCCCATGCGAATAGCACCACTGGTACCAATGGTAAGTGCCGCAATGCCGTTGGCTATTGCAAAGCTTCCGATGTTGGCCATGCAGCCGTCACTTGAACCAATGAAGACTGGTGTTCCCGCTGCGACCTTGAGGCTGTCTGCCAGGGCGGGATCGATTTCGCTGCGCACGTGGTCTACTGCCACAGGTTCGCTTAGTTGGTGGAGGCGGACACCACATAGTTCCATAGAATCTGTGTTCCACGTAAGCTTCTCGATATCAAAAAGCCCCGTTGCTGACGCAATCGAATAGTCAACTTCATACGCTTGAAATAGTTTGTGCCAGATGTACTCTTTGATGGAAATAAACTTATGGACTTGCGCAAAAAGATCGGGTTTGTTCTCGTTAAGCCACAGGATTTTGCACAACGGTGTCATGGCGTGGATAGGCATGCCCGTTTGTACATAGATCATCTCACCGGACGAGGACGCCTTAATTCTGCTCGCGATGTCGGCGCTGCGATTGTCTGCCCATGTAATCATATTCATAAGTGGATTTCCTTTTGCGTCAACAGGAATGACACTGTGCATGGCGGTGCTCAATACAATACCCGTTGGTTTCTCTTTCAGGAAGTCTATCATTCGGTTGATGCATTTCACGAATGCTTGCCAAATCAGCTCAGGTGCTTGTTCACTATAGCCAGGTTCTGGATTCAAGGTAGGGTACGAAGCGTGCGTGGCGTGAAGGACTTCGCCTGAAGCGTTTAGGGCAACAGCTTTGGTACTCCCCGTACCAACGTCAATTCCGATCATGTAGGTCATGCCTTGTAGCTTTGCGTCAAGATAAAGAATTAAAACAGAAAAGGGCGCCTGTCATGGGTGCCCCTTGGTTGAGGGCTGGTTGAGGATTTTGACAAGCATGCCCCGCCAATCATCTGCCTTTGGCGTCGATAATGGACTTGCCAATACTATAAATCGTCTATCGTTAATACAGAAAAGTAAACAATCGAAACGCTAGTAGTTTACACACGCCGATCACGCTTTGTCAGGGGCATTCAAGATCCGCATTAGCCAGTATATCGGAAACGCGACAATTCCAAAAAATATAAAGAGCAGTATCCACATAAGCTGTTCTGTAGGCGCTAACTTTTTATTACTTATGGCATGCACAATGTAGAAAATAAGCAAGGCCAGCGAAAGCAACGACAGTAGCATGATCGGCACAATGAAAGACGCGATGGACACCAAAATATCGGCGGCTTCGGGCTCTCCGTTTTGCGTGGTTGCGATAATATTGATGACGAATTGAAAAATTTCCATGAAAATAAATGGAAAAAAGACAAATGGAAGGAAAGTGAAGATCCCCAGGACTATCTTTTGCGTTTTGTTGAATTCCATTGAACCTTAGTTAAGATTGTTTTGTCAGCCAGGATTGGCAAAAAAAAAACTGCCCAAAGCAAGGGCAGTTTATATTCAATGGGCGTTGTAATTAATGGTTAAAACCGCCACCGCCCGCACCGCTTCTGTAGCCACCACCGCCACCGCGGGGGGCATCGGTTCTGGGTCTTGCTTCGTTTACTACCAAGGTCTTACCGAGGAAGTTGAAACCGTTAAGGCTAGTAATGGCCTGACGAGCCGCATCATCGTCCGACATCTCGATGAAACCGAAACCACGGCTGCGCTGTGTTACTTTGTCCATGACAATCTTGGCAGAAGAAACTTCGCCATACTCTTCGAATAATCCCTTCAATTCCGGTTCGGATGCCTTAAAAGGGATGTTGGCAACGTAAATGTTCATTTGTAGAAATAGTAAATATGAAAATTATTTAATGTCAATCTACAAACTTCAACCTGAACAACTACTCGCAATGATGGAGCGTGGCCTTTGTAAAGCGTGCAATCAACAGTTAAAAGTAATAAGAAATTTTGACTAAATGGAAAAAGATGCATTATTATCAATTTGGGCATATTTTACCACTATTTCCACAGACAATACCGCTTAGGGTAGTGAAAACCGTTAAAACCGTCCGAAATGGTTTTGCATCCGGTTCCTCTTCCAAGGATCTTGAGAAGGAATCAACACAGACGGTTTGCTGGCTGCACTGCCTCCAATAATTGAGATCGGAGTACTGAGATCACCGCTTATTCAGGAAGAATAGCTAGTATGCTCGATCTACAGAACCAGATCCGTAAATCTTTTTCTGCACAGTTTTGGTGGCGCCTTTGTGCTTCACACTTCCGCTGCCCAGTACGGCCGCATCCAGGCTATTGGTAACATTCAGTTGGCACGAACCCGACCCACTTACCTTTGCCTTGCCGGTCTCTAGCGCGCAGGCAAACCCTTCTATATTCCCGGAACCACTCACCACGGCTTCGATGGATGTAGCATAGCCACGGAGCGTCAACGTTCCACTTCCACTCACTTCAGCCTTTATAGTATTGCCCTTCAGGTCAACATCCATGCTGCCATTGCCCGCAACACCTAGCGTGATGTAATCTGCTGCAATCGAGTTTTCAGATATTAATTTGCCGCCACCATTTACCTGAAGGTCATTCACGTTCTTAACGCTGACATATAATTTCATCGTGGGATTCAACTTGATGTCATCAATCTTGGCCCAAAGGCTTTTGTTGGGGCTGTCAGGCTTACGCTCGATATTCACCATCAGAATTCCATTTTCTACTTTTATGTCGGATACAGAATAGATTTCTGTTAGGGCTTCAACGGTTACTTCCTGTTTATTCGTTTGCTTCAAGTAGATCGTATAATTGGAGTTGACGTAGATGCCTTTAAACTCGGGTAGTTCGAGGACTTTTTTCGTGGTTTGTGCCTGGCAAAGTTGCGCCAGCATAGTGATAGCAAATACTAAAAATGCTTTGGTTTTCATGTCGATTTATTTTTTGTAGTGTCAAATAAGCACGAGTTGAGCGAATTATGAAGTTGTTTTGACGATGAATAGTATAATTGGTCGGTAGAAGACTTCTATTATGCTTCCGTTGGAAGCAAAGTTACTTCAACTTTCTGAAGATTGCTTTGAAGATAAGGATAAACACAATTCCACCGATGCACATTACAAGGAGGATTTCGGGTGTTATCTGATCTACGAGCAGCATGCATAATTCACGGAACTCATTGGGGTGAAAATAACTTTAAAATGTGATTCTCAATTGGAATTTAATATCCGTTTTTGAATTTCCTTCAATGGTTTCTAGACCAGATCCAATTGTTTTTTCATTAAGATATCGCGTATGGGCGCAACGCAGCCACAAACTTACAGCGCGATTCATTTTGTATTCGATCATGCCAACCTTTCGAACGCCTGCCGAATAGTATGCAGGCATAGCATATGCAAGGTACACATCATTTTCATAAGCGTACTGTCTGTTGTCATAATCATCGGTGTCAAAAATCGCATACCGGGCCGTAACCTTAAATTTGCCAATTTCAGTACGTATGTCCTGAATAAAGGCCATGCCTTTGGTATGCCGGCCGGCGAAACGGAAGGTACTGAATTGAGCGCGGGTCTTCAGCCTCAACTTTTGCCTCAAACCATAATCGATGTTTATCCAATAGTTGTACTTATTGCCCTGACTGGTCTGGTATAGCGTTGAATGTTCACCAGTCATGTTTCTGTCTTTGGACTCCTCTCGGCCCTGAATAAAGATCAAGACTGTTCTGGAAGGCTGATAGCTAAATCGCAGCAACCATTCATGTCCAGTGGATGGCGCATAATCTCTGTATCGCAGCCATGGAAATTGGAAAAGGTCAAGGTACCCAGCGATGTTTATTTTCTGATTGATGCTGTACTTCCATCCCCAGTACATTCCATTCTCATTTTGCGTAGCGCTGCTTTCAGCGAAGGCATTTGAATAGAAGGAATAGAAATCCCGATCAAATTTCCGATACGACAATGATAAGTCAAGTTTGTTCGTTAGACTCCAAAGCACACCCGCGGTGAATGCGTTTCCATAACTGATTGAATGGCTCAATTCACTGAAAAATGCAAGATTTTGAAATGTGTGGTTAAAGTATAATCCTATATTTCTATTTTGTATTCCCCCAAACGCAAATCGATTGTAGACCCTGGGATTGCGCAATACGGTGGCGTCGAATGAAACCTCATTAAACATTATTCCCATGTCAAGTTGGTTAGCGTTGTACTGTAATACCGCACCCCAGTTCTTATCAACGATTTTTTTACGGCTTGAGAGTTCGATTTCATTTCGATGGAGCCCCGTAGTCTGAAAGGATGAGATAATGGTACTGGAGACGGAATCTTCAGACAGGGTCGCATCTCTTTTTGTGTTTGAATAGAAAGTAGTGATGAAGAGGTGGTCGGCAACTTTTACAGTCGCAGCCATGCCGCGCAAAAAGCCAGCCTCATTCACGGATGTATAGGGTACGACGCCAATGTTACTTCTCCGTAATGTTGTGATTGTCTCGGCACCCTTGCCCATACCCAATATTCCGCCCAGCATGACCCCCTGTCCGAATTGACTTTGGTAGTCGCCAACGATGAGGTTCTTAAGTCTTCCTTTATTTTGAAGTTGAAAATGAAAAGAGAGGTAATCTACTCCGTAATAACGGTTGGCGGCGTTCCAGTCAATTGATTCACCAGCGTCCTTTTCCGCTGTAAAGCCCATGCTAAAATCTCCAGGTTTACTGGTGCGAAACCGTAAATATAATTTGTCAGGTGACCCCCTGAATCGAATGCCTGGTTGTGCCAGGCTACTATTGCCTTTTGGAATTTGAAGCGTTCGTCCATAACGAACTAAAAAATAGTTGTCACTCTCCTTCCTTATTTTCTCCCAAAAATTGGCATCCAAGATATTGCCAGGGTCAACAACCTTAACGAAGGGTAAGAGCTTCTTTATTGTTGGTAAGTCGTAGCCTGGGATTGCCTGCAGCTCATAAACGGAAAGAAGGTTTTTGTTTTCTTTCCGATAGTCAATCAGATTTTTGATTTGGGCCAAAGACAGCAGGTTGAGGAATCGCAAGTCTTCTTCGCCGGCTTTGTTCAGATTGACTGGGTTGGAGAATAGTTGTAATACATTTTCATACAGGTCTTCGTAATTCATATCCGAATCCTGGAAACCATAGAGTTCATCTGTGATTCTGTCCACGTCAATTTCCTTATTGGGAAAATCCTGACTCAGGATTGTGGAGGGGAAATAGAACGGAAGGAGCAAAGCCAGGAATTTCATTTGGTATTCTGATAAAAGTGGTATCCAACGGTAGCTTGGTGCCTATCGCCAATGCCTGGACTATATCGGTATGCATAATCAAGTGAGAACTTGTTTGGTCTGAAGCCCAACCCGAAAAAGCCCGCATTTGGCTGCACGTTGAAGCCAGTTCTTACCGTGAATTTTTCATGCACCGTATAGGCTATTCCTGTTTTCCATGTCGGTGGATAGTCTAGATCTTTGTTAAGTTCGGTAACAATGAGCGTATTCTCTGACGCCTCAAACGCAATGCCTGCAGCGAGCACGGTGGGAAGGTGTTCACCATTGGTATCCGACATTAACGGTTGATTAAGGTTAATTATATATGCCCCAACCGTGAGCTGTGGGGTAAGCATTGCTACGCCGCCCAGGCTTATGCTGAGTATTCCTTTGCGGCCAAACCCTTGCGCATTGTATTGGATGTAACTGGCCTTTAGACCAAGGGAAGCCAGGCCAAATGTGCTGCTAAATCCTGCGGCAAAGATTTGTTCATTGTAGCTATTGTCACCAAATCTGTAGGCGCCCAATCCGGCAACGCCGATTTTCAGTGGAACTGCAAATACTACAGCTGCCTTGTTGAATGGTCTGAAGGATGGTTGAGTATCATAGCTGAAGGCAGCGGTGGTTCTTTTTACACTCGCCAACCCACCGATGTTGTTGAAGACCGACCATTCGTCGGTTAGGCAAGATGACGCATAACCCAGTGCGCAGGCACGCGCGCCGATGGCCGTGGAAGAACTTTGAGCCAACAGAAAATGACAACAGAACGTTATAATAACGGTCAACGGCAACGCTTTGATCACAACGGGTAGAATTACTTAGTTTTAAGTAACAAAATCCAATTATGATTGTCAAGATATTTTTCCTGCTTCTAACCGGCACAGTATTATTCGCGCAGAATAGAACCGTAACGCTCTATGAAAACGGACAAGTACGGTCAGTTGGGGTCGAGCTGAATAGTCTTAAGGAAGGAGAATGGGATTATTTCTATCCATCTGGCGAAAAGCTTGCCATTGAAAATTACGTGGAAGGAAGGTTGCATGGCCTGGTGAAATATTATTTTCCGGATGGAACGCTCCAGGCCACCGAGAATTGGTCAGATGGGGGGCTTGAAGGTGCCGCGGAATATTTTTACGGCAATGGGGAGTTGGAGAAAACTGGCATTTACAAGAGGAGTCAGTATGATGGAGAATGGAAACATTACTACGAGAATGGTCACATGGAAAGAATTATTTACTATAAAAACGGATTGCCACACGGCAGCGTAAAAATGTATGATGATCAAGGCAATTTGCTGCAAAAAGGTTTTTATGACATGGGCAAAGAGCAGGGGTTGTGGGAATTTTATGACGTGCAAGGTAGGCTTGCTTATTCAGGGATGTATGACCAGGGCGAAAGGATCGGAAATTGGTACAAATACGATAAAAAGGGAAAGCGGAAAGTATGGCGGTATTAGAATTCTTTCTTCACGTGAAAGAAAAATCCACGTTGCCCTTCCCCGTTGAATGTATATTCAAAACGAATCACTGCATCATAGGAGGCAACGATGTCTATGCCTGCGCCAAGACCAGTCAATAGTTTGCCTGTAAGCCGGCTGCTGATTTCATAGTCTGGGTAATTTCGTACGTAACCCAGATCGGCATAAGATTTCAGGTAAATCGATAACGGAATATACCTGAATTGCCTTATGGGCATGAAATTCCAATTATAAATTCGGGAGAAAATCCTTTTCTTGAACGTCGTTTTGTTCAATGCGTAATAAGGCCCCTCAATCACAAATACTTCGTAACCTCGGACGAATTGTTTTCGATATCCCAAGGCGCCATAATTTGCATACGGAAGGTCCTGGGGTGTGCTCCAGTAAATAACGGTATTGTTTGAAAGGAAGAACTTTCTTTTCAGGCTAAAATATCGCGCGTAGGAAGCGCTGATATCGATTTTATCAAGATTATCGTTGTTGCTAATACCGATTTTGGAAACGCTGCCGGTTAGGTAATACCCCGTTAATGGATAACCGACATAGTCACGATGATCCGATACAAAATAATAGGATATGGCGCCATATCGTTGCCTTGTCTGGCCCTCGTGGAAATAATTGGAGTTCAGCATAGCAATGGTGTCAGCGATATCTGTGCTTCTGTATTCAACTTTCAGCGCATGCGAAGTATAAAAAGACTTCCGATAGGTATAGGTTAGCCCGCCGCCTCGTGTAGTCTTTAGTAGCTTTTCGGCAGAGAGGAATTCGAGTCTATGATCAAGCGTTTTGTATGCCAAATTCTTAGTTTCCGCAAAATCAAAATCGATAATAAGCCCTTGTTTTTGTTTTTTGTCCAGGTAAGGAATCCTGTACGAAATATCAAACCTTCGCTGAAAACCAAACTGGGCGGTCAAGCGCAGCGTCTCATTTCGCCCGCGCATATTGTATTGATACAGCCGGAGCCCGTAATTTACACGGCTGAAATCGTGGTTGTAGGTTTGCCACCACTCATTAAAATTCCGGTCAGAAAGTTCAAAAATTGGAGATGGAAAGGTATACCAACGTTCATTTACCTCAATTAGGAGATCAGCTTGATCCTCTTGAAACGGCAGAAGACGAATCTCCGCGGTATTAAACAAGCGCGTATTTATGAGTTTTTTTTGGTCGAGATCGAGAATTATTGGCAGTTCCGCACTGTATACAAAGTCGCCAGGCTTCAAGGTGAGTTCGCGTAAGATAATCTGATCCCTTGTGACCTTGTTCCCTAGAATAAATATTCGATTGATGTGAATAAAACGTCCGGTGCTGTCAAGCACTACCCGGCCCTTTACAACTTTCTTGACAGAGTCGGACTGGGCGAAGCCCAACTGGGTAGCGCAACCCACTTGTACGGATAAAAAGCTTGATAAAATGATGATAATTGCCCGCATCTCCTAACGCTAAGACTCCCACTGGTGTAAAACCGTTTAAAGTTGCTTTCTTCAGATCAGGATTTCTTTCTCTTCCTTTTTTCTAAACGACAGCAACAGAATAATAATACCCGCGATGACCAGGGGAATACTTAATATTTGCCCCATATTTAATACCATATCATCTTCAAAGGATTCTTGGTTTTCTTTCAGAAATTCAAAAATGAAGCGCAGACCAAAACACCAAATCAGGAATATGCCCAAGAGTCGGCCAGCGGGTAAGGCTTCCTTCTGCCGATTCCAGATCCAGAAGAGAAATACAAATAGTATAACACAGGAAATGGATTCGTACAGTTGCGCCGGGTGTCTTGAGATCCCAAAGGTGCTGATGCGTGCTGCCAATGTACCATCATCCTGACTACTGATATCAATCTTTGTGTTGTCACCCGACGCATCGAAGTATTCGTACAGCGTATTTGATAAGATGTTCCTGGTCGTAAAATTGCTGAACGAATCTGCTTCACGGGTTGACGTTCCTTTCTTGAAGAAGACATAAATATTAATGGGTACCCGACCGTTGCTGCCTCTGGGGAGGGAGTCATTTCCTTTGTACACCACGGATTCTACAATGCCATCGCGGTCGACCCGTCTATCTTTGAGGGCATCTGTGAATCGACTTACAAAGACAACGCCGTAAGGCTTGTCAGTTGGAAGGCCGATGATTTCGGAATTGAAATAGTTGCCCATTCTGATCAATGCCCCAGTAAGCGCTACAAGAATTACGATCCTGTCGACAACTTGCAAGTATGATTGACCGGGTTTTTTCTTCCTACTATAAAGCCACAACGCAAAAAGAATTCCGATCGCCCCACCATGGCTAGCCAATCCCTGCAGCCCGGTAAAGCGAAACGGGTTGAATTCAAACGGTAAGAAAATGCTCAATGGATTTTCCCAAATGATCTCAGGCTGATAGAAAATGATGTGACCCAGTCTTGCCCCAACAATCGTCGCGGCTACCATATAGATGGTTATGGTATCGACGTCTTTTTCAGGCTTCCCTTCCTTTTTATAAATGAGATACAAGATTTGCTGGCTAATGAGAAACCCCAACGCAAAAAACAATCCGTACCAACGCAGGGCAAAGGATCCAAAGGAAAATATTTCGGGGCTTCCGTTCCAAATGATGTAATTCAGTATAGTCATAAGCGGCAAATATAATTACAATTGGTCAATTGATTCAGGAGAAATGGCAATAGAACTTCATCAATTGTATTTGTTTTTCATGAATTTGAGCATATATCAAGGTTGCAGGGTTGGCCACCAAAATAGGCTGCAGCACCAGTACCCCTGTTTGGACCATTAACCTATCCTGGTAACATTGCTATTGCTAGAGTGGTTTATCACCTCCGAAGCTTTGTCCGCAAGGCTGGGACAGCGGAATGTGTCTTTATATTAATGCCCCGTAAGGCAGCAAATTAGGGAAACTCAGAATCTTACTATTTTGAGTATTGGTTTCCAAAACGATTACCAAAACATTGGCTTAGTCTTCCAGTCGAAGCAAATTCAACATTTCACAAGTTTTGAAGGCTGCATCTTGCTCTGCCTTCTTTTTGCTATTGCCATATCCGGTACCCTTCGCTTCGTCGTTGATGAGGACCTGGGCGGTAAATTCCTTGTGATTGCGACCCTTCTTTACACTCAGGATTTCAAACCGAACATCGCTGCCTTCTCTCTGCGCCCATTCAATAATCTTGCTTTTGAAATTCGAATCAGAATTAACCAGGTCCAAAATATCATAGTTTGGATTGATGAGCTTATCAACAACAAATTTCCTTGTGCGTATATAGCCTTTGTCAAGGTAGATTGCACCGACTATGGCTTCAAGCGTGTTACCCAAGATTACCTGCTGAAGATGTGAATTCTTTTGATCGAACTGCACGATGTTTGCCACACCAATTTTCCTGGCGAGCAGATTAAGTGCTTCGCGGTTAACAATCCGCGATCGTATTTCCGTCAGAAAACCTTCTGATTTGAAGGGAAATTTCTTGAACAGAAAGTCGGCAACCGCGGCTCCCAAGATTGCATCCCCGAGATATTCAAGTCGTTCGTTTGATTCCTTATAGCCAGTTCTGTTTTCCTTGGCAATTGAACTATGAACCGTTGCCAGCCGATATAGCTCCAGGTTGGAAGGGGTAAAGCCGGCTATATTCTGAATCGCGGCGACCAGTTTTTTGTCCGTTTTGGATTTTCCTTTCGGAATAGTGAGAATCTTCCAAGCCAAGCGATAATCAATTGAAAGTTAGCGGATGCTCATTCAGCAAATAAGTCGTAAAGACGCAGTCTTTTTTTATGTAGCGAAAACCGTCCTGGACAGCAAGAACGGCTATCATTAGGCTGTTAACTTCTTAAATATGATTGAAAAATTATGTCCACCGAAACCAAATGTATTGCACAGGGCTACATTTACTTCCCGCTTTTGGGCTTTGGTAAAAGTTAAGTTAAGCGTGGAATCGAGCCCAGGATCATCTTCAAAATGATTTATCGTTGGCGGAACAATGGAATGGTTGATTGCCATTAAGCAAGCTATGCTTTCTATTGCGCCAGCAGCCCCCAGCAGGTGACCGGTCATTGATTTTGTGGAACTAATGTTCATTTTAGACGCATGCTCCCCAAATACTTTCTGAATAGCCCTAATTTCGCCGATATCGCCCAAGCGGCGTTGACGTGCCATGGGTGTTGATGTAATCGACCTGATCCGCTGTGATATTTGAATCTTCCAGAGCATTTTGCATTACCTTATTGATTCCGGCTCCTTCCGGATGAGGAGCAGTGATATGGTAAGCATCGGCAGACATACCTCCGCCTAAGATTTCAGCATAAATTTTGGCCCCTCGTTTTTTTGCATGTTCATATTCTTCCAGAATCAATGCCCCAGCGCCTTCCCCCAGAACAAAACCATCACGGTTCTTATCATAAGGACGGGAGGCAGTTTCAGGAGATTCATTTCTTTCAGATAGTGCTTTCATCGCATTAAATCCACCAACGCCTGCTTCACACACTGCAGCTTCAGATCCACCCGAAACAATAATATCTGCCTTACCCAGCCTCAAATAGGTAAAGGCATCATAAATAGCGTTGGTGGAGGAGGCACATGCGGAAACAGTGACAAAGTTTGGACCTCGGAAGCCATACTTTATCGAAATATGACCGGCACTCAGGTCGGGAATCATTTTAGGAATAAAGAAAGGATTGAACCTGGGGGTGCCATCGCCTCTCGCGTAACGCCTTAACCTCCTCCTGGAAAGTTAATAACCCCCCGATACCTGAGCCCCAAATTACACCAACGCGATCTGGATTCAGTTCAGCTAACGGGAGGTTTGAATCTTTTATGGCTTCATCAGCCACCACCATTGCATATTGCGCAAAAGGATCCATTTTACGGGCTTCCTTTCGATCCATAAAGTTGCCGATATCAAAGTTTTTGATCTCGCAGGCAAACCTTGTCTTAAAGAGTTTTGCATCAAATCGCGTAATCGGAGCAGCACCACTTCGTACCGGCTTTCAAGCCCTTCCCAATATTCCGGCCGCGTGTTTCCTATGGGGGTAAGTGCACCTAGTCCTGTAACGACTACTCGTTTTAATATCATTTTTGATGGGGGGTGGTTGTAATGAGGCAGTTACAATTATTTCTTTACGTTTTGCTCCAGGTAAGAAATTGCCTGACCAACAGTAGCAATATTCTCGGCCTGATCATCAGGAATAGAGATGTTGAATTCCTTTTCGAACTCCATAATGAATTCTACGGTGTCCAGAGAGTCAGCACCAAGATCATTGGTAAAGCTCGCCTCAGGAGTAACTTCAGATTCTTCTACACCAAGTTTCTCGATGATGATCTGTTTTACTTTTTGTGCAATTTCAGACATGTTTTTAAGGTTTAGAGATTAAAAAATCTGTGCAAAGAAAGAGATTTGCTGCAATATTGTCAAACTTTTTTGATCTTGCTATCCAAGTCTCCCTGACCTATCCAGAATGCTGAAAATGAAGAAAAGCAAATTAATCATCGACTATGAATTTGATTTTGAATTGCTAGGGCTAATATCATCGGCCAAGGGGTATAAGCTTGCATGGGAAATCAATCATGTATTGGGCGTTCAACTGGCAAAACAGCCTGATTTGGTCGTAGGGTTTAAAAACAATAAAGAAAAGGGTTTTTCATATTATGCCCATCAGACGCAGATCAACCGGTTGAAATTGTTCAAAAACAAGCCTTCTGAGCTGGAAAAAGGAAAGTATTTCCTAATCCCTGAGTTTCCTCATTACGATTTTATAATTTTGGCCGATATGAAAGAACAGTACTCGCTGCACCAATTGATCCAGTTGGTCAAATCTATTGACTCCATCCAGCTGGTTGCCTCTATTCCTTTAGACGGTTTGAAGTCAAAGTCGAATTTTATCTTTTAATTGCCGTGCATTGCCCGACTGATATGCGAATCACCAAATTCGATTTATTACTAACCCTATGCTAGAAAAAGTATCGTTTAACAAAACGAAGATTGTTGCCACTGTTGGCCCCGCAACAAATTCAAAAGAGATGCTTCATGCCCTCATCAAAGAGGGTGTCGATGTTTTTCGTTTGAACTTCTCCCATGGAACCCATGCGGATCATCTCAAAGTAATCAATAACGTACGCGAGCTTAATGAGGAGCTAGGTACCCGAATTTGTTTGCTGCAAGATCTTCAGGGTCCTAAGATCCGCGTCAATGAGATGGAACCTAATACCGAAATTGATCGGGGCCAGGAGTTGGTTATTACGACGCGCCCGTTGTTGGGTAACAATGAAATTGTGAGCACGTCCTACTTAACCCTTCCTAAGGATGTTAAAGTGGGTGACGCGATTCTGATAGATGATGGAAAAATTGAGTTGAAAGTAACCGAAGTACGAGATATTGATGTGGTAACCGAAGTTATCTATGGTGGGCCTTTAAAATCCAGAAAGGGAATAAACCTTCCCTTCACCAAAGTCTCTGCACCATCCCTCACAGAAAAGGACCTCATTGACCTGGAGTTTGGTATTAAGAACGATGTCGATTGGATTGCCTTATCTTTTGTTCGCAGAGCAGAGGATATCGATTCAATGCGAAAAATAATTGACTTCCATAATTCTGCAGCGCGCATTGTTGCCAAGATCGAGAAGCCGGAAGCACTAAGTAATATTGACGAGATAATCGCCGCCACTGATGCAGTAATGGTTGCCCGTGGTGATCTGGGCGTGGAAATCTGGATGGAGGAAGTCCCTATGGTCCAAAAAATGTTGGTTAGCAAATGTAACGAAGCCGGTAAGCCCGTCATTGTTGCAACGCAAATGATGGAAAGCATGATTGAAAACCCACGCCCGACCCGCGCGGAGACCAATGATGTTGCTAATGCCGTAATGGATGGTGCAGATGCACTCATGTTGTCTGCTGAGACAGCTTCAGGTAAATATCCGTTGGAAGTTATTCGCAGTATGGTGCGAACGATTTCCTCGGTAGAGAAGAATCCTTCTATCTACTTTCGGTTCAGGCCAGTTGATACAAGCTCGCCAACCTACATTCATGATAACTTTGTGCTCGCCGCATGCAAGCTTGCAAAGGACGTCGGCGCAAAGGCAATAGTCGGTATGACACAATCAGGTTACACCGCGTACCAGTCTGCCGCATACCGGCCCAACGCAAATATTTTTGTTTTTACCAGTAATGAGGCCCTTTTGAATAAGATCAATTTAATATGGGGGGCTCAGGCATACCATTACAACAAGACGAACTCCACAGATGAGACAATCGCGGATGTAGAAAATGTGTTAAAGAATGATGGGCACGTAAAATCGGGAGACATTATTATTGTTATGGCAAGCATGCCAATAAAGGAGAAAGCCAGGACGAATACGATAAAAATTAACATCGTGAAGTAAGTGTTGCCGTGGCGGTTTCACTGTTGTATTAATCATTCAGTTTAGCCTTGGTTCAACTAAGATGGTTTCTTCCTGCATTACAATCACAGCGCCGCTAGGATCGCCCTTCCGCTTGCGGACATACTTACGCGGCGTGTAAGATAACCGGGCACAGGGATTCATTCTTCCTTTTTGAGTTATACGCTGCCAGTTGTGCCGCCCGTTCGATCACATCTTTTGGGAATTTCTTCCCAGCCTGATATTTGATGAGCACATGTGACCCCGCTACATCTTTCGCATGGAGCCACAAATCTTCCTTGTAGCCGTGTCTCAAGGTGAGCTTGTCATTACTTTGAGCATTTTTTCCGACTAATATCTTGAAGGTTTTGTATTCAAACTCATGATAAGGAAGTGATTCCAATTTTTTCTTAGACAGATTAATCAATCCCATCGAAACCGCCAGGGGACGCAGGGTTATTAAATCAGGGATTGTCTCTATCTGCTGTAATTGATCTTGAAGCGTAGTTATTTCTTTCTTTTTGCTGATTAGCGTTTGCTGCAGCCGCACTATTTCCAAATGTTGGCTTTTTGATTTCGCATAGAATAACGCGGCATTTTTTACGGGACTAAATTTCTTATTCAGTTTTATGACTATCGGGCGATTTTCGTCGTAAAAGTTAAGAAGCGTAGTTTGCTCAGCCCCCGTTTTGATGGCGTGCAGATTTGCCATCACGAGGTCTGCCCAAACCTTGTAGTTGTGGTCTGTTTGTAACGAAATTATTTTTTTGGATATATTCTCATAATAATTCTCACGCATCCGCAAGTTCCTCCGTAACGTCACGAGCACTGCTGACTTTTCAACTGCAAACGTGTCCTGTCGGGTGAAGGATAGGAAAAAATCGTTTAGCGCATCAATTGAATTTTGATGTACCCGAACGATTTCGCCCATTGGCATAAGGGCAAGGGTTATTTTTCCATCTGTTTGTGTGACGTAGTATGTTGGACGTTCGAGGCGCTGACGTACGTTTTGCAGGATTGACCACTTTTGTTCGGTTGTTACGGAGTCGAAGTTCAGTCCGTCCAAATATTTCCAGACTACCTTTCCGAAGGTGAAATAAACCGACGGAAGACTGCCTTGATGGCTAACAAAATTTTCATGGGACCAATCAATTTGCCGATCGAGTGTGTCGAGTTTTAATGTCAGATCCTGCTTCAGATTATTTCTAAACAAGGCCTCAACATCGTCCATGTGAAATAGCAGTACGTTGGACCGGCTGCCATGCATTTTGAAAAGAAGCGAATATCTATCACTGCATTGAATAACAAAGCTTCTGTCATTCACGACCTGACGAACTCGTTCGACCCGCTGCCCGATGATGCCCTCAAAAATGTCCACCGAGTTTTTTCGCGCCCGATCATAGCGGTCCGGAAATGACAGGCAGGAGAAGGAAGGTTTTAGGGTTGCCTTAATGAAGAACGTCCCATTCCGCGTCTCAAATCTGATTATTAGTTCTTCTTTGTTTTGGGTAAAGCACTCGGAAACGACTGCACCCGACAATCTTTTTTCCAGATCGCATGAAAGATTTCGAAGTAGATAGTAATTGTTGTGCACCGGGGTAATCGTTATCGCGAGAAATAGGTTCCGCTTACCAAAGCGGTTATTAAAGGTCTACTGATATTTCCAATCCATCGAACGCCAGTGAAATATTCATCGGCAGATCTTTTTCAATAGCGGAATGGAGGCCGAGTTTATGGCTTATGTGGGTGAAGTAAGTTTTCTTGGCTTGGATTCTGCTCGCAATGCTTATCGCTTCTTTCAGGTTAAAATGAGAGATGTGCGGCTCCGTTTGAAGGGCGTTTAAGACAAGAACCTCGGTTCCAATTAGTCTTTCAAATGTGTCCTCAGGAATGAAATTGGCGTCTGTGATATAGCTGAAGTTACCGAATCTGAATCCAAGCACAGGCATTTTTAAATGCGTTACCGGAAGCGGAATAATCGGAACGCCATTGATTGCAAAGGGTTTTTTGTCGATGGCGTTAAGGGTTAGTCGCGGTATTCCTGGGTACGCATCCTTTTCAAAGGCATAGGCATACTCAATTCTTAGCTGATCCAGCACAGGTTGCGTTGCATATACAGGCATATCCATATCTTGGAGGAAGTTGTATGCGCGTACGTCATCCAGCCCGGCAGTGTGGTCTCGGTGAGCATGGGTAAAGATAACCGCGTCTACGCGTTCTATATTTTCACGTAGCATCTGCTGCCTGAAGTCAGGTCCGGTATCTACAATAAAACTTTGTCCGGCAATTTCCACATGAATGGAAGTGCGTAAGCGCTTGTCACGATAGTCGAGCGATTGGCACACCGCGCAGGGGCAGCCTATTACGGGCACTCCTTGAGAAGTACCGCTCCCTAAAAAGACTATTTTCAAGCGGCTTGTGGTTGTTGCGCAAGGTCGTGGTAAAGTTTCTGGCTTTTTTCTGTAAACCGGGTCCTGTCAAGTTCAACGTTCTTAAGAATTTCCAAAAGGGCATTTATTTTACCCTCTACCGTATAGAACTTGTTTACGATCATGATCTTTTGATCTCTCAGGAGGCAATAGCCAGACTTGAAGTTTCCTTTTTCATAGCGCAGTATGTAGTCCGACTCCGCAATCATATCTTCAAATTTGGTCAGAAACTGGGTGGTATATTTGATCATTATGGTCGTTAATTTCAGGTCCAAAGATAAGAAAATTGTGTGGAGTCCGAAAGGCCTGGGATGCCGAAACCCAGGCACTTTGCCGCAAACTCCCCAACTTCGGTCTTTGGGTCTTCTCGCCTTCAGTTTTTCTGATTTTGCCTGTTCCCTGCTAAATTGCGACATTGATTACCAGGCACAAGAAACTAATCGTCATTGTTGGACCGACTGCTGTTGGCAAGACCGCTGCTGCGATAAACGTTGCCAAACATTTTGGAACAGAGATTATTTCAGCTGATTCGAGACAGCTTTACAGGGAGCTGACTATTGGTACTGCCAAACCGACACCTTCGGAATTAGCCACGGTCCCACACCATTTTATCGACAGCCATTCAATTCGCAAGGCATATGATGCTGCTCAGTTTGGAAGGGAGGCGTTAAGGCTAATGCATGAATTATTCCTACGACATCACCACCTGGTCCTTTGTGGCGGTTCGGGACTCTATGTAAAAGCGATCTGTGACGGCTTTGATGACATACCGCCAATCCCAGCTGAGATCCGGGATGCGTTGGCCAGCGCATATGCGGAGAAAGGTATTGGCGTGTTGCAAGCGCAACTTAAAAGGCTCGATCCTGACCTTTTTGATAAAATTGACCAACAAAACACGCACCGATTGATCAGGGCATTGGAAGTCGTACTCGGAACAGGTAAGTCGATAACGTCATTCCAAAAAAGAAATAAACTGCATCACACTTTTTCGATCGTGAAAGTTGGATTAGAACTCCCTAAGGAAGAGTTGCACCAGAGAATTGAGGCAAGGATTGATAGGATGATCGCCGAGGGATTATTCACCGAAGCCGAAGAACTCTATGCTTACAAGGATTGCAATGCACTTCAAACGGTGGGGTATCGGGAGATTTTTGATTTTATGGATGGGAAGTATGACCGGGCAGAAGCCATTCGCTTGCTGAAGCGTAATTCAAGGCGTTATGCAAAACGTCAGTTGACGTGGTTTAAGCGCGACCAGGAAATTGTTTGGGTGAATCCTGCTAATATTGAGGAAATTATAGCGATCAGCCAATAGGCCCAGCGGCAATGGAAAAGAAAGTGTTGATAATCACATATTATTGGCCACCAAGTGGAGGGAGTGGCGTTCAGCGTTGGCTTAAATTTGTAAAATATCTTCCAGGTTTCGGTTGGGAGCCTTATGTATTTACTCCTGATAACCCATCGTTCGCGATCCAGGATGTATCGCTGCTTAGCGATGTTCCGAATGAGGCCGAAATAATACGCATCCCTATTTGGGAGCCCTATAATTTGTTCATCAAATTCTCTGCATGGGTTGGCATGAAAAAATCCATTAAGCCCACGGAACTTGTTAGCGGAGAACAAAATTCAGTTTTCCAGAGATTGAGTGCATGGATTCGCGGTAATTTCTTTATTCCAGATCCACGCGTTTTTTGGATTAGACCATCCGTTAGATTCTTGCATATTTACCTGCGCGAAAAGAAAATCAACACGATCGTCACAACGGGGCCGCCCCACAGTATGCATTTGATTGGCTACCATCTGAAAAAGAAAAACCCATCTATTAAGTGGCTTGCTGATTTTCGGGATCCGTGGAGCGAGTGGGGCCTGCTTGATAGTCTGATGGTAGGTCCATTGGCTCGAAAAATCCACCGTAGCCTGGAAGCAAAAGTGTTGCGATATGCGGACGTCGTAACGACAATTACGCCATTCTATGTGCGACGCTTTGAAGCATTGTCGGGCCGTACGGTATCATTGCTCACCAATGGCTATGATGAGGAGGATTTTGAATCATTGACTATTCACCGAACAGACAAATTCGTCATTCGCCACGTAGGCACCGTAAATGAGAAGTGCAATCCGCGGCCTTTCATGCGAGCCGTTCAGCAATTGGTGCGCGGGCACGACAGTTTCAGGTCGTTGGTACACATTGATTTTGTTGGTGACGTTCACCCCCAGTTTAAGGCCTATGTTGCATCAGCTGGCGACATTTCAGCAGATCACCACGTTCACGGCACCGGTGCAGCATAGCGAGCTGATGGCGATGTACGGCCGATCCTCGCTATTGCTCATAATTCTAACAGGATATCGGGACGCCGCAGGATACATGCCCGGAAAACTTTTTGAGTACGCGGCAACTGGTCTGCCGGTGCTGGGCACAGGACCCGAACAGGGAGACGCCGCGAGCCTGCTAAAAGAGACGGGTATCGGCAGGATGATCGATGAGCACAAAGTGGAGGAAATTAAGCAGCAGCTCTTGAATCTTTTCGGTGAGTGGGAAGCCGGAAGGCCCTGTGATACTAAGAAAGCAGGAATCAAATATTCAAGAAAAGAGATTACCAGACAATTGACTAATCTATTGTGAAACCACATTCTACGTATCCTTGCAGGTCATGCATTTATAATGGTCATTTACCAATCGTTTAATTCCCTTTACTTGCACCACTTAATGAATAAAGTTGATCAGTAGAAATTTTATAAAGAGTTCACTCATCTATACGCTGGCCGGTATGCTGCCAATGGCCAGCGCAATAATCTTGCTACCCCTGTACATTCATAACTTGTCCACTGAACTATACGGTGCGCTATCGATATACCTGGTGTTTACGATATTGGTTCAAATTACGGTAACCTTCAGTTTTGACTCTTCTGTTTTCATTCACTTTCACGAGTTTAAGAGCGACAAGAGAAAGCTCTCTGTTTTTATTAGTTCATCATTCATTTTTATGCTGCTTGTATCCCTGGCAGTGGGTTTGTTACTCACGGTCACTGGCGACTTGCTCTTCAGCCTTGTGCTCCCTGATAAGAATATTTCGTTTTATCCTTTCGGCTTAGCATCCGTGGGCGCGGGGATTTTCCAGGCTGTGTTTAAGGTTCACAACAGTTTATTGCAAAGCCGTGAAAAACCAGAAACTTTTTTTTGGTCGAATGTCTTGTCTTTCTCGTTAATCGCCATTTGCATTATTACAGGCTTGCATTTCTTTCCCAACAGCCTGGTTGGCCCGGTAATGGGTCGGTTGGCAGGAACGATTATTCCTTGCCTGTGGGTACTCTTCCGGATTTTTCGGGAGTTTGGGTTTCGGTATGATTTCACCTGGTTGAAATCGTCGTTCGGGTTCAATGCCTATACCTTCATTTATCAACTTCAGCAATGGGTCATAAATCAGTTTGACCGGATTCTCATGCTTTTTTTTCTGCCATTGGCCGACGTTGGGATATACGATTTTGCGGTTAAGTGCTTGATCCCTATTGAGTTATTGATGAACAGCCTGCACAGCACGATCTATCCAAGGGTGGTGAGTGCTGTCATGGAACAGCGCGAAAAGCGGTCGACGATGGAAATTAACCGCTATTATTATGGGCTCACGGCGGTTGTCATGCTGTTGGTATGCGGGAGCATCCTATTCCTTCCTTGGGCTATCGAGAGATTTGTCGCTAAGCCCGCGTACCATGAGGCGATAAAGTATATTCCATTCCTGGCGGGTATCTATTTTTTCAGAACAATGCGTTTATTTTTTTCGGTACCTTATGGGATTCTGAAATATACAAAACCACTGCCCGTAATTTACCTGGTTGTTTCCGGTCTGAAGATCATCTTAATAATTCTTTTGATCGGCCGACTGAACATTTTCGGAATCATCACGGCCTCGCTTATCAGCGCAGTGGTCGAAATCATTTTGTTACGAATGAATCTAAAAAATATGTTTCATTTTGAATTTAACACATTCAAAATGGTTATAGCCCCTTTGATTCTCCTCGTGTCAATTGTTGTTGCTGAACCGATAATAGGAATCCCGCATCCCTATACCGTACATTTGTTTTACCTGGCAGGTTGTGGCGGACTGCTTTGGTGGGCCTATCGAAACGAGGTACAGCTTATTAATCCCTTTGCTCGTACGTGAGGTAAGACAGAAATTCTTAACATTGCCAATGAAATAATCCTATTTTGCACGCTTAACCAATGATTCCCGTTACGAAGCCTTTTCTGCCACCGATTCAGGACTACGAAAAATATCTTCAGGGTATTTGGAATCGTAATTGGCTTACCAACAATGGTCCTTTGGTAAATGAACTTGAGCTAAGGCTCAAGGATTACCTGGCAATCAAACACCTTTTGTACGTAACCAACGGCACAATCGCCATTCAATTGGCAATAAAGGCGCTTGGGCTGAAGGGCAAAATCATTACAACACCTTTTTCTTACGTGGCAACCACGAGTAGTATTGTTTGGGAGGGCTGTGAGCCGGTCTTTGTAGACATAGATCCAACGACATGCAATATTGATCCGGGCAGGATTGAGGCGTCGATCACACCCGAGACCTCAGCCATTCTTGCAACCCACGTCTATGGAAACCCATGCGATGTGGAAGCTATTGATGAGATAGCCAGAAGAAGGAATCTCAAAGTCATTTATGATGGTGCTCATGCATTTGGCGTGAATATAAATGGGAAGTCTATTTTTGATTATGGCGATATCAGCACCTGCAGTTTTCATGCAACCAAACTTTTTCATACCGTAGAGGGTGGTGCTGTAGTGACCAAAGATCCGGAACTGCTGAAAAAGATCGCCTTTCTGAGAAATTTTGGCCATGATGGTCCTGAGCGTTTTGCGGATCTAGGCATCAATGGGAAAAACTCGGAATTCCATGCAGCCATGGGGTTGGTGAACCTCAACTATGTTGACAAAATCATTGAGACAAGGAAAAGCCTGTCACAGCATTATGACAAATTCATGCCGACTTTTCAAGGTGTCAAGCCTCGCATAGCCGATGGCGTTACCTACAATTACGCGTACTATCCCGTGATTTTTGATTCAGAAAAAATGCTCTTGAAGGTTGTCGAAACCCTCAATCAAAATTGGATTCACCCAAGACGCTACTTTTTTCCTTCACTGGAAAACTTACCCTATGTGCATCAACATGCCCGGTGTGAAGTTTCGGACACAATATCGAAACGCGCCCTATGCCTTCCCCTTTTTGATACTTTAACTGTGGAGGAAATTGATATGATTTTCAGAATCATCTTGCGGGTTCAAAACAATTAGGATTATGGTTATTGTTGGCGCCAAAGGGTTTGCAAAAGAGGTACTTGAAATCTTTTCCCAGCGCAACGAGCTGAACAATCTCTTCTTCTTCGATAACCTGTCGACGGATTTGCCGGATAATTTATATGGTCGATTTCCGATTCTTCGTACGATCGGTGAAGTCGTTCAAGCTTTTGATAAAACAGGTGATAACAGATTTACGTTGGGGTTGGGCAATCCTGCCTATCGGTACGCGCTCAATAAAATGTTTTCGGAGGCTGGCGGGCAACTCACATCAACCGTCAGCATCCATGCAGACATTGGTAGCTTTGGAACGTCTATAGCGGCGGGGTGTAATATTCTTTCCGGAACTGTTATTACGAACGATGTCACTTTGAAAATTGGATGCCTGGTCAATCCAAGTTGTGGAATATCGCACGATAGCGTCCTGGGTGATTTTGTTCAGCTTTCGCCGGGTGTTCGCATTACAGGCAATTGTGTCATCGATAACTACACAACCCTCGGAACAAACGCAGTAGTGCTTCCCAAGGTCAGGATAGGCAAGAATGTCATTGTTGGCGCTGGTGCAATTGTTACGAAGGACGTCCCGGATAATGTAATGGTTGCCGGTGTCCCTGCTGTAATGAAAAAGAAGCTTCAACCATTACCTTTCTAATTGGTCCATGAATCTGCACATCGTTCCGGACAACACCTTTATTAATACCTTTTGTGATAATCTTGAAGAGCTGGGGCTCATGCACGAAAACAAGATTGTTGTAAGGACCAATCACAATTGCCTTTCGGCCATTAAGCGCAAATTACCGTTCGCGCCGTTATACTCATCCCAATTTGCAGCGCTCGTGGAAGATACTGCGGAATACCAAAAAGTATTCTTACACTACTTCACACCATTATTGTATCGGTGGGTGGCAAGACACAGATTTAAGGAATTGAATTGGATGGTTTGGGGGGGTGACCTCTACAATCTTCCATCGTTAGACCGGATGTGTTATGAGCCAATAACTTTCGAGAAGTATATTAAGAAGAACTGGTCGGTCGATAAGTTGTTGTATGATTTGAAGGTGTGGACGATACATGCCCCCTTTAAAAAGAAGGCATACAGGAAGGTAAACTTCGTGCTGACATGGATGAAAGAGGAGTATCAATTTGCATTGCAGCATTTGTCGTTGCAAGCAGAGTTCAAATTCTTTTTTTACGAGAATAAGTTCCCATATGGTAAGCTTGATGATTTGCGACAAAAACCCACGAAACGCGGAAGGCCTTCCCTGGTAATTGGCAATTCTGGTTCCCCGGCGAATAATCACCTGGATGCTGTTCACTTTTTGGAAGAGCACCAGGTAGAAGCTGATCTGCTTATCCCCATTTCCTACGGCGACAAAAGATATATATCATTTCTAAAAAAGGAATTAAAGTATAGTTATGGGAAACTGGAATTCGTTGAGCGCTACATGAATTTTGAGGAGTATCTTGAATTTTTGTCCGGCGCTGATGGTTTGGTGATGAATACCATCAGACCACAGGGGTATGGAAATATATTGATGATGTTGTATATGGACAAACCGGTCTTTTTTAACAAAAAGAATATTTCATTGCCAGATTTGAACCAATATCAAATTAATTGGCAACCTTTAGAAAACTTGATTTCGTATTCTGGCGCGGAATTATCACACGCAAATAAAAACGCCGTCATGAGGCTATTATCACATGAGCGTTTGCTGACAACGTACCAGAAACTCTTTTGAAATTGCGATGCGCAAAATGTAGCGCAATGATGAGAGGATTTATGAATTGAATAACCGCTTGTAGAAATCAATCAGAAGAATCTGCTCATGATCCCAGTTTAGTGTGCCTTCTGCCGTGGCATTTTTCCCATTACGACCGAGCGTATTGCACAAATTTTTGTCGTGGTATAGCAGTAAGATTTTTGCAGCAAAGTCTTGGGGGTTATTTGCCGTGAACACGAGCCCTGACGCAGTAGCATTCACCACGCGCTTTAATGGGTCACTTGAACTCACCAGTACAGGCCGGCCAGACATCATGGATTGGTATAGTTTGTGTGGAATGGTATTATCAGTGTGTTCATTGGACTTATGCGGGATAATATTTACATCAGCCAGGTGCATAAACGAGTAGAATTTATCGAAGGCTTGATGCCCCAGAAAATGCACATGACCGGCAACGCCAGCTTCTATGCTAACGCGCTGCAAATGGTGGATTACGTCGCGGCTACCCGAACCGATGATGATCAATTCAATGTCAGGATACGCTTTTAGGTATCGCATGGCCTCAATAGCGGTATCCACACCGCGATGCGGACCAATGCCACCGGAATAAACGATTCGAAATTTATTTTCAAAATTCCGGTATACAGCGGGATCAATCGGCTGGTTTAGAAACGATTTTTCCTCCGTATTGGAAACAACAATTATTTTGTCTGGCGAGACATCGTGTTTTTCGATCAGGCGATTCTTCATCTCATCCACCACGGCAATCACATAATCACTTTCCAATACCGCTTTATACTCATGCCTTGTCCAGCGATCAGGGTTCATGAAAAGTTTATTCTTCCACTTTACGATAAGTCCTTTCTTCCACGCAAACCACGTGCGCAGGGCCTCAGGATAATTTTCATGCAGATCAAGGACAACTTTCAGGTGGTGTTTTTTACGCAGGGCCAGGGCCGTTCCTGCAAGCGGCAGATCGTGTACATGGATGACAGAAATCTCGTTTTGTTCAATCCAGGCAGGCATCGCATGCAGAAATCTGGGGTGTTTGAACGTCACCGACATCACGGCATCCCAGAAGGCTAGTTGATAATTGTTTCGACCGGCGTCGATACGCGAGATGTTTAAGCCGTTCAATTCCGATTCATAATCGTCATCTTTTCTCCTAAGGCAAAGGAGATGAACGCGGAACCCCGCCTTGATCAATGCATCAGTTTCCTTTTTTACCCGCATATCAGGCGGATATGGAGCATTCAGGATCATCCCCAAATTCATACGACTACTTCCTTTGATTTTCGGCAAAGAAAGAGAATTTTGTGGTTAAACTCTAAAGGCGTGAAGATAACAATAGTAGCAGGGGCGAGACCAAATTTCATCAAGATAGCGCCGTTGATTCGGGCGATAAAGCGCATGCCCGAGGCCGGGATCGAGTTCAGATTGGTACACACAGGTCAGCATTACGACGAAAAGCTCAGCAGGATTTTCTTCGACGAACTCGAAATCCCACATCCCGACATCAATCTGGCGGTAGGATCAGGCTCTCAGGCTGAACAGACTGCAAGAATAATGATTGCCTTTGAGCAAGATCTGATCGCGAACCCAACAAGCTTGGTGATCGTTGTTGGGGACGTCAACTCCACGATGGCCTGTGCAATCGTAGCGAAGAAATTGCAGGTCATCGTTGTCCATATTGAGGCTGGAATCCGATCTTTTGATTTTACCATGCCCGAAGAAGTGAATAGAGTTGTTACGGATGCGCTGGCGGATTATTTCTTCACAACATCGCCATACGCCAATGAGAATTTATTGAAAGCAGGCGTGGATCAATCCAGGATCTTCTTTGTTGGAAACATAATGATCGATACGCTGCTTTGGGCCAGACCCCTGGTCAGGCGGCCCGCAATTTTAGATGACAAGGCGCTAAGCAGGGGCGAGTATTATGTCATTACCCTACACCGCCCTTCTAATGTGGACAATATCACAAAGATGAAAAAGATATTTTCGGCAATTGAGGAAGGTATTGGAAACGCAATGGCCATATTCCCGGTGCATCCACGCACGGCCAAAAATCTGGAAGGTGCTCATTGGAAATCAGAGAAGATCATACTTACAGAGGCATTGAGTTATTTTGAGTTCATTTATCTCATTGAGAACGCTGCCGGTGTCATTACCGATTCAGGTGGTGTGCAGGAAGAAACCACTGTATTAAACGTTCCCTGCCTAACGTTACGGTCAAACACGGAGAGGCCGGAAACAATTGTTGAAGGAACCAATCAACTCGTTGGCGACGACATGCCAAAACTCATTACAGCGATAAATGAGATTCAATCGGGAAGCGCAAAAAAAGGAAAAGTGCCAGCATTTTGGGATGGAAGGACAGCCGACCGGATAGTAAAGATATTGACTGAACTTGAGCTTACTTCGAGATAGTTTTTACTCGCTTTGGATTTTCCTTTAAAAATGTTTCCCACGATTTCGTTTTGCGATTTGATCCTACTTTTTGAAAGTGATGGCAAAGCGCTACTGCCAACGCATCCGTCGCATCCAGGAGTTTCGGGAGTTCTTTAATGCTTAGTACGGTCATTAGCATTTTGGCCACCTGTTCTTTGGAGGAATTGCCGTTGCCCGTAACGGATTGTTTCACTTTTTTCGGGGCATATTCTACTATGGGTATTTCCCGCGAAAGGGCAGCGGCCATTGCTACGCCCTGTGCCCGCCCAAGCTTAAGCATAGATTGGACATTCTTGCCAAAAAAAGGGGCTTCCAGGGCTACTTCGTCAGGATGGAATTCATCCAGCAGGCTGATTACCCGCTCGAAAATTTTCTTCAGTCTTAATTCGTGTCCCGGATACTTACTGAGGTGGATGACACCATACTGCAAAAGAGTGATCTTTGTCTTTCGAACAAGGATCAAACCATAACCCATAATACTCGTTCCAGGGTCCAGACCGAGAATTATTTTTTCTTTTTCCACTTTTTCCACTTTTCCCACAGGCCCAAGATAGGTAGGGTTTATAAATTTTTGAAATTGCAGTCGATGGCAGTAATCATAGTTTCACTTTTCTTGCTTTATATCACCCTACTAATCGTGTTGATTATGGGGTGGAATCGTGCGATGCTTAGGAAGATCAATACTTCTCCAGTATTTGTCGACGAGCCTTTGTTTTCTGTCGTTATCGCTGCGCGTGATGAGGAATCTAACATTGCACATCTATTAGATGACCTCTCCAAACAACGCTACAACGACTTTCAAGTAATCATCGTAGACGATCATTCAGGTGACATGACAAGGGAGATCGTACAGCAATTTGTGGAGAAAGACGGCCGATTCCACCTGCTTGTTGCTGATGGAAAAGGCAAGAAGCAGGCATTAGCGCAAGGTGTACAGGCTGCGGAGGGAGTGATTATCGCCACAACAGACGCAGACTGCCGGGTACCCGAAAACTGGATTGGAGGGTTGAACAACTATTTTGGAGATGACGCTATCAAACTCGTTTTTGGTGGTGTAAGAATGGTTGGAAGCTCGTTTTTTTCGAAACTGCAATCTTTGGAATTCTTGAGTCTGATTGGTTCCGGTGCGGCCACTGCCGCACTAGGATTACCTACCTTGTGCAATGGTGCCAACATGGCGTTCCGAAAAAGTGCCTTTGAAGCAGTAGATGGGTATAGCGGTAACCTGCATATTCCCTCAGGTGATGATGAATTCCTCATGCGGAAGATTTTGAATGGGTATCCAAAAGGGGTAACCTTTGTGGCAGATCCGCTTGCCGTTGTCACCACATCGCCCCATAGAAAGTTGATGGATTTGATCCATCAACGCATCCGCTGGGCAGGCAAATGGAGTCTTCATACGCCGTTATTTTACAAGGCACTTGCGCTGTCTACCTTCTGTTTTCAGACAACCCTTATTATTTTTCCTGCCTTGCTGTTGCTGAACTTGATTAATCCCGCAGTGGCCTTGCTGTTGTGGCTGAGCAAAGTTGGTTTCGAGTTATTCTTTCTGCGCAGGGTTGCCGGCTTTCTTCAAGTTTCATGGAGTTGGTCCGCCTTCCTGCTATTGCAGGTTATTTATCCCATCTATGTCGTGATCATCGGTATCATTTCTAACTTTTCGCCCTTTGAATGGAAAGGACGAAAGTCTAAATCCCTAGTTACCAGTAGCAATTAACCTAACTTAACCCCGAAGCGGCCGAAGTTGCACACAATTCGGTTTTCAGCTTAACTTTACTGTACAATGACAGAACAGACCTTAAAAGCCAAATTTGAAATCAAAGAGCTAGAGCTCAACGCGTTACTGGAGATTACCCAGGCTATTAACAACAATTTGCCCGAGGACTCACTCTACAAGATTTACAATTTCACGCTTCGGTCCAATTTAAATATTCAAAAACTGGCCTTATTTGTTCTGGACGACGACTGGAGCTGCAAAGTTACCTTTGGAACAAAAAAGCGTTTCCACAACGCAAGTTTGCTTCCAGCTTTTAAGACGATACAAAATATTACGCACCTCAGGGAGTTTGAAGATTGCGACTTCACCGTTTTCGATATCATTATTCCGGTAACCCACAAGAGCACAACGCTTGCGCTGGTTTTTGTTGGTGGGTTAGATAAGGATGACCCAAGATACCACGATGATGATGGTATAAAATTCATACAGGCTTTGAGTAACATCATTATTGTTGCTATTGAAAATAAGAAGCTGGTTAGAAAGCAGTTGGATCGGGAATCGTTCAGAAAGGAACTTGAAATTGCTAGTGACGTGCAGCAATTTCTTTTCCCTGACAAGCTGCCCAATACCGATCTGCTTAACATTGAAGCAAGTTATTTGCCGCACGACATGGTTGGAGGTGACTACTACGACTACATACCCATTAACAAAAATCAATTTCTGATTTGTGTTGCGGACGTAAGCGGAAAGGGTATTCCCGCCGCTTTGATGATGTCCAATTTCCAGGCTTCGCTTCGGACGCTGTTAAGACAGACACCCAACCTGACCGATATTATTGAGGCACTGAACTTTCAGGTCCTGGAAAATACTAAAGGAGAGAAGTTCATCACATTCTTTGCAGCGATTTATGACATTCGATTAAAGACCATGGTATATGTCAATTCTGGACACAATCCCCCGCTGCTGTTGGATAGGAAAAATGGGCTTCGGTTACTGGAAGATGGTTCTACGGTATTGGGGGCGATGCACCCGCTGCCTTTTCTAAACGAAGGGTTCATCACCGGGATTGACGATTTTTTGCTTTTTTGCTATACCGATGGTGTTACGGAAACCATTAATGAGCAAGGCGAAGAGTTTGGCGTTGAAAAATTGGTGGAATATTTTCAATTAGACGAGACTTATAACAAGGATTTGAAATCTATTCATGAGGATATTATCGTTGCCCTCGACAACTTCAAAGGAAACAACGGATACCATGATGACATCACCATTCTTTCATGCCGTGTTGGATAAATCGTATTGCGAAAGTTGATGGTCATGATTACTAGGTTTATTTAGATATGGTCCACCGCACGCCCTTCTTTCTGCCACTGCTTTATCCTTCGCTGACCTGGAGGATGCCCGCAATTGAAAAATCGTTATACTTAACCTTTGACGATGGCCCCGTTCCGGGACCCACTGAATTTGTGTTGGAAACGTTACTCAGGTATAACGCCAAGGCTACATTCTTCTGTATCGGCGAAAACATACGAAAGTATCCTAAGATTTTCGGAAAACTTCTTGACCAGGGCCATGCCGTGGGAAATCACACTTTTAACCATCTTAACGGCTGGAAAACGAATACCGACGCTTACGTCGATAACATGTGGCAATGTAACAACGAAATCCAGTCGCAATTACAAAATACCGCAAGGCCCCCGGATAATTTTTTGTTTCGACCCCCGTATGGTAGAATAACCCGAAGCCAGATTGGGGCGCTGCAAAAGTTTCACATTGTTATGTGGGATGTACTTTCAATAGACTATCGGCCGGGTATTTCTGCCGACAAATGTTTGAGAAATACCGTTGCCGCCACACGGAATGGTTCGATCATTGTTTTCCATGACAGTCATAAAGCCGAAAAGAATCTAACCAGCGCACTGCCAAGATATGTGGAGCATTTTTCGTCGTTGGGATTCGAATTTAAAGCCCTGCCAGCATGACGAAAGTTCTCGTCGCTCCGCTGGATTGGGGGTTGGGTCATGCAACACGGTGTATACCGGTTATACGCGAATTATTGCAGCGCAATTGCCAGGTGTTTTTGGCGAGCAGTGGAGATGCATTGGCGTTGCTCAAGAAAGAGTTCCCGACACTTGCTTTTTTTACTTTGCCTGCCTACTGCCCCGTCTATCCTTCTTCGGGGTCTATGGTTTGGAAAATGGCGGCGCAATTTCCAAAATTCGTATCTGCCATTAGAAGGGAGCATTGTCGGCTCGAACAGTTGATATCGGAGAATAAAATTGAACTAGTGATTTCGGATAACCGCTATGGGTGCTGGTCTGCCGCAACGACTTCAGTCTTCATTACCCATCAAATTAATATTCTGCTGCCTAAGGGATATGCATGGTTAGCCAGATTTATAGGCAAGGTGAACCAAAAAATGATTGAAAAATTTACCGTTTGTTGGATTCCTGATGCTGATGACAAGCATAATCTGGTAGGAGCACTCGCATCAAGCAATGAGAAAATTCAATCCGAAATAACGCATATAGGAAATCTCTCGCAATTTAAGGCGTGCCAAGAAAGAGCCGTAAAATATGATGTCGTATGTATCTTTTCTGGCCCGGAGCCTCAACGGAGTATCCTGGAGGAAATCGTCGTCAAACAGGTTCGGCAGTCAGCACTAAAATACTTCGTTGTACGAGGGCTGCTGACTTCCTCTCATTCCGTTTTGGCAGATAGCGACAGTATTGACTTCCTACAGGGTGAGGAACTGCAAGCGGTAATAGAGCAATCAGATTACGTCATTGCAAGAAGCGGGTTCAGCACGGTAATGGATCTGGCTAGGCTTGGCAAGAAAGCGATCTTCATTCCAACACCAGGGCAGACGGAGCAGGAATATTTGGCGGACAGGTTGATGAAGATGAAAATAGCCTATGCAATGGAACAGCATAGTTTCGATCTCAACACTGCATGGGAGCAATCAGCAGACTACACAGGCTTTCGTCGTGGTCCGGATCATTCGAAATTGTTGACCGATGCGGTAGATGAAATTCTGATCCGCTGTTCATCTGGAAGCCAGGATAATCATTGCTAACGAAAACTAGATGATGAATGAAGAAGTTTGTGAAAAGTTTTGTTTACGCTATGCGCGGCATTCGGTTTGGCATTGCTGATCAGCGCAATCTTAAAGTGCAAATTATGATCGCCCTGCTGGTTGTCGCAGCAGGATATTACTTCAGCATAACGCCGGTTGAATGGTGTGTAATTCTTCTTTGCATTGGTCTTGTGATCGGCCTCGAGATGATCAATTCCGCGATAGAGGGATTAGTAGATTTGGTCACAATGGAGCAGAAAAAGCTTGCTGGAAAAATTAAAGATATGGCAGCGGGCGCTGTACTGTTTGCATCGGTAATAGCGGTGATCATTGGCCTGATACTATTCGGAAAGTATTTGCTGACATAAGGGGGGATGTTTTCTTTTGTAGATATTTGCGGGCTGATCTGACAACATGAATTACTTTATCGACTCACATGCTCATATTTACCACGAAGACTTTCGCGTGGACCGTGATGACATGTTGCATCGATGTGAAGAGCAGGGTGTAAAAAAGATATTTATGCCAAACGTTGACCATACTTCAATCGACGCCATGCTGGAGCTTGAAAGCCGTTCTCAGGGCACTTGTTATGCTATGATGGGTGTTCACCCATGTTCTGTTAAGAAGAATTTTGAGAAGGAGCTTTATCTTGTTGAAGAATGGCTTTCAAAGAGAAAATTTTCGGCTGTTGGTGAAATCGGAACCGACTTGTATTGGGATAAAACTCTTTTTGGGTATCAACAGGAAGCATTTGTGGTTCAGATGAACTGGGCGAAGCAATATGCCTTACCAATCGTTATACACTGCCGGGAAAGTATCGACGAAACTATCGCACTCGTTGAACGGCACCAGGATGGAAATTTGGCCGGTGTCTTTCATTGCTTTTCAGGAAGTGCGGAGCAGGCAGCGAGAATCGTCAAGCTCGGCTTCTACCTGGGAATTGGTGGTGTCGCCACATTTAAAAATGGAGGTCTAAATAACGTAGTCCCTGAGATAGATTTGGACCATGTCGTACTTGAAACAGACAGCCCTTATCTGGCGCCCGTGCCACATCGGGGTAAACGTAATGAGCCTTCATATATTCCATTGATTGCCAAGAAAGTAGCGGAATTAAAAAATTGGCCAGTAGAAGAAGTTCAAGCGGTCACTACCAAAAACGCGTTGCAACTTTTTAATTGCGCCCCATGATGAATCTGAAAAAGGTAAGTATCAATACAGCCCTGCCGGGGAAACCACGTGCCCGCGTGTTGATCATCTACACTGGAGGAACATTCGGCATGACTTATGATAAGCACGGTGCCTTGATTCCCTTTGACTTCAAGTATATCATTGACCAATTGCCGACGCTTAGGAATTTGGCATTGGAAATTACGGCTTACTCATTTAAGGATCCGATTGACTCCTCCAATATTAACATTGATCATTGGCAACTTATTGGCAGCATAATTTTTGAAGAGTATGATCATCACGATGGTTTTGTCGTGTTGCATGGCACAGATACTATGGCTTACACCGCATCGGCGTTGAGTTTTATGTTGGCGGGATTGAGCAAGCCCATTGTATTTACCGGAGCTCAGCTTCCCATTAGTGAGCCGCGCTCTGACGCCCGCGAAAATCTCATTACAGCCTTGGATATTGCTTCTGCTTACCATGACGGAATTCCGCTTGTCGCTGAGGTATGCATTTATTTTAATTACGTATTGTTACGGGGAAACCGATCAAAGAAAGTCCAAAGCATGCAGTTTGATGCGTTTGATTCTGGTAACTATCCTCCATTGGCCAAGGCCGGCGTAAAGATCAATTACAATTATTCGGTTATCTACACGGCGAATCGATCTGCAAAGCTTGCGCTGCGGACATCATTTGACACAAATATCGCTGTCCTTAAATTATTTCCAGGTATAACCGAACCAGTGGTAATCGCCATGCTGCGTATTGAAGCTTTAAAAGCCGTTGTTATTGAAACCTACGGATCGGGAAATGCACCAACGCTTTTCTGGCTCAAGGATGCTTTAAAAAGCGCAATTGATCGTGGTATTATCGTGCTGAATATTTCGCAATGCTCAGGTGGCCGTGTGCTGCAAGGGAGGTATGCGACGAGCAGGCAGCTGGAAGAGATTGGGGTCATCAGTGGGGCAGACATGACGACAGAAGCTGCGGTTACAAAATTGATGTTGCTGATTGGCGAGTTTGGTGTGGAAAAGGCTCGAGAGCTTGTCGGGCTGTCATTGGCAGGCGAATTGACTGCCTGACGAGCTTGGAAACCGCCTAATTTATTAATTCCTTTGTGCCCCATTTCCACAGAATCAAGCAGGAGAGGTGTCCGAGTGGTTTAAGGAGCACGCCTGGAAAGTGTGTATACTGGAAACGGTATCGCGGGTTCGAATCCCGCCCTCTCCGCAGAGGCCCCGGCAGTTTGTCGGGGCTTTATTTTGCTATACCCGCTGAACTTCAATATTTTAGAACTATTTTTAACCGATTCGTGACTTTCTTTGATGCTGGTGATTATGGACCTAAAAAAAGAAAGTAGCGATCGCCGGTAGAAATATTTTACAAAAAGTGTTTAGAAATCGACAAAACGATTAATTTTGGCGGTTTCAAAGCTACTTAAACCTTAAACTATGAAAAAATTATTTGCGACCATCGCTCTTGTAGGGGTACTGGCGTCCTCTTCTCTTTTTGCACAAGATTCTCAAGATTCTTCGGCCACAGAACAACCAGCAATGGAAACTGAAATGGTGCCGGAAGAGACTGCAAGTGCTGATGCTGATATGGCCATCGAAGATGACCAAAGTTTCCATGAAGTTGTAAAAGACCTTTATATCAATGGTGGCCCAACATTCATGACACCCATTTTGATTGTCCTGATCCTTGGCTTGTCAATTTCCATTGAAAGGATAATCACGCTTAATCTGGCTACATCAAATACCAAGAAGCTTCTTGCGAAAATTGAAGATGCACTTTCAAAGGGTGGTGTAAATGCTGCTTTGGATGTGACGCGCGATACACGTGGTCCTGTCGCTTCTATTTTCACGCAAGGCTTGATGCGCTATCATGAAGGGATCGATATGGTTGAAAAGTCGATTGTTTCCTATGGTGGCGTGGAGATGGGAAGACTAGAGAGAGGCCTTATATGGATTTCACTTTGCATTTCACTCGGCCCCATGCTTGGATTCTTTGGTACGGTTATCGGGATGGTTGTTGCATTTGATACAATCGAAAAAGCAGGTGATATTTCTCCATCAATTGTTGCCGGTGGTATGAAGGTCGCTTTGATTACTACTGTAGGTGGTCTTATAGTAGGTATGATTCTTCAAGTATTGTACAATTACTTGATTTCTAAAATTGATGCGTTGGTAAATAATATGGAAGATGCCTCCATCTCTCTTGTAGATCTTTTGGTAAAGCATAAGATCGTTAAATAATAAAAACTATGCTAGATCTTGGTTTATACGTCCTTTACGCCCTGCTGGGCATTGCAATAGCGACTGCTATTATATTTCCGATAATAAATGCCGTAAAAGACCCTGCCGCCCTTTTGAAAATTGGCATTGGCATTGGAATTTTTGTGGTGTTGTTCGGTATTTCCTATGCAATAGCGGATTCAAATGTTTCTGTCAAGACTGCTGCTGCCGGAATCGATGCATCTTCATCAAGATTGATCGGTGCAGGATTGATTATGTTTTATACTGTGCTGGCGGGTCGATCTTGGCCCTGCTGTATTCAGAAATTAGTAAAGCCTTCAAATAATATGGCTAGAAGTACACCTGATATTCCAAATGCATCGATGGCAGACATTGCGTTCCTTTTGTTGACGTTCTTTTTGATGACAACAACAGTGGCCAGTGACAAGGGCTTATTGATACTGCTCCCACCGCCGCCAGAGGCTATACCCGAGACGGACGTGGAAATTCCGGAGCGAAATCTGTTCAAAATTCAGATTAACTCTTCTGATAAACTCTTGGTGGAAGGAAATCCTTGGTTTTCAACAAATCGGGAATTAACTGATCAAATTAAGAAATTTGTTCTTAATGACGGTCGGGATCCAACCTCTTCTGATAGTCCGCTGAAGGCGATTGTGTCGCTAAAAGCAGACAGGGGAACCACGCATAAGAAGTTTATCGAAGTGCTGGATGCCGCGCAGGCTGCCTATCATGAGATCTATGCTAATCGAGCCGGTGTCAGTGTAAAGGAGTGGAGGGAAATATCTTCCGACCCGAACGCCTCACCTGAAATCAAACAGGCTTACGATAGGGGCAGAGACGTAAGTCCCACAGGGACTGTTGGAATACCGATGGCGCTTTCTATTGCGGAGCCTAGCAAAGTAGGAGGGTAATAAATAAAATAATTATGTCAAAGTTTAAGAAGAAAGTCAATACAAAACAGGAGATACCAACCGCTTCTATGCCTGACGTGGTTTTTATGTTGCTGTTCTTTTTCATGGTAACAACAAAAATGCGGGAGACAAGCATTAACGTGGAGCAGAAGATGCCCCAGGCAACCCAGTTGAAGAAGCTGGTCAAGAAGTCACTCGTTTCGTACCTGTATATCGGTGCACCCAAAAAGATTGACCAATTTGGAAAGGAACCCAAAATTCAGGCGAATGATGTATTCATTGAAACAAAGAATATCGTTCAGTGGGTGAATTCAGAGAAGTCGAAGTTGGATGAAGTAGACCGTGATGCGATCACTGTTTCCCTCAAAGTAGACGTGGAAGCCAAGCGTGGCCTTATTGCTGATGTTGAAACCGAACTTAGAAAGGCAAACGCCCGAAGGGTCTTGTACTCCGCCAATCAGAAACTTGAATTATAATGTAATAATTGGAAAGGTAAGAGCTTTGGAAAATGCCCCGATATTATCGGGGCATTTTTTATGATTGAAATTCACGTTGCTCCAGCGATATTTATGTTGCATTTTTTCTGCGCATGGTCATACCGTCAATGTACGCTAGCGCTGTTTCCGAACGGATGGGCTTGAACTTGGGCGTTCGATCTCTGATTTTTTTACGATGCTTCCTCCAAATGTTGGCTTCATTTATCCGCGAACCACCCTTGGGACTTACGCTAATCTCTTTCCTCCAAAGGGCAGTAGGTCTTAGCTAAATTAGTCCCGTTGACGAGGGACCTGTTGAAGGCGCAGCGTCATACCATTAATATCGCAGGTGTTTCACAGTCATGCCATTGTTAATCAGCTGCTTGAGAGACTCGATGCCAATTCTAAGATGCGTTTCCACGAAGTTCTTTGTCACGGCGGTGTCACTGACTTCTGTTTTGACGCCATCGGGTTCCATGGGTTGATCGGATATGAGCAGTAGCGCGCCGGCTGGTATCTTGTTCGAAAACGCGGTAGAAAAGATAGTGGCAGTTTCCATATCGACGGCCATGGCTCGAATCTTTCGCAGATAGATCTTGAAAGGGTCATCCCACTCCCAAACGCGCCTGTTTGTGGTGTATACTGTGCCCGTCCAGTAATCCTGGTTATTGTCTCGAATGGTTGTTGAGATGGCCTTTTGGAGGGCAAAGGATGGCAGCGCAGGGACTTCCGGCGGAAAATAGTCATTCGACGTACCTTCGCCGCGGATGGCGGCAATGGGGAGAATCAAATCCCCGATATCATTTTTTTTCAGCCCACCACATTTTCCAAGAAAAAGCGCAGCCTTGGGTTTTATTGCACTGAGACAATCGATGATAGTTGCTGCATTAGGACTCCCCATACCAAAATTGATAATTGTTATTCCTTCCGCTGTGGCGCTGCGCATGGCCCGATCGACCCCATCAACAGGTACATTTAGCCATTTGGCAAAAGTGGCCACATAATTGTCAAAGTTGGTCAGCAACACGTATTCACCAAATTCATCAAGGGCTTTGCCCGTGTAGCGGGGAAGCCAATTTTCAACGATTTCTTGTTTTGTCTTCATGTACTAAAGTAACAGATATTGATGAGTCGTTAATCGTAAGGCAATTAACAATTAACAATTAATGGTTTATGGATCACCTGTAAAATTGGTTTATTTGCGATTATGGTTAAACTGAATCTTCCACAATTTGATTATGTACTTAAAAAGGAAGACGGTAAAGTATTCATTCTTGATAGTATTCGAAAAAAATACCTCGTCCTCACGCCTGAAGAATGGGTCAGGCAACATTTTATTAATTATTTGATAGCAGATCTGCACTACCCCAAGGCATTAATTAAGGTAGAAGGAGGACTTCGTTTTAACCAGCTACAAAAGCGTTCTGATATTGTGGTGTACGACCGCGCTGGCAGCCCCTGGATGGTCATCGAGTGCAAAGCGCCGGACCAGAAGTTAACACAACGCACGCTGCATCAGGCGTCGGTCTACAATTACTCACTTCATGCAAAATACTTGACCGTAACGAATGGCCTTATTCACATTTGCTGTGCAGTGGATTGGGCGATTAACAAAACCGTTATCCTCGACTCCATGCCCCAATATGGTATAAACATTTTGGGCATCGATGCCGGATGAAAAGCCTACAAGAAATTCTTTACATCGGTGTACGGTAAGTCGAACGCGTCCGCCACGGCTTTGTAAACGACTTTACCTTGGATGATATTTAACCCGTTTCGCAACTCCAGGCTTTCTTGTGCCGCATCTTTCCAGCCTACGTTCGCCAGGCGGATAGCATAGGGGAGTGTTGCATTTGTAAGTGCCAGCGTCGATGTGTAGGGAACGGCGCCGGGCATATTTGCGACGCAATAATGGACAACATCGTCAATAATGTAGGTAGGATCTTCGTGCGTCGTTGGTCTGCAGGTTTCGATACATCCGCCCTGGTCGACCGCAACGTCTACCAATACCGTTCCCGGCCGCATTGTCTTCAACATATCGCGCGTAATTAGTTTAGGGGCTTTTGCGCCCGGAACCAAAACACCACCGATAATCAAGTCGATGTCTTTGATCATTTCGCGAATCGTATATTCATTGGAAACGATCGTGTGCACATTCTTAGGCATCACATCATCCAGATACCGAAGGCGGTTAATGTTCAAATCCATAATAGTAACATCGGCACCCATACCCGCGGCTATCTTGGCAGCATTTGTTCCGACAACACCGCCGCCGAGTATCAATACTTTTGCGGGCCTCACGCCGGGGACTCCGCCGAGCAGAATCCCACGTCCTTTCAACGGCTTCTCAAGGTACTTGGCACCTTCCTGTATGGCCATTCTTCCGGCAACCTCTGACATCGGTACCAAAAGCGGTAAACTTCCGTCAATGCGCTCAACGGTTTCGTAGGCTAAGCAGATCGCGCCGCTGGCAATCATGGCTTTTGTTAATGGCTCGTATGACGCAAAATGAAAATAGGTAAAAACAAGCTGATCTTTGCGAATCAGTGCGTACTCTTGTTCAACCGGTTCTTTAACTTTCATGATCATCTCAGCTGCAGCAAAGACCTCTGCTGCGCCAGGAATGATAGTTGCCCCTGCTGCGACATATTCTTCATCCAAAAAACCGCTTCCTGAACCGCCTGTTGTTTCGATATAGACCGTGTGGCCACGCTTCACCAATTCCTGCGTTCCGGCAGGTGTTAATGCTACGCGATTCTCATTATTCTTAATTTCTTTTGGAACTCCTATTTTCATGCCGCATTGCGTTTTGCCGTGTTCAAAGATAGCAACAAGGCCATGAAAGCATTGAATGACGTATTTATTTTTTGTGAATTACGTTAAAAGATGAATAGTGAAGGTGGGTACGCATTTTATGGATCTTTGCGGGAGGGCCTTGAAAACTACGCCTTGTATCGGGATGATCTGGGTTTCCTGGAGACTGTTGAATTGTGTGGATTCAAAATGGATTCATTGGGGGATTATCCCTATGTCGTCCAGACTGGAGATTTCGTTGATAGCATTGTCGTTGACCTCCTTACGATCACTAATCAGCAACATAACGGATCATACACAATATGGAATTAGCCGCTGGTTATATTTTTTCTGAAGTAGAAATTGCTGATATTAAGTTTGGAATTTATCTATTTGAGGCGGCAGCTACCCACAATATTGCAATATTGGGGGCAGATTGGGCCACATTCAAGAAATTGTCAGGCTTTTGAAAGTAATTGGTATTGCCTATTTTTGAACCTAACGATTGTTCACCCTTATCAAATCAAACCGTATTACCTTGAGCGAAACGAAAGAAGCCAGAATAAAATTCTCACAAGCGAAGGTCAAGGAGATTCTTGCTGACTATTCGCTTGCTGTTGAAAGTCGTGAAGCTAGCCTCATGGGGCGCAAGGAGGTCTTTATGGGAAAGGCCAAGTTCGGAATCTTTGGTGATGGCAAAGAAGTTGCGCAGATCGCGATGGCAAAAGTTTTTCGTCAAGGGTGATTTTCGTGCCGGCTATTATCGTGACCAGACCTTCATGTTTGCTATTGGTGAGTTTACCGTGCAACAGTATTTCGCCCAGTTGTATGCGCATACCAGTGTCGAGGCTGATCCCGCGTCGGCAGGCAGATTGATGAACGGACATTATGCGACACGCCTGCTCGATGAACAGGGGAAACTAAAGAATCTGACGGAGCTCAAAAATAGTAGTGCAGATATTTCACCGACAGCCGGACAGATGCCCCGATTACTTGGACTGGCATATGCTTCCAAGTTGTTCAGGCACAATCCAGCGCTGAAAGAATTTACAAATCTTTCTGACAATGGAAATGAAATAGCGTTCGGAACAATTGGCAACGCGTCAACGTCTGAGGGAATGTTCTTGGAGGCTATTAATGCTGCAGGTGTGCTGCAGGTACCCATGCTTACTTCTGTTTGGGATGATGATTATGGCATATCGGTCCCACAAGAATTTCACACCATAAAGGGCAGTATTTCAAAAGCGCTGGCTGGCCTGCAGCGAACAAAATATGAACTGGGTTACGAGATCATCACCTGTAAAGGATGGGACTACGTCGGGCTGATCGAGGCATATCAAAAAGCTGAAAAGATTTGCAGGGAAGAACACGTGCCTGTTCTCTTCCACGTTGAGGAAATGACGCAGCCGCTCGGGCATTCAACTTCCGGTTCGCACGAACGCTACAAGTCTAAGGAAAGGTTAGCGTGGGAATAAGAATATGATTGCATCCGCAAGATGCGGGAATGGATTATTAATGACGTGCTGATTCTTCCGGAAGAAGTTGATTCGATTGAGCGCGAAGCCAAGTTGGCTGCCAAGCAGGCAAAGGAGAGGGCCTGGAAAGCGTTTATGGATGATGTTCGCAAAGATCAATTTGTAGTATCTGAAATTCTGGGGAAAGCCATTAAGCAAAGCAGCAATGGCCCTGCAATTGCCAACATCAGAGAAGACCTGGTAAAGGCTGTAAACCCAACCCGATTAGAGACGATGAAGGCTGCTAAGCAAACAATCAGAGTCTTGGCCAAGGGAAACGTCTGAAGCAAAGGATGAACTTCATCAATGGTTGCTTGGTGCTGAGCCAGATAACTATGACCGTTACAGTTCTCATATGTACAGTGTCTCGGATGATTCAGCATTGAAAGTTGACCGAATTGACCCATTGTATACATGATTCGTCGCCCTTGGTGGATGGCAGAGAAGTCTTGCAGGCGTGTTTTGATGCGGCCTTGACGCGAGATCCGCGGGTCTTGGCTTTTGGAGAAGATGTTGGGAAGATCGGAGATGTTAATCAGGGGTTCGCCGGATTGCAGGCAAAACACGGTGAACTTCGCGTGACGGACACAGGAATTCGAGAGTGTACTATTATTGGTCAGGGAATTGGCGCCGCGCTGCGGGGATTGAAACCCATTGCTGAAATTCAGTACCTCGATTATTTTATTTATGCGCTACCAACTTTGTCAGATGATCTGGCTTGCCTGTATTATCGAACCAAGGGTGGGCAAAAGGCGCCATTGATAGTACGTACGCGTGGGCATCGACTGGAGGGAGTTTGGCACGCAGGCTCGCAGATGGGCATGCTGCTGCATTCATTGCGCGGCATGTACATCATTACGCCCCGTAATATGACGCAGGCTGCAGGTTTCTACAATACGATGCTCAAATCAGATGATCCATCTGTTATTATCGAGTGTTTGAATGGATACCGTTTGAAAGAAAGGCTGCCGGATAATATTGGAGATTTCACAGTTCCGTTGGGGGTGCCTGAGGTATTAAAAGCAGGTACTGACGTAACCGTCGTAACCTACGGTTCGATGTGCCGCATCGTTATGGAGGCTGCATTATCGTTGGAGGAATTTGGCATCTCATGCGAAGTCATAGATGCCCAGACTTTGCTTCCTTTTGACATACATCATATGATTCTGGAGTCTGTCAAAAAGACCAATAGGATTGTTTTTGCAGATGAAGATGTGCCGGGTGGTGCAAGTTCGTTTATGATGCAGGAAGTTTTGGAGAAGCAAGACGCGTATCAGTTCCTCGATTCGAAACCAATAACGATCACGGCAAAAGAACATCGACCTGCCTATGCCTCTGACGGAGATTATTTTTCGAAGCCCAATCCGGAGGAGGTATTTGAAAGAGTGTACGGCGTGATGGCGGAATCAAATCCTGGTAAATTTCCACCCCTTTAGTTATTACCAAAACAACCGTTATCGCTTTATCTTATCCAGCGTAAATTCAGGTGTCTCGATAGTGTTGCTCAGATTCAAACTTCGATCCCTGATCGTGATTCTGAGTTTCAAAGTCTTTATACTAAAAATGCTTTTAAGGCCACTGGTTACCATTGCATATTGCAGGTCTCCTTCCAGTGGACCTGCTTTTTCAGTTAATACTGGGAACCGCTGATTGAATGAAATGGTGCAGAACTCCTTTTCCCAATCGAATTCCTCATAACCGCCCGATTCCTTTACCCAAAACTCTACGTCAATATTCGCATAGTCCGGATTTCTTTGATAATAAAAGGTATCCAATAACACGTAAACTTTCGGCAGACCTTGCACACTAAGTATCGTATCAATATTGTATGTTTCATCAAAAATGCCAATATCTGATTCATTGACATAAACAGACGTGTACGTGTAGAAAGTGCACGATGAAAATGAATCGGTGTAAGGAGGAACCACCGCAGCATATTCAGGATCATTAGGTGTTCTTACCGATACAAGTTTTCCTGTCGCGCCAGGGGGTACGCTTACAAATTGTGGTAGGTTGGAGTACTCAGATATTTTTCCAATCGGCGTTATCACACCGTTATTGGCCAGATAATAGTTAATGTCGTGATAGGGTTCATCAATTTGTGTGGAGGAAAGCCCCAGGTCTCCGTTTCCGTCACGAAAGGATATCGTCAAAACCAGTGAATCTCTTTCACCCACGCCCTTTGCTTCCCTGAAATAGATATTCTCAAAATCGATCTCAGGAACCAGACCGAATTCCGGTGGATTGAAGCAAGCGCTTACAATGAGCATTAAAATTCCAAATAATAATATGCCTTTAATTGCCTTCATCCCGTAAATTTGAACTCGTTAAGTTAGATAACGCTTGGATACTTTTAAAAGTTTTGCAGCAAAATTATACACAGTAAACGAACAGTCATTTGCAGATATTGCACTTGAGCTATTCCGCTACCAGGCGGCTAATAACCCCCTATACAAAGCGTTTTTGCATCACCTTGCTGTCGACACCGCGGCAGTCAAAAAACTGGAGGACGTTCCATTTCTGCCCATCAAGTTGTTTAAGCAATATACAATCAAAAGCGGAAGTTGGGAACCTGAGGTTGTATTTACCAGCAGTGGGACGACATCACGTGATCCAAGCCGACATGCGATTCAAAGCCTGGAATTTCTATCTGCAGCACAGTCAGCGATGCTTTGAATTCTTCTTTGGGCCACTAACAGACTACCATTTTTTGGCCTTACTACCGTCTTACCTGGAGCGTAACGGCTCTTCCCTTATTGCGATGATGGATCATTTTATTTCCAAAAGCCAGTCGCCTTACTCTGCATTTTACCTGCATGAAGTCGAGAAACTAGTCAAAGACCTTGGAGCATATCCGCGAGGATAAGCGCAAAACGATCCTGTGGGGCGTTTCTTTTGCATTGCTGGACCTGGCCGAAAAACATAAAATGGACCTGAGTCGTGTTCTTGTTTTTGAGACTGGTGGGATGAAGGGAAAAAGAAAAGAAATAACCAGGGGTATGTTACACGATGTCCTTTCAAGCGCATTCAAGGTTGACAATGTTTACTCGGAATATGGAATGACGGAATTGCTCTCCCAAGCCTACACACGGGGCGGACAGCAATTTTTCTGCCCGCCCTGGATGAAAGTTATCGGCCGGGAACTGACGGATCCGCTTGAAAAGGGGTTACTTAGCGAAGTTGGCGGGATTAATGTCATAGACTTAGCCAATTGGCATTCCATCGCATTCATCGAAACGGAGGATCTCGGGGTAGTCAATCCAGACGGTACTTTCGGGATTTTGGGGAGGATTGATAACAGCGATATCAGGGGTTGTAACCTGTTAATTGATTGAGAATGAGTGCCGAATAGTGCTGTTTTGTGATGGTCTCAGGTTTGTTTTATTGGGAAAGAATTATATTTTTGCTTTAACCAAAGTCAGTAGATGATGAAAAAGCTTGTTTTGTTCGTTGTATTGGTAGCCTTTATTTCGGCATGCAGCCAGTATACATGCCCTACGTATGCAAAGAAAGAAGCGCCCAAAAAGAACTTGGAACAGAAAATATAGTCTGCATTCCGATTCTATTCTGAACCATTCTACTGCACTTTGCTAGAAACTTGCGACTGAAATTCCAATAGTAAAGGTATTGAAATCGTTGTACTGATTATTCTCCTTTAAGCCTTTTCCTTCCTCGAACAGTGGCGTAAGATTGTAATATCCAAACACACTGAAGCCGCCAAAACCAATTCTACCGGTTAGCCCATATCGAAGTTTTGTCAGCCGGAAATCCTGTTTGTCTTTTAACTTTTTGGTCTCCCCATTTTCGTCGTATTTCAATTTTGTAAAAGAGTCGTACAGGTACCCAATTCTTCCGCCAACGGATACCTTAAAACCTCTGGAAGGATCGTCAGGATTGGTTGAAAACCGAATCTCGGCAGGTACGTCAATGTAGTTGGTAATCAGTTGTGATTTCTTGATGTTAGGGACGCCGGCATCAGCAGGAGGGATCATGATGATTTCACCACTTGTGCTTGTCGTATACCCTATTGTATAGTTGTTTTTGAATTTGTAGCGTTCCATGCTCAGGCCAATTCCCGGAACGAAACTGAACCCTGATTTCAGGATACGAAATTCATATTGATAATAGATATTAACCGTGCGAGATCCCCAAAAACCTAATTCAAAATCATTGGGGGCACCTCCAGCTCCGTTTATCCCCAGTTCAACTGCGAAGGTGCCTGGAATATCCGGGCGTCCCGAAGTTTTTTTTGTTGGGGTGGTTTGACTCATCCCCATGAACGTTATCCCCGAAAGAATTACAATACCCGCTAATTTCTGAATCATGCGATGCTGTTAGTCATTAATAAGCCCCAAAAATAGCCTTTTTGTACTCAGGGCAAAACCGTTTTGTTTTGCTGAGCGAAATTATTCTTTACATTTGCACTCCAAAATTCATCGCTATACACCAAATTGGACCCGTAGCTTAATTGAATAGAGCATCTGACTACGGATCAGAAGGTTCGGGGTTTGAATCCCTGCGGGTCCACTTCATTACTTTCGGGAAGCTGCTAGGAACTGTCTTTCTGACTAGTGAATAGTATCTGGACCCCTACCAACTGATTGACACTGCCAACTACCCGTTCGTGTGCGTTCACATGATGCATGCGACAGTAAAAAAGTTGTACTGCTGGGCAGGTCAAGTCCTTATTAAAATTTGGTGTGAGCAACGGGATCTGCGGTTCCGGTTGCGGCATTGAAGACAGGCCAGCAGGACCCATGTTATTTTTCGACACCCAAGCTGTCTTTTCTGCAGGTTTACCCTGTTTTTGCTCCCACCTTTTCACCATAAAAAAAAGAAACAATAAAAATGCGATAATCAAGAAATAAATAAATACCCTGACCGTACGCCTGATCCGAACATCGCGCTCATGCCGCGCCATGATTTCACGATAGTTGCGGTGCTGTGCGATACGACCGGCACTCATTTTTTGTCGCCGTAACCGTATTTCATTCCTACCCATTGTACTTAATCCGTAAGTTAAAATTCTTTCTCAGTCTATCTAATGCTCTATACGTTCGCATTTTTGCGCCACTTTCCGTAATGTCCAGTATGAAGGCAATTTCTTTGAAATCTTTGTCTTCAAAAAAGCGCAATTCCAATACTTCAAGCATTTCTGTCGGTAAATCTTTCAAGTAATTCATCAGGCGCAGGATAATTTCCTCGTCCCAATCCGGGTCTGTCTGTTGAATCAATTCGCGGATGCGTAATTCTTCAATGCTGAATACCTTATTCTTCTTTCGCTTTCGGTAGTACTTATTCACTTCATTGCTGGCGATCTTATAGAGCCATGCTGAAAAAGGAACACCGCGGAATTCATAGCGATTTAGATTCTTTAAGGCGATGAGAAAAGTTTGCGAACATAAGTCGGCCGTGAGGTCCTCATCATCAGTTTGCCTGAATACATATCGAAAGATTCGATCAAAATACTTTTCATAAAGTTCGCCGAAAGCCTTTGGATTTTTCCTGGATCGTTCCAGGATTTCATATTCTGTTTGAATTTCCGCCTCTGACATGCGCTTTGATTACTGGATAATAATGCGAAGGTTTGATGAAAGTCACAAGTTTACCTTATTGAGGTGTTGGCCGGTCACGGTAACGAAAAACGGAATAATGTGTAAGCGGCCATAGCGCAATGCCACTTATTTCATAGCATTGTTAATCCAATTATCCCTCAATAAGGGGTATTACGTAAATTGCCTGAAACTCCTACTTTGCAATGTGTTACGTATGAGAAGTGCCTATTTTTATGTAATTACTTTTAGTCTTTTCCACGCTTATCTTTCTGCACAAGACTTAAGTTATTCAACGCGAAATTATACCGCTATTGACGGCCTGCCACAATCGCAGGTAATGGCCATAGTGGAGGATAAGAATGGTTATTTATGGATTGGAACACAGGGAGGCGGTCTGGCTCGTTTTGACGGCCGGACTTTTAAGGTATATACGACGCTTGATGGCCTCCTTACGAATCAGGTGATAGGCCTGAAATTTGACCGTCATGATAACTTGTGGATTGCTCATCCCAGGGGGGTGACGAAATTTGATGGACAAACCTTTAAGCGATTCCCGCCGCCGGCAGCGCAAGGTGGACCAAAGTCTATTCGACGGATCTACGAAGTCAATGATACGCTTTTGTTGGTGTCTGGAAATGGGCTGATTACAAAAGTATACAATGATTCTGTGTATTACTGGGATAAAGAAGTATTCAAAGGTAGGTTGGTTCGGCGTATACACGTGTCCCCCGGAGGCAAGACTTGTATTTACGTCAGCGATAGTTCCGCAATCGCAATAGCAAAGGATAGGTCGTTTACGTTCTCGCCTGCCGCAAAGACGGGAAGAATTTATAATGTTTTCAACTATAAGAACGATGTGTTGCTGCAAACTACGAAGGGTTTGCTTCGTATGAATCTTGTGAGTAACAAATTAGAAAGACTTCCATGGGAAATACCCAGGTATGTGTTAGCATACGATCAGAAGAAAGATGAATTCTGGACAATGGGCGAGGGTTCGCTTTATAAGGAAAAGCTTGTCAACGGCGTCAGCAAGCCTACGTTGGTTCTTGCAGACGTCTATATACATCAGGTACTCCTTGATTCAGAAGGGAACGCCTGGTTTGCATCGGATGGCCGTGGCCTTTACAAATACTTTATCCAGGATTTTATTCAGGTCAGCGCCAAGAACATCCGAAGCGTGATGGCCGTCACCAAAGACCGTGAGGGGGCAAGTTGGATCGGCACATCGGGCAAGGGTTTGTGGAAAATTCAAGGAGGAAAAATAACTTCCTACCGAGTCGAAAGTCCGCAACGAACCTTACCGCAGTAATATACAATGCATCGCGGAAACTCCCGATGGTACCCTGTGGGTCGGAACCGGACATGGATTAGGCAGATATGATCGGGAGCGTGACTCCTTTCAATGGTTTACCAGGGCTGATGGACTGGCAGGGGATGGTATTGTGTGTATGGCCTTCGATAAACATGGATTGTGGGTGGGTACGGGAAATGGACTAAGCTACTACGATGGTAAATCATTTAGAACTTACAACACCGCGAATGGACTGGCGGCGAATATGATTTGGGCGATGCATTATTCGGAAAAGTACGAAACACTGTTTGTGGGAACGGAAATGGCCATCAATACCTTGAAAGGTGGTAAGGTGGGTGTCGTATCAATACCGGAAATGGTGAATACTTCTGTATTAAGCATTCATTCCTTATCAGGATTCTTTGCTTCTGATCGGAACAGGCGGAACAGGCGTTGTCGTGTTAAACCCCGAAACGGGCCAGCGAAAGTTCATCACTACCCGGGAAGGTATGGCGTCTGATTTTGTCTATTTCGTGGCCGCTGATGATAAGAATTACCTATGGGTTGGCACTGAAAAAGGTATTAGCCATGTTAAATTGGGCGATCGCTACGAACCCATTGAAAATCTTCATTTTAGTTATGATAACGGACTTACCGGAGTTGAGACGAACCAAAATGCCGTCTACTTGAGCCCGACGTCAAAATATTTTGGATTAGTAGATGGCCTGTATGAATTTAATGAACTTAATAAGGAAACGTTTCGATCCTTTGATGTCCATCTTACCGATGTTCAGATCTTGTATGGCGACTACTCACCACGCAGCTATGCGGATAGCACTTTCGGCTTTTTTAAGATTCCCTATAACCCCGCGCTTCCACCTGATAAGAATCATCTCACGTTCCAGTTTAATCGTGTAGACAAAAGGTATCCTAATGCTGTTAAGTATAAATATTTCCTTGAGAATTTTGACAAAACATGGTCGCACCCTTCTTCTGCCAGTGAAGTAACGTACAGCAATCTTCCACCGGGTCATTATACCTTTCGTGTGATGAGTACTGATAACAGAGGCAGTTGGGTGGATGCAAAAATTGCTTATGATTTTTCGATCATGCGACCATTTTATCAAACTGCGTCTTTCATTGTGGCGATGTTCATTCTTGTGGGCGGACTCATTACCCTCGTGTTGTATATACGCGTGAAGCAACGCGTCAACAGAATCGTAACGCTGGAAAGGATACGGCAGAAAGAGCAGGACAATCTGCGAAAAGAAATCGCACGCGATTTTCATGATGAGATGGGAAATCAATTGACACGGATTATTAATTATGTTAGCCTGTTGAAACTAAATGGTAATGGGAATACCAGTGGACAGGATCTGTATTACAAAAGTTGAGAACTGCTGCTAAATACCTGTACACTGGCACACGCGATTTTATTTGGGCGATTGATCCTGTAAATGATGAATTGTCTAAACTCTTCATTCACATCCGTGACTTTGGGGAAAAGCTCTTTGAAGAGAAAGGTATAAGCTTCCGGGCATTCAATGATGTTAATGAGCGAATTAAGCTTCCCTATGGATTCAGCAGAGAAGCGAATCTTATTTTCAAGGAAGCCATGACGAATGCCTTCAAGTCTGCTTGTGCCCGCAATGTTACCCTCGCGTTGAAAAGGGATGAAAAGGAGGGTTTTGAATTAAGTTTTGAAGACGATGGCATAGGATTCTATACCGGGGATATAGAAAAATCAAATGGTCTGCGAAATATTCGCGAAAGAGCCAACAAAGTCAACGCACTTTTACGTATACACAGTATAAAGAATGAAGGAACGAAAATCGTTCTGTGCTTTACACTTACTGAAACAAGAAAGTATGGCCTTACCTTTTAAGAAACGTGTGATAATTATAGAAGACGATCAGGAAATACGAAACAGTTTCACGTTGATCGTCAATAGTTCCGATAAATTCGCGGTAGTAAATGCGTATGGCAGCTGTGAAGAGGCCATTGCAAACCTCTCCCGTGACAAGCCGGAAATTGCATTAATGGATATTGAGTTGCCTGGCGATAAATGGGATACAGGGAACTAAAGTGATCAAAGACAGGAATCCACATGTAGATATTATCATGGTGTCGGTGTATGAAGACAGTGAATTGGTGTTTGAAGCCCTGAAAGCTGGAGCGTCTGGATACATTACGAAGAGCGCCAATTATATGGAGTTATTGTCGGCACTGGATGAAATCGTAAAAGGAGGAGCGCCCATGAGCAGTAGGATTGCGCGAATGGTAATCGACAATTTTCATGTCAATCCAAATTCACCACTCACGCGACGCGAAACGGAAATACTTCAGTTAATTTCTGAAGGTAAGACCTATACACAGATTTCTGAAGAGCTTTTTATTTCGAAGGAGACCTCGAAAACACACATTAAGAATATATACTCAAAACTTCAAGTCAACAGCAAGTCGGAGGCCATTGCAAAGGCCAATCTGGAAAGGCTCATTTAGTATGCATAGCGACATTAAAAGCCGTCGAAGAATGGGCCACGTACAATGGCCTATCTTTTATCTGACAAATCTCTTGTCTGCCCCCGTAATCATTATTTTGTAATCCATTGTTGTCTTTACCCGCTAAAGATTAGCGGGTAAAGAATCAGATAATTAACCAAACGCATCTATTCAGGGCTCAGTCTACAGCAAGGCGTGTTGAAGCAAGACTTTTAAGCTCACACGCAATCGCCATTATCTGCTACTACATTTCGTCGTTTCTTTCTTTCAGCGTTCATCATGGAGTTGATAATTCGGGCCAGGGATATTTTCATTGTCACCCATTTAACGGGATGTCCATGGGTAGAAAATACCATTTTTCAGGTCATTTTATTCATTGGTTATTTGGAGTTATTTGAGCTAACATCCTTTCGACGTTAGTCACCAAAATAGGGTGTTTCCGAACTACCTGGAAACTACTTTAACAAAACGAGACAGCATGAGGAAAGCTTTACTTTTATTTTGTATGTGCCTCACCATTGCATCGAGTGAATTAATGGCACAAGGGCGCACCGTGACGGGAAGCGTGACATCCCTCGAGGATGGTTCGGCTTTGCCGGGTGTGAATGTTGTGGTAAAAGGTACCGCGACGGGTACCGTTACTGACGCTAGTGGTACCTACCGATTGGGATACCTGAATTGGATGGCACCCTGGTATTTTCTTTTATCGGTCTGGTCACCCAGGAGGTGTTGATTGGGCAGCGGTCTGTTGTGGATGTCAAGCTCTCTCAGGATGTGACGCAATTGGGAGAAGTGGTAGTTACCGCGCAGGGTTATGTCCGAGAAACGAAAACCATCGGTTACTCGGCGACGCAGGTCGATCATGAAGAGGCGACCAAAGGTCGCACCAATGATTTGATGACCTCCCTGCAAGGTAAGGTAGCGGGGTTAACGGTGTCGCAAAACTCGGGCGCACCAGGGTCATCTTCGCGCGTGGTGCTGCGAGGATATTCCTCCATCACGGGCAGCAACCAACCGCTTTATATTGTGGATGGCGTACCCATCAACAATGCATCCAACGTGAATGTCTTTAATCCGGTAAACGACAACTTTAACAATACTGTTGATTATGGTAATCGGGCTAATGATATTTCACCAGACGATATCGAATCTATTTCGATCCTGAAAAGTGCTGCGGCTACAGCGCTTTATGGATCGCGTGCGGCGAATGGCGCCATAGTAATTACTACCAAAAGAGGTAAATCTGGTGGATCACCCAAAGTTGACCTGATCACTTCAGCGACTTTCAGCAAGCCACTCAGGCTTCCCAAGCTTCAAAATCAGTTTGGGCAAGGGTGGAGCAGTTTTCATCTCTTGGAAGAGAACGGTTCCTGGGGACCGAGACTTGATGGTGTGGTGAGGCCATGGGGAAATGTAGTGGATAATTCTCAGCAGATTAAGCCCTATGCAGCGCAACCCACTAATCTTAAGGATTTCTACGAAACCGGTTATAACCTTAATAGTACACTTACCGTATCAGGTGGAAATGATGCTGCTACCTATTATTTCAATTATGGAAATGTGGATGCAGACGGATTCATTCCTGGTAATGCTGATCAGTTGAAAAGGCACAACATTACCTTAAGGGGAACCTTGAAGGGAAAGAGACTTACTTCTGACGTATCCTTGAATTTTGTTAAGAAAGAAGTAAGCGCTGTCGCTTCCGGCCAAGGGCGGACGGCACCGACCTTGTTCCAGGAGATCATTCAGGTACCACGCGATCAAAGCATAGTAGATTGGAAAGACTATAATAACAAGTTCAACAACATTGACAATTTCCATACGCGATATGCCCAAAATCCCTATTTCTCCATTGGTGAAAATGGAAATATTTTCAACGAAAACAGAATATATGGTAAAGTGGGGTTCACCTATAAATTTGCCGATTGGATAAACCTCACCTATCGATTAGGTGCCGACATCGCCAATGCATCTGTTAAAGAGTGGACTGCAGTCACTACGCCTACCCCGGGTTCCCCCAATGAAACGGTAACGCCCACGCCTGGATCAGTTAATGAAGGAAGCTTAACATCTACAGAATTTGATCACTCTTTTTTGGTCAACTCCTTTTTCAACCTTAACCAATCATTTTCTTTAAATGTTCTTGGAGGATTAAATATCAACGAGCGATACACCCGTAACCTTACCACCCAAGTGACGGGATTGGACATTCCAGGATTTTATAACATCTCCAACTCCTCCGGGGCGCCTATCATCGCGAACACGACTTCATTGAGAAGATTGTTAGGCGTGTATGCGCAGGCAGAACTTGCCTATAAAGACTACTGGTTTGTTACAGCAACCGTAAGAAACGATTGGTCATCTACTTTGCCGAAAGCGAACAACAGTTTTATTTATCCTGCCTTTAACGCCAGCTTTGTATTCACGGAAGCTTTGGGCATTGGGAACAGCATTCTAAGCTTTGGAAAGTTGCGCGCGAGTTGGGGCCAGACTGGAAATGATGCAGATCCCTATCTTGTTCAGTCGACATTGGTACCCGCAGATATTTACAACTATTTCGGTAGCCTTAAATTTCCATTTAATGGTGTGAATGCATTTGAAGTCGGAAACCGAATTGGCAATCCTAGCCTGGCACCAGAAATTTCCACAGAGTTGGAATTTGGTGGCGATTTTAAGTTGTTAGACAACAAGGTCGGTATCGCTGTGTCATTCTACGACAAAAGAACGGAGGGACAAATTTATGCGGTGCCTGTAGCCTCTACCAGCGGGTATACTTCGCAAATCGCAAATGTAGGGCTTGTGCAAAACAAGGGCATTGAATTGCTTGTTAATTTAACGCCAATACAAACAGCAGATTTTCGTTGGGACGTAAGTATTAACTATACAAAAAATCAAAACAAAATTCTCGAACTCCCGGAACAGCTTGAAGGCGTAGTACTTTTCAACAACTATAGTATAGACTTCAAACTTACGCAAGGGCGACCTATCGGAGACTTGTATGCGTTAGATTATGTGCGTGATCCACAAGGCAGGACTGTAGTTAACGCCAACGGTCTGCCAATTGCTTCGACCAATAAAACATTATTGGGAAACGTTAATCCTAATTTTATTACCGGCCTAAACACGATGTTGACCTACAAGGACTTCACCCTTAGTGCCACAGCCGATTATCGCGATGGAGGCAAGTTCTGGAGCTATACTAAACGCCTGACGATGTTTGTTGGTAATGATCCAATAGAGCTTTACAATGATCGCAGACCTTTTATTGAACCCAATTCTGTAATTCCTGATGGCGACGGTTTCCGCGAAAATGATATCCCTGTCGATATGTCAAATATTGCGAATTATTGGAATGATAGCTACAATCCTGCAATAGAACGAAGGCATGTTCTGGATCGCACCTATTTCAAACTCAGAGAGGTTGTGCTAACGTACAATATGCCAAAATCCCTTGTCAGTAAAACCCCATTTTCGAATATCAGTGCCAGTCTCTTGGGTAGAAACCTGTGGCTCTGGACGCCGGCCGAAAATGGTATGGTTGACCCTGAAGCCACCCAGTTTGGTAACGACCTTGCGGGTGAATTTGGAGAGTTCGCCGCCGGGCCATCGGCAAGGAGCTTTGGTGTTAGCCTAAAACTGGGTCTTTAATTTAAAAATTGATACTTCGTATGAAAAATCTCAAAACCATTTCCTTGATGGCCATGCTGTTGGTCTTCGGCTGTAGCGATTATTTGGATGTTAACGTGGATCCCAATAATCCGGCCGATGCCGATGAACGGCTAGTCCTGCCGGCGGCGCAGCAATCGATCGCTGCAAGGGCCGGCAATTACTACAGGATTACAGGCTCGATTTGGAGTCAGCACTACACGCAAAATAATACCTCGTCTCAATATATCGGCACGGATAATTACGATGTTGATAACCTCAATTTTCTGGAGAATGATTTCACGGAAATGTTTTCCGGCCCCTTGAACGACCTAAAATTTGTGAAGAACAAAGCTGCAGCTTCTGAAAACTGGATTAACTATTTAATCGCGCAGGTAATGCAAGCCTATGCCTTTCAATTAATTGCGGACTTATATGACGGAGCCCCCTTGGCGGAAGGCTTAAATGGCGATGAAAATAACTTTGTGCCGCATTGGAATACTGGACCTGAAGCGTACGACATGCTCATCGCTGGTTTGGACGATGCTTTGTCAAAGGACTTCAACAGTAGCACAAACGCAAGTCCTGGGATCAATGATTTGATTTATGGCGGTGATGTGGATAGCTGGATTCGATTTGCCAATACGCTTAAGCTTAAGCTCATGATCAGATATTCTGCCGCAGATCCCGCTAAGGCGCAGTCTTTGATCTCTGCCCTGGTTAACAGTGGCGCGGAGTTCCTTGACGCAAGCGCCGCTATTTCTACTTACTATGATCAGCCAGACCGTAGCAATCCTTTATATGAGGCTGACAGACGCAATCAGAATACGACAACAAATCTGAAGGCAAGCTTGACGATGGTTAACTATCTGGAATTAGCAAATGATCCGAGGATCAACGCGTTTTATGATGCGCCAATTGCCGGCGGTCCAGTAAAGGGTATGCGTCAGGGGACCAGCAGTCTGCCCTCAACACAGTTGGATTCAAAAACAATTTCTGGTGCAAAGGTGCTGGCCACAGACCCTGTTTATTTCGTCTCACTTGCTGAATCTTATTTCTTGCGAGCGGAAGCAGCTGCCAGGGGATTTAGCAACGAGGATGCAGCGGCCCTATACGCACAAGGTGTGCTTTCAGCATTCAGTCGCTATGGCTTGGATGGTTCCAGTTTTGTTGCGGGCCCATATGCTTACCCTAACGGAACTGTCGAGGAAAATGTCGAGGCAATTATCGAACAAAAATGGATAGCTCACTTGGGCGGTAATTCGATGGAGGCTTGGTTTGATAAACTTCGAACCGGTTATCCTTCCTTTAGTACCTCAGCGCCGGGAGCGCCAGACTATGATCCTTTAGCTCCCGGGGCACCAATCTTTACCTTCCCTGTTGATGCCGTCACGTTTGATGGTCAATTTCCAAGACGGCTGCTGATCCCTGAAGACGAAGTTTTGAACAACCCTAACGCACCCGCGCAGCCTGCGAACGGGATATTGACGCCGGTGTGGTGGGACTTAAACTAATACTGCAATGAAGAAGCTAATTATACTTTCAATACTCGCAATATCTTCCCTTCAGGGATGCAACAACGATTTGGAATCGGAGGGAATATCAAGAGATAACCTACTTTCCGGAATTCATACTCGAAGGAAACGACTTCTACTTAATTGATGAGGGTGCTGATTTTGTTGAACCAGGTGTCACGGTGTTGGAACAAGGAGCTGAAATTCCCTACAATGCCACGTTTCGCGGCAGGTACACAGGATATTCAGGGACATCAATTGGCGTGAGTCCAGATCAGTATAACCTTGCCTATAACGCAGTGAACAGGGACGGCTTTACGGCTACTGCTGGTAGAACTATCGCTGCTGTAACAACCGGTGATCTTACGAACAGTATTGAAGGTGCCTACTCTTCAAATCCCGTTCGGATTACGGGGCTTTCGTATTCACCAAACCTGGTATTGATTTGGAAAATTGCGCCTAATGTGTACGAGATTTCATGTTCGGTAGGTGGTTTTTATGGCGACGGCAGAGGAGATGGAGATGCAAGCCTTTCCAGAGGTGGTACGATAACGATCAACAATCTTGCGACGAACGATTTTACGTTTACACCCGGGTTTATTGATAATTTTGGTCTCAACGTAGGGATTACTTCCATGACCGTCGATGCCGCAACGAAAACAATATCCTTTGTTGCTCAGGGAAATTTTGCAAATGGTACCTGGAACGTAACCATGACTCAGATTCAACCATAATTTTAGATCTATGAAAAATATTTTAGTACTTATTAGCGCAGTTGTAGTGTTCGGTTTGGCATCCTGCAATGAAGATATCAATCCAGGCCAGACCGCAGTCGTGAGATTGTCCAATGAATGGTGGGGTCAGATTTACGTGCCGGATGGCGTCGGTGGTTTAGAGGAAATCGGGTTGGGTTATCAGCATCTGTTGACGTCCAGTACGGCCTCCGGGACAGCTGACTCCATGTTCGTTGACGATTTTGACGGGCTATTAGAATTGAAGGCAAAAGTAGCCTGCGACATAAATGACCTAACTTTTACCACCAACGGCGAGACCGTTGTTGAACGCTATACGGGTGGTACTGTGATTATTGGAAACGGTAAGATTTTCATCGATGGCGGTAAATCTACCTCTGGCGTTAAAGTCGACAGTATTTACTTTGAAGCTGAATTCGACTGGGATCCTGGCCAGACTTATGTGATCGCGGGGCACGGCCGCACCGGATTCCTGGAGGACGAGCACTAAGAATTCGACGTACGCATCTTTTATTGAGTTTCTTACTTCCGCTATAATAGGCCAGGAAACATTACACCGCAGCAGCCTCTTCAGAATGTACGTGCATTTGTAATTTGCAAACAGCGTTGGCTAAATGCATGCGTCGTAGGTCATATGAAGGGTGGTGTCGTAATAAAGCAGAAAAGTGAGTCATTGGTGCACGCAGTACCGAATTCAGCAGATTTACAGGAATACGGAAGAATATGCGGCAACGGGTCCGTGGATACCCCTGGACGGACAACCCCTTGACAGCTAAGATTTGGATTTTGCGGCATATTGAGGGTCGTAAGAATCCATGATTTGATGTTTTTTTCTCATAAATGAAACATGTAGGTTTTCAGTTGATTCCGACTGGAAAATGAATTAATGGTTGCCGAAGTTGCGCGTCCCGGTAATCGGGCATTTTTTATGCGGCTACAAGCAATGCTTATTATATTTTCCCTGGCGCTATCTTTCCTTTGTCATGGGCAATAAACCTTCATTGATAGCCTTAAAAATAATCAGTACACGGAACTTTACGATTCATTGAACCAACAACGCGGCACAGTGCAGATGGATTTGGTGCGAGCGAAACTCGACGCCGAAATGAAGGAATCCGGCATTAAGCTGCTGATAGATAATGCCCAGCTTAAACAGGAAGAAATCAACGACCAACGGATTTGGTTGGTTTTTTCAATTGGCGCGGTCTGTTTTTTTGCCATTCTTGCCGCGGTGCTGATGCGTAGTGACCTGCGTAGAAAGAAAGCAAACGATGAACTCTCGCGAAGAAACCTGGAAATACAACAACAGGCGCAACAGTTGCAGTATTTAAACCAAACAAAAGACAGACTATTCTCTGTTATCAGCCACGATCTAAGGAGTCCGTTGGCAACCCTGAGAGGCCTGATAGACATTATCGCTATTGATGGACTGTCGCGTGAAGATTTTGTTTCAATTTCCAGTAAGCTGAGCAGAAATCTTGAATCTGTCCAGGGCGATCTGGATAATCTCTTATTTTGGGCCCAATCGCAGCTGCAAGGGCTGCAGATTCGGCCGATATCAGTGAAACTTCACCCAATCATCGAGGAAAAGATTCGATTATTCGGTGAGAATGCCACGCAAAAGCAAATTACAATACTCAATGAAATCCAACCCTCATTATCCATTGTGGCAGACAAAAATCATATCGCCTTAGTTATCGGAAATCTTCTGGCCAATGCTATTAAATTTAATAAGCATGGGGGTTTGATCAAGATCAAGGAAAGAAATGTAAATGGGTGTATCGAGATATCTGTTTCAGATACGGGTGTAGGCATGACGGTAAGTGAGGTACAGCGTTTATTTGATGTAGGGACACACTTTTCCAGGCCCGGAACGCAACAGGAGAAAGGTTTAGGCATAGGGTTACTGCTCTCAAAGGAATTCATCGAGCGCAATGGGGGGTCCATTTGGGCCACCAGCGAGCCAGAAAAAGGATCGACTTTCACCTTTAGTTTGAAGCACGACGATGCTGCAGTGGTAAGCGAAATATTTGATTAGTTCTTTTTGCCTTGCCGTCGGTCACTGAACATCGGATCGCATGCTGGTCAATTAGATTTTCACCGACACCTTATCGGGTACTAAGACCTTCAATGCCGAGGGAACTACTTGAATCCTGAATGTATCGTCAGACCCGCAAGACTCTCCATCGACATGATAGGGAACTCGTTTTAAAGTCTTCAGCTCAAGCGACGCGGTCTCGATGATTTCGCAAAACGACGACTTTTCAATATCTCCGTTAAAAAAAGAGATAAGAAAGTCGACTCTGAAGATGGGGACCTTCTTGACAATATTAAGATGCAGCAGACCATCACATACGGAAGCGCCTGGTGCTATTCGTGCGTTATTTCCATATTGCGAAGAATTTGCCATGGCGACGATGAAGGCATTGCGGTGATATGTTTTCCCATTCACTAAAATCTCAATTTCGAACTCATCAAATTTCAAAAACTCGCGTAAAGTGAGTATGGCATATCCAAAGAAACCGCGCCCACTGCGAACCCCAAATAATTCACAAATATGGCCGTCAAACCCAATGCCTGAGACATTCAGTGACAGTTTTCCATTTACTGTAAAAGTGTCCATGGATATCACCTTGCTGTTAAACAGTTCGTTTACGGCGCTAGATATCCGCAATGGTATTCCAAGATGCCTCGCTAATCCATTGCCAGAACCTATTGGAATTATTCCCATAGGTAATTCGGCATGCATTAGACCTTGCGCTACTTCATTCAACGTTCCATCCCCCCCAACGGCAACCACCTGATTAAAACCATTTTTCGCTGCCTGCTGTGCTAACGCAATGGCGTGACCGCGGCCTGCGGTAAATTCGATTGTACATTCTATATCGTGCTGGGTACAGGCGGCCACTATCTTTCCCTCAAGGGCAGCCTGGTAGCCGATGCCAGCGTGTTTGTTGATTACGAATAATGCTCTCTTGACGTTATTATTCACATCCGAACTTTACTAATCATTAAGACGATGAATTCTGGTTCGTGCATTTCCGGCGACTGGAAAATAGCGCACTTGATGAAAAGTGGGCAAGACAATATTGGCAATATTAGGTATTCATTTTATCATGAATGTACTTAACCGCCTGCCCAAAGGTTTGCATTTTTTCGGCATCATCATCCGGGATGCGTATGTCGAAGGTTTGTTCGAATTCCATAACTATTTCAGCGTAGTCAAGTGAATCGATCCCTAGGTCTTTCACAAAGTTGGCGTCTTGTGTTATTTCAGATTCTGCAATGCCTAATTTCTCAGTCAAAATTTTGGTGACTTTCTGGGGGATGTCTTGCATAGGGAGGTAAACTGTTTGGCAAATGTATTAAATCTGCTTTAGCCCCACAAGCTGGACTCATTTCATAACATCAACCACGAATAAATCTTGCGGCAACATGACTGGCAACGACCCAAATCCTGCACGAGGGGTTAGAATCGCATAAAGAATTCAGTCCCGACCCCCACCGTGGAATTAACGGATAGCGTACCCTGATGCTGGCGCATCAGTTGCCTGGACAGGCTTAATCCTATCCCTGAGCCGGTTTTCTTGGTTGTGAAGAAGGGGATGAAGATTTTTTCCATGGCTTCAGGCTCAATACCTGTTCCATTATCTTTGACCGCAATTACTGGTCTGGATTTCTCATTCACAAAGGCCTTGATTTCGATCGTTTTGTCTTCCTGATCGTCGAAAGCTTGCATGGCATTGCGGAGCAAGTTTATAAGTACCTGCTCGACCATATTTTTGTCGGCAGTAATCGAGAGATCTTCCGGATAAACAGAAATATGGAGTTGTATATTTCTGTCAGCCAAATCCCTTTTGTGAAGCATGGTCAACTCCTCCAGAAGACTTCGCACATCCAGTTGGACCGGTTTGGGCTTGGGAATGCTCGTGAGGCTACGGAACTCTTTGACAAAGTGAATCAGCCCATCACTGCGTTTGCTGATCGTTTGAAGAGAAAGATGGATATCACCAAGCTGCTCTTTGCTGAGGAGCGTATTATTGCCTTCTTTCACGAATGGCTCTAACTCTTCCTCCACGATTGCCGCCAGAGAGGATATTGGGGTAACGGAATTCATAATTTCGTGAGTCAGCACACGGACCAGATTTTGCCATGCTTCCATTTCTTTTTCTTCCAACTCACTTTGTATATTTTGGACGGAAATAAGTTTTACATTTTCTCCTCTCAAGGTAAGTTCAATAGCATAAACAGAAAGCTGAAGAAACTCTTCACCGATTTTTAAGCGCACTAATTCCCGCCCTCCCGTCTTAAGCTTTTCGAATACATGGACCAGGGATTCATTCACAACGAGAAGGTCACTTAGTTTCTCCGGCCGATTTGTTTTCAGCAGTTTCCGCGCAGCGCTGTTAAAGATCTCAATACCCCCATCTTCTCTGAACACAATAAGTCCGATACCAACATGCATGACGATGTTCTTGAAAAACAAAAATTCTGAGTCTTTTTCCCTTCTGGAGTTTCTGAGTTTTAACATGGCCTCATTGAGTTCCTGATGGAGCTTTCTCACGACTGGATCAGCACTTTCTGTTTTGAAGGAGTGGGAGAGGTCATCAAATTGAATCGAGTCCAGGAATGATGCAATATTTTCATTGGAACGATCAAGGTATTCAATTAACAACTTTACCTGGTACGCGCTAACGGCAAAGAAGACTATTGCATAAAGCCAGTTTCCTCGCGAGAACGCAAAAAGTGTAAATAAAAAGATGGATGCTGCCAAAAATGCTACTCTTGGCAAGACCGTAGATTTCCAATTAAAGTGCATATTTCTCCATTCTGCGGTAGAGCGAGGCGCGCGTTAAACCGAGTTCGTCAGCGGCTTTTGAAATGTTACCGCTGTGCATTTGCAAAGCTTTCGCGATAGCAGCTCTTTCAACCTCGTCAAGATTGAGCGTGTTGCTGACCGGGCCAGACGTGAGGGATCGACTCAGCAGAAAATCACTTTCTTGTAGCGTTGCGGAATCCGTCATGATCACGGCGCGTTCAATGGCATGTTGGAGTTCGCGGATATTGCCAGGCCAGGCATAGCGCTTGAGTCTGTCCATTGCTTCATTTGCAATAATATTGACGACTTTGTGATATTTTTTGGCGTAATAGTTCAGATAGTGCTGCGCCAGCATGGGTATATCTTCAACGCGTTCTGACAATGGCGGAACATGTATTTCCACGGTGTTGATCCGGTACAACAGGTCTTGTCGGAATGTACCATCCTGAACCATTGTATGAAGCGGCATATTAGTGGCACAAATGAGCCGTATGTCAACCGGCAAGGGGTGGTTTGCGCCTACGCGTGTAATTAATCTGGACTGCAGCGCGCTCAGTAGTTTACTCTGTAGACTCAAACTCAAATTTCCAATTTCGTCCAGAAAGAGAGTCCCCTCATTGGCCAATTCGAATCTTCCAGGACGGTCTTCGCGCGCATCGGTGAAGGATCCCTTCTTGTGGCCAAATAATTCGCTTTCAAATAAGGATTCGGTAATCGCGCCCATGTCTACCGATACAAAGCTGTTATCCTTTCGCAAAGAACGCTGATGGATAGCGCGGGCAATTAACTCTTTACCGGTGCCATTTTCACCCAAAATCAAAACATTAGCATCGGTCTTGGCCACTTTGTCAATCAGGCTAAAAACTTCTTTAATAGATGAGCTCTGCCCAATAATTTCGCCAAAAGGCTTGCTGATTTGCTCCTCTAACATCTCTTTCGCAATCTTGAGCTTGTCAACCTGATTGTATGATTTTTTCAGCCGTATAGCAGTGCCGATGGTTGCAATGAGTTTTTCGTTTTGCCACGGCTTCAGAATAAAATCGGTTGCACCTTGCTTCAGTGCGCGAACGGCCATCTCAACATCGCCAAAGGCTGTAATCAGTATCACTACCGCAGCTGGATCGTGCAATAGTATTTGCTCCAACCAGTAGAAGCCCTCTTTGCCGCTTGTGATATCCTTACTAAAATTCATGTCCAGGATAATGACATCGTAGGTATCATTATTCAAGAGGAACGGTATTTTTTTTGGGTTCTTTTCAATAATTACATGATGGGCCTGTTTTTTTAGCAGCATTTTGGCCGCCAGCAGTACATCCTCATCATCGTCTATCATCAAGATTTTGCCGCCTTCAGGATTCACGATGTGTATAGGTTTAGGGTGAACAATACTATGCAGGGAATTTTGTGCCAATTGCAAAAGCACGCATAATGCCTGTCTAGGCGGATGCCACTGTCCCTGAGTGTACAAAGATGTTCAAAAATGAACACTTTGCCTACCACACTTTATGGCTTCGCGGCAAAGAAATCAATTTGATGGCCATCGACTGTGAAAATACGCTCATCGGTAAGGAGCATGAATCTTCCTGGCTTGCTTGTGATCGCGCGCGTTTCGGCTGTAAAAAGGTTGAAAAGTAAGGTTTTGTCAGCGTCGGGGTAGTAAAGTTCTTCGCCGAGGAAATTGAAGTAGGGTAGCTCCGGTCGCTCAATTGTCTTCAGCCACCTTCCCATACTGTTGAATATTAAAATTCCTTTTTCCTTGTTCAACAGAAACAGAAACCCCTGGTATTCGCGCATGAAGGTAATGGCCGATACGTCTGTTGCATGTTGATCAGAAATCTTAACGTCAACATCAACAGAGGAGGAAAGTACATTTATTTTTTTTAGACTTTTATCGGCAGCATCGATTACCCAAAGGTTATGATCACCGGAAACACAGGCCAACCATGGGTCTATAACAAAAGAGGAGTCTATGGGATAAGAAGCTGTGACATCAAAGGAGGGATTTAAGAACGCGTAATGTTGATCTTGCCGGAAGTATACAAACAATCTTGCGCCATCTCGCGGATCAAATAGCGTTGGCGCTGGCTTATCCTTGTATACACTCAAGCGTTTTCCATCAATACCAAATCGTTGAATCTGCCCGTTTTTGGAGACAACATAAAGTTCTCCTGGCCTATCCACCGTAGCAAAAATAACCTCATCGCCCACAGTGAGTGTCTGTATTCTGTCCTGTGCATAGGAGGTGGTTAAGCAGTAAATCATACTGATGGAAAGAAGACAATGGATTCTTTTCATTATGCTGGACTAAAATTTTCTAATACGATATCCTCGCCGTCGTAAACGGCATACGAGTTAAAATGTACCCACTCGCCAAGATTTATATAACGGCTACACGCATTGATCGCCAGGTCTAAAGGAAGATGTCGATGGCCAAAGACATAAAAATCGTGATGCATTTTCTTTTCGATTTCGTTGCAGTATACCCACAAGAACTCACGTTCTTCGCCCAAGAACTTTTCTTCGCGTTGCAAGCTGTTGATCCTGCTTTTACGCGACCAATAAGCGGCAATGCCTATGCCAGCGTTAGGGTGCACGCGGGCAAATAGCCATTGACAAAGGCTGCTGTTAAAAACTTTCTTTAATGAGTTTGTACGTTGTGTCACCTGGGCCAAGGCCATCGCCATGCCCGATCAGTAATTTTTGATTGCCTACCTGCAAGAGTTGGGGCGTTCGATAGATTGGAATCCCCAATTCTCTGGGGAAGTAGTCAAACATCCACATGTCGTGATTACCAGTGAAAAAGGTTATCGGGATTCCGGCATCACGAAGCTCCGCTAACTTTCCCTGAAGCCGAATGAAGCCTTTTGGAATAGCGCGCTTATACTCAAACCAGAAATCAAATATATCCCCCAATAGATAGATTGTGTGCGCCTCATGTTTGACGGAGTCCAGCCACTTCACAATTCTTTTCTCGCGGGCAAGGCTGGTATCGTGGCTTGGAACACCAAGATGAAAATCGGAAGCAAAAAATATTTTTTTTCCGTTAAGACTTGTGACGGGCTCAATCATAAAAAAACTCAGGTGCTTTGTTCACCTGAGTTCAAAAGTAAGATTTATAATCCGAAATCAAGAAGCGGCTTCTTCTGGTTTCTCTCCTTCCAGTGTAGGTGTGCTATCAACACCTGGTTGTTCACTTTCATGCTGCTTTTTCTCGTACTTGCCCTGCCCGTTCGTAAACTGCTGGTATGTAGTAAGCTTTTCGAATGGGCGTTTACCGATCAATCGCTCCAAATCTGCCTGAAACAGTATCTCCTTTTCCAAAAGTTCTTTAGCAATGAGGTCGAGATACTCGCGATGCTGCACCAAAAGTTTTTTGGTGCGTTCATAGGCTTCATCGATAATTTTTTTCACCTCCATATCAATCATATTGGCAGTGGCGTCTGAGTAGGGTTTCTGAAAAGAATACTCGGACTGCTTGGAATCATAGAAAGACATATTTCCAATGACGGCGTTCATGCCGTAAATCGTCACGATACTGTACGCCATTTTAGTGATGCGTTCCAAGTCACTTAAGGCGCCGGTTGATATTTTTCCAAAAACAATTTCTTCTGCCGCGCGACCGCCGAAAGCCATACACATCTCGTCCATCATCTGCTCGGTTTGATACAGAAACTGCTCTCTGGGAAGATATTGCGCATATCCCAGGGCGGCAACGCCGCGGGGAACAATACTTACCTTAACCAAGGGGTCTGCATGCTCCAGAAACCAGCCCGCTACCGCATGGCCTGCTTCATGAAACGCTACAATCTTTTTCTCTTCCGGCAGAATGATTTTATTTTTCTTTTCAAGCCCACCGATTACGCGATCAATGGCATCCTGAAAATCTTCCATGTCAACCGCTTTCTTATCCTTTCTTGCGGCGATGAGTGCAGCTTCGTTACAGACGTTTGCAATCTCAGCCCCTGCGAAACCTGGCGTTTGCGCCGCAATTTTTTTAGGATCCAAATCTGGATCAAGTTTGATAGGTTTGAGATGTACTTTGAAGATGGCCTCTCTTCCGACGATATCCGGTTTGTCAATGCTGATCTGTCTGTCAAAGCGCCCGGGCCTCAATAATGCAGAATCCAGAACGTCTGGCCGGTTCGTTGCCGCCAGAATAATAACGCCGGAATCTGTTGCAAAACCATCCATCTCAACCAACAGCGAGTTCAGTGTATTCTCCCGTTCATCGTTGGATCCGGGCAATTGCCCCCGTCCCCGTGAGCGGCCAATAGCATCAACTTCGTCGATAAATACAATACAAGGTGCTTTTTCCTTGGCCTGCTTGAAAAGGTCACGAACACGTGCCGCACCCACGCCGACGAACATTTCGACGAAGTCGGATCCTGACAGTGAAAAGAAAGGAACGCCGGCCTCACCGGCGACAGCTTTTGCAAGCAATGTCTTACCCGTTCCCGGAGGTCCGACGAGCAATGCACCTTTGGGTATTTTTCCACCGAGCCTGGTAAATTTGCCGGGTGTCTTGAGGAAATCTACGATTTCCTTCACTTCCTCCTTTGCCTCATCGAGCCCCGCAACGTCAGCGAATGTAATCTTCACTTTACTTTCCGCATCGAAAAGAGCTGCCTTCGATTTGCCAATATTGAAAATTTGGCCACCAGGACCGCCTCCGCCAGTCATTCTCCTCATCAGCATCCAAAAACCAAACAATAACAAGAAAAGGAAACCCCATTGGATGAACACCTGGAAATAGTCCTCGCGATCTTCGGTCTTATAGTCAGGAGATTGGCTTGCGGGCAATTTGTCACGGAAAGTGCGGAATTCCTGATCAAAGTTGCCGGAATCAACCACTTTCATTGAAAAATGAGGACCATTCGCACCACTGCCAAAAGCGCTATTGTTCAGCTTGTCCTTGTATTTGGCATTTTGCAGTGCCTCTGGCTTCAGCGTTACCTCGACAAACTTCCTGTTTTGCACCAAAACCACTTTTTTCACATCGCCACTCCTCACCATCTCCTTGAAGTCGTCGTAGTCAAGATCCTTGAGACTGCTGGAATTATTGAAGTACATCACCCCAAATATCACGGCCACCGTAGCCATTATTACCCAAATCTGGTAATTGCCACGTGGTGGTTTAGAAGGCATTATGGGTTTATTGTTTTCTTTCTTGTCAGCCATTTCGTATAGTCAATTTTATAATCTCCAATTCAATAACGTGGGGAGAATTTATTAGTTCTTACATATTTTCAATCTCGGTGATGTCGGCATCTCCCCAAAGCCGCTCCAACGCATAAAATTCGCGCCGATCTTTTCTAAAAACGTGCGCTACCACATCAATATAGTCGAGTAACATCCACTCTTTATTGTTTTTCCCTTCTGTATGCCAGGGATTTTCTTTTAAGGCCTTGAAAACCTCAGTATCAATGGCGTCGGAAATTGCGTCAAGTTGCTTATCGGAGCTTCCAGAACAAATAACAAAGAAATCGGCTACAGCATTTTTTATCTTTCTAAGGTCCATTATCACTATATCGGCCCCTTTTTTCTCTTGCATTCCCTTAACAATTACATCACTCAGCTTTTCCGAGCTGGCTCCCTTCCTTTTTTTCGCCATTAATCTATATTCGTTTTTTGTTTAACCCACAAAACTAATCAAATAACTTTGTATAAAATTCCTGCCAATACCCTTTTCCTAGGCAAGAACCTCGTTTTTATGCCTGAATGTCATTCAACTAACACGTTTGCCTTGCAGCTCTGCCAGGAAACTCCATTTCCGGCAGAAGGTACAGTGGTCATTGCGGCTCGCCAGGCGCAAGGGCGGGGCCAGCAGGGAAATGACTGGGAGGCTGAACCTGGAAAGAACTTCACGTTGTCCATGATTTTGTATCCTACCTTCCTGGCAATAACCAATCAGTTTTATCTTAATATTTTTACCGCGCTAGCCATCCAGGACTATTTGCAACAGAAAAGTTGTGCCAATGTCAGGATAAAGTGGCCGAACGATGTTTTTATAGGTGAAAAAAAGGTTTGCGGCATATTGATTGAGAACCAACTAAAAAGGAATCTGCTCGCCAACACGGTAATCGGAATCGGTTTGAATATGAATCAGCGGCAATTCGCCGTTAAATCCGCAACATCATTAGGTCTTGTCCTTGATCGCGAATTTGAATTGAAAGATGAACTGGAGATCCTGCTGGGCAGGATAGAAGCACGATTCCTGCAACTTCGGCACGGCGAATTTGATCGGTTGATGAAAGATTATTTGAAGGCGATGCTTTGGATAAACGAAATGCATATCTTCCACGCAGGTGGCGTTTATTTTGAAGGTAGTATTCGAGGCATCGATCAATCCGGAAGGCTCCGTGTTGCAGTGGGCAATGACGAAAAAGCTTATGGTACGAGAGAGATTTCGTATGTACAATAATCATATTCAAGTGGCGGCATAGAATCCTGTGCCTTGTTCAATTAAATAATCATGAAAATTTTTACTGCTGAGCGCCGCATTATTATCACCTGCAGCAACCGACTTTCTCCTTATCTTCAGCAAGAGGTAATTGATCTTGGGTTCACAACGAGCGAAATATTTCCAACAGGCGTAGCGTTGTATGGTTCTATCAATGATTGTATTAAATTGAACCTCAACCTTCGGTGCGCAAGTCAGGTACATTATTCGTTGAAAGCGTTTGAGGCTAACCATCCCGAAGAGGTCTATCGAGAGCTTGTGGCCTATCCCTGGGAAGATATCCTATCGAATGAGGGATATTTTTCAGTGACCAGCAATGTAGATCATCCAAGTGTTAACAACAATTTGTATGTCAATGTAAAGGTGAAAGATGCTATCGTTGACAGGATGACCAGAGAAACTGGCAAAAGGCCGGATTCAGGCTCCGAATTAAGGGGCGCGGTGATTTATATTTTTTGGAAGAATAGTAAGGCAGAAGTATTTCTGGACACATCGGGAGAAACGTTGTCAAAACACGGATATCGCAAAATTCCTGGCAAAGCACCGATGCTGGAGGCGCTTGCCACTGCTACACTGATGGCCTCTAAATGGGATCGGGAATCGCCCTTTATTAACCCGATGTGTGGTTCGGGCACGGTGGCCATAGAGGCCGTATTGCTGGCTACGAATCGAAAACCGGGGCTTTTCAGGGACAATTATTCTTTCATGCATTTCATCGGTTATGATCGCCGTGTTTATGAAGACGCGCTGGCAGAAATACGGAACCAGGTTAAGGATCTGCCCGGACTTATTGTAATCGCATCTGATATCAGCAAAGATGCGGTGGAGATCGCGCGGATCAACGCTGCAAACGCTGGGATCCAAGACTTAATACGCTTCAAGCAATGCGATTTTGAGGAAACATTTATTCACGAAGACAAAGCCGGGGTAGTCTATTTCAATCCTGAATACGGCGAGCGGTTAGGACAAATATCCGAGTTGAATTCGACATACGCGCGGATCGGCGATTTTATGAAGAATAAATGTCGTGGGTACACCGGATATATTTTCACTGGGAACCTTGACCTTGCTAAAAAAATAGGTTTGAAAGCCAGCAAAAGAATTGAATTCTATACGGCCCGGCTGGACTGTCGCTTGCTTGAGTACGAATTGTACAGCGGCACCAGGCGTGAAATGAAGCAAGCTCCCGCTGCAACGGCATAAGAAAGTAACGACGTTTTGGCATTGTATATTATTATAGGGTTAGGCTGCAACATTTGCGCCCATTTGTTGAGTCGACATACAGGCAGGAAGATGGAGTGGTTTACAGGCAAGGATCGTTGATACCATTGGCCAGACAACTGAATGTTGAAATCCACGATGCAACTTTCTGTACGGCGACATTGGCTGCTTCAGCGTGAAATGACTTTGTTGATGACGGTTCTTTTGTTTATCGCCCATGCGGGATGGTTTCCGGTTGCGAAAATAGTGACGGAATGCGCAATCATTCACCCATCCGTCCTTGCTATGTCGGTTTCATTTTGACTATTTTGTGCACTTTACATGCAACTCAATTATCACGGTAGAAAAACCTGCTAGACATGGCTGAAATTTTAGAAACTCCAAAACGACCCACACGCAAATTTTTAGCAGAGGACTTCAAGATTACCTCCTGGGATGAATTGAAACCCCATTTTGAAAATCTCCTTGAAAGAGCGCTTGAATCCGTTCAGGATTTGAAAAATTGGTTCGCCGATCGAAGTGAATTAGAAGCTGTCGTTGCAGAAGATTTGGCATGGCGATATATCCGCATGACCTGTTATACAGAAAATGAAGATTACCGGAGGGAATACCAGTATTTTGTTGAAAGCATTCAACCTCAAGTCGCGGCCATTTCAGATAAACTGAATAAGAAAGCTGCCGATTCGCCCACCTGAGTGCGCTGTCTGGCACCGAAGGTTACGATATCATGATTCGGAATTTGAAAAAGGAGATTCAAATTTTTCGTGAAGAAAACGTCCCGCTGTTTACTGAAATAAATACGCAATCGCAGAAATTTGGTCAGCTTAATGGTGCAATGACCGTGGAGATGAACGACAAAGAACTCACGCTGCAACAGGCCGCGGTGTATCTAATGTCGACGGATCGTGCGACGAGAGAAGAAGTTTTCCACAAAATCACGGATCGACGGCGTAAAGACAAAGATGCGCTCGATACCCTTTTCACGAAGCTTATACAGCTGCGCCACCAGGTTGCCGTCAATGCTGGATTCGAAAATTTTCGGGATTATATGTTTGTGTCGCTGGGTCGATTTGATTATACCCCCCAGGATTGTTTTGATTTTCATGAGGCCATTCAGCATGAGGTCGTGCCGATCTTGAATGAGTTTTCCGGGGAACGAAAAAGTTTGCTGCAGGTTGATCCACTTCGGCCATGGGACAAAGCAGTTGACCCGCAAGGCCGAGAGGCATTAAAACCTTTTTCCAATGGGAATGAGCTTGCAGAGAAAGCAATTCTGGTTTTCGAAAGGATTGATCCGTTTCTTGGTCAGTGCATTTCGATCATGAAGGAAATGGGGCATCTTGATCTGGAGTCCAGGAAAGGAAAAGCACCAGGCGGATATAATTATCCACTGGCGGAAATTGGTGTGCCATTCATTTTTATGAATGCTACATCGACGCTGCGCGACATGGTTACCATCATGCACGAAGGGGGGCATGCCATACATAATTTCCTCACGCGAGATCTTGAACTGAACGATTTTAAGTCGACACCGTCAGAGGTTGCTGAGCTGGCATCGATGTCCATGGAATTGATCTCGATGGACCATTGGGATGTTTTTTTCACTGATGCCGCTGAATTGAAACGAGCAAAGCGAGAACATTTAGAAGATATTATCGAAACGCTTCCGTGGGTGGCGACAATCGATCAATACCAGCATTGGATTTACCTCAATCCTAACCATTCGCAGGAAGATCGGAAAAGAGAGTGGAATGCCATCTTTGACAAGTTCGCAGACACCGTAACGGATTGGTCGTCCTTACAAACCACCAAGGACTATCTATGGCAAAAACAATTGCATTTGTATGAAGTTCCCTTTTACTACATTGAATATGGCATGGCGCAATTGGGGGCTATTGCAGTTTGGAGAAATTTCAGACAAGATCCTGCCGCGGGATTGCAAGGCTATGTAAATGCGTTGAAGCTTGGGTATCTGCGTTCCATTCCGGCGATATACGATGCGGCGGGCATAAAATTCGATTTTAGCCGTGAATACATAAACGAGTTAATGAACTTTGTGCGCGAAGAGTTGGCGAAAATCTAGTGTTATCCGCGACCCTTGTCTAGCATCTCGCTTAGTTGCAGCGCCTCTTCTTCGCTCAGCAGAAGAATCTGATCAATTTGATGTTGCTTCTTATCAATTTCCTTGAGCAGAACGAGTCCCTTCTCAGAAAGATTTACATCTGCAGCACGTTTATCTTTTTCGTGTGGCTTTTTTGTAATGATATTTTTCGCCGACAATCGGTCGAGAAGCCTTGATACATCGGAATTTTTGTCTAACATCCGTGATTTTATCTCTGTAGCCGACGTGCTTTTAGGGTGCTGTCCTCTTAAGATGCGCATGATGTTAAATTGTTGCGCCGTGATGTTAAATGGCTTGAAGATTTCTTGTTGTTTATGCTGCATCCAATTCGCCGTATAAAGCAGATTGATCACCGCCTTTTGATGTGCATTTATGAATTTCGGCTGCTTTATTTCCTCTTCTATCTTCATTTTAGAACAATAACCCCGGAATTTGATTTCCGGGGTTCTATATTAAGATTTATTCGCTTCAATTTTGCAAACAATCTCAACTTGGTCGGCGACCACCAGCTCTCCTGTCGGAACTGTGCTGTCCCATTCTAATCCATAATCTCTTCGATTCACGGTGCCGCTGATCTTAAAACCGGCCTTCTGCCCACGACCGGTATCGAGAATCCCGCCATACGCGACATCAAAGCTTACTTTTTTCGTTACACCGCGAATGGTAAAATCGCCGTTGAGTTTGTACTTACCACCTTGTTTTGCAAGATTTCCCTTGAATGTTATCTCAGGATAATTGGCGGCGTCAAAAAAATCAGGTGATTTGAGGTGGTTGTTTCGCCTTTCATTGTCAGTTTCTACAGACTCGGTTTTCGCCGTAAATGACACTTCTGCACCGTCAAAATCCTCAGTCTTGCTGACGACGGTACCATCAAAATCTTTAAAATGTCCTTCTACTTCAGAAACAACCATATGGATTACGTTGAATCCAATTTTTGTATGCGCTTTGTCCAGTGTCCAGGTGCCTTGCGCGAATGTGCTGCTCGAAATGAGCAGCAATGCAAGTAGTGTGTTTGTTCTTCTCATATGGGTGTATTTATGTTTTATTTTGAAATGCAAATATAGTGCAGGTCTTAAATACTTGTTTAAACAAATAATTATTTCCGCGTACTGGACTGATAGTCAGGGACAATTATTTCCACGGATCCAACCAAAAGGTAGACTTCATCACAGTAGCACGTGCTTTCCGGGTGCCAGCATGAAGACGCGATCATTATCGAAGGATTCAACGAAGTTGCAGTCGGCAAGCACCAGGAGGGGTCAGACACGGACTGGAACCGCTATTGCGGCCTTGCATTGGTGTTGAGGTTGCTGCGCATTGGCTGTTGTATGGTTGTATAATGACAATGTTGCGTTGGCTTTCTTGGGGAAAATGTGTTTAAAAACAAAAATGGAAGATTAGGCATAGGGTGATACAAAAAAGAATTCTCCGGATCACCGATGCGGTGATGATGCGCGTAAGCAGCCAGTGCGCGTCAGGGTATCGCCGGTTTTTTTGTAAGCGGAATTATAGTTTGAGGTAAAAGTCGCGTGTGAGCGAAATGTATTGGTCAGACCAAGCCATGCCTTTTGCATAGTGCAAAACTTCGCCGGCTTCCGGAGATTGTTCATCATAAGAAAATTCCAGCAGCCAACGCTCAATAGGTTTTTCTGCGCGCGTCCTAAAGCCGAACTTACGGGTACAGAAAAATTCGTGTTCTTCTGCCAGCCTTATGAACTGGTTGCCTTCAGCATAGGGAAGAATTATATTGAATCTTCCGTCGGTTTTAAGTAACCGTCTCACAGACAAAATAAGCGTTTCGTACGTGAGCATAATGGTGTGACGTGTTTGCAGTCGTCTGGTATCGGGTGGTTCCTTACTATTATTGAAATAGGGTGGATTGCTAATGATGATATCATAACAACGATTTGGAAAAAAATCCTGAATTGAAATATTCTCAATCGCTATTTTGTCAGGCCAAGGTGACTGCAGAATATTTTCGAGTGCCTGACCAGCATCCTGCGTACTGATTTCAACGGCATCAATTTGGCTATCCCGGGCAGTGCGCTGCGCCATTATTAGGGCAATAACACCTGAGCCAGTGCCAATATCAAGGATATTTTTTGCGCGCTTCACATTAGCCCAGCAACCCAGCAAGACGCTGTCGGTGCCCACTTTCATGGCGCACCGATCGTGTTGCAAAGAGAATTGTTTAAAGTGAAAATGAGTTTTGCTTTTCATACCTTCACCAGGAAATGTAGATAATTGAAAGATAATTTAATTAGTCAATACTATGGAAAAAATACGCTGGGGGATTTTGGGATGTGGTAAGATAGCCAATAAGTTTGCGTCGGATCTTCGGTTAGTTGATGATGCAGCATTAGTGGCCGTCGCTTCGCGCGATCACCAGAAGGCAATCGAATTTTCAGCGTTGCATTCATCCCGTTTTGCTTTCGATTCCTATGAAGCATTGGTAACCTGTTCGGAAGTGGATGTCATCTATATCGCCACGCCACATGGTTTTCACCATGAACACGCTTTGCTTTGCCTGAACCACAAAAAGGCCGTGTTATGTGAAAAGGCATTTGCCCTGAATGTGCGCCAAGTGAATGAGTTGATTGATGCAGCAAAAAAGAATAATGTTTTTTTGATGGAGGCATTCTGGACAAAATTTTTGCCACAGTTCCAAAAGCTTAATGAAATTATCCAATCCGATGAAATTGGAGACTTGAAAATGATCCATGCTGATTTTGGTTTTCGGGCGGCACAACCAACCCCACAACGTTTATATGATCCCAAACTGGGTGGCGGGGCCTTGCTTGATATCGGTATCTATCCCGTCTTTTTGGCTGTGACGTTGTTGGGCAAACCACTGGAAGTGAATGCGGTGATGAAGCCTTATGCTACCCACGTGGATGAGCAGATTGCCATGGCCCTAAAATTTAAGAACGGTGAACTTGCCATGCTCAGTGCTTCACTCGCCGCGGACACGCCCGTTGAAGCTACAATCATCGGAACGAAAGGCTACATCCGCATGCATGGCAGGTTTCATAATGCAACGTCCGATATTGTCCTGGTTGCGGGCAACAATCCACCAAAGGCAATGCCTGTGCACAAGGAGGCGGGATACGGCTACCAGTATGAGGCCAGGCATGTTGCGGAATGTTTGAGAGCCAACCGCACCGAGAGCCCGGTTATGCGTTACAGTGATTCTATATTATTAATGGAAACGCTGGATCGTATACGGCAAAAATGCGGAATAGTATATGAGGCTGACAACCAGCAATAAAAACGATAATGGGTGTCGTCCAAAAATCAAACAAGTGAGGATTTTCGGATTATTAAAATAGATAGCTATGCAATCAGAACTAAAATTAGTAGGTAATAAGTCTTCGGTATTGGCCACCGTAGAAGAGCACTTGACAGCACTTGGTTTTTCAATAGCCGCGAAAGATTTTAGCCGGCCGTGGGGTGGTTTTTTTGTCCTCGACGAGTCACAGGCAGGGAAATTTGCCCAACTTTATTTTCCTGGAATTGAATTGTCAACCTTAAGAATAAGCGGCAAACTGAGTCCAAAGATTCTCATTGTAGAAGCTGGGAAAAGGCTTTCATGGCAATATCATGATAGGCGAGCCGAAATCTGGAAACTGGTTGCAGGTATGGCCGGCGTTGTCACGAGCGAGGATGACAGTGAACGGCCGGTGCATAAGCTGACAATGGGTGAGATTATTCGATTACCCCAGGGCCAGCGGCATCGGTTAGTAGGGTTGGAGGGATGGGGTATGATTGCTGAAATATGGCAGCATACGAATATGGAAAATCCTTCTGATGAAGATGATATTGTCCGGGTCCAGGACGATTTCGGCAGATAGGTGGAAGTTTCTACGGGTATTCGCCACAGCATTCAGTAGCGCAGCATTTGGATCGGAATGATTACTTCCAACCGACCGTCAACGCGAACATGAGCCTGTTCATACCTTCCTTAACGGTAGTTTTGTTCGGAGACCCCTGCACGACAGTGCCGTCTTCCAGGTAATAATATGAGGGTGTTTCAACATAGGTATATACCCGCTGGAACTTAGTGCCAACCGACAACGATATTTTGAGATCATGGTACTTCATCCGGTATCCGATCTGCGGGCATACCATTCTTCCGCCTTCAACATTGGTGGAGCCAAAGTCCCATGGAAGTTCCTTTCGCCAGGCCAGTATTGACCAGCCGTATTGTAGCTGCACAAATACCGCTTGGGTGTTCTTGGTGCCAATCAGATCCCAGCTGACACTTCCGAATAGCGGCAATGTTTGCCAGGAATAGTAGGAATCCAATCCGACACCAATGCCAGCTCTTAATTTTTTGCCGATCGTGATCCCGTGAAGGGTCGACGACGTAAATGTCACTTCTTTGCCCAAACTGCAGTCATTGCAGCCAATTAACGGACCGACCTGCACATTAAAAAAGTAATGGACGCCATCATCATACCTGCTGGTGTCATTAAAGATTTCAATCGGGTGCGGTTTCCCTGGTACAGGTTTAGAAATTGCCGAGTAGTAGATGGAATCCCCATCGAAATCTTGACCGTTCGGCCGCTGCTGCGAGGAGTATCAGAAAAAGCGTTGTTAGGATGAACTTGATGCGATTCACGTGTTCAATGGTTGCTTGGTCTTCTTGTTTCTGGCTTATTTGACACGCTTGTTCGTATAAAGGTTGGAAATGCGCCGTGGTATGTCGTCAAGGCATCGCCAATCGTCATTCTGGCACTGCTTTAATAACTTCCATTGCCAGTTGTTCGAAATGGGATCCAAAATGCGACACACCCAAACGCACGATCACAAGCTTTCTGGATGGTATGACCATAACATATTGTCCCTCAAACCCATCGGCCCAAAAGGCATCCTGGGGAAGTTCCGGAAAAGTTCGAACAGCAGCATTGTTTTTGGCGCCGGAGTTAAGCCACCATTGCGCACCGTATTGTCCCTTATCAGTCGCGTTTGCGGCTGTGGTGCTATAGGCCACCCATCCCGCTGGAAGAATGCGTTCACCATTCGAAATACCATCATTGCCAAAGAGTAACCCGAAGCGGGCCCAGTCCCTGGCAGTGGCAAAACAATAAGACGAAGCCACAAATGTACCCGAGGGGTCTGGCTCCAAAAGGGTATTGGTCATTCCGATTTTGTAAAAGAGTTTTTCGTAGGGGAACCTATAATACTGAGCGTCGCCCACGGTCCGCCTGATAATGCCGGAAAGGATATTGGTAGTCCCACTGGAGTATTGAAAGAATTCACCGGGCTTGTGCTTTAGTTTTCGACTGCTTGCGTAGGCAGCCTTGTCATCACTACGGATAAACATGTTATGAAAGTCAGCAGTCGGCATAAAGTAGGACTCAGTCCAAGATAAGCCACTGCTGGCCTGTAGCAGATCATTTAACGTAATATTTTTCCGATCATCCTGCCGCCATTCCGGAACAGGCGCCGGTGCATCTATGTTTAATTTTCCTTCTCCCACCAATACTCCGACGAGCGCGTTGGTGATGCTTTTGGTCATAGACCAACCCATAAGCATTGCGTGTTGATCAAAACCTGCTCCGTACTTTTCACCGACGATCTTGCCATCGTATAGGACGATGACGGCATGCGCTGAATATGGGTTTGTCTGGATCTCGCGCCAAGAATGCATCGGCAATCGCTTTTTCAATTGCTGAATAGTCAACGGCAGCAGAATCTGAATCAGAAACGACATCACCTAATGGCCAGTCCAAGGAATCCATACGTGGCGGGGGACCCGGCAGGATGATATGTTGTCGCCTGACTTCTTCCTCAGACAAAGTTGCCAGCAAAGTGCATCCCAGTCCTTTTCTGAAAATCGCTTTGCTTGTTTTCCAGAGTATTTTTGCGGTAACGGTTGAGTCGTTATCATTAAGATCAATCGAGCATTGGCCAGACCTGGAAATACCTGCAGTTCTCGTGCTCTTACGCTTTCGGGTGTGCGCCCGGTTACATAAACACATGAACACATCGTCTTGGCAGCCATTCCTGCCATGACCGGCGGAAAAGTTATGCCTGCAAACGCTAGAAAGATCAAGCCCGTGCTCACCAGCACAAGCGCAACTATTTTGAATATCTTCATGATCTGTTTTAGCCTCGTAAATAATCGACAGGAAAGCGAAAAATACTATAAAAAAATCACCTGTTGAATTTTCTTTGGGCGGCCACCAATTATGCGAATTAAAATCAATTCAGTCTGGTCTTCTCGATTCTCAATTTACTAATCTTGCCATAAATTGTTTCCATGGCGATCTCAGGGACATTGAAATCAAATGAGCTCAAGGAATTCCTTGATCAGAAAGTTGCGTACTACAACCGACCTGATTTTATAGCGCTTGATCCTATAGGTATTCCGCACGCCTATTCAAAGAGACAGGATATCGAAATCGCTGGTCTTTTTGCCGCCACGTTGGCCTGGGGCCAGCGCGTGACGATTGTTCGAAAGTGTAATGAGTTATTGACGAGAATGGACAATGCTCCCTATCAATTTATTTCCCAGCATACAGAAAACGACTTGAAAGCGTTTGAGGACTTTAAGCACCGTACATTCAATTCCACCGATGTGCTCTATTTTATCTCATTTTTGCGTTGGTTTTATGATCGCCATCAATCGCTTGAGGACGCGTTTTTTGATGAGGCTGGGGGTAAAACAGTCGAACGCGGTCTAATTCAATTTCATAACCTTTTCTTCAGCTTGGACGCGCACCCGAAAAGAACAAAAAAGCACATTGCCACACCGGAAAGAAAATCTACCTGTAAGCGTTTGAACATGTATTTGCGGTGGATGGTTCGATCTGATAATTGCGGTGTTGATTTTGGGATTTGGAGGAAGATTTCACCAGCCCAGCTCATTTGTCCATGCGACTTGCATGTCGATCGTGTCGCGAGGAAGCTTAGACTAATCAATAGAAAACAGACAGATTGGCTTACGGCTGTTGAGCTCACATCAAGTCTTATTAAATTGGACCCTATTGATCCCGTTAAGTATGATTTCGCTTTGTTCGGTTTGGGAATTGACGAAGGTTGGTCCAAAATGCCTTGATGCCATGCCCGGCTCAATTTAAAATCATTCTAAATTACTTTTTAATACGTTCATCTATGCATCGGATAAGTACCTTTCATGCGCTTTGCGCCGGCCGGCCATTTCCGCATAATTTATTGTGCAACGCGGCAAATAAATTTGAAAAAATGAGTTCCAATAGTAGATTTGTGCCACTTGTTTTGAAAAACGGACACTGAACCTAACATGACTAAAAACTTTATCTCCTCCGCTTGCAAGTTTCTTCCCGTCGTATTCGTTTTCGCTCTACTCAATTTCAATTCTCGCGCTCAGGAGATTTCCAAGGAAGCATCAGCCATAGCTGCTGGAGAGTCATTGTTTAATGCGAACTGTAAGACTTGCCACCGGGTTCATCAAAAACTAATCGGGCCAGCGCTGGCCAATGTTTACGATCGGGCGCCGTCGATTGACTGGATAAAATCCTTTATCAAGAATTCTGCAGGTGTTATTGCCGGTGGCGACGAATATGCCAATAAGCTGTACAATGAGTATAACAAAACGCAGATGACCTCTTTCACGACCCTGAAGGACGAGGACATCATGAACGTGTTGGCCTATATTCAAGCAGAGACGGAAAAAGGACCAGAAGTTGCAGCCGTGCCAGCGGCAGGTGGGCAAGCCTCAGAAGAAGGAGGACAGCAGTCTGCTTACTTGAACCTTATTCTAATTGGCATGGTGCTTATCCTGGTATTGCTGCTGGTAATATTGGGTTTTCTGGTCTCTGCCCTCAAGCGATTCCTGGATCAAAAAGAACTTTCTGAAGAGGACAAAGAAATCATCCATTCACCTATTACCATTGGTTCCATATCAAGAAGTTCTGGATTTATTTTTATTGTAGTTTTTCTGGTAGGTGCGTTGGGCTTCAAAGCTATAATAAACGGATTGTATTCTGTTGGGGTTCAACAGGGATATGCACCAAAGCAACCTATTGCATTCTCACATAAAATCCACGCTGGGCAGTATGAAATAGATTGTAAGTATTGTCACACTGGTGTGATGAAAGGGAAGAGCGCGACTATACCCTCCGTGAATATTTGTATGAATTGCCATAACCAGATCAGGCAAGGTACCATTACCGGTGAAGGCGAGATTGCAAAGATTGTTGCTGCTTGGGATAACAAAAAGCCAATCGAATGGGTACGTATCCACAATCTGCCTGATTTAGCCTATTTCAACCATTCGCAGCACGTAAATGTGGCCGGATTAGAGTGCCAAACCTGCCATGGGCCGATTGAAACGATGGATGTCGTTCGGCAGCACTCATTATTGACTATGGGCTGGTGCATCGACTGCCACCGCAAGACAGATGTAAATACAAAGGGCAACGCGTATTATGATAACCTTGTTGAGCTTCATAATAAAGTTAGTAAAACGCCACTGAAGGTTGAGGGCATTGGTGGTTTGGAATGTGCAAAGTGTCACTATTAGATATCAAATAATTTAGAGTCAACGAGTCGCTATAAACGATTTATGGAAGAATCAAAAAAGATATACTGGAAAGGGATTGAGCAATTGGCGAATAGTCCGGAGTTTGTAAAGCATGCTCACCATGAATTTCCGCAGCAGCCTGATCCCGAAGAAGATCCAGGGCATTCTCGCAGAGATTTCTTGAAGATGATGGGCTTTGGCGTGTCAGCCGTGGCATTGGCCGCGTGTGAAGCTCCAATCCGGAAGGCTATCCCTTACGTTAACAAGCCAATCGATATAGATCCAAGCATTGCGAATTACTACGCATCCACCTACACGAACGGTGGAGATTATTGCAGTATTGTAGTAAAGACCAGAGAAGGTAGGCCCATTAAGATTGAGGGAAATGCACTTTCTTCAGTGTCAAGAGGTGGAACTGGCGCACAAGTTGAGGCTTCCGTACTTTCGTTGTACGACAATGCAAGATTGCGCGGACCGAAGATTGGTAAAGACAAAATATCTTGGGAAGATCTTGACAATCAAATTGTTACGAAAGCTGGGGACAATCGCTGCCAAGGCAGGCCAAATACGCGTTGTCAGTAACTCTGTATTGAGCCCCAGCACAAGGGCGGCATTAGCGCTGTTCAAGGCAAAGTATCCGACCACAGAACACATTCAATACGATCAAGCCTCACAATACGGGTTGTCAAAAGCCAACGAAGAATCTTTTGGTTCACGCTCAGTTCCTTCCTACGATTTTAGTAAGGCGCGTACTATCGTAAGCATCGCCGCTGACTTTCTAGGATCTTGGATTGCGCCCGTTGAATTCACTAAACAGTATGCGCACACAAGGGAGGTGAATGAAGACAAGAAGGACATGTCGCGCCATTATCAGTTTGAGTCTATTCTTTCGATTACAGGCGCGAATGCAGACCACCGGACCCAAATTAAACCTTCAGAAGAGGGTGCCGTGGTCATTCAGCTCTACAATTCGATTGCAAGCAAAGCGGGAAGACCAAATCTTTCGGGAGGACTTGAAAGGCCAATTATCGCCAAAGCAGCAGATGACCTGTGGGCAAGTCGGGGTGAAGCATTGGTTGTCGCCGGCTCGAATGACAAGGCTATTCAGGTATTGGTCAATGGAATAAACGATATGTTGGGCAGTTACGGTTCTACGATTTTGATCGATGCGCCAGTGAATTACCGGCAGGGAGATGATGAGGCTATGGCGTCGTTTATCAACGATGCTGTCGGCGGCAAACTTGATGCTGTAATTTTTTATAACTGCAATCCCGTTTATGATCACCCAATGGGCGATAAACTTGCCGCGGCCATTAAGAAAGTATCGCTGACATTATCAACTGGATACAAAGAAGAGGAGACGGGTACATTGACAAATTATCAGGCTCCAGACCATCATTTCCTTGAGGCGTGGAATGACGCCGAGCCCAAGAAGAATCATTTTAGCCTGGCGCAACCCGCTATCACACCGATCTTCAAGTCGCGCGCAGCCCAGGAAAGCTTTATGATCTGGGCTGGTGAATCCAATGTTGATTATTTCCATTTCGTAAAAAATAATTGGAGAACCTGGTTCTATAAAGACCAGACAGCTGATTTTCAGAGTTTCTGGGACAAATGCTTATACGACGGCGTTTTGGAGTTGCCGTCAACAGTAGAAGAGCCTGCGATTTTGTCCTTTGCAGGTGACGTGCAAGCTGCTGCGCAGCGCGATTGTTCGCAATTACAAATCTGAAGGCTTTGAACTTGTCATATATGAAAGTGGAGCACTTGGAAACGGATCTCAGGCGAACAATCCGTTACTGCAAGAACTTCCAGACCCCATTACAAAAGCTGTTTGGGATCATTATGTAACCGTATCGCCGGCAGACGCTGCCGACATTAATTTTGCTGAAAGCTTTACAAAGTATTTTTCGATCGCTGTAAATGGTAAAACTTTAAAACTCCCTGCGCTCGTTCAACCCGGACAAACACCGGGAACTATTGGTGTTGCCCTTGGGTATGGCAGAACGAAGGCCGGGAAGGTGGCTGATGGAATCGGGCAGAACGCATATCCGCTGGTAACCATGGTCAATGGTTCATGGTGTTATAGTCTGAGCGGGGTGAAGTTTGAAAAAACGGAAGAGACTTTTCAGATTGCCCAAACGCAGACCCACAATACTTTCATGGGCCGTCAGACAATTATACAAGAGACTTCGTTAAGCAATTTCAAAGAGAAAAACTGGGATCGCGGATTTCATCCAAAAGTCTCTACTTGGTCAGATCCACAGCATAAGGTTGACCCTGGAGCGGTGTCGCTTTGGAGAGGTCATGAATACAAGGACCATCATTGGGGCATGGCAATCGATTTGAACACTTGTATCGGATGTGGTGCTTGTGTTGTGGCTTGTAACGTCGAAAATAACGTTGCCCTGGTTGGCCGCGAGGAAGTGATCAATCGCCGGGAAATGCATTGGTTGCGGATTGATCGATATTATAGCAGTGATGCTCCCGCTGATGATTGGAGAGGTATTGAAGAAGCATCAGCAAATCCTGAAGTGATCTTTCAGCCTATGCTGTGCCAGCATTGCAATAATGCGCCATGCGAAACCGTATGTCCGGTTGCGGCGACAACACACAGTACTGAGGGACTGAATCAAATGACGTACAACCGTTGTATTGGTACGCGCTATTGTGCAAACAACTGCCCCTATAAGGTAAGACGATTCAATTGGTTTAAGCTGCACGACAATGATCAGTTCGCATCGTCAAATCCGGCGATGAATACGACTTTAGGCAAGATGGTATTGAACCCCGATGTTACCGTACGCTCACGTGGGGTAATGGAGAAATGTTCTTTCTGCGTTCAACGCATTCAGCAAGGCAAGTTGACTGCTAAAAAAGAGAGAAGACCGATGAACGATGATGAGGTTGTAACGGCTTGTCAGGCTTCTTGCGCGACTGGCGCAATCGTGTTTGGCGATATTAACAATCCTAAAAGTAAATTATCTAAACTGTTAAAAATCAGACCGTTGGATGAGAAGCATCCGCATCGTATTGACAAAATCGCCGACAATCCACGAGCCTATCAGGTGCTGGAGGAAATCGGCGTGAAGCCGAACATCTGGTATTTAACAAAAGTGAGAAACAAAGAAGCAACGAAAGCTTAAAACGGCATGGGCTTTCTCTGGGAAACCAAAGGGGTTAGACAGCTGGCAAATGAGCAGACTATAAGTAGATAACGATTAAACTTTTTACATTAACATGCAGATAAGTTCAGCAGTTCGCGATCCTCTGGTAACCGGTGGCAAAACGGTTAAGGATGTTTCTCATGACATTAGCCGTCAGGTGGAGGGCAAGCCTACGCCGTTGTGGTGGTCGGCTTTTGCTGTCGCGATGGCTTTCTTAAGTTTTGGGCTTTATTGCACAGTTGTTTTGTTGTGGACTGGAGTAGGGGTATGGGGATTGAATAAAACGGTAGGCTGGGCGTGGGATATTACAAACTTCGTCTGGTGGGTAGGTATTGGACACGCAGGGACACTGATCTCGGCGATTTTGTTATTGTTCAGGCAGCGGTGGAGAATGTCAATTAACAGAGCGGCAGAAGCGATGACCATCTTCGCTGTTATTTGTGCTGCGACTTTCCCATTAATGCACATGGGTCGCCTTTGGTTGGGTTTTTATTGGACATTGCCTTTACCCAATACATTTGGTTCCCTTTGGCCGAACTTTAATTCACCTTTGCTTTGGGATGTATTTGCCATCTCCACCTATTTTACGGTGTCCTTGGTATTTTGGTATATCGGGCTTATCCCAGATTTTGCCGTAATCAGAGATCGGGCTGTCGTTCATGGGAATAAAATACGCGCGTTGATATACAATGCGCTAAGCTTTGGCTGGCAAGGAGGAGCAAAGACGTGGATGCGATACGAATCTGTTGCCTTGATTCTCGCCGGGTTATCTACGCCGCTCGTACTTTCTGTCCACACTATCGTATCAATGGATTTTGCAACATCCGTGATACCCGGGTGGCACACTACCATCTTCCCGCCATATTTCGTTTCCGGCGCCATATTTTCTGGTTTTGCAATGGTATTGACATTGCTGCTGATAACGCGTGTCGTCTTTAAGCTGGAGGACTATATTACTATCTACCACATTGAGCTGATGAATATCATCATCATCGTAACAGGGTCAATTGTGGGCATTGCGTACATAACAGAATTATTTATCTCCTGGTACTCCGGTGTGGAATATGAGGGATACGCATTTTATAACCGGGTTCAAGGTCCCTATGCGTGGGCATATTGGTCGATGATGACCTGCAACGTAGTATCCCCACAACTTTTCTGGATCAAGAAAATAAGAACAAGTATTGCAGCGACCTTCATTCTTTCGATTGTCGTAAATATTGGAATGTGGTTCGAGCGCTTCGTCATTATCGTCACGTCATTGCACCGGGATTATGTTCCTTCGAGTTGGACGATGTTTCACCCGACGATGTATGACATAGGGCAGTTTATGTTTACAGTCGGATTTTTCTTCGGGGCTTTTTTGCTCTTCGCAAAGTTCTTCCCGGTGATCAATATGGCGGAAGTAAAAAGTATTATTAGTGTAGGTTCTGAAAAAAAGACTGACGACACACCTCAATGATGTTTCGTAGTCGTGCTAAACATATAGACAATGGACGCAGATAAAAACTTTTTAGTAGGCGTATTTGATGATGAAGACGCTGTCATCAGTGGTGTTACCGCTGTAAGACAAAGTGGTGTGAAAATTCATGAAGTGTTTTCACCCTTTCCTGTCCACGGTCTTGACGAAGTATTGGGGTACAAGCGAAGCCGCCTGCCCATCGCAGCTTTCATGTTTGGGATAACGGGCACCTCGATTGCGCTTGGTCATGCAGATATGGATGTTAGGCTATGACTGGCCAATGATTATCGGGGGTAAAAACTTTGCTGCATTGCCACCTTTTATTCCAGTCACGTTTGAATTAACCGTCTTGCTTTCCTCCTTGGGAATGGTCGCAACGTTCCTAATTGCCAGCGATTTAAAGCCTTATAAATGGCCGCGTCAGTTTGATATCCGCAGCACGGAAGACAAGCACGTCATGGCAATCGATCTGGATCTGAATAAGAACAAGAACAAAGAAGAAATCGCCAGCATACTCAAAGCAGCCGGTGCTTCTGAAGTTAATGAAAAGAGTTTTGATTAATAACAGGATATCAATTATGCGCATTGTATTGAGTTTGATTTTACTTTTATCAGCAGCTGTATTGTTGACTTCTTGCGGTGCAGGAGGTGATAACCAAGGCTCAGAATATGCTCCTAACATGTATCATTCGGTAGCCTATGAACCGTATTCCCAAATCGTAGATGAGGATGCCGGAAGATGGCTAACCTCTATTGATTATCCAGATGGTCATGCTGAGTTTTACAACTCAAACAAATTCAACCCTTTCCGCATGAATTTGCGTGAGGCGCCTGAGAATACGGTGAGTAGAAATAAGAATGGTTGGCTACCCTACAGAATCCCGAAAGACAGCCTGGATTATGCGTCGAAGACACTAAAGAACCCGCTGGATTCAACGGCTGCCGTTGTTGCAGACGGGAAAGTCTTATACCAAATGTATTGTAATCATTGCCATGGCCCCAAAGGGGAGGGGAATGGAAAAGTGTCGGAAAAGTATAACGGTATTCCCAATTATAATTCTGATGCGCTAAAAAATATTACTGAAGGTCATATTTTCCACGTGATTACGTATGGGAAGAACCTGATGTGGGCTCATGGCTCTCAGGTAAGCCCAGAAGATCGCTGGAAGATTGCCAAGTATGTGAAGACGCTTCAAAAATAAGATATGCGTAAATTTAATACGCTTAACAGATAACAGATAACGACAAAATAATGGCTCATCAAGCAGAAGTTACTGAAGATCAATATGTGTTCAAGCCAGAGACGAAGAAGAAGCTCTATATTTTGCTGGCCGTGGGGGTAGTATTGCTTATTCTTGGGCTGATACTGGACATGAACAGTGGTAGCCAGGAGGAACATGGTGGTGGTCATGCATCGGTTGTGGCAAGTGAACTTGTGGCCAGTGCCGATCAACATGGTGCGGCGTCGGAAGGGCAGTCTGCTGAAGGTCATCATGCAGGAACAGCGACATGGTTGAAGAAGCTCTATGCCACGCTTTGGATGCACAATGTTTTCTTCACAGGATTGGGCATTATTGGACTCTTCTTTGTCGCCATACAGTTTGCTGCCCAGGCAGGGTGGTCCGTAGGGGTGAAGCGGGTAGCACTTGCTATGGGGGCATGGATACCCATCGCCGGTCTGCTGATGCTCGGGCTTTGGTTTCTCAGCAGCCATGATATTTTCCACTGGACGCACAGCTACTTGTATGATGAGGTTTTGCCAAATGGTGGAGTGAACCTGGAATATGATAAAATCATTGCCGATAAAGCCCCTTTCTTCTTCTGGCCGCTGGCAGGTGGAAGTTTTCCCTTGTTTTTCATTTTCCGGATGGTATTGTTCTTTGGCGTTTGGTTTTGGTTCCTAACCCAAATACGCAAAAACATGTTGGCAGAAGATCTCGATCCCTCAACTTCATACTGGCACAAAAATCAGGTTCTATCAACCGTATTTCTGATATTTTTTGGTATAAGTTCTTCCGTAGCGGCATGGGATTGGGTCATGAGCATAGACACGCATTGGTTTAGTACGATGGTTGGCTGGTATGTTTTTGCAAGTTGGTGGGTAACAGGCCTGGCGGCGATTACCTTAATTGTCGTGTATTTAAAGGAAGCGGGATATTTGAAGATTGTCAACGCAAACCACCTGCACGACCTCGGAAAATTCATATTTGCATTTTCAATTTTCTGGACATACATCTGGTTTAGTCAATTTTTATTGATCTACTATGCAAACATTCCTGAAGAATCAATCTATTTCGTTGAGCGCATGGGGACCAGTCCCTATAGTTGGATATTCTATTTGAATATAATCTTAAACTTTGCACTGCCGCTGTTGTTGTTAATGACAAGAGATGCGAAGCGCCAATTATCAACCTTGAAGTTGGTTTGTCCCATTATAATTATTGGTCATTGGTTTGACTTCTACAACATGGTGACGCCAGGCGTAATGCAGCATGACGGAGGCGTTGGATTTATGGAGATTGGTGTTGGACTAATCTTCCTGTCGGCCTTTCTGCTGGTAGTGTTAAGTAATTTATCCAAAATGCCATTGTTTGGCAAGAATGATCCTATGTTACAAGAAAGTCTTCATCACCACATTTAATTCTTAGAACTGATATGATGAGTTTGGTAATTTCTATTGGTGTCGTTCTGATTCTGGCAATCTTATACATGATTTTCAGAGTTAGCAGCCTGGTCAGTATTGCAAAGGGAGACGCGGGTAATGAGAAAGGTAGTTCTGCGAACAAAATAAATGCTGCGCTATTTATCGTTTTCATGGTCGGAAGCCTTGGATGGTTCTTTTGGTATTCAGTTGTTCATTTTGACTCCTACCATTTGCCGATCGCCTCTGAACACGGTAAGATTACTGACACCTTGTTCTGGGTGACGATGGCTATTACAGTCGTTGCGTTTGTGATCATTAGCGTGGTCATGTTCATATTTATTTACAAGTATCAATACCGAGAAGGGCAAAAGGCAAAATACTTTCCAGATAGTCATGTCCTGGAGTTGGCCTGGACGATTATCCCGGCAATTGTTTTGGCTGTCTTAATTTTTACCGGTCTTCGTGCGTGGAATGATATCACGTCTCCGGCGTCAAAAGAAGCTGAAGTGATTGAGATGATCGGTCAACAGTTTGCGTGGTCAGTGCGTTATCCTGGTGTCAAGGATAATACACTGGGAAAAGTAAACTATAAGTTAATAGACAATTTTGGCAATGAATTTGGCCTTGATCTTACCGATAAAAACTCTTTTGATGATTTTAAGTCCCTCGAGCTACATCTTCCGGTGGATAAGGAAATTTTACTGAAGATCAGGGCGAAGGATGTTTTGCACAGCGTGTTTTTGCCACACTTTAGACTTAAGATGGACGCCGTGCCTGGAATGCCCACGCAGTTCAAGTTTACGGCCACCAAAACAACTGCGCAGATGCGTGATGAATTGGGAAATCCAAATTTCAATTACGAAATGGCCTGTACTGAGGTATGTGGGAAAGGGCACTTCTCGATGAAGATGGCGGTGGTGGTAGAGGATCAGGAGACCTATGAACGATGGAAGGCTTCACAAGAAGCCTGGTTAAAGCAGAATCCGGACTATCTGAAAAAGGTACCGAATGCCTTACAAGAAGCAGCAATGATCAACGCAGGTATGCAAAAGGATCCTGGATCATCTGTAGCAAAACTCAAGGAATAAAGTAGTCAACAAAGATCTAAAGAAATGGCAACGACAGATATTCACAAACAACAGCATGTTCATGGTCACGATGATCATGATGATCATGAGCACCATGAGACTAATTTTGTAAGAAGCTACATTTTTAGCGAAGACCATAAGGTAATTGCAAAGCAATTTCTCATTACTGGTATTTTCTGGGCGCTATTGGGCGGTACACTTTCGGTTATCTTTCGCTTGCAACTGGGTTTTCCCGGAATGAATCTGGACTGGTTGAAACCCGTATTGGGTGGGTGGATTACGCCGGATGGAAAACTTGACCCTGAATTCTACCTGGCCCTGGTAACCATGCACGGTACGATTATGGTGTTTTTTGTGCTCACGGCAGGGTTAAGCGGCACTTTCTCCAATTTCCTTATTCCCCTGCAAATCGGCGCCCGTGATATGGCTTCCGGATTTATGAATATGTTGTCGTACTGGTTCTTCTTTTTGTCCAGTGTGGTAATGTTCACGTCGCTTTTTCTGGAGACAGGACCAGCAGGTGGAGGCTGGACAATATATCCGCCACTCAGCGCATTGCCGCAAGCCATAAAAGGCTCCGGCCTGGGAATGACGTTATGGTTGGTGGCCATGGCCTTGTTTATTGTAAGTTCTTTATTAGGCGGAATAAACTATATCACGACAGTGATCAATCTGCGCACCCGGGGAATGTCTTTTACGAGAATGCCGCTTACGATATGGGCTTTTTTGTTTACTGCCATCATCGGGGTGCTTTCATTTCCGGTACTTTTTGCCGCCGCCCTTTTGTTGATATTTGACCGCAGTTTCGGAACCAGCTTTTATTTGTCTGACATTTATATCGGTGGCGAGGCATTGGCGCACGATGGGGGTAGTCCAATATTGTTCCAACATTTGTTTTGGTTCTTAGGGCACCCGGAGGTTTATATCGTTTTGCTGCCGGCGCTTGGACTTTCGTCCGAGATTATTGCCACAAATTCCCGCAAGCCAATCTTTGGTTATAAAGCGATGATTGGTTCAATGCTGTTCATTACAATTCTTTCTTTTGTCGTTTGGGCGCATCACATGTTTGTTACAGGGATGAATCCATTCCTGGGTTCAATATTTATGTTGCTGACACTGATTATTGCCGTTCCTTCTGCCGTGAAGATATTTAACTATGTCACCACGCTTTGGAAGGGCAACATCAGGTTTACACCTGCGATGCTATTCTCTATCGGTCTGGTATCCTTTTTCCTTACCGGCGGCATCACGGGAATATTTCCTGGGTAACTCGGCTATTGATATTCAATTGCATGACACCTATTTTGTGGTTGCGCACTTTCACCTCGTTATGGGGAGTGCTTCATTCTTTGGCATGATGGCGGGAGTATATCACTGGTTCCCGAAAATGTTTGGCAGGATGATGGATCATAAACTCGGTTACATCCACTTTTGGTTGACTTTTGTCGGCGTATACCTGGTATTCTTCCCGATGCATTACATCGGTATAGCCGGCTTCCCAAGAAGATACTACTCATGGACAAACTTTGAAACGTTCAGCGGCTTTACAGATTTAAATATGCTCGTGAGTGTAGCCGCTATCGTAACCTTGTCTGCTCAGTTCATCTTTTTGTTCAACTTCTTCTACAGTATCTTCCGTGGTCGAGTTGCTCCAGCGAATCCGTGGGAATCGAATACCCTTGAGTGGACCACGCCACTTCATCCAGGTCATGGCAACTGGGTCGGAGAGATCCCTTCGGTGTACCGTTGGCCATACGACTATAGCAAGCCGGGAGCAAAAGAAGATTATATTCCACAACATATTCCTTTTTCTGAAACTCCGGAATCTAACTTGCCTCATGAAAATGAGTTGATCAGGTTGGAAGGAACTTCTGATGGAGACGGGGCTATCGTAATAGAAAGCGATAAACATTAGGCCACTCAACCCAACCTCAGGGTTCGATGAAGTCGGGGTCATAGCGTTGAACTTTGATTTTTTGAAAATCGTATAACGGCGCAGCGGAAAAAGCTATGAGATCATTTCGCAGGCTTTTGTTTTCTACCCTTGTTGCGGTCTACATTTTAATCCTTGTGGGTGGAATTGTTCGCAGCACAGGTTCAGGAATGGGATGTCCGGACTGGCCGAAATGTTTCGGTCGTTGGATCCCACCAACCACCGTTGCAGAATTGCCTGATAACTACAAAGAAATCTATGCAGCCAACCGGGAAAGGAAGAATTTGCGTTTTGCAAAGTATTTACAGGCCATTGGTATGTCAACAACGGCTTCAAGCATAGTGAACGATCCTGCTGTGCTTCAGGAGAACGACTTTAATCCGGTTAAAACATGGATCGAATATATCAACCGGCTCATTGGCGCCGTCATTGGATTCCTGATTTTCGCGGTTTTTGTTACATCAATACGGTACTGGAAAACCGAACGAAAGCTAACCCTTGTTGCGCTGGCCGCATTTTTATTAGTGGGTTTTCAGGGATGGATAGGTTCCATAGTGGTGTCAACGAATCTTACGCCATGGACAATATCCATTCACATGTTTCTGGCGTTGGCAATCGTCGCATTGCTTATCGTACTGGTGCATCAAAGCAGCTACAGTGCCAAGATTGCCTCTCCAGTCGGTTTCTGGTTGTTGATTGCGGCAATGGCCGTATTGCTGGTGCAAATTTTATTGGGCACGCAGGTGCGGGAAGCTGTCGATCGGGTTGCCAACGAACTCCCCCGCGAAGTCTGGATCGCTAACCTGGGTATTGAATTTATCATTCATCGATCATTCTCCTGGATTGTACTGATTGTGCATGCTGGACTGTTCGTGAAATTACGCGCAACTGAGGGTTCAAAACGTTTCGTGCTTACCCTAATCCTGCTAATTTTGGGAACAATTCTGACGGGTATTGGAATGGCCTATTTTGGTGTACCCCCAGTCTTTCAACCGGTTCATTTGCTGCTGGCTACGATAACTTTTGGCGTGCAGTTTTTGTTTTTATTGAAGCTCAAGAGAAGTGAAGAAGTGGCATTCTCGTAAACTATGATGGTAAGTCAAATTAGCGGTTTAACAGGAATTACTTTCGGTATTGCGAAAGGAAAAGCCTTTTGGGAGTTATTGAAATTTCGACTTTCATTTCTGGTAGCATTTTCCTGTACTTTCGGTTTTGTTCTAGCCTCCCCGCAGGTTAATTGGTTTGCGCTGTGCATGCTTTTCCTTGGTGGGTTTTTTCTGTCAGGCGCTGCTGTTACGATCAATCAGATTATCGAGAAAGATTTGGACAAACTGATGGTTCGCACGATGAAACGACCACTCCCGACGCACCGTGTTTCTGTTACCGAAGCTGTTATGGTAGCGACAGTCTGTTTGGTGGCTGGGGTGTTAATCTTGTTGCGGTACACTAATTACCTGACGACCCTTCTTTCAGTGGTTTCAATGCTTCTTTACGCTTTTGTTTATACGCCACTGAAACGTGTTGGACCAATTGCTGTGTTTGTTGGTGCTATCCCCGGTGCGCTTCCCCCGTTACTCGGTTGGACAGCGGCGACCGGTGTGATATCCTATGAAGCATTAATTATCTTTGGGATTCAGTTCATTTGGCAATTTCCACACTTTTGGGCCATCGCGTGGGTAGCAGACGATGATTATAAAAAAGCAGGGTTTAAGCTCCTTCCATCCGGTGGCCAGAAAGACTTAAACACGGCTGTGCAGATCATGATTTATACAATGTTTCTCATCCCACTGGGACTTCTGCCTGCCACATTTGGCATTACGGGAATCAATTCTGCTATTGTGGCCACGATTTGTGGTGTGTTGTTTTTTGCATTGACATTCTCGTTGATGAAATCGGGAGACCGAAAGTCTGCATTGAAGATTATGTTCGCGTCTTTCCTCTATTTGCCAATTGTTCAAATTGCGTACTTATTGGATAAAGTCTGATGGAAGGGTTGAATACTTATAATAATAGTTATGGCAGCTGAAATAAAAATAATAGAAGAAGCAAATAAGCCACTGGCGATGCATCCCAAGAAGTTTGCATTATGGCTGTTTATTGCCAGCGTCGTTATGATTTTTGCCTCCCTGACCAGTGCTTACATAGTACGCCAGTCGGATGGGAACTGGATGCTTTTTGAGCTTCCAGATCTATTTTGGATCACATCGGTAATAATCATGGTTAGTAGTGGTACCATGCACTGGGCCTACCTTATGGCGAAAAAGGATGATCTGGAGGGAACAAAGATTGCAATCAGTATTACGATGGTATTGGGCCTTGCATTTCTGATTGGTCAGTTCATGGCCTGGGGCGAGCTTGTGAAACGCAACGTATATTTTGTTGGCAACCCGTCTGGGTCCTTTGTTTACGTCATTTCAGGCTTGCATGGAATGCACATCATTGGCGGTATTGTTTTTTTACTTATCGTGTTGGTGGCGGCATTTCGATATAAGGTGCATGCCAAGAGCCTCGCGCAGATAGAAATGTGTGCTACCTATTGGCATTTTTTGGATGTACTTTGGCTATATTTATTTGTTTTTCTATTATTGAACCGGTAATAGCAAAATACGCACTGATCAATCACACACGAACAGTTAACACACCCAAGACAGATTACAAATAACGAATAACTTACCTATGGCAAGTACAGCAGCAGCTCCGGGAAGGGGCGAATGGGACGGTGGGGTGTCACCGATGGGCGTCAGCTACGGCAAGCTCATGATGTGGTTCTTTTTATTGTCCGATGCGTTTACTTTCTCAGCATTGCTGGTAACGTATGGCTTGGTGCGTTCTTCCCATCAGGCATATCAGGGAGCTGTAGATGCATTTACATTCTCCCAGGCATATTGGCCCATTCCCGAGAAGGTGTTTGAAGCGGTGCCATTTCTGCACGGTCTTACCGCGCCGCTCGTATTTGTGGGTATTATGACCTTTATCCTCATCATGAGTAGCGTAACCATGGTGCTGGCGGTTGAGGCGGGTCATCGCATGGATCGCAAGGCGGTTGAAAAGTGGATGCTTTGGACTATACTGGGCGGACTAGCGTTTCTAAGCTGCCAGGCCTGGGAATGGTCTCACTTCATTCATGGCGCAGAGACAGGAAAAGCAGTAGCGGAAGGAACTACTTTCTTCGGCGCAAACCTGGCCCACAATCAATATGGCCCGCCTGATTTTGCGGCATTCTTCTTTTTTATTACAGGATTTCATGGCTTTCACGTATTTAGCGGGGTTTGTCTGAATTTCCTTATTTACTACAACACGGTGATGGGTACCTACGATAGAAGAGGTCACTACGAGATGGTCGAGAAAGTTGGCTTGTACTGGCACTTTGTTGACCTGGTATGGGTATTTGTATTTACTTTCTTCTATCTCGTTTAATTTTCAAGTTGATTAATTTCAAAAAAAATAGCCATGGATCACGCTGAAGACAACATACCGGTAAATGTATTGCCCCCGGATAAGGAAAAAATCAAGAAGCTTTGGACCGTAGCCGCAATTCTGGGCGCCGTAACGGCCGTCGAATTCTTGATTGCCTTCACGATGCATCATGGACCGCTGAAAACGGCTATTTTTATTGGTTTGACCATTGTCAAAGCGAGTTACATTGTGGGTGAATTCATGCATTTGCGCTATGAAGTAAAAGTCCTGTTTTGGTCTATCCTCATTCCATTGACTTTTGTGATCTGGATGCTCGTTGCCTTTATTTATGAGGGCATTACGATTTCTGATTTGCGGCTATAAGGGCTGGTTACCCAGCCAGACAAATGGGGCTTGAGTGAAGACTTAAGCCCCTTTTTTGATATTATCCTGGATGGGTTTGGGTTGAGGTGAATCGTATGAAACAACAAAAAGCAGTCTTTCTTTTTCTCGCGTTAATCCTACCCGTTTGTATCTTTCTTTTTCTCAAATTCTTTGGAAAGAATGAATTTGCGGTAACACCGTTGTATGTTGATGTACCGCCGGCAAGTCGCGAAGGTTGCCAGCCCATTCGCGCGATACCCTATCATATTCCCGACAGTATAAAGGTGCAACTACCCTTTGATAATGATAGTCTCGTCATCGTCTATGTTGGAGAAATGACAAATGAATCTTCGAATCAACTTGAACCGCATAGACACAGAATTTGAACAATTCCCAGTTGGTGTGCTGCAGCTGCCAGATGACGACAAAGCCCGGTATTGGAAGAACTGCATTTTTTTCTTGTATAACCCTTTCGACTTAGTTTTGTTGGATAGTAAGGGAATGATCAGAGGGCAATATGAATCTGCAAGCCGTGAAGAAATGGACAGACTTTTAACAGAGCTAAGCATCATTTTAAAGCAGTATTAGGAGGTTGCCAAGTTTAAGTATTAAAGGATTAGTCCAATTTGCTAAATTTTAACGTACTCATTCTGCAATGGAGGGCAATGATATTGACACCGAAAAGACAAGAAAATACCGAAGGGCGATTGTCGTCGTTTCTGTTCTAATACCTTTGGCTGTAGCGATCCTTTTTGGCGTAAAAGTGCCTGGATATAACCTGAATTTGCTTCCTCCAATATACGCAGCGATTAATGGTATAACTGCCGTGTTGCTTATGGCGGCTATAATTTCTATAAGGAACGGTCATCAGGAAACGCCATGAACGACTAATGAAAACGTGCATGGTACTTTCCGCACTGTTTCTGGTACTTTATGTACTGTACCACATGACCAGTGATTCGACAGCCTTCGGTGGGCAAGGGGCGATACGGTACGTATATTATTTTATCCTGATCACGCACATTTTGCTGTCTATTGGTGTTATTCCTGTGGTCTTGTTTACCTATTTAAGAGCGTGGCAGGGAGACTTCGTGAGGCACAAGTCGCTTGCGAGAATTACGTTTCCGGTATGGCTTTACGTTGCAATTACAGGTGTAATAATATACTTTATGATCAGTCCCTATTACCCATAAGTACTTATCTTATGACTAATTTCCGTGTTGAAATGAAAAAGATCCTACTACTCGGTTTAATGCTGACGGCTGGTATTGTTAACCAGAGCCTTGCACAATGTGCAATGTGTCGTTCTACATTGGAGAATAATTTTTCGAATGGCGATCCGGGAATCGCAGCAGGAATTAATACCGGAATTCTGTACCTGCTCTCAATGCCTTATCTGGCGGTGATTGTAATCGGATATTTGTGGTATAAATCAAGCAAGAATGCGCAAACACAGCTACGGCGAGGCCCTACTGTACGGTAGGTGTCCAAGGTGCCGGGAAGGTGCCATTTTCACGTATCCAATCAGCAGGATTTCAAAATTTAATATCATGAACGAAGCCTGCCCGCACTGTCGTGTAAGACTGGAGCCGGAACCGGGGTTTTACCAGGGAGCAATGTACGTGGGGTATGCGTTTACCGTTGCCGTGTTGGTAATCCTTGGCGTCACGATTTATGCGGCTGGAGATCCATCGGAGTGGGTTTACGTAGGGGTAATCGTCAGTGTGATGGTATTGCTGGCGCCATTGAACTATCGTTATTCTCGTATTTTTTATCTTCTTCTATTTGGAGGGATCAAATACAACCCCCAACTGTCGCAACCAAAGTAATTTGTTAACTTTATTGATCATTATACCTTGATCGGCTTTTGAGATTAAAGTCTTCAATACTTTTAGGTGCTTGTTTGCTGTTCCTGTTTGCTGGGTTACTTGCGTCTTATTTCTTAAGCCGCCCGTATTCACCGCAAAGCCGGACCAATAAACTTGCCTCATACCTCAATGAAGAACTGGCCGCCATCGACAAGGACGCCAAATCACTGCTGAGTCAATTTCAGCAAAGCGCGGAACGCGATATTTCGCAAAGCACACATTCCTTTTTTGTCTTCGACGAACAACACGTAATTTCCTGGTCAGACAATCGGTTTGTACCCTCGGTGGCGTCTGTTGCGGATACTTTTAAGTTAAAATTACTGAAGGCTGGAAATGGAGATTACTTGGCAAAAAAATGGCGCATCAGCTCGTCAGAGTATTTGGTGGCCATTATACCGCTGTACAGGAAATTCAATATTTCCAACAATTACCTTAGCACATGGTGGAATCCAAATATTTTTCCATCTGGTAATATCAGCATTCTTGAACCAAACTCGAGTCTTGGCGTCGTGGTCTGTGTGCAGGGCCAATGTCCCTTTCAGGATAAGCTTTCTTGTCGATGCGCTTCCTGTCCATCAGCAGATACAACGCCTGGCCGTATTATTTTTCAGTATTTCCATTGTGCTGTTGACCATGTTTGTGAACGGGATGCTGAGGAAAGTAAAATATCCTGTAATCGGGTTTGTTTTTCTCTACGTATTCCTCCACGGCTTACGGCTGCTCATGATTAGGCTTAGTTTCCCCAACGCACTTTATCCGACTGGTCTTTTTAATGCCCAGGTTTTTGCCTCCTCACCCTTGAATCCTTCCCTGGGCGATCTTTTCCTAAACATGTTGGCGATTGTCCTATTGTGCTTTTACTTGTTTAAGAATTACCATCGGTTTGGAATATTTCAATACCTGTACCGGGGTAACTTTGTGTCCTGGCTATTATCCATCTTGACTGGCGTCTGTATTTTATACGCCATCCTATTTCCCTTCATCGTAATCCAGACGTTGTACAATAATTCGACAATTCCGTTGGATATCTCCAGGTCATTGGATTTTGATAACATACGGATAGTTGCGATAGCCGTTGTACTGCTTTCGGGTGTGTGTTCCTTTTTGTTCGCCCATACATTCATTCGGTTGATGGTCGCTGATGGTAAAAGGGGTCGAGTAATCTTTTCATTCCTAATAGCCATGGTGGTATTTGCCTTAATCAATACGTTGCTGGGGCAGCAGTATGCTTCTTCGCTAGTTCTTGGGAGTGGATACTTTTTTATAGTCTATTCCCTGAAACTTTATGCCGGATTAAAACGACTTACCTTTGCGACCTTTTCATACCTATTTATCGCTATTTTTTTTCTGTCATCCAACGGTGCGTACGGCATTCAATATTTTAGCCGCCAGGAAAAGATCAATAACCAGTTTAAATTTGCAGATGATTTCCTGATCGATCGGGATATTTTTGGTGAATATTTGCTTCATGAAACAGCAATAAAAATTGCCAACGATGTTTTTATACAGACAAGGATTAATACGCCTTTCTTAAATCGCGATGCCATCCGGCAGAAAATAAGGCAAGTATTCTTGCCTACCTACTTCAATAAGTACGATGTTGAAATTTTTCTGTTTGGGTCGACAGGTGAGCCGCTGAATAATCGATCAGCCGCTACGCTGTCAGAGTTCGTTGACCGCTATGACACAGATGCGTTCCGAACCCCTATGGATGGTGTGTACTTTGTGAAGAGCCCTTCCCGGGATATAGCCCAAAAATATCTGGTAAAGATTCCTATTCTGCGATCCAGTTCCACGGTCGGATACGTCATGCTGGAGCTTTCCTTAAAGAAGATTATCCCGGAAAATGTTTATCCGGAGCTATTGGTTGATAACAGTTTTCAGCAGTTTTATCATGCACAAGATATTAGTTACGCTGTCTTTTCGAGTTCTTCAATGCTGTTCAGTGCTGGAAAATTCAATTATGAGCTCTCTTTTTACAGGGACCTGCTTGGCGACCCGGATTTGTACAGGAAGGGTGTCACCGCATCAGGTTTTGTGCATATTGCCCAGGAAGATGAAAATGATCGTGTCGCGGTTGTGTCTTCACCAGAACTTTCGCGGACCTATACGCTCGCAAACTTTTCCTTTTTGCTAGTGCTGGGGTTGGCTATCATATTGATCTTTTTGGTGGCCCAGGGGATAGTCAACTATCTTGGTGGTGAGAAACTATATTTTTCTGCGCGCATACAGCTCTTACTCAATCTGGCCTTTTTTCTACCCCTGATTTTAGTCAGCGTGACAACACTTAATCTTACCAATCACTCTTCCCAGAACCAGCTTGACGAAGAGTATCTGAGCAAGGCTGAATCGTTTGGTGGGCAACTGTCTGCGCAGTTGGATGATTATTTGAGCGGCAACCAGGAAAGCGCTGTAAGTTTCGAGAACCAATTAACAGACCTGGCTAAACTCACAAAGCTGGATGCTAATGTCTACAACGCTGAAGGCGCATTACTGGCAACGAGTCAACCTCAGATTTTTGAAAACAATTTAGTATCTACCTTTATCAATGCTGATGCGCTACGCAAAATAAGACGAGGTGAAAATGTGATGATTGAAACTGAGCGCGTTGGCACACTTGAGTATTCTGTTTCCTATGCAGCATTAAAAGCTCCCCTTACCGGCGAGCTCATTGGAATCTTAGGAATACCCTTTTTTCAATCCGGACATTTGATGGAGAAAGTGCAGATCAATATTCTCGCTAACATCCTGAATATTTTTGCGCTTATTTTTATTGCGCTGGTGATCTTATCATATTTTGTTTCACTATGGCTAACTTTTCCGTTGAAATTTATCACACAATCGTTGCAGCGAACGTCACTTACTAAAATAAATCAGCCACTGAAATGGAAAGCGGATGACGAGATTGGCCTAATGGTGAAAGAATACAATCAGATGCTTTTTAAACTCAGCGAAAGCAAAGCCGAGTTGGAGCAAACGCAACGCGAGCGTACCTGGCGCGAGATTGCGCAACAGGTGGCGCATGAGATCAAGAATCCATTGACACCGATGAAGTTGACATTACAGCAGCTCCAGCGGTCAGTGCAGGCGGAGACCAATACGCAAGAGAAGACGGAAAAAGCGATATTTTCTCTGCTAACGCAGGTCGATTCATTGAATGATATCGCTTCGTCCTTTAGCACCTTTGCGAAAATGCCGGAGCCGGTTATTCAACGCCTTGAGTTGGTTTCTTTGGTGAGACGGATTGTGCTTTTGCACAGTCAGTCTGGTGACCTGGTATTTACTACCGCTTTGAAGGATGCTTTCATCCAAGGCGATGAACAGCTACTGGGGCGAACCTTTTCGAATATTATTCTTAATGCCTTTCAATCCGCAATACCCGGCCGCCACCAGCAGCTAAAAATCGCATTGGAGAGAAAGGAGTCAAAGTTTCTTTTGACATTTCAGGACAAGGGTAAAGGCATCGATTCGCATATTGCGGAACGGATCTTCTTATCCCATTTCAGCACTAAAAAGTCAGGTTCAGGTCTTGGGTTAGCGATTGCCAAGCAGGCTATTGAACAAATGGACGGCAAGATATGGTTTGATACTGTCGCGGGGCAAGGGACGACATTTTTCATTGAGCTTCCCGAAAGTGAATAAGGCAATCGCAAAGAAACATTTTCGGATTGATGTCAATTCAACGAGATGCCCAATTTCGCGTTGGAGACTATTGAAGAACCCAAATTGGTCGATTTGGCCATTGGCACTTTTTTTAAGACGGAGGATAGCGTTCTGATCCGCAAAGCGCCATCATTGGCTCAAAAACGAAGCGTAAAAACGGTTTTTATATTTGGTTCTGATTCAGCGGTTATTGATCCTTGATGCATTTGCATAATCTGGCGGGATAAACTCAGGCCGATTCCAGAGCCAGATCTTTTGGTGGTATAGAAAGGAACGAAGATGTGCTCAAGCGCCTCCTCGATGATACCCGATCCGTTGTCAATGATTTCAATCTTTACAGCTTTTTCATCATAACGACCAACGAGTTCAAGCGTCGGATTTTCGCTTCCAGCGAGCGCTTCAATTGCATTTTTCAGAAGATTGATCAATACTTGTTCAATCATTTCAAGATCCGCCTGTATGGTAAGGTATTCAGAACTGCAGGAATATTTAAACTTGATATTGGTTTTCTTTAATTCTGGCGTCATCAGTTGAGCAACATGGGCTATAAGTTCACTTAACATTACCGTTACTATTTTTGGTTTTGGCAATGAAGTATATTCCCGGTATGCGTCAATAAACTTGATTAGTCCCCTACTTCGACTTTCAATGGTAACAAGACCGTCCCGCAAATCCTCAGCACCCTCTTCTTTTAGCTCGTAGTGCTCGTCTATTTTTTTCATGTCATGATTTAGTATTTCACGCAACGTAGAAGTCAAGGAAGATATGGGCGTAATGGAATTCATTATTTCATGGCGTAAAACGCGCGTAAGGTTTTGCCATGCCTCAAGTTCTTGCTTTTGCAATTCGGGTTGAATATTTTGCAGCGTTACCAGTTTTACGTTTGTTCCGCGAATACGTAATTCCGTAGCCTGGATGGTAAGGAAAAGTTCTTTTCCACCTTTGTAAAGTTCACTTTTTCCTGGTGCAACACTATTAATGGCGTGATACAGTTTGGGATTTATTTTTATAAACTCATGAATGTTCTTAATGACTGCAGTGCCCAGAAGCCTTTTTGCATTTGTATTCATGAGTTGGATATTGCCGTCCACATCAAACGAAAGTATTCCTATACGTACCTGCTGCACTACGGTATTGAGATATTGGCCGTGTTCTTCTTTTTCTGACCGCGCCTTTCTAAACGCTTCCAGCACTTCATTGAAAGCTTTGTTTAGATCTTTGAATGATTTTCCGAGCTTATTATCTGCCGTAAAACCTGATATGAAGTCTGAGTATTTTACCGATTCCAAAAAGCGGGTGAGTTTTCTATTGGTCTGACTAACAAACTTAAACAGGTCTGCAAGTTGCAAAATCACGATCGTCCCCATGAGTATCGCGGCGAATACCATATTGGATCGAAATAGCATGAAAATAAACAGGGCCAACGTGAGGCCTATTAATATTACCCGAAGCATTACCCGGGCACGGAAGTCGTTAAATCTAATATTCAAAACGGGCGTTATTTTAAAAAATTTACAAGCTTCGGCCATGGTAATGCCAAATCACACAAATATGGTCCCGGTATGTTCGACAAGCATGACGCCATAACACCAGCGATGATACCGGTAATGGTATTGGGTTAATGCTGGATGTGCAACATCATAGTCCATATTTCTCTAACCTCCTGTACAGCGAAGATCTGGTTAGCCCGAGTTCAGAGGCGGCTTGGGTAATGTTCCCATTGTACTTCTTTAGCACCTTTCGGATGAGTAGTTTTTCGACCTCTTCAAGGTTGTACTGTTCAAGGCTAAGTTGCCCATCTTCCTTGGCCGGAGCGGGAACGAAGTTAAAATCCTCGGGTTGCAAAACGCTCCCGCTACTGAGAATAATGGCCCTTTCTATCGCGTGTTGTAATTCACGAATGTTGCCAGGCCATGGGTGCTTGTGCATGCGGGCCATAGCCCCTTCGCTTATTTTCATTGCGCTCTTGTCATATTTGGCGGCATAGTGCTTGAGAAAGTGATTTGCAAGCATCGGTATGTCTTCAAGGCGTTCGCGCAGCGCAGGGATTTCAATTTCAATTGTATTAATACGGTACAGCAAATCTTGCCGGAATCGATTTTCTTTAACCATCTCATACAACGGCATATTGGTAGCGCAAATCAGTCGGATATCGATAGGTGTTTCTTTGTTAGCACCGACCCTGCTCACTTTCCTATTTTGCAATACGGTAAGCAACTTGGCTTGGAGGGGCATGGAAAGATTGCCGATTTCATCCAGGAAAAGCGTTCCGTGGTTGGCCAGTTCAAATCGCCCGGCGCGATCTTCTTTCGCATCGGTAAAAGAGCCTCTTTTTGTGACCAAAAAGTTCGCTCTCAAACAGTGTTTCGGTAATGGATCCCAGATCTACACTGGCAAAATTTTCACTTTTCCGTGGGGAATTTCGGTGGATCGCGCGTGCAATCAACTCTTTTCCCGTTCCATTTTCTCCAAGGATAAGAACATTCGCATCCGTTGTTGCAACCCGGTCGATGGTTTGAAATATTTTTTGCATGGCACTGCTTTGACCGATTATTTCGCTGTACCTGTCATTTAGGGCCTGGTTAATTTCATGATTTTTGAACTTGAGGCTTTCGATGACATCGCGCGATTCGCGCAAGCGCATGGCCGAGTACAGCGTGGCCAGCAACTTTTCGTTTTCCCAGGGTTTGAGAACAAAATCTGTTGCGCCAGCCTTAATAGCTTTGACGGCCATTTGAATATCGCCGTAAGCGGTTATTAACACAACGACCGCGGAGGGGTCTATCTCCAGTATGCGCTCAAGCCAATAATACCCTTCACCGCCGCTGCTTACATCTTTCGTGAAGTTCATATCCAGCAGGATTACGTCATAGTCTTCATTATTCATGAGTGACGGAAGTGCTTCTGGCTTCTTTTCCGTGTCGACTTGTGCAAAATGACGCTTGAAATGCATCTTGGCTGCTTTTAGCAAATCCTCGTTGTCGTCTACAATTAGAATTTTTCCTTGTTTCTGTTCCATTAAAAATTATGGTTATTGAGCACTTTGCTGTGTCAAAAGCAGACACAGTTGTCCGTTAATGGGCAAAGTGCATACCGAAACGCGTTTGTGCCCTATTCAATCAAAAATAGCAAATAGTAAACAATTCATTGTTCGAATCCGAACAATTACGTTCACAATTGAACTAGTGTTGCATTGAACTTTCATGAAAGGGCACTGAAAAGTGCATTTACACTGGTTGGCACACTTGTTGGCAATTGAGGCATGAACGTCACTGATTTGGGTGTATTTTTAGGAAGTAACCAGTGCTCAGCGGTTGACGAAATATGGACTTCAGAACTTGAACGAATGGATAAGAAAATAGAGAAGAAAACGTGGACCGTTAAGCGCATTGCTACCTATGGGGGGATTGCGGTCTTTGTTGGATTTATTGGCTACCAGTTCATTTTCGCAGACAGACGGTCCAAACTGAAAATAGATAAAGAGAAGATAACCATCGCAGAGGTCAAGCGAGGTGAGTTCAAAGAATATATACCGCAAACGGGAACGATTGAACCAAGCCGCACCGTCTATCTGGATGCAGTGGAGGGTGGCACCGTGAAACGAGTCGTTGCAGAGAGTGGTGCAATGCTTAAAGCGGGAGATATTGTTTTAGAGTTAAGCAACCTTAACCGCGAATTACAGGTCTTAAGTCAGGAAGCGCAGTTAAGCGAAAGTATTAACCGAAATCGCGATACCCGGCTTGGGATAACCCGTAATGAATTGGAGCAACGGAGCCAATTGGCGTTGATAGATAATCAGCTGGCCATTTTGGCACCGCAATATCTCAGGCAAAAACAATTGTTTGAAAAAAAACTAATTTCTCAGCAGGAATTTGAAAGGACAGAGGCCGATTATAAATATAACCTTGAACGTAAGAAGTTTACGTATGAAGTATACAGGAACGATTCACTGGACCGAAAGAGACAGCTTAATGAGATTAATGCTTTGGAAAAAAGGATGAGTCTGAACCTGGAAGGTGTCGGAAAAATCTTGGATAACCTCGTTATCCGTGCACCGATTGATGGTCAGCTTTCCAGACCGCAATTGGACGCTGGTCAAAATATTAATCCAGGTCAACGAATGGGTTGGATCGACGTGGTTGGAAGCTACAAAGTCCAGGTACCCATAGATGAATTGTATCTACCACGGATAACAACCGGCTTAAATGCTACTACAACTTTCAATAATAGGGATTATGAATTGGAGATCATGTACATCTATCCGGGCGTAATCAAATGGAAGATTTGAAGTGGATATGAATTTTATTGGAGAAACACCTGCGGGTCTGCGCAGAGGTCTTTCACTGCGTTTGAGGATAGAACTTGGACAGTCGTCAGAAGAGTTACTCTTACCCGTTGGGCGGATTTTACAAAGATACTGGGGGAAATTGGGTGTTCCTGGTCGAAGACGGAGGTGCGGGCTGTCCGTCGAGATATTAAGCTTGGGCGCAAGATGGGGAGCGAATTTTTTGAAGTGCTGGAGGGGCTAAAACCAGGCGATAAAGTCATTACCTCTTCGTATGAGAATTTTGGAAACAATGAAGTATTGATCCTCAATTAATATCGTTTCAATAGGTGTAACGCCTTGAGGCCAGCAATTCGTCAAAAGAAGTAAAACTAAGAATGTACAATAAACATCAAACTGTAAAAAACCAGCCATGATTAAGCTTAAAAACCTCGAAAAAGTCTACACCACAGAAGAAGTGGAAACCACTGCCCTAAACAATATCAACCTGGAAATTAAAGAGGGTGAATTTGTTGCCATAATGGGACCTTCCGGTTGCGGAAAATCCACGTTGTTGAATATTTTTGGATTGCTGGATAATCCCTCAAGCGGAGAGTATCATTTTGGTGAGCATGAGGTGGCGAAGTATTCTGAGCGGCAACGTGCCCAATTGCGAAAAGGCTCAATTGGTTTTGTGTTCCAGAGCTTTAATCTTATCGATGAACTTACAGTTTTCGAAAATGTTGAACTTCCGTTATTGTATATGAAAGTTCCTTCTTCCGAAAGAAGACAGCGCGTGGAAGAAGTACTGGAACGAATGAACATTATGCACCGCAGAAATCACTTTCCGCAGCAACTGTCGGGTGGTCAGCAACAGCGTGTTGCCATTTCAAGTGCCATCGTTGCCAAACCTAAAGTTATACTTGCCGATGAGCCAACGGGAAACCTGGATTCTGCCAATGGCGAGGAGGTAATGAAACTACTATCTCAGTTAAATGAAGAAGGTACAACGATTATCATGGTAACGCACTCACCATACGATGCAAACTATGCGCATCGCATGGTAAATCTGTTCGATGGTAAGGTAGTAACTGAGAATATCAAGGAGCAATTCCATATTTGAGTGAGGATTTTCAGGAGGAAAACGTATCAGACACACTAACAAAGTTCGGGATCTTTTATGTTTCCCTTCCCTGTGTTTCGGTCCAGGACCTTTACTGGTTTTGATTGCGCTCGTTCAGCAAAAGCACAACGGTTGCGTTAAACGCATTTTTTTGTAAATCCAGCGGCAACCTTCTGCCATGATTTCAGGTCTTATACCTGTAAAATCGACATTATGATCAAGAACTTTTTACTCGTCACTGTCCGTAATTTGCTGAAAAATAAACTGTTTATTTTCATCAATATATTTGGGATGGGAATTGCTATTGCATGTTGCATAGTAGCCTATTTTAATTGGGAATTTGATTCACAATTCGATACCCACCATCGTAATCGCTCAAACATCTATCGCGTTAGCGCTGTTCGTGAATTTGAAGGAGAATCCACGTTATATGGCTACGTGCCACATCCGTTGGGCGCATCCATAAAGCAAAATATAGCCGATGTGCAAAAGGTAGTTCGCATGTCAGGGTCATATTCTGATTTTAAGGTTGGCGATAATATCTTTCCTTCCGACCTCGCATACGCGGATCCTGAATTTTTTGACGTATTTTCCTTCACATTCCTGGCAGGAAGTCCCAAGGATCTAAATGATAAATCCAAAGTTTTCTTGAGCGAAGAAATGGCGCTGAAGCTATTCGGATCGACAGACGTACTTGGAAAACAGCTTACGCAGGTGCTGGGTGCCGACGTGAAGGAACTTGAAATCGGCGGTGTATTTGAGAAACAGCCGGCGAATTCGAGCTTCGAGGAGCAAGCCTATACCCACTACGATAATTACTATGACGACGACAAGGAAGTTACCGAAGATGATTGGAAAAGTCGGAATACGCTGTTCGTGATGATAAATGATCTCGGACGAAAAAATGCGATTCATACGCAGCTTCAACGCTATCTGGAGAACAATAATAAAGTACGCGAAGATTTTCAGATAAAGGAGTATGTCCTTGATCCCTTTATCGGAATGGCACAGCGTGACGAGGCGAATGATACATGGTCGTTTACCCGGTCATCCAATCCCCCTGCGGCAGTGATCAGCCCGATTATCATGGCGGTGTTGGTATTGCTCATCGCTTGCTTCAATATGACGAATACCGCTATCGCTATTTCATCGCGCAGGTTAAAGGAAATTGGTATTCGAAAAGTTATGGGTAGTCTTCGGAGCCAGCTCATTGTTCAATTCATTGGCGAGACCTTATTTATGTGCACGCTGGCTTTACTGGTGGGCTTGCTTTTGGGAGAAGTCTTGTTGGCTTCCTGGAACGCACTGTGGACAAACATGAAACTTGACTCTCATTATTTTGATAACCCGGGCTTCCTTGTATTTATTTTGTCAGTACTGATTTTTACCGCGCTGGTGGCCGGTGGTTATCCCGCGCTGTATATTAGCCATTTTGAACCTGTGGGTATTTTGAAGGGAAAGCTCAAATTCGGCGGCACTAACTATTTTACCCGTTCTTTGCTGGTCCTACAATACGCTTTCTCATTGGTGGCCATCATATTCGCAATAGCGTTTTATGAGAATTCAAAATTCCAGCGGGATTTTGACCTGGGCTTCAACGACGAAGGAGTCATTATCGCCTATGTGAATAGTCGAAGTGAGTTTGAAACGTACCGAAATGCTATCGCTTCAAACACGGATATCACATCAATTGCGGGTTCCAAGCATAGCATTTTCTCGTCACGCTACAATGATCCCATCAAGCATGCCTCCAAACAGCTTGAAGTAGACATCATAGATGTCGGTGATGATTATCTCAAAACCATGGGCCTGGATTTGGTACAAGGCCGCGACTTCGTCAAAGATTCTGAAACAGATAGAAGAGAATCAGTGATAATCACCGAAAAATTAGCTGAGCGCTTCGCCTGGGATAAGCCCATTGGCAAAGAAATTGTCTGGATGGATACGACAAAACTTTACGTAATAGGGGTTGTAAGGGACGTTTTCACACAAGGGCTATGGCGTGAGCTTGAACCTATGATGATACGCTATACCGATCCTGAGCAGTATTCCCACGTTATCGTGAACGCGCCCACCGATAAAATTGTGGAAGTTAATAAATACATGGAGCGTGAATGGAAACAGACCTTCCCTAATCGCCTGTATAATGGCAGATTTCTCGATGAAGACATGGCGGAGGCCGCAACAGTGAATAACAACATTGTAACGATGTTCGTCTTTCTGGGTATTGTTGCGCTGCTGCTATCGGCCACAGGATTATTCACCCTCGTGTCGCTGAATATTATCAAAAAGATGAAAGAGATCGGTGTCCGGAAAGTCTTGGGCGCGTCCGTCGCAAACATCTCTAGGATTATCAATACAGAGTTTGTTATCATGCTTCTGGTCTCAGCTGTACTTGGTTCTATCATGAGTTATTATGCCGTAGAAGCGCTAATGGATAGCATCTGGGATTATTATCAGCCGGCAACTGGGGTAACGTTCGTAATCTCCGTTTTTCTTTTATTCTTTATTTCCGGTGCAGCCATTGGTTATAAAGTATTTAGCGCTGCAACGATGAACCCTGTAAATACTTTGCGCGTGGAATAAAATGCAGGACACAAAACGAAAGTTGGAAAGCTTTAAGGCATCACTTGCTGCCGTAGCATTTGAGAACCACGCGTATAACTTTTGGTTATTAATACGCCTAACTAAAACTCCCATATTATGTTCCAGAATTATCTTAACGTTGCCATCAGAAACATACTGAAGCACAAGTTTTTCTCTGCGATAAATGTACTGGGGATGACTATTGGTGTCGCCGCTTGTTTGCTGATCATACTGTATATCGCAGATGAATTGAGTTACGATCGATTTCACGCCAAGGCAGATCGAATTTATCAGGTCGGGCTCCATGGCAAGATCGCGGGTCAGGATATTCGTACGGCAAACACGTGCCCACCGATTGCCGCGGCGCTGGTTGCCGAGATACCTGAAGTCGAATCTGCTACACGCATTGTTCCTTATTTTGGGCGGCCTGCAATAAAATATGAGGAAACTGTCCTGACCGAAGAGAAAGTCTTCTATGCTGATTCCAACTTCTTTGACTTTTTCAGTTTTGCATTAAAAGCGGGAAATATCAAAACAGCCTTACAAGAACCTAATACTGTAGTGCTGACGGAAGATATGGCTAAAAAGTACTTTGGCGACGTATCCCCGTTGAATAAACTGTTAGTAATTGGCAGTGAGAATACAACGTTTAAGGTCACCGGCGTGGCTGAGAACCCGCCATCGAATTCTCACTTTGGATTTAACATGCTGATATCCGCCGCTTCGAATGATCGCCTCAAAGAAGGTATTTGGCTGAATAATTTTATGTACACTTATTTCACGCTTCGTTCCAACGCTGATGTGTCACAAGTAAATAGCAAATACGAGGATCTGGTGATAAAGTATATTGGCCCAGAAATAGAAAGATTTATGGGCACCAGTCTCAAACAGATGCGCGAGCAAGATGGGGAATATGGTTATTTTTCTACAAAATTGACAGACATCCACCTGCATTCGACTGCGCAGGACGGAATTGAGCCAAGTGGCAATATTATGTACATCTATTTCTTTGGAGCCATTGGCATCTTCATCATCGTCATAGCGTGCATCAACTTCATGAACCTTTCAACAGCCCGGTCGGCGGGGAGGGCAAAAGAAGTTGGATTGCGCAAGACGCTCGGCTCGCTGCGGGGACAGATGATCGGCCAGTTTCTGGCAGAATCAACATTGTACAGTGCGCTGGCTGTGTTGCTGGCGCTGGTGTTATGCTACTTCCTCTTACCATCCTTCAATCTGCTTTCTGGGAAGCAGCTGGATATGAGTATTTTCGCCAGTCCGATTTTCCTGGCAGGCATTTTTGTATTAATCATTGCCGTAGGACTGATTGCGGGAAGTTATCCTGCGTTTTATCTAACGTCGTTCAGTGCTGTTGAGGTGCTGAAAGGAAAAGTAAGGGCCGGGATGAAGACAAAAGGAATACGCAGTTTGCTGGTTGTTTTTCAATTTGCGCTGTCAATATTCCTGATCATTTTTACCTTGGTAGTGTATCAGCAGATTCAATACATGCAAGAGAAGAATCTGGGTATTGACAAGAACAATATCCTGGTACTCCAAAGTACCGACAGGCTGGGTACGAACAAAGACGCGTTCAAGAATGCGCTGGCTCAGCAGGTGGGAATCATTAAGATGAGTTATACCAACAATACGTTTCCGGGTATCAACAATACGACGATTTTTAAGTCAGCCGGATCTGATCAGGATCATATCATGGGCGTATATTATGCAGATGAGGATCATATGGATGTTATTAAGTTTGAATTAAAGGAGGGGCGCTATTTTTCAAAGGATTTTGCTTCTGATTCAACGGCAATTATATTGAATGAAGCCGCAGTACGAGAGTTCGGGTTTACGGAACCCATAGGGGAGGAAATTTTATACAATAACGGAGGATCAGCGTTGGAGCACCTGACGGGTAGTAGGCGTTGTCAAGAATTTTAATTTCGAATCGTTTAAGACTGACGTCAGGCCTATATCAATTCGGTATACGGCAAACGCAAACAACCTGCTGATCAGGTATGAAGGAAACCCTCAAGAGATAGTTGCCAATGTTGAAAAGCTCTGGAAGGAACATGCCAGCAGTGAGCCTTTTGAATTTGTGTTTTTGGATGAAAATTTTGATGAGCTCTTTCGCGCGGAACAACGGATGGGAAACATCTTTAGCATATTTTCGGCGCTGGCAATATTTATAGCCTCCTTGGGTTTGTTCGCGTTGGCGGCTTTTACAGCAGAGCAGCGAACGAAGGAGATCGGTATCCGAAAAGCAATGGGTGCCTCTGTAGCAGGCCTCACCCTTTTACTTTCTAAAGAGTTTACCAAACTGGTTGTTATAGCTTTTGTTCCGGCAGCCCTGGCAGGGTGGTACGTATCCAATCAGTGGCTGGAAAGCTTTGCATACCGGATCACGATTGACCCCGTCGTTATACTGGTGAGTGGGTTGACTGCGGTTATCATAGCATGGCTTACCGTGAGCTATCAATCTGTGAAAACGGCTTCCGCCAATCCGGTTGATTCGTTGCGGTATGAGTGACCACAATCGCAGGTTGATAAGTGAAATAAAGCTAAGCGTCAAGGCCCTTTTTTGCTATTCTGGCCGCCTTTTTCGTGCCTAACGTTAACTTTTTGTTAACGCATTTTTAATTCTCTGAACATTCGTATTTTAGGGTTCAAATGACCACGAACATGGAAAAAACGAAGACGTCAAAAAAAGCTTTGCAGGGTCTGATAAACGATTCAATGCAGGATGCGCTCAAGAATCTAGAACTACCACCACCTGGCAAAAAGGCAAAAAAATTACTCAGCAGTACTGCAAAGAAACTCGCTTCGATTTTTGCGAATGTGATGAAGCGTCAAGACAAGAAAAAAAGAAAAGCCGAGAAGTTTATGGAGCGTGCAGTGAGCGGGAAATCCGGAAAGGATCCTAAAGTGAAAAAAGCGAAATCCGAGAAAATTGATGTTGAATCGATATAGCGCTGTCAAGCCAAAAGACGTATTTTATGAGCGCACTAATTGTGTGCTCTTTTTTTTGTTTTTGTTCTTGTTCTTATAATAAGCCCTTTCCTCAAGCCATTCCATAATGGCTATATTCATGAGAATAAGCAGCAGTCCATAGAATATATCCTCAAATGGCACCGTCCCAATCCTGATTCCCAGTATGTGTTTTGCATTATACCAGACTACTTCATCGGTAATAAAAGAACCGGTCAGTATTCCATTCACGATGAAGAACGGGATGAGAAGAATGCCGAAAGCAAAATAAAATCTGCCCATATAGCGTGGTCTTATCTTCAGCATCTGGTACGCCAGGAATAAAGCCAAGGCTATAAAAGTAACACCCGTATACCACTTATCGACATTGTAGATTCCGGAGATAAGCAGCAGAATAATCAGTAAGCTGGAGATCAATTCCTGGTGTGGAAAAAGGTGATCTCTTTCTATCAAGAAGTTAAGTGAAAAATAGGTAAAGACACTGGCGTAAGGAATGCATATGAAGAACAATATTTCTTCAATTGGTAACGATCCAATATACACGCCTGTTAGATACTTTGGGTTAAAGCCCCACACACCTTCACGTGTAAAGATTTCGTCCCAGACCACAAAAATGGTTGCCGTAATGAGCAGTGCGACGCCAAAGTACTTCCATTTCTTGTAGAACGGCGCTTTCTTTTGAAAACTGGCCAAGAAGGGTATGATAAAAGAGAGCAGATCTAGAGAAAGGTAAAGGTATTTTGAATTCAAAGCGGTTTATTGGGTTTCTTGTCGATCGAGTTTGATGGTGAATTTTTTTGGTTCATACTTTTTTGGAGCAATCAAAAACCCAAAGGCTTCGCAGCCATCTTTTGAGTGCTTGCTATGATGAATGTAGTGGGCGTGAATCATTCTTTGCAGGTACTTACTCTTTTTTTGTGGTCTCCATTTCACGCGCTGATGAACCAGAATATCATGGAAAATTAGATAGAAAGCCCCGTAACAAAAAATGCCAATTCCAACGGAAATTAGATATGGATTGTAATCTACGACAGAGGCATAATAGATTAGTCCAATAGAGGGAATACTGAAGACAAGTGCAAAAAGATCGTTTTTTTCCAGGGCATGATTGTGAACCGTGTGATGCGATTTGTGCCAGGTCCACAAAACACCATGCATTACATATTTGTGCGTAAACCAGGCGATAAACTCCCAGAACAGAAAAGTTCCGATGACTATCACCGAACAAACTAAAATCGTGACCAAATCCATGGCTAGGCTGACTGTGTGATTTCCGCTTTGCTGCTACCAAAAAACTCTAGCAAAATCTCGGAACGATGATCAAAAATAGCATTTACCTTTTTCTGCACAAAAAGCCAATTCGCTAATTTACCCAAAATGCCGAGTGGAAGGCCATAATTCACCTCGTCTGTCATTTCAACACCACCGGGTACTTCTTTGAAATGGTGCTGATGGTGCCAAAGGGCATAAGGACCGAACCTTTGTTCATCCACGAAGTAGTTTGGTTTGCTCACGTGCGTTATCTCGGTAACCCATTGTACGGGAACATTGGGAAGAACATTAACCTTATAGCGTATTATTTGGCCAGGATACATTTGATTTCCACCAGAGATATAAAGGATATTAAACTGCATGTGTTCCGGCGTAATCTTGCTTAAATTCTCTGGTGACGAGAAAAATTCCCATGCCTTTTCCAGCGTGATGGGTAGAAACTGGGTCCTTTTTAGTGTGTAGATTTTCATATCTTTGAATTAACAATCCTAATTACAAAGGGTTTTCGATGGTTTTTGAAAAGCCTGATGCTACGTGGTATATATGATGAGGAGGATTACCCCATTCGCATTAATTTCATTGTTTCTGTTTGGCCTACTCGGTTGGTCATGCAAGGAAAAATCTCAGCACCGCCCGGAATGGCGATTCCGTCGATTATAATCTCGACATCCGGCCGATCCTATCTGATCGCTGCTTTAAATGCCATGGGCCTGACGCCAATCAGCGAAAAGCAAATCTAAGATTGGATACCCCTGATGGCGCTTTGGCCGCTTTGAAAGACGATCCTGACGGGCATGCAATTACGCCTGGGCATCCGGAAACATCGGAAGTATTTCTTCGCATTTCGTCTACCGATACGGCTGTGGTTATGCCTCCTCCTAAGTCTAATCTAAACCTGAATGAATCCGAGATTGACCTTATCAAAAAGTGGATAGCACAGGGTGCCAAATACAAACCGCACTGGGCTTTTATCCCTCCGGTGCTGGCCCCGCTTCCAGCCGTTAAAAACGAGATGTGGCCCATCAATAGCATTGATAACTTCATTTTGGCTCAAATGGAGCGTAGTGGACTGGAACCAAATGAACCAGCGGACAAGGAAAGAATCTTGAAGCGCCTTAGCTTGGACATCACTGGCCTTCCGCCTTCGCTTGAAATGCAGGACGAATTCTTGCAGGACAACACAGACGGAGCGTACGAAAAGATGGTGGATTTGCTTTTTACACAACCTGCCTATGGGGAGAAGATGGCAGTATACTGGATGGATGTAGCGCGATATGCAGATTCACACGGATATCAGGATGATGGCCTTCGAACGATGTGGCCATGGCGCGATTGGGTCATCCATGCCTTCAATGAAAACTATCCTTATGACCAATTTATTGCGTGGCAATTGGCCGGAGACCTATTGCCCAACCCGTCGAAGGAACAGCTATTGGCAACGGGCTTTAACAGGAACCATAAGATTACACAGGAAGGTGGCGTCATAGATGAAGAGTATCGCATCGAATATGTGACAGATCGAACCAATACCTTCGGAAAGGCTTTTTTGGCGTTGACATTTGAGTGTGCAAAATGTCACGATCACAAGTATGATCCAATTCGGCAGAAAGATTATTACAGCGCCTTTGCTTTTTTTAACCAGGTGCCCGAAAAAGGATTGGTGGGTGATATTTCACTTG
>CAVQQL010000025.1:0-88455 GCA_963714945.1 uncultured Bacteroidota bacterium | reverse complement strand
GACTTATTAACCAATTGGACTAATTGGCCAAGCGTAAACTTGCAGGTGTTCAAAAAGACTGTAGTGGGATGATCACAGTACATCTGGAATTGAAGAGGTCTTTCATCAATAACGAAATCAAAAACGAGGTCGTTATGCTGCAAATACTTCTCAGCCTCATGGTGTTTTTCCACCCATGCATATTGGTGAACTTCACCAAACTTTTGATGGCATTCTTGAAGATTAATCCGATCACCGATAACTAAAACATTCATTCGCGGGTGAATTCCTTGCAGGATTGTTATTTTTGATGCCTGCTAAATTAATTTTTAAACTTCAAAATCATGTCAAAATCTGTTGTTTATTCAGAAAATGCTCCAACGCCGATCGGTCCTTACAGTCAGGCTATTCAGGCTGGCAATTTGCTTTTCGTAAGTGGCCAAATCGCAATTCAGAAATCAACTGGGAATTTCGTCGTTGGGAACATTGATGACGAAACCAGCCAGGTCATGGCGAATGTCAGCGATGTATTGAAGGCCGCAGGTATGGATTTCACTAATATTGTCAAATGTTCCATCTTCCTGAAAGACATGAATGATTTTCCACGGGTAAACGAAATCTATGGACGGTGCTTTCAACAGAATCCGCCTGCCAGAGAAACGGTTGAAGTAAGTCGATTACCCAAAGATGCTAATGTGGAGATATCCTGTATCGCGGTAAAATGAGCTCTTTCGCCCTGCCCGCCTGACACGTTAGCCATCAAAGCGAAGTGCCCTGTTAAGCTTCTAAACTTCAATGAAACGTTGCGCCGAACCCCGATAAAGGTGGCTGAATTGAGTATATTTACGAGCCTCATTTGGAAATTTAGTAATGAGAATTAAATTTGCAATCCCTTATGAATGGCACACGCACACAACACCAATAATTGCGGGAGTAGCTCAGTTGGTAGAGCACGACCTTGCCAAGGTCGGGGTCGCGAGTTCGAGTCTCGTTTCCCGCTCATTAAGACGCCAAACACCCTTATAAGCGGTGGTTAGGTGCCGCAAAAAGTGTGAGGTTGACCTCACACTTTTTGTTTTTTTAAGAATGCGCTCATGCAAATGCCTGCCCGGGTGGTGAAATTGGTAGACACGCAGGACTTAAAATCCTGTAACCCTAAAAGGTTGTGCGGGTTCAAGTCCCGCCCCGGGTACGAATTTGTGAACGCGTTGCGTATTGTACACTCGCCCCCGAAATTATTCTCATTGTTACAATCTATTTTATGCGCATTAGGAGCTTCCTGCAGCTTACCGGGCTTGCAACATTAGCCATATCCTGCACACCAAAAAAAGCGTCGCAATCCAATATGCACTATCCAGAAACAAAAAAAGGGAACGTAACAGATACTTACTTTGGCACCGTGGTAAACGATCCGTATCGCTGGTTGGAGGATGACACCAGCAAGGCTACCGCTGATTGGGTCCAAGCCCAAAATGAAGTTACCTTTGGATACCTGGAGGGCATTCCATACCGCCAAGAAATCAAAGATCGCCTTGAGAAAATATATAATTATGAACGGCTCAGCGCCCCGTTTAGAGAAGGCGATTATTACTATTTCTACAAAAATGACGGCCTTCAAAATCAAAACGTTCTGTATCGCAAAAGAACTGCAGATGGACAGCCTGAAGTTTTCCTGGATCCAAATTCATTTTCAAAAGACGGAACGACCAGTCTGGCCGGTATATCCTTCAATCAGCATGGCTCATTGGCTGCATACCTTGTTTCGGAAGGCGGCTCTGATTGGAGGAAGGCTATTGTTATGCGGACGTCTGACAAAATAATAGTTGAAGACACGCTACGGGATTTGAAGTTCACGACGCTCGCCTGGAAGGGAAGCGATGGATTTTATTACAGCAGCTATGATAAACCAAAGGGAAGCGCGCTTTCCGCCAAAACACAATTCCACAAACTGTACTACCATAAACTGGGCACGCCTCAAAGTGATGATATCCTGGTTTTTGGGGGCGAAAAGGCCCCGCGCCGGTATATTTTCGCAACCCTCACGGAAGATGAACATTACCTCATCGTTTCGGCCTCAACCAGCACATCAGGGAACGAACTTTATGTACAGGATTTACAAAACCCAAACGCAACCCTCGTCACCGTTGTAGGTAATTTCGACAACGACTATTCTGTTATTGACAATGTGGGTTCGCATCTGCTAGTGAGAACAAATTTCGAAGCGGTAAACAACCGTATCGTTGAAATTAATCTTGGCAGCCCGGCATCAAATCAATGGAAAGATATTGTTCCGGAAAGCAATAATGTTTTGCAAAATGTAAGCATCTGTGGAAACAAGATGTTTTTGTGGTACCTCAAAGATGCCAGCACCCTCGTGAAACAAGTTGACTACAAAGGAAACGTTGAGAAAGAAATCGCACTGCCTGGAATTGGTTCCACGAGTGATTTCAGCGGAAAGAAAGGTGATCAGGAAGTCTTTTACAGCTACACGTCATTTGCGTATCCGACCTCAATTTTTAGGTACGATATACCCTCCGGAAAATCAACCCTTTATGAACAGCCCAGCGTTGATTTCAAGCCTGAAGAATTTGAAACGAAACAAGTTTTCTTCGAAAGCAAAGATGGTACAAAGGTGCCGATGTTCATTGTTTACAAAAAGGGAATTGAATTGAATGGCAAAAATCCAACATGGCTTTATGCATATGGTGGATTCAACGTCAGTCTCACACCCAACTTCAGCCCTTCTCGCATTGTCTGGCTTGAGAATGGCGGAATATACGCCCAACCCAATCTTCGCGGGGGTGGCGAATACGGTGAGCAGTGGCACCTGGCGGGAACAAAAATGAACAAGCAAAATGTCTTTGACGACTTTACAGCCGCGGGTGAATATCTTATAAAAGAAAAATATACTTCCCATGACCATCTGGCTATTTCCGGGGGCTCAAATGGCGGCCTCCTGGTTGGTGCCACTATCGCACAACGTCCAGAGCTTGCCAGCGTTGCATTGCCCGCTGTTGGCGTACTGGATATGCTGAGATATCATAAATTTACGGCCGGCGCGGGCTGGGCATATGACTACGGGACGGCGGACGATTCACCAGAAATGTTTGCCTATCTCAGGAACTATTCTCCAATCCACGCGCTAAAGCAGGGGACAAGCTACCCGGCCACACTAATCACCACGGCAGATCATGATGACCGCGTTGTGCCTGCACACTCTTTTAAGTTTGCTGCTACGCTGCAGGCGCTCCATGTGGGAAACAATCCAGTTATGATTCGAATTGAAACCAAGTCAGGACACGGCTCTTCAAATCTCTCCAAAGCAATTGACGCAGTTGTCGATCAATACGCTTTCACATGGTTTAACATGGGTATTATTCCGCCGCTTGCAAAAAAGGATATGTAGTGTTCCTTTTATTACTGTCAATGTGTTTTTAAGACACCAATGTTTACGCTATGGATAAACCAGCAACCATTCGGCATGGCAAGATAGAAGACTTGCCCCGTGCATTAGAGCTCATTAAGGAGCTCGCCGAGTTTGAAAAAGCGCTGCACGAAGTAGTTAACACCGTAGCGCAGATGGAGTCAGATGGGTTCGGTCCAAATCCAATTTATGGTTTTTTTGTCGCCGAAAATGATAACGGAATTGTGGGCCTTTCCCTCTATTATTGGCGCTACTCAACGTGGAAAGGGAAAAGACTCTATTTGGAGGATATTATTGTAACTGCACAGGCACGCGGAAAAGGTATCGGGAAATTATTATTTGACCGGACCATGCAACACGCATTAGATGAACGTTGTACCGGTATGATGTGGCAAGTATTAGATTGGAATGAGCCAGCAATAACCTTTTATAAAAAATATCAATCAAAGCTTGATGCCGAGTGGATAAACTGCTCACTGGAAAGAAAACAAATCCAAACGCTGCTGCAGGACTAATATGGCCGGCCCTTGTTTAAAGAAGATTGCCAGAGCAATCGGAACTTAACTGCTCTCCGAAAGCTAAACTTCCTCAAGGAGCGTCATAAAGGCCACATGTCTATCCATGAATCGCGCGCGATGCCTCTCAATTATGGCTGGTGCAAACTTTTCAAAATATTCGGTAACGTGATTAATCGTTTCTGCGAAGTATTGAACACTGTAGGAAACACTGCCTTCTTCCTGGTCATGAAGGACTTTATATATCTTATAATCAAAAAACATGCCTGTGCCCATCACATTTGGAATGTGATCATCCCTCATCCATTGAAGCCATTCTTGCTCAACACCTTTATCAATACCAACTGTGACATTATACAGATACATAAGGCAAATGTATCGCTCTTTGTATTCTTAACATAGGATAAGCGGGTTGAATTAAAGCCCATCATTCCAAAAATGATTGATCTTGAGTGCTTACTTTAGTTCAACTATTTGGCGTTCCTGTTGTTATACTTTCTTAATAATTAAGAACTGTGGAAAAGCTCTCTATATTAATCTGTGGCCTCGCTATTTCGGCATCCAGCTTTGGCCAACAGGGTATTATTAAGGGTAAGCTTTTTAACAAAATTAGTAATGAGGCTGTCCCATTCGGCAATGTCATCATACAAGGCACAACCATCGGTGCGGCCGCAAATGAAGAGGGCGAGTATGAAATTAAGAACCTGGAGCCTGGCCAATACAATCTGGAGGCCTCTTTTGTTGGATTCAAACCATTAGTGGTCTTTGAGGTACAGGTAACGAATGCCAGGATTGCCTTTGTTGATTTCGGGCTGGAAGAGGAAGCGCAAACACTGGAAGAAGTAGTGGTGACTGCGTCAAATTCCTTTATCAAATCGGACGAGTCACCGTTATCGCTAAGAACGATCGGTACTGCGGAAATCAAGCGCACACCGGGCGGAAATCGAGATATTTCGAAGGTTGTAAGAAGTTTTCCAGGGGTGGCATCAACCCCATCCTTCAGGAACGATATTATTATTCGCGGCGGCGCGCCCAGTGAAAATACGTTTTACCTCGATGGTATTCAGATTCCGGTGATAAATCATTTCCAAACCCAGGGATCATCTGGCGGCCCAGTAGGGATAATAAATGTTGACTTGCTAAAAGAAGTGAACTTTTATTCCGGGGCCTTCCCGGCCAACCGCGGTAATACCATGAGTTCGGTATTCGACTTCCGGCTAAAAGACGGTCGTGACGATAAATGGACGATGAACGCAATTGTCGGCGCAAGCGATGTCGGTCTTACCTTTGATGGTCCCGTTACGCCCAAATCAACGCTCGTTTTTTCAGTGCGCAGATCCTATTTGAAATTTCTTTTCGGCATTTTTAACCTGCCATTCCTGCCGGTGTACAATGACCTGCAATTCAAATACAAATATAAAATCGACGACAAAAATCAACTTACTGTTTTGGGAATAGGTGCCGTTGATGATTTTTCTCTTAACTACGATGCTCCAGAAAACGCCAAAACACCCGCGGACAAAGAAGAAGCAGAATACATTCTGAATCTATTGCCAGTCTCAACACAATGGAATTATACAGCGGGGTTGAAATATGAACACTTCCGAAAACATGGAATTACTTCATTGTTCTTAAGCCGGAATGCCCTCAACAACGCGTCAATAAAGTATCAGGGAAATGATGCATCCGATCCCGAAAACCTAGTGCAGGACTACCAATCACGCGAGACCGAAAATCGGATGCGACTGGAAGATTATTGGGCGCAGAACAATTGGAAACTAAACTACGGTGTTAACTACGAATATGTCAAATACGACACGCGCGATTACACTAAGATCGTAACGCAGGAAGGACTGGTTGTTGTGGATTATAAGTCGCTACTGACTTTCAATAAATGGGGGTTTTTCGGACAGGTAAGTCATACGTTAAAAGACAGGCTGACGCTATCATTTGGTGTGCGGGCAGACGCCAACAATTATTCCGGCGACATGAATAATTTGCTCGACCAATTATCGCCAAGAATATCCGCTTCTTATGCGTTGACGCCAGCCATTAACGCCAATTTCAATACTGGGATCTATTACCAGCTTCCTGCATACACGGTCTTGGGGTATCGTGACTCGCAAACAAATGAATTGGTCAACAAGAACAACGATGTAAAATACATTCGCAGTAATCATCTGGTTGCGGGATTGGAATTCAATCTCCCACTCAATTCAAGAATAACAGTAGAGGGGTTCGTCAAACATTACGATCAATACCCATTTCTCCTGCAAGATTCAATTCCTCTGGCGAATCTGGGTGCCGATTTTGGGATTATCGGCAACGCTCCCGTTAGTTCTACATCGAAAGGAAAAAGTTATGGTATAGAATTCTTACTGCAGCAGAAGTTGTTCAAGGGGTTCTACGGCCTTTTGTCATATACGTGGGTGCGGAGCGAATTTCAGGATAAGAATGGAATATATGTCCCCTCGGCCTGGGACAACCGCAACTTAGTAAGCTTAACTGGGGGTAAAAAATTTGGCAGAAATTGGGAGATCGGCATCCGTTGGCTCTTCACTGGTGGAGCCCCGTATACACCGTATAACGTCCAACAGACTGTGCTTATAGATAATTGGAATGTCAGGCCATACGGCGTGCCAGATTACAATCAGTTAAATACGCGACGTATCTCGGCATTCCATCAACTTGATATTCGAATTGACAAAAAATATTTCTTCAAACGCTGGAGTCTGGACGTCTACTTTGATGTTCAAAACGCATACAATCAAGTTACCAGATTCCAGGATAACATCGATATCGTACGCGACGCCAATGGTCAGCCCGTTATTGATCCAGTAAACGCTGATTACTACTTACCAAAATATATTCAGAGCACATACGGACAATTTCTTCCGACACTTGGGGTTATCGTGGAGCTGTAAGCGCTTCTTAAGATTCCGGCAGTTGAAATAAATACATCTTATAACAGCGTAATCACGAAAAAGAAATACAATGTGCTTCCACCCACTCAAAAATATACCCCAAACCGACAAGCCACGCGCGACCGAATATCGTCTACGCCGGCCATCTGTCCGACTCGCAAACGCTTTAAGCATATGGTATTAAAATCAAGACACAAATCTGTTAGAATGATTTAAAAAAGCTGTACCTTCCTACTGAAATGAAAATTAAATGGTCCTTTTCATTCGCGATTTTGTTTAGCCTGCTGTTTCCATTGACATCACTCGGGCAAGTTCGTATTTCTAAAAATGAAACGTCAGTAGATTATTCTTTGGCGAATTTCAACGATCAGGACAATTGCGCGTCAAAAACATGGACGCTCCCCGGGCTTTCTCACGACAAGCAATTAACGTACAGACCTGCAAGGCCGTACATGCATTTACCCATAAATACGAACGCCTTCATGGGTGATTCATTTTGGATGGGTTCAATGACGACACAATCCTATAACCAGGGAAAGATTGGAAGGTTTTACTATTGGGACATTCAAGGGAACCTCCGCGGCTCACTGTTATTTCTAGATATTGCAGGCAAAAATAAAAGAGGTCTAAAGTTGGTTTTTCCCAGGCAACGTGGGATTTTTTAAACTACATCTGCCTTAACATAGTCGGAAAGGTATAAGAAATCTTGGGTGAGCCTTCCATCCGCCGCCAGTGTGCCGTGCTCAATAATTCCCTCAGGATCGTCAGTAAGCAGGGGCTTCAAAATCCGATCGATCAGGTCTCTCCCAAATTCTTCTGAAGAACTTCGCGGCAATTCACAAGGTAAGTTGTCTACCGCCATCACGGTGACAAAATTCTTATCTGCTAGTGGTGGCATCACAGAATCCGTAATAGGATCATAATCATATATCGGATCCGGAATGGTGCTTGGCACTTTAGTACAAGGAATTGAGCCCTCAATGTCACAGGTAATATCTGCCACAATCTTGATTTTGAAATCAGGTCCAATCATTTGTTGCCGGGTAAATAGCACCGGGGCGATTGGGTTCCAAAAAGCACCGGCGATTAAGATATCTGATACTTTTGCAAAATCCGTAAAATGAGCATCATAGCGATCTGGAAATTGATGAAACTCTTCACGATTGAAATGTCCTCCTTCTCTCCGCTTATGATAATCCGCACTGCTCAGTTGAACATAAACTGGTTCATTGAATTCCCGTGTAAGAAAATCGACAGTCTTTACTTTTCGAATCCCTGCCGTATCCAAAGTCTCCATCGCCCCTTTTCCAACCCGTCCCGCTCCAGTAAGAATGATCTTTATAGGAGCAAGTTTCACCTTACGCAATTCAAGTTTCAAATCGTTGACATCAAAGCAATCAAATGCCCGCCGTAAGGAGTATCCCCCAAAACGTTTTCCATAGGTCCACAGTGAATTGTAGGCACCAACAATCCCTGCATACCTTCCAAACGCAACGAGCCGGTTACCCTGCTTGTCCTTCAATGCTTCGTAATCAATTAGTCTGATTTTCTTTTTAAGAATAGCCTGCAACAATTTTTTGTTGTAAGGTTGCATCTTGGTGGTGTGAGAGAAAAACATATAGGTCTTACCCTGCAATCAATTCTGATACCGGCACCTCCTTAATACCCATCAGGATATCGCAATCGCTCACGTCTTCGACAACTTCAATGTCCAGTAATTGGTATTCCCTGTCCTCGAAACATCTGAAGCTACTTTTCTGACAGCATACTTTGATTTGTGGATAGCGTTGTAATATTTCCTCAACCTGCAGCGGCGTAAAGGGAACGCGCTTATCAGCAGGCTTCTTTCCTTCTCGTATTAAACCAACCTTTATGCGTTGCATATAATTAATGAAAGTAATAAAGCTAACATCCACCGGGCAATACTCAGATCGTCATTGCATGAACAAACCCCACACAATACGCTCCTGATCACCAATTTGATCTGCCGTGGTTAAAACCAAAAGATGCGTGTAATGCAGGTGACTGCTCTGTGAAGTTAACGCTCAAACAGTCCACCCAATAAAGAACTGGCCTCTTTTTTACTATTGCGGCCGTAGGGAGCAAGAGCTTGTACAAGCTTACGTATCGGCATGGATTGCAGCCAGATTCTTCCGGTACCACGAAGTGTCGCAAGGAAAATACCTTCCCCACCAAATACCATGGAACGCAATCCGCCAGATGACTGTATGTCAAAGTCAATTTGTGACTCAAATGCAACGATGCAGCCGGTGTCAACACGCAGCGTCTCATTATTCAGGGTGCGCTCAATTACTGTACCCCCAGCATGCACGAAGACTTTCCCATGCCCGCTAAGTTTTTGAAGAATAAAACCCTCGCCACCTACTAAGCCTGCGCCAATATTGCGATTAAAAGTGATGGCGAGTTTGGTTCCATAAGCCGCGCAGAGAAATCCGTCTTTTTGCACAATCAATTCATTTCCAGGGCTTTGCGCTAAGTCTACTGGGATCACAGTACCCGGGTAGGGCGCAGAAAATCCCACTTTCGCTTTGACCCTACCACGATTGGTGAAATGTGTCATAAACAGCGACTCACCCGTAAGGACACGCGAACCCGCTGAAAGCAATTTATCGAATAAACCCTGGCTTGGATTGGACCCATCGCCCATCTTGGTTTCAAACTGTATCCCATCTTCCATAAACAACATTGCCCCCGCTTCCGCAATTACAGTCTCTGACGGATCGAGTTCCACCTCCACAATTTGGATGCTTTCACCCTTGATTTCGTAGTCTATTTCGTGCGATGTTGCCATTGGTTGTTCGTTAAGTTTGATACTTAATAACGGCAAAAGCAGCAGTCTCGTTGCTGATCAGATTCCTGGTAATGGCATCTTGGGCGAAAGAGAACTACTTTTTCTTTTGTTCACCCTTTTTCAGGTCGTCGTAATCGTCGCGCTCAGCAAGTTTCTTGTCATCCACATTCTTATCCAGAAATTCGTTAAGTCTCTCGATATTCATATTCGCCTTGATCTCACCAAACTGATCAATGGTAATATCGAGACCCTGCAGGTCTTTATGAACACGCGGCTTCGGTTTCTTTGTAATCTTTTTGCTCCTTTTTGCCATAGTCAAATTTACACATCCTTGCTATGTTATCCCACACAAAATTAGACATGATTTTTGCGAACAAAAGACATTCTAAGCCACCTTCACGGCAAGTTTTTGGAGGGCAAACTCAATTCTGTTTACCACCTCGTCTTTGCCAATAATTTCCATGATCATCATGAGGTCAGGACCGACGCCAATTCCTGTGATTGACAATCTTAACGCCTGCAAGATTTTGCCAGTGGCAATACCCAGCCCGGCTGTTACCTGCTCTAACGTTGATTTCGCATGAACTGCGTCGAGCGATGGGAGTTTATTAACTTCAAGTTTATAGGCGTTAAGCACTAATATCGCATCATTATTCCACCGTTTATTGGCGATACTCTCATCAAATGAAGTGGGTGCTTCGAATAGAAATCTACCTTGTTCCCAAAAATCATGGGGAAAAGTAACGCGCTCCTTAATTACCGAGACAGCCTTAGTCGCCTTTTCCTGCGAGCACGCAATGTTCTTATCCTTCAGGTCCCGTAACAAGTAACCGGCAAGTTCTTCGTTGGGCTTGGCGCGTAGGTACTGTTGATTAAACCACTGTGCTTTGTGGATGTCGAATTTTATTCCTGCTTTGCCGATACGCTCAACAGAAAATGCTTTGATCAATTCGTCCATTGAAAAAATCTCCTGGGTGGTTCCAGGGTTCCATCCAAGGAAAGCTAAAAAATTTACCACTGCTTCAGGGAGGTAACCCGATTCCCGAAATCCAGGAGCTTTTTCCTTTGAAGTCGGATCAGTCCAATCCAGCGGAAATATTGGGAACCCCATTTGGTCTGCATCGCGTTTGCTCAGCTTCCCATCGCCGGTTGGCTTCAGCAGCAACGGCAAGTGTGCAAATTGAGGCATGTTCACCTCCCAACCCAGGAATTTGTAAAGCAAAACATGCAACGGCGCTGACGGCAGCCACTCCTCACCTCGAATGACATGTGAGATATTCATCAGGTAGTCATCTACCACATTGGCCAGATGATAGGTTGGCATGCCATCACTTTTCATCAAAACCTTGTCATCAATTTGAGACGAGTGGACCATCACCCACCCTCGAATCATATCATTCAACCTGACTTCCTCTTTGCGAGGCACTTTTAATCGCACTACGTGTGGTGTCCCCGATTGTAACAATGACCGCACCTCATCTTCAGGAAGGGTGAGCGAATTTCTCATTTGCATTCGTGTGATTCCATTGTATTGTGGGGAGGCGACGCCAGCAGCTTTAAGTCTCTCACGCATGATATCCAGCTCCTGCTCGGTGTCAAATGCATAATAGGCATTCCCCTCTTCCACCAACTTTTGCGCATATTGCATATACATTGGCTTACGCTCGGATTGTCGATAGGGCGCATGCGGGCCACCGACACCGACGCCCTCATCGATCTTAATGCCGACCCATTGAAGCGATTTCAAAATATATTCTTCTGCACCAGGTACGTACCTGGCCTGGTCGGTATCCTCAATACGAAGAATCATTGTTCCATTATGCTGCCGGGCAAGCAAATAATTAAATAAAGCCGTACGCACACCACCAATATGCAAGGCGCCTGTAGGACTAGGTGCGAACCGTACGCGAAGTTCTCTCATTCCTTTTCGTTGATATTTTAGAATGCAAAGGTAAAGTGATTTTGGGATTTACCGTAGGATTTACAGCGGCATCGTGATAAAACATTCGGCTACACGGCAACTGTCCAAGATTATGAAATGAATTTCTATTCGTGCCGTAAGGTATCCACAGGATCGGAAACTGCTGCCTTGATGGTTTGAAAGCTTATCGTGGTTAAGGTAATAATACCGATGAAGATCGCTGGCCCAAGAAACATCCAAAGGTTAATCTGAATCTTGTTTACAAATGAGTCGAGCCATAGGTTCATCGTATACCATGAGCAAGGGATAGCAACGATTGCTGCAATAAGTATAAGCATCAGGTACTCTCTGGATAGCATCAACACAATACGTCCTTCCGTCGCGCCCAAGACTTTTCGAATGCCAATTTCCTTGGTTCTTACAGCGGCTGTATATGCCGATAAACTGAATAACCCCAATCCGGTAACGACGATCAGCAATGTGGATAAAAACCCTATCACTTTGCCAAACTGGATGTCCAGCTTGTATTGATTGTTATACCGTTCATCCAGAAAAAAATAATGGAAAGGCTGACCTGGAAATATTTGTACAAAAAGACTTTCAACCTTTTTTACAATATCTTGAACCTCAGCAGTCTGCACAGGGATAAGGTAATACATTCCACCATCCGGTCGAAAGCCGTAGACGACCGGTGTCATGGCGTCCTTGGGTGACTCATGATAGAAGTTATTCACAACACCCATTACGGTTGCGGTATCATCCATAAAAATGATTTTCTCATCAACTGCGTCTGATGGCTTTTTGATAACCAAGCGTCTCCGCTGCAAGCTCATTAATGAGTACTGATTTCCGAGGTATACTCTTGGGCGTGAAATTACGGCCAGCCAACAATGTCAATCCAAACACTTTCACGAAATTCTCATCGACCCATATGCGCTTGTAAAGGCTCACATCCGCCGCATCAGCTTTTATCCTACGCACACTGTTTGCCGAATATATGATCGGTTCGCCCGGCACAACACTAATGTATGTGCTTGTATTAACACCGGGGATTCGACTTAATTCACTTTTGAAAGTCTCAAGCCTTGAAGCGTACAGGGAATCGTACACTTCCGAATCGCGCACAACAAGCTTTTGCTTAAGATCAAATCCCAATTGCTTGTCGCGCAAAAATGAAATCTGCTCATAAATAATAAGCAAACAACTCACCATTATCATTGTGGTAATGAAAGGCACCAGCACCATTCCTTTACGCACCAACCGTCCAGAAGCAGATCCAATAAATCTACCTTTCAAGGTAAGCACCGGTTTGAATGAAGATAAAACAAAAGCAGGATATACCCCAGCCCCCAAACTCCCCACAACAACAGCGAACAAAATGAGGAACCAAAATCTTGAATCAAACAAAGATAACATTACATGCCTTCCCGTCAGTCCATTAAAATATGGGAGCGACAAGTAAACAAGCAACACGCCCACGCATGCGGCCACGAGATTTAATACAAATGACTCCGCTAAAAATTGCCCGACTAGCTGAATTCTATAGCTTCCTAACACTTTACGAATGCCAACTTCTTTAGCCCGCTCCAATGACTTTGCCGTTGCTAAACTTATGTAATTAAACCATGCAATGACGATGATGAAGACTGCGATAATCGTGAGATACACGATATTCTTATAATCACCATTCGGCTCGAATTCGTCATCAAAGTTTGAATACAAGTGTATTTGATCTAATGGCTGCAAATGCCAACTCATTTGCTGGCGCGTTCGAGACAGCCATTCACCAGTATGAGCGTCAATAATCGTGGAGAGTTTTTCATCTACCTTTTTAAAGTCTGTGCTCTCCTTCAACAGGATGTACGTATGATATCCGTCGTAGCGCCATGGATAGTCTAACACGCGTCCTGTCAACACGTTTCTCAAAAGTGGAGAATGAAATAATAAGGTCAAAGTGCATATGACTATTCTGTGGCATGTCTTCAAAGACGCCCGTAATTTCGATGTCGTATGCTCCTCTATAGCTCAGTACTTTGCCTACCGGATCCTCCTCCTTAAATATCCTTTTTGCAAGCGATTCTGAGACTACCGCAGTATAAGGATTTTTAAGCACGAGCGAATCCACACCACGGTTAAGTTTAAAGGTGAAGATTCTAAAAAACGTTTCACTGGCAAAACAAGCCCGCTCTTCTTTGTAACCCTGACCATTAAATTGAAGGATTGGCGCGGTTGTGCTTATGCGAACAAAACTGCGAACCTCAGGAAAGTCGTCCTCCAACGCGGGCCCGGCGCCAAAGCACGCGGCCACGGTGTGCTCCGTCAATTCGCTTTGGTTTAACCGATCTTGCTGAACTCTGAAAATTCTTTCCTTATTTACATGAAATTGATCAAAACTCCTTTCAAATTCAATGAAAAGAAAGATGAGCAAAAAAACAGCGATACCAATGCTAAGACCTACTACATTGATGATAGAATAAACCCTATTTTTGAGAAGGCTTCGTAATGCTACTGTGAAATTATTGCGGAACACGTTTCGTTACTTAATGTTTTCTAATGGCTGTGCAAGGGTAGGGACTGAAGTGGCAGACTAAAATAACAAATTATCTATGAATCCTAGTGCTGAATATGACCTTATTATTATCGGCGCTGGCCCTATTGGTTTGGCCTGCGGAATTGAAGCTAAAAACGCAGGACTTCGTTACGTCATCATAGAGAAGGGTTGTCTGGTTAATTCGCTATACCACTACCCGCTTAACATGACTTTCTTCTCGACATCAGATCGTCTCGAGATTGGCGGAGTCCCATTTATTTCTCACGGCGGAAAACCAAATCGGGCAGAGGCACTGGAGTATTACAGGCGTGTCTGCCTTAGCTGGGACCTGAACGTTCGATTGTACGAAAAAGTCGACGCAATTAAGTCTAGCAACGGGATTCATGCGGTTGAGACAGCTGAAGGCGTCTATAAAGGTGATGCCGTTATCCTTGCTTTGGGATTTTACGATCTTCCTTACCTATTGCATGTTGCGGGTGAACATTTGCCAAAAGTGAAGCACTATTATGACGAGCCTCATCCATATTTTGGCCAAAATATTGTTGTTGTCGGTGCTTCGAATTCCGCTGTAGATGTGGCCCTTGAAACATATCGTAAAGGAGCAGTTGTCACCATGGTTATTCGTGAGCCGGCGATTAGCGAAACTGTAAAATATTGGGTAAAACCTGACATTGAAAACCGGATAAAAGAGGGTTCCATCAAGGCCTATTTTAATTCAGCGTTAGTACGGATTGACGATAAAACCGTGACTATAAAAACGCCCCACGAAGAGCTCTACCCTACCAAATGATTTCGTTCTTGCGATGACAGGGTATCAGCCACCATTTGAATTTATGGAAGCACTGTGGAATAAAATTCAGAGATGACGAATTTCACACGCCGGTGTACAATGAAGACACGATGGAAACAAACGTCGGCAATTTATATCTCGCCGGAGTAATGTGCGGGGGATTAAAAACCAACAAATGGTTCATTGAAAATTCCAGAGTGCATGCGACACAAATCATAAAAGCGCTAATAAACGAAAATGCCTCCGGCAGGCCAGAGGCATGACACTTTATCAAGGCCCATCAAGGATTATGATTTCAAAGCGCGTCGGCTGTCACGTCCACGTCTAAGTATATTATGATCGTGCAATACAACGGTGTTTCAGAAAGCGTTCCTTCAAGGTAAATATTAACTGCTTTATCATTTACTAATAAGTCTCTGAATTTTGATTGATATCCGACTGGCTAAAAGTCAGATCATACAGTCGACCGGAGGTATAAGCTAGTTCCAAATCAAAGTCCGTAATTGTTACGGCAACTGTAGGCGTTGACTGAAAAGCCTCCCCAAAGGACAAGGTTCCCGAAAATGTAGCGCCTGCAGGGCCCATCATATGAAGAAATCTCGTAGCGTATGGATTTTATCGTAAACCCCTTAATCTTATCAATATATCATTTATGTCCGGATCGGTTGTGGCATCGAGCGTAATTACATCTTCATAAGGAACATTCGTTCCTTCTCCTTCTGCCGAGACATTAATTGTCCCTTCTAACGTTGTGTTGAAAGTTACATCATCCAACCCTTTAACGGTATCACAGGTGGAAAACAAAGTTGTGCTTAAGCCTACCACAACTATTGAAAGTACTTTTATGACGCGAGTTTTCATAGTTCGTTTTATTTCTTAAGATTATCTAACCAATAAACAAACTTATCAATCTATTCCTTTTTGTTCAACTTCCAGTTCATGAAATTATTCCAATCCACACCAAAATACCTGTATTCAGTGATTACCGAGGGGTTCAAATAAATCGCTTGAGTATTGCCTTGATGTTGGGCAGGTAGGAAGATCCAAACAGGTTCAGGTGAACAAGCCACGGATAAAGATTATAAAGATCAATCCTTTCAACATGGCCAGGATACAGTGGAAAAACCTCGGCATAAGCGCCGTAAAACGCACCATCAAATTCGCCAAACAGGCGAGTCGCAGCCAAATCAATTTCCCGACTACCATAATATACCGCTGGATCTATAAGCGTCGGGATCACCACTTTGATCACTCATAACATTGCCGCCCCACAAGTCACCGTGCAATAGCGAAGGTTTTTCTTCCGGAAGTAGCGAAGGAAGTTTGTTGTAGAGCTTTTCAAAACTATTTATTAACGGAACCCCAACCAAACCTGCTCGCGCTGCAAGTTCCACTTGCACAGTTAAGCGTCTCGCTATAAAAAACTCAGTCCAGGAAACGTCTCGTTGATTGAATTGCTTGAGGGCACCCATATAATTATCGTGGTCTAGCCCATTGACGTCTGCCCGCACCTGGTGAAGCAACGCCAGGTGCCTACCCAACTTTTCCCAATAATGTCTTGAAGGAGTCGTTTGTTCAATAAAGGCGAGGAGTAGAAACTGGAATGCACCCTCCTCTCCAAAACCGAACACTTTCGGAATACCAATTGTGTTTGTGTCCCTAAGCAATTGTAGTCCAGTTGCCTCCGTTGCGAACATGGAAGGAAACCTTTGCGCGTCATTCCATTTTAGAAAATAGTCGCCGGCCGTAGTCCGAAGTCTTCCGCCATGATTAATACAACCACCCTGCAAAAAAGTGAAATCTAACAACCGAATATCCTGATTTGCACAATCAGCGACGTAACGCCGCGTTGCACATGGGAAGGAACGTCCTGAAGCATCGTATCCGCACAACTATTTTTTTCCTGCGTGTTTGTTGAGGTATGGACTTAGTACAATGCCCACATAATAATTTCTATCGGCCGCAGGGTTATAAAATCTGCCGCCAAAAGCATTGAGATCATTACCAAGACTGTAGCGCTCGTTCAGCGCATTATCAACCCCAATGAAAACTTCGAAGGGTAAATTTTTTGCCAGATCAGTCTTACAACCTACACGTGCGCCCAACAAAACATATGACGAAGCGTACTCGCTGTTTGCATCGTTAAGTGGAATGGCATCTGTATATCCGGAGGTGATGTTGATGTATATTTTTCGAAATATGACATCAGCACCCAAAAGCGCAACAGTAGGTGCCACACCGGTTAGCCTGTTGCCTGAATAATCGTTTCCATCTTGCACATAATCAACAAAGCGGTAGTAATTATAGGTATAACTGCTCCAAAGGTTAAGTCCCGAAATTATCCCCACGTCCAGTTTCAGCTTCCAGGATAGTTTCGCTTCAATACCTCGCTGATCGGTCTTCCCGGCATTTACAAAATAGTCGGCACCATCTGGCGCGCGCTGAATAACTATCGTTTCGTCAAGTAGAAAATCATACACGGTTAATTCAAACTGCAGCTTTTGCTTGATTGCACTACCGCGCAGACCGACTTCATAACTGGTGCCGCGCTCAGGTTTCAGGCTATTATTGTATGCACCAGTGGAGGGACGCACTTCTGCCAGGGAGGGTGGCGAAAATCCTTTGCTAAAACTTCCGTACAGGGAAAATGTCGCGCTCAATTTTTTCAACAAAGCAACCCGTGGCGAAAATACAGGACTAAATTTCCTTTGCTGCTTAATGGATGGGTTTTCAAGCAAAGCTGAAAAATCATAGTTAAGGAAATTGCCACTGCCACCAATCGTCAAATAAAAACTTTTCGGCAAATCCAATTCTGCCTGACCAAATGCCAAGAGTTGCCGTGAAGCGAGTTCATCATTGGCTTGGATATTGGTTCCCACCTCTCCCAAATTATTGTCATAGACTTTTACGGGCGAGAAAAAGTATTGATATTCTGCCCCGAATGTAATCTTACCGCTCCACATTCCTTTGTCGAAGGAAAACTGCGTATCGGTCCTCCCCCCGAAGTTAGTCTCGTCCCTTATTTCATAATTTCGAATTGATGGATTTTCGAATGCTGTTATTGAACCATACACACCGGTCTTCGTAGTCCAATGATTACTCCACGCATATTCATGCATGATTCCCGCAAATCCGGTTTTGTTTCTGACTGCAGCCATGGCGTCTTCCGCACCTGGCTGTGGCGGCGGGGTAGTTTTGGGTGGCCTTGCTTGTCTGGGATCTTCTTCATATTGTGCCTTCGTAAGGCCCCCCGGGGTTTCATAAAATAGATCTGTGTAGAATATCGTAGTAGATAGGGTGCTCTTGGTGTTCAACGCGATATGAACATCTGCATTTATAGCATCTCGGTTCATTTTCGTCTGTCGCCGATATCCATCGGCCTGCTGATGAACATATTGCACGGATGCCTTTACTTTTTCTGTGCCTGCTTGCGCTGAAAGCTGATATCGCTGTAGTCCGTAGCTGCCGATTACGGTAGAGAATTTGAGCTCAGGCTGTTGGCTGACACTTTTGTTCAGAAGAATAACGCCGCCTGTTCCTGCCCCATAAAGACTTGCCCCTGGGCCCTTAATAATCTCTGCGCCTGTGATTGCACCGAAGTCCAGCAAGTTGAGGTAAGTATTGCCGCCACCGTCGGTCATGGGCAATCCATTCCAATAGACTTTCACATTACGCACTCCAAATGGCGACCGCAGCAAACTGCCACGAATAGAAAATCTGTAACTACCAGGGGATCGTTCTTCCATCCGAACACCAGGAATGGTATTTACTGTAGAAAGTATTGAGGTATTATTAAATCGTTCCAGATCTTTCAATCCAACAACCGCTATTGCGGCAGGCACTTCATTAAAAGGGCGATCATAGAGATAAGCGTGCACCACCACTTCTGACAAAAGCTTAATCGTATCGTCAGACTGGCGCGTCAGTTCCTGTGCGGTCACAAACCCCAGATTTAGCCCGAAAAATCCTAGCAGAAAAACAGCACTTCTTGTTGCCATGTGATCTTAAAAGAAGAAATATACTAAATCTAATTCTGGAATTAGTGAGTTTCAGCGTGCTATATATTAAACCATTGGCAATGCCAAAGCCTAATTGATTGAGCCAAGAAAGTAGGATCAAAAAATAAGGCTCTCAAAAATTGGGAGCCTCTATCTCACTACGAAGAGATGACTTACTTAATCTTAAAAGCTTTTTTTACCTGATCAACATAATCCAGTCTCTCCCATGGAAACAATTGCACCTTCACCTTCTTCTCTGTTTGCAAACCGGCGTTAAAAACCTTTTCAACCACTTTGGGCTCGCGCCCCATGTGTCCATACGCAGCGGTTTCGGCGTAGATCGGAGTTCTTAAATTGAAACGTTGCTCAATAAAATAGGGGCGCATGTCAAAAATTTTCCCAACACGTTTAGCTATTTCGCCATCACTCAGCTTAACATTCGATCTGCCATAGGTGTTAACATATAGCCCAACAGGTTGAGCCACCCCAATCGCATACGCAACCTGGACGAGTACCTCATCGCATACGCCTGCCGCAACGAGATTCTTGGCGATATGACGCGTGGCATAGGCCGCAGAACGATCCACTTTTGATGGATCCTTTCCGGAGAATGCACCTCCACCGTGTGCACCTTTTCCGCCATACGTATCGACAATAATCTTGCGCCCCGTTAAACCTGTATCACCATGTGGTCCGCCGATAACAAACTTTCCCGTTGGGTTAACGTGGTATTTGATATCACGGCCGAAAAGCTTCTGAACGCGCTTTGGAAGTTTTTTCTTGATTCTTGGAACAACGATATTGACAATATCTTCCCTGATTTGCCGCAGCATCACCGCATCCCGCGCAAAGTCATCATGCTGGGTTGAAATCACAATCGTATCCACCCGTTGTGGCCTATTATCATCACCATATTCGATTGTTACTTGAGATTTAGCATCGGGCCGAAGGTATGTCATGACTCTTCCAGCCTTTCTAATGGAGGCCAGTTCGCGCAGTAACAAGTGCGCCAATTCAAGGGAAAGCGGCATATAGTTGTCGGTCTCATTTGTGGCATACCCAAACATCATTCCCTGGTCACCCGCACCTTGATCTTCCTTCCTCCTCCGCTCAACACCCTGGTTTATTTCGGGAGATTGCTCGTGAATAGCCGACAGAATTCCACAGGAATTTGCCTCAAACATATACTCACTTTTGGTATAGCCGATTTTTTTGATCACCTCGCGTGCGATATCCTGCACATCCAAATATGCTTCTGACTTAACCTCACCAGCTAATACAACCTGGCCCGTCGTAACTAAAGTCTCGCAGGCAACCTTTGAATTGGGGTCATATGCCAGAAAATAATCAATAAGTGCGTCAGAGATTTGGTCCGCTACTTTGTCAGGATGGCCTTCAGAAACTGACTCTGAAGTAAATAGATAAGGCATAAGGGCTGTATTTTTTAAGATTTACGACGATAGTATGAAAAAAATGCAAGACCGCAAATTTAGAGCGATTTATGAAAAACAAAAAGTTCCAGGTCTCAATCGCCTTAAACTCCCAAAAAAAGAAAAACAGTGGGTGCTTTTGGTAATGCTTGTTTAATCTTTCTCCATGCCCTAACAGTGTATGTCTTTATTTCTTCGGAATCACCTGTAATATCCAGGGCCACGCAAAGCAGCGTTTCCTCGTGCAGTGTATTAACTAACAGTCTAAACAGGGAATTGCTCCGATAAGGTGTTTCAATAAAGATTTGCGTTTGTTGTTTTTGACTCGACTCTTTTTCAAAGGCTACTATCTTTCTAGACGCATCTTTAACAGCAATTGGCAAGTAACCTTGAAACGCAAAACACTGACCATTTAACCCCGAAGCCATTAGCGCGAGTAAAATGGATGACGGCCCGACAAGCGGTATAACCCGAATGCCGTTTTCATGCGCAAATTTAACCGCTAACGCGCCTGGGTCAGCAACCCCTGGACAACCCGATTCGGACAGTATACCGACGTGGACTCCTTCGTAAATTGGCGCTAACAACTTTTTCATTTCCGCTGCGCTTGTATCTTTGTTCAGGACATCAAAGTGAAGCCCCTCAATCGTGTCGTAGATTTTCAAACTACTTAAGAAGCGACGGGCTGTCCGTACCTCTTCGGCCAAAAAATAGGTTATGCCAGGTAAAGTTTCCCGGACGTGATTTGTAACAACGGCGTGCTGGGTATTTTCTGCAATGATGGTTGGGATGAGATAGATCTTTCCGGGCTCCATAGGCTATAAGATGCAATCTAAATTAGTGAACTAAATTTGAGAAGAAGAATTACATATGGGCAAGGTGCTGATTATCGTTGGAATTGTTTGCATACTCCTTGGGCTTTGCATAACCTATAGCCACAAGCTGCCTTTCCTTGGAAAACTACCGGGTGATATCATCATTGAAAGGGGCAACTTTAAGTTATACTTTCCCATCGCAACAAGCATTCTTGTTAGCATTATTATCTCTATCCTCCTGTATCTTTACTTTCGCTTCAAGCATTAATTCTGTTTCTGGATTGTACTATGATAACCTGCAAACGTTCAAAGTTCACTTTGCCCCCCGGGATTTCTTATCTCAATTGTGCGTATATGTCCCCTTTATTGAAAAAGGTGGAAAAAATGGGAATACGCGGTCTTCGAAAAAAAAGAGACCCCTCCAAAATCATTCCTGCTGATTTTTTCACGCATAGCAGACAGCTTCGAGAAGAGTTTGCCAAACTCATTAATACCCCTGACCCGAAACGAATAGCCATTATCCCGTCGGTGTCGTATGGAATGGCGACAGTGTCAAGCAACCTTAACATTGGCCCCGGAGAAAAGATTGTGGTCGCGTCTGATCAGTTCCCCAGCAATTATTATCCCTGGAAAAATCTGTGCGAAGAAAAGGGAGCCGTCGTTAAGATCATTGAACCTCCAACTAACCTTTCCGCAAGGGGAAAAGTTTGGAATGAAAGGATACTGGATGCTATCGACGCCAGTACAAAGGCAGTGGCCATCGGTAATGTCCACTGGGCAGATGGCACCCTCTTCAACCTGCATACCATCCGGAAACGAACCAGGGATGTTGGCGCGCTCCTTATAATCGACGGAACACAATCGGTAGGCGCATTACCGTTTGACGTCACCAGCATTCAACCCGATGCACTGATTTGCGCTGGTTACAAATGGTTGCTGGGTCCATATTCAATTGGCCTTGCGTACTATGGGGAATATTTTGACGAGGGGAAGCCCATTGAGGAGAATTGGATCAATCGGCAGGACAGCGATGACTTTGAGCAACTCGTAAATTACCAACCTTACTATCAGGAAGGGTCCCTTCGGTATGCGGTAGGTGAACACAGTAACTTCATCCTTGTTCCCATGTTGTTAAAGGCCATCCAGCATTTGAATCGATGGGGTAGTGAAAATATTCAATCCTATTGTGTGTCCATTTGCGAAAAGGCCATGCAATCGCTGCGGCAGCATGGCTATTGGATCGAGGATGATGATTACCGGAGTGGCCATTTATTTGGGATTAGACTACTGGAAAAAGATCAACGCAAGGTTAAAGCATCTCTACAAAAAAGTAATATCCACGTTTCCTTTCGTGGAGACGCAATACGCGTATCTCCAAATCTTTACAACCACGAGATGGATATGGATAGACTCGTTAAGGCGCTATCGCGGTAGCGCATGTCTGACAAGAAGACATCTTCCAATTTCATTGGTGGTATAATGATCTGCCTACTCGGCGCAGTTTGTTTTTCGACGAAGGCGATCTTTGTAAAACTTGCCTATCGGGACACGGTCGTTGATGCTGTCACATTGCTGGCCCTTCGAATGCTCTTCGCATTGCCATTCTTTTTGGGGTCGGCCCTATTCTCTTCCAATCAAAGAAACAGCGTTCGGTTTACGAGCAAGCAGTGGCTAGGCGTGGCACTGATAGGGTGTCTCGGGTATTATGTGAGCAGCCTACTTGATTTTCTAGGACTCCAATACATTTCCGCCGGCATTGAACGACTGGTGCTGTTTATCTATCCGACGTTGGTGTTAATAATGACCACTGTAATCTTCAAAATAAGAATCAAACCGCGGCAATGGCTTGCGCTGGCCATAACATACCTGGGTCTATTTATCGCATTCTGGGGAGAGGTCAGTTTTCAGGGCGCCAATGAGAATTTTTACAAAGGCGCCATCTTGATTGCTGTTTGTGCCGTTACGTATGCGATGTATATCGTTGGAAGCGGAAGGCTAATCCCAACGCTTGGTGCTGCTAAATTCAATAGTTTTGCCATGAGCTTTGCGTCGATCGCAGTACTGATTCATTTTTTCGCAACCTCTGACAATTCCTTTTTTGATCAGTCCAATACAGTATATGTTTATAGTTTCTGCATGGCGATAATCAGCACCGTGATTCCGTCCTATCTAGTTACAGAGGGGATCAAGCGTATTGGCGCTGACAACGCTGCCATCGTTGGCAGTGTCGGTCCGGTTTCGACGATTTTGCAAGCCTATTTCTTTTTGGGCGAACCCATGCATGCGATGCAGTTGGGAGGAACTGCTCTTATTCTAATGGGCGTATTGATGATCAGCGGTAACAAGCGCATCGCGCTGTAGCAGGATAATTCTCACAAAAATAGCCGAGTGGCGCCTGTACGAAACTACATATCAAAAATGCTGTTCAGCTCCAAATCAACTTTGCTCACGACAGCAGCAAAGTCATCAATGCGCTCAACAAAGTCGATTTTATTTACATCAACGATCATTACTTTGCCAAGCTTGTATTCGCCAATCCACTTTTCATAATGCTCATTTAGTTTTCTTAGATAATCAAGGCGCATTGCATACTCAAAGTCACGTCCTCTCTTCTCAATTTGCCGGACCAACGTTGGAACATCCGCTTTCAAATAAATTAACAAGTCTGGAGGTTTTACAAAGTTTATCATTGAATTAAAGATGTCCTGATAGCTTTGGTAATCACGATCAGTGATGTGCCCACTTTCATGAAGGTTTGTCGCAAATATGTAGGCATCTTCATATATCGTCCTATCTTGAACCGTTGTTCTTCTATTCTCTCGGATTTGATTCACCTGCTTAAACCTGCTGTTCAAGAAATAGATCTGCAAGTGAAATGCCCACCGCGTCATGTCCCCATAGAAATCACGCAGATAAGGGTTATGATCGACAGATTCATACAGTGGAAGCCAACCATAATGCTTCGAAAGTTTTTCTGTTAAGCTCGTCTTTCCAGACCCAATATTTCCACTGATCGCAATGTGCTTTAGCTTATGTTGCATGCTTTGGCTTTTATTTTCGGCTGCAGAGAAAATATTCTGGTTGAATTCTATAAATAAAGTTACCTTTTAAAATGAAAAACTATTTCGGGAGGCGATGCATTCTGCTCTTGTTTGTAGCGAAAAGTTTTGTCGGCTTGGCACAGCAAGAATATCTCCTGCAGCCTGACGGCGTTTTTGACGGTGAGCAGTTTCACACGGGCTGGGTTGTGCTGGTTGTGGGAGATAAAATTGCTGAAGCTGGCCCTGCTAGCCAGGTACGTGTACCTAAAGCCGCAATTCGCCTTGATTTCCCAGGATGCACTTTGCTTCCAGGTTTGATTGAAGGGCATGCACACCTTTTACTCCATCCTTATGATGAAGCTGACTGGAATGACCAGGTGTTGAAAGAATCGGATGCACTTCGTGTGACCCGCGCAACAGTCCATGCTAAGAATACGCTGCTCGCGGGATTCACAACACTTAGAGACCTGGGATCAGAGGGTGCCGGCTATGCTGATGTTGGTTTAAAACAGGCTGTTGAACAAGGTATTATTCCCGGGCCGCGCATGATTGTTGCCGGTCGCGCAATTGTAGCAACCGGGAGTTACGGGCCCAAAGGTTTTGATACCGATTTCAATATTATGCTTGGCGCGGAGCCGGCAGACGGCAACGACCTGGTACGCGTTGTTCGTGATCAAATTGGAAAGGGTGCTGATGTAATTAAAGTATATGCAGACTATCGCTGGGGCCCATCCGGCGACGCGGAGCCAACCTTTTCGCTTGATGAATTAAAACTTATTGTTGAAACGGCAAGCAGCAGTGGGAGGCCAGTTGTAGCCCACGCCTCAACGGTAGAGGGTATGCGCAGAGCTGTGCTTTCCGGTGTAGAAACAATAGAACATGGCGATGAGGGAACGCTTGAGATCTTTACGATGATGAAAGACAAAGGCGTCGCGCTGTGCCCAACCCTCGCCGCCGGAGATGCAGTAAGCCAATACCGGGGCTGGCGAAAGGGCATCGACCCAGAACCGGAACAAATAAAGCAAAAAAGAAAAAGCTTTACAGAAGCGCTTACATCAGGTGTTACCATTTGTGCTGGCGGAGATGTTGGGGTCTTTTCACACGGTGATAATGTACGCGAACTGGAAATGATGGTTGAGTATGGGATGAGTCCTATCAACGTTTTGAGGGCTGCAACAAGCATCAATGCAAAAGTTTTTCACCTGGAAAAAAGCGTGGGCAGGGTCATACCCAGCCTGAAGGCTGATCTTGTCGTCATGCGCGGTAACCCTACACAAGACATCTCCGATCTCCGAAAAGTAACGTGGGTAATGCAGAACGGTATAATAATATTGAAAGAATAACTACCGCAACAACGCTTCGAAGACCCGGCTTCATCCCTAACCCACTGAAATTCGGGCAAAGGAGACCAGCGATCTGCGGCTATAACCATTTCTTTCTTTTGAAGTACCAAAGAAACAGCATCGAGGAAATAACCATCAGACCGATCGCAAAAGGGTAGCCTCCCATCCATGCCAATTCCGGCATGAAACTAAAGTTCATCCCATAGATGCTTGCAATAAGCGTTGGTGGCATAAAAACAACGGTAACGACCGTGAATATCTTGATAACCTGATTCTGCTCTATATTCACTAATCCGAGAAATGTATTTTGAAGATACTCCAATCGTTCAGCGCTGAATTGCGAATGCTGCAGCAACGAAGCAATGTCATTCAAAATAATCTTCAGCCGTTCATTTTCAATTTTGTTTAACTCAGGGATGCGGATCAATGCACCTACAATGCGCTGTTTTTCTGTAATAGTCTCATGGAGTAGCATGACATTCTCCTGCAGCTGCGCTATGCCCAGCAACAGATCTTCATGAAGTGATCGTTTGGCAATCAGCTCCTTACTAATCACGTTCAGTTTTCGATTTATAGCCTCAATTAAATCAGCATCGGCATCAATACGCGTTTCCAGTACGGTTAAGAAAACGTTAAGCCCGTGTTCTTTTCTTTCAGTGGCGCTAACGGATTTCAACCTCCTTACCGATTCAGCAAAAATTTTCATATCCCCAAGGCGGTACGAAAAAAGAAGATTTGCCTTTAGAATAAAGGCAATATTCTGTACGGCGAGTTCCCGGTCACTGGAGACAAACCCAAGGTTCATTTCAATTGTCTCGTCCGTTTCCAGAAAGCGCGAACTGCTTTCAATTTCCTGCAATTCCTGAAATGTGAAGAATTCGATGCCATAACGCTTCTCAATGAATTGCCGCTCTTCGTTTGTTGGAGATTGCAGATCAATCCAGACGATGTTCGCCAATGCCTCAATATCATCAAAAGATGGATTTTTTAGCTGACTTATCTTGCCCTGATTAATCGTGTATGCGCGAATCATGATCTGGCCCTCACGCGCAATTTATTACCAATATTTCAAAATGACCCTAGTTTTGCAGTTGCCCATCAAACTTTTGCCGATTACGCCGGTAAGGTGACCTTGCCCATGGACTTTATACGTAATCTGGGCGCAGGGTCGGCAGTCTGTACTGCTCAGTACGCTATGATGATTTGACGATATCCTGGATTGGAAGAAAAACCTGTCCTGGGAAGTGATTATCTATTATTACTTCAAGGGTCTGCAACGAGCCGATGCTACTTTGTCCTCAACTTTACGCGCGCATCATCAGCCCTAACAGTTACATTCGCCGCACCATTTGGCAAAGTAACGCGCGTTTCCTCTTCGCTCACGGCTAAGGTTTTAAAGGGCCCTTCGGTAATGACGTGAGCATCATCATCGTGAAGGATGTCGAACGCGCCACCACCTGCAGTGACATCAAGCGTGACAGCGCCATCTTGCGTTCGTATCAAATATTCTCCATTGTCGTCCAGCGAAGTTTCAAGAGTCAAATCGCCGTCATCAAGCTTAACGTCTACGCTAGAGAAATGTGCCTTGCATATTTCCACATCGGCATCATCGCCTGAAACATACAAATTTCCGCCTCCACCTTCCATTCGGATATCACCATCATCGAGGCTAAATTTAAAGTTGGCACCTTTACAATCAACCAATTCCGCATCTGCATCATCTAGGTCTAACACTATAGATCCGTTAATATTCTTTACGAAGTAATCACCATCATCGCCACGCACCGTGAGACTTACACCCTCAGGCACTTCGATTTCGATTTTGTATTCCCCTTCATAATAGCCAAGGACGTTAACGTGTGAAACGCCTTGTTGCTCGTAGATAAATAGATTGCCGTTTTCTTCCTTCACAGCCACATGAAAGTTATCCTCACCCCATGTCCATCCCCTGGTGATGATCTTACGGTCAATTTTTACGTGCGCTGTAGACCGCTTGGAACCCGTCACGAAAACCTTCCCGTCGGAGGAACGCAGATCAACCAACCCGTTTTTGTTTATTGGGTACGCGCTATCCAGATGAAATCCGTGATCTTGGGCAAATACAACTGAAACGAGAAGCAAAACAGAAAGTGTAAGAACGAGATTCTTCATGAGAGCGGGGTTATAATCATTATGACGCAACAGGCCAGGAAAGGTTACAAAAAAACCTGCCAGACTAAATCCAGCAGGTCTCATAAAAATTGCATTCCGCAGTTTTTATTCCTCTGCCTTGATCTGCCGCATCAGCTTTTTTTAGTTCCTCGTCCAGAATTCTATCAATTATGTCACGCTGACGTTCATCGATTGTCTGATCTACTTTTGCCTGTTTTTTCATAAACCGGAGCATCGCATTCTTCTTTATTTCGTAGGCTATAAAAACCGAATATTCCTTGGTTTTTTCATTGTAGAATTTCTTCTCCCCCATCTTGCGCAAATCTGCAATATTTGTATTCATAACCTGGCGCACCAGACTTTGAAACTTATCCGCGACATCCGCGGCTTTTTCATTTTCAGTTTGCCCCAGGTATTGATCAGCAACCTGCTTCATTGTTGTATTTACCTGACCGGCCAATTGGGCTTTGGCATCGATATCGGCTTTGCCGCGGGCGATATTGTCCTGCGAACTTGACCCTTTTCCCGTTCCTCGGAAGAATCGGTTATTTGATTCGTACGCATTTCCCTGGAAAGGTTCATTTACTTTTTTACCTAGCGTGCCAGAAGCGCATCCCGCCAGAGCGATTATACATACCAAGAACAATACCCGTTCAGCTTTCATAATAAAACGAATTTTAGATAATGCTTAAAAGTACGAAAAATTGTGCCAGACTATTCATTCCGGTTTTGCTCGGGCTTTGCAGTGATCCAAATCAGGCCCCCTCCTTGTAAACTAATACCTGCCATCTGAAAGCCCACTTCCATTTTATACTGAAGTTCTCAATATTGGCCTTTTTAAGAATGCCTACTAATTCATTCCTTTTAAACGATCGCAAAACGGACAAAGGGGCATCATATTTGACCATCGATGACCTGGAAAAAATTTTCGTTAAGAGCTTTATGGAATAGAAGGCCAATGGGTGACGGTGAACATCATTGATAATGAAACCAATGGAAACCTGATCCTTCAATCGCGCAAATAATGCTACAAGTTGTTCTTCCGTAAAATGATGGAAGAACAGCGTTCCAATTACGATATCAAAGCGCTGCGCCTGGAATGCTGGAGAAAAAACATCCATTACTTGAAACTGAATACGCTCTATTCTGACTGCGTTTTTTTTCGGCAAGACGGATAATATAAGGATTGGCATCAATACCAAAAAGATTTAGCACGCGATCATTTCTTCGCGCCCAATTACCGATTACCTGCAACATGCCGCCGCTGCCACAGCCCAGATCTGCAATGCTTATTGGGCCATCGTTATTATGATTCCTTAACAGTGCAATGATTCCGCCTAACGTTACATTGTTTCCTCCCAACCACTTATTGATCAATTCAAGCTCACGCAACGTCTGATCCATCATCTCGCCGGAATAATTTAGATCATCCATGATCTCAGCTTCATTTGATCGCCGGGAAAAGTCGGGCATGTGCTAAGCCTTTTCAATTTTTATGATCATACTTTCCAATGTAAGCCCCGGACCAAAGGCAAAGCACAAAACTCGCTCCTCCTGGTCTCGCGCGGTTCGCCTCCTCATAATCTCTTGAAGCACAAATAAGATTGTGGGCGATGACATGTTACCATACTGCTGTAAAATATGATAAGCCGGTTGGTTCTGTTTTCTACTAATACCTAACGCTTGCTCTACGCTTTCCAAAATTTTTCTCCCGCCAGGATGAATGGCAAAATGATGTATATCTACCAGGTCTTTGCCAATTTTGTCCAATAGCGCAGTTGTGAGCTTTAATATCCCATTCTTAATTATCGCTGGAACATAGGTCGACAGCTTCATTTCAAACCCGAGATCGCCGATTTCCCAGGCCATATCATGTTCCCCTTCTGGAGCAAGATCATTGCAGAAACGCTCAAGGTTCAACCTGACGGACGCAGTAGTCGTGCCTTCAACAAGTACAGCCGCAGAGCCATCAGCAAAAAGGGCATTTGAAATCAAGTTATCATCAGTGGTTCTTTTTGAAAGTGAATACTGCAAATTTCGGTGCAAACAATAAGAGCTTTTGCCGTTTCATCAGCCGTGCAAATCGCATCTGCAACCTTTAATGCGTTAAATGCCCCATAGCAACCCATAAAATTGATTCCAGTCCGCTGGACACTGGAGGCGAGGCCTAACTTCTTCACCAAATCTATATCAAGGCCAGGTGCATACATGCCCGTGCAGCAGACGACAATCAGGTGTGACACATGCTTTGGGCTAAAATCCGGAATTGTCAAAAGCATATTTTGGACGGCATTAACGCTCAAATCCAATGCGTTTTCCCTGAAAATTGACATTCTTTTGGCCGTCGAAGGAAAGGGCTCAAAGTCTTTGCTGTTCGCGTAAAAGGTATAATCCTTTTCCAAACCATAATCCTCAAGAACTGAGTAGCGATAGTCAATTCCACTGGAATTAAAAATCGCACGAAGTCTTCTACTGTCGTCTGGCGCCAGCTGCATCGCATTGACCATGAAGTCAGCGATCTGAGATTGTTTAAAGCGATGTGGTGGATTCGCCGTCCCAATGGCCGTTATGCTACTCATTCATTTCGATATATTCATACAAAACTATAATTTAGGCTGTCCGGTTCTTAGCTTATCCAAAATAATCCATTAATAATGTTCTCAATATCCTCATGGCTACACTTAAGGATTCCCTTCTCCTATTTCTTGCTTCCGGTGTATTTGTTCAGCCTCTCGATTTCTCCCAATGTTAGCGAAAAAGGATTGCTTTGGACATTCATCATAATCCATATATTTCTTTACCCGGCAAGCAATGGCTACAATAGTTATTTCGATAAAGATGAAAAAAGCATCGGCGGTCTAGAAAATCCACCACCAGTAAAAAAGGGTTTGTATTACCTCGCGCTGTCTTTTGATACCGTCGCTATTGCGCTGGGCTACCTGGAAATCAACTTAACCTTTGCCGTTATGCTCCTGATCTATGGATTGGTGTCCAAGGCATACAGTCATCCTGGTATTCGGTTAAAAAAATATCCCATCGTCGGCTGGCTTGTCGCCGGTCTTTTTCAAGGGCTATTTACATTTATCATGTGCTATGTCGGGATCAATTCGTATGCATTACAAAATAGCCTTGGTGCTTCAGTAGTCATCCCCGGTCTTTTGTGCAGTGCAATGCTTTGGGCCAATTATCCGATGACTCAGATTTATCAGCATGAGGAAGACGGAAAACGTGGCGATGAAACGCTTAGCAGGATGCTTGGCATCCGAGGAACATTTTATTTCGTGGCGGTAGTCTTTGTCTTTGTCACCCTGGGCTTTGTCTTATTTTTAAACAAGCATTTTTCTACAAAATATTCAGTGGCCTATGTGATCGCAATGGGCCCTGTGGCCATCTATTTTATTTATTGGTTTCTAAAGGCTTTCAAGAATGAATCGAAAGCCGACTTCAAACACACCATGTGGCTCAATTTTCTATCTGCAACATGTTTGAACGTGTTTTTCATCTATTTATTTCTTTACGCGAGGAACTACGCACAACTTTTTACCTAGTGCCAGGCGCTCGTGCTGTTAAAAAGGGTGGCCGTGGGTGCCGCGAATTATCATATTCGCCAATGGCCTTACATGCATCACCAAGTCCACGGCAACGTTGGATGCCACGGAATTGCCGAACAATTTCTGAATTTGGCGACCTTTCCAAAGGCGGCTTCTAAAGTTTTGATTCCAGGCGGCCACATAGTCTCTTTCCAGCATTTCACGGGTGAAGTTTCGCTCTTCCGCAAAACGAATGATAAGTTCGCTCAGAATCTTCGCCGAACGAATAGCCATGGCCATACCGTTTCCGCTCAGGGGTGCAATCATTCCAGCCGCGTCGCCAGCCATTAGGATATGGTTTTCAACGGGTGACTTGGTTTCAAATGAAATTTCATTGATAACTTCTGGCCGTATGAACAAATGTTCACAATCCCGAAATACCGATCGGAGTAGGGGATTTTTGAAGAGGATGTTCTTTTCCATTTCCTCAATATTGCGGTATTGCTTTAAGTTGTCGCGATGAGATAAATAGCACAGTGTAGTTTTTCCTTCTTCAATGTTACTCATCCCCAAGTATCCGCCCGGAAAATTATGAAGGGCTATCAGGTCATTGGGGTGATTCGCGCGCACATGGTATTTCACGCCAACATAAGGTGATCGCCGCGTGATGAATTTCCTTTTCAGCAGTTGATCAATTCTCGACCGTTTACCAAATGTTCCTATTACTACGTCTGCCTTCCATTCATTTGCGCTGGTCTTAACCTCAAATACTTCATGCAGAAAATGGATTTGCTCCACTTCTTCATGCAGAAAGAATTCAACACCCAATGCCTTCGCTTTTTCGTACAAAAAGTGGTCGAATGTGTACCGGCTTATCCCAAATCCCCCTAAATCCAGCCGCATGGTTTCAGACTTACCACGCACTGAAGAAAGCATAAATCTGAAAATTTCAGGTGGGCTAAATTGAGCGGGGAAAGCATCTATCGATTTCAAGAAAGGGACAACTTCATTCGAAATATATTCCCCGCAAACCCGATGGAACGGATATGCCTTTTTTTCAATAACCATAGATGAAATACCTGCCTTTGCCAGTTGAATCGAAGCAATGAGCCCGGCCAGTCCACCTCCAATAATGATAACCCGTTTCAAGAATCTATTCCTTTTATGAGAAAATACCAGTGAAAAATGACGCCCGCAACAGCGAAATTAATCACTGGAACGAATGTTGTATAAGCTTCATCCGAATAAGGACAATTTTTAACCCCACGCAGGATGATGCAAACAATAATTGATGAGCGCAAGGCAATGACGCCACTCCGTGTTCTACTAATTGGCAATAATCCAATTGAAATGGGACGCGTCCTGGAAAAGCTTAAACAGGTTAGAGGGCGACTTATTGTAACCGAAATAGCATTCGACTTAAAAAGCATATTAGAAAGATTAGGCCACTTCCACCCCAATTTTATCTTCATTGACGACAACATTGGACGCATAGGGCTATTGGAAACAACAAAGGCACTATCTGGTAACCGACGGACGAAAAATATACCGATCGCCGTACTGAAAAGTTCTAATTATCATGAATCCATTGGATCCTCAACCATTCTCGACTACTTATTGAAACAAAATCTTTCGCCGGAAGATCTTTATAATGCCGTACACAATTCCTCTAAAGTGCGGCAAGTGGAATTGTAGCTTCATCCGGCGTGGAAAATGATAAGCCGAAGTTGGCGAAATCGACGAGGTGAGCGAATCAAATTTGGTCTATCAACTCAATTTCCTTTCTGATTTTTTCCCCATTCCGGCTTATCTCCAATTTGATCTTCCTGCCAGGCTTACTATTCAGAAAACCATTCATCGTATTAAGATCCAGCTCCTTGACCGATATACCATTCAGGCTTAGAACAATGTCGCCCGGCAGAATCCCTCCAGTCTGAGAAGGCGATTTCTCGCGCACCTCGGTTACTTCAAATGTATTGAGCTGAGCGCCCTTTGCTTTCAATGTTATGCCACTGAGATTATAGTAGAAGTTATTCTTGAACGAGGAATTCTTTCTTAGGTATATTTCTTCAGCAGAAAAATTGTAGATCACCGTGAATCGGCTTAATATTTCGCCACCAATCGCGCCATTTCTGAAGGTATTTCCAATCTTAATACTATCAGTATAGCTGTTTGGATCGGGGAAGTTTGCGATCACATTTTCCAACAGGTAAGATCCTAATGAAATAGATTTTATCCGCCCTACCTTGCCGACGATTTCTCCTCCAAGCCCTCTTCCAATTAAACTGCTAACGGCTTGCTCAGGAACCTGGACAATCTCGCTTGAACTTGGCTCCAGCATTAACCCATGACTGGCGCCAGAATCTACCAGCAACTTCGCATTCAGGGTTAGCCCATTTTCAAAGACAACAGGTGAGAATATATAGGGTTTGGTATCTTCGATAGACATTTCGATAGTCTGATATTTCCTGCTTTTTCGAAATTTTTCGGGCAGCATCAACGTAAGTACCTTTCTTTCGTAGTCAATTTGAACAATGAAACGGCTAAAGAGCTCGTACCCCAGGATTCCATGGACATCCGTCCCCAAATAGTTTCGCAGCTCTAAATAATCTTGACCCAAAACCAACATCGCATGGCCCCGGCCAATGACGCCCGGTAGCCCAAGCGAAACATTGTTAGTAATGTAGGCGTCCACAACATTTTTTCCGCCTGGTCCTGCGATAGTGTACTTTCTCGCATATACGAGGTTGAGAATGTCCGTAAAGGTTTTTTGGGTGAGGATAGCAGTACGTACGCCGGTATCCAGAATAAATTTTAGCGGCAACGCATCATTCAACACAACAGGAATAATAATCAGGTTGTTGTAAATTTCTATTGGTATCTGGACCTTCTTTTTCCCAGAAGCCAATGAAAAACCAAGGTTTTGTCCGTGAAGATTGCAGACAATACCATAAAACAAAAAGAAACCAAGGATTCTGCACGTCATAAGAACAACAAACCGAGATGTTGAATATAAAACAATTTTCAGAGACTGTCAGATCATGATCGCGTGTTCTAATTGATCGAGTAGTTTTCCTGAAGAGGATTCAACAACCAGGTTGTCAAGATGATTCGCCTTTAGAAATCCCTCATCTACCATTAAACGCATTTGCGCCAGCAGCGGGTCAAAAAACCTATTGGTGTTCAGCAGTCCAATAGGTTGATTAATTAAGCCAAGCTGGCGCCAAGTGAGTATTTCGGCCAGTTCATCGAGGGTGCCCCAACCGCCCGGCAAAGCAATAAAAGCTTCTGAGAGGTCAGCCATGCGCTTTTTACGCATATGCATGCTCGAAACAACCTCCAATCGGGACACTCCGCGATGGCCAACTTCCCGTTGTAATAAAAATTCAGGAATAACCCCAATGACTTCTCCACTTTGCTGAAGGACCATATCCGCAAGCACCCCCATCAATCCAACATTGCCACCACCGTAGACCAGGCTATGCGATGAAGCTACTAGCTGTTTTCCAAGTTCTCTTGCCGCTTCTGCATAATGCGGGCGCACACCTGTAGATGAACCGCAGAAGACGCATATGTTCATGGGTGAAAAAGAGAATGAAAAGAAGTACTAAAACTTATTGTCGTGCTTGTTTTTGCTTACCATCTTATTCGGAAAAATCCATGGAGAGACGATAGCAAGGATAAAAAGAAAAATTACCACGAAGAATGGCCACCATGATGCTACATCCATAATTTATATATTTTTTAGACAGTGTAAAAGTAATCCCAATCCACCTAATTTGTGCACAAAGATTCAAAAATTGTTTAGCTTGAGATAGCAGCCCATTCAAAAGTAAGAAAAATGAAAAAATTTTTAGTCGTAGCCGGCGTGGCGGTAGCCGCATTAATCATCTTGGGGGCTGTCACTAAAATCTTAGTCGAAAAACACGAAAAATCATTTAGCCCTGAAGATCAAATTGTATTTCAGCAGGGCGATGTGGAGATTAAAGTGTTCTACAACAGGCCCTATAAAAAGGGGAGAGATATCTTTGGATCTCTTGTCCCCTATGGAAAGGTTTGGCGGACAGGCGCTAATGAAGCCACTACCTTCGAGACAAACGCGAACCTTGTGTTTGAAGGCAAACTACTCAAGAAGGGAAAATACTCGCTTTGGACTGTTCCAGGCGAAGAAACGTGGACAATTATTTTCAATTCCGAATATGGTCAGTGGGGCATCGGCGCGGATGGCGAACCCAATCGAAACCCAGACCTTGATGTCTTTTCCATAAATGTACATTCCGTTACCAGTCCACGGGAGTTTGAGCAATTCACGATCTCCTTTGAGCGTGTTGGTGAAGATGCTGAGATGGTATTGATATGGGATAAAACCCTGGTTGCGGTTCCTTTTTCATTCTAACCTCAACGCGCTTGTACTAGGGCCTTGATGATTAATTTTTCCTCCTCGGGCAAAATTGCCGGAATAGCATTGCCCAAATAGGTGAAATTATCCTGGCTGGCGCCCTGCGTGACCAGATATTCAATAATACTTTCTGCCTGCTGGAGCGTTCTGTCATTGTGATAGATCTCCTTAACAACAATCGTGTCGCGCTGGTACACTTGTCCAAGTGTGTCAATGTCATCCACATAGGTCGCGACCGAATCGACCAGGATTTCTGTCAGATCTGGATCAGATTGAATTGAATCTTGCACATATCCATTCAGCACAACCTGTATTTGAAAGTTAAGTTGTGGATTTGCCTTAACAACGCGAGCCAATCTCTTCAATTCTGACGCAGATTCTGGTGCTAATGTTGCGGAGTAGGGTATGAATGAAATGAGGTCCAAAGACAACTCATCACCCGCAGCGGGTTGTTTCAAGATAACATTAACGCGCTCTCGCTGCGGAGTTCTGTCCATGGTCAAGTCAAACCGTTTAGCAAAATAACTGACATCACTGTTTTCGGGATCGACAGACATTTCGTACTGTGTACCTTCCATAAGATATGCCACATAGGAACCATCTGCGTTTGGTCTCGTGCTGACAACGCGTTCATTCTTCGCCAAATCTGTAACAGAAATGTAAGCGGAAATCGGTGCATCGTTCTCATCGGTAACCGTGCCTTCCACCTTCATCATACCTTTTGGCCGAAGCTCATTTGGTATTAGAAACTCCACTAATTCGTTAGTTTTTCTAGAACCATGGGTGTCTTTCAGGAGGTATCTTCCCAACGCCGCTACGCTCACAAATTGGTCATCTTCGTCTGTATTCACAAAATCCATTGGTGTTGGATCTGTCCACCTCCCGTCGCGGAATCTACTGAGATATAAATCCATGTCACCCTTTCCGGGAGTCATCGTGTTGGAAGAAAAAATCAACGTCTCGCCATCCGCCATAATACGGGGCGTCTGTGAATTTCCAGTGTTAATATTGGTTGGTAATTCCTTTGGTTCATCCCATTGTCCATTTGGCTTCTTCTTTGAGAAAAAAAGTTTACACCCATCCGCGCTGTTTTGATCCATCCTGTCACACCGCATGAAATAGATTTCATTTCCATCCGTAGTAAAAGATGGGCAACCTTCATTCGATTTTGTGTTAATGGGTAGCACGAGATTTTGCGGCTCACTCCAGGTAGCGCCTTTCAGCTCGCTCATCATGATATCATACCCACCCACTGTAGGTGACTTTGATGAGGTAAAATACATCGTTTTCCCGTCTGCATTTAGCGCAAAACCATTTTGGTAAACCAAGCGATGATTCACGTGCTTTGGCAGTATTGCCGGGGTATTCCAGTCATTTTCACGTGAGGTGTAAGAGACAGTCAGGGAATGATCTTCTCCGTCGTCGGAAACAAATAACAATGCGTTGCCATCAAAGCTGATAAAAGGCGCATATAAATTCAAAGACGGATGGTTAATGATGCTTGGAAGCCTTCGGGTCTTTGCCTGGCCCCAGGTGCGGCCATTCACAAGCGACAATAACAACAGGAGATAGGTAAGTTTTCTCATACAAATAGGTCTTAGACTAAATTAACTAATTCTTTCCCAAGCACTAATGCAAATGTGGCGCCACTAAATATTTTTAGATTTTTTTCAAGCTGAAAAGGTTTTTCGGCTTTGCAGTGTAACTTCGCTGGTTGATAAGATGTTTAACGGCACTAAATGATACAAGTAATTCCTTCAATTGCCATCCGAAACGGTAAGGTAGTAAAAATGCGCAAAGGAGATCCGTCAAGTGAAAAAGCGTACGATGAAAATCCGCTTGATCTGGCTAAACGGTTCGAAGATCATGGTATTGAAGTTGTGCACCTGGTCGATTTAGACGGCGCCACAAAGGGCACCCCGGTGAACTGGTTTGCACTCGAGGCCATTGCGGGTTACACAGACCTCAAGGTGGATTTCACAGGGGGAATCTCAACCGACGGAGACATTAGTAAGGCCTTTGAATTTGGCGCATCCTATATTACTGCGGCAAGTATTGCTGTTACCAATCCGGATCTTTTTGCCTCCTGGATTGTTTCCTATGGCCGCGAGAAAATGACATTGGGCGCCGATGTTGTAAATAAGGACACCATGGAGTTGCTCTACCGAGGATGGAGAGCAAAATCAGAATTAACGCTGTTTGAGCACCTGGAATATTTTTATTCGCGCGGACTCAAGTATGTTAAGTCTACGGATGTTTCAAGAGATGGCGTACTGGAAGGACCTGCATTTGACTTTTATCAGAAAATACTAGACGCATTCCCTGAGATATGCATATTGTCCAGCGGAGGAATACGGGGTGTTGACGATATCAAGCGACTAAACGACATGGGCATTTTCGGCGTTATCTTCGGAAAGGCCTACTATGAAGGCATATTGAAATTAGACGAACTTGAACAATTCTTGGTGAAGAAAGAGTCGTAGGCTATCGCGGTTGTGTGTAAAATGTAAAGGGAATGACAATTTTGAAACTGACATTGCGCCCCATATTGAATACACCCGTTCTACCAGAACTCGGATTTTCTGGTGCATACTTCAGCCTGCTCAAATGATTTTGGTAGGCTTTGTCAAATAGGTTTGTGACCGTAAAATAAAAGGAAAACAGGATTTGGTCCTTTCGAGAAACCACGTTGGTCCCCAATCCTGCATTCCAAAGCGAATAGGACGGCGTGACGGTTTCTGTTCCGTTTTCAAGAAATGCACGGTCTTGGCTCCAATAGTGGCCGTACTCGAGCTTAACAAACACATTAGAGAGGAAATTTCCCACCTTCATAATATTCGCCCGCAACTCACTTTGGTACCGTGCTGGCGGCGTGAAGGGCAAGTATTTCGAACGCTCGTTAACGTTGTCACTCTTGTTCCTTGCATTTACAAATGAAAAAGAGTTTTCAAAGTGAAGCCAGTCGAAGGGGTGGGGATGAATATCGAGCAGGAATTCTCCGCCATTGAGCACTGCGTGGCCCTGGATATACTGGTAAGCGATAGCAGGCTCCATTGGATTGGGGATACTGTCGCTTCCGTCACTGGCTAACAATTTTTCAACGTATATGTAATGATTAATGTCGTTATAGAATAGGGATACTTCGCTCGTAATATGATCGGTGTGCAGAATAATACCAGCATCCATTTGAAACGAATTCTCAGCCTTCAAATTACTATTGCCATACTCATAGCGAAATGACCCTTCATGGTTACCATTCGAAGCCAGCTCTGCTAAGTTTGGTGCTCTGAATCCTCTTGATAGATTGACTTTGGCTGTCAATTGCTTCGTCAGTTTTTGTGATACACCAAGACTTCCCGTAACGTTGGAGAAATTTGCCTTTAGCGTTTGAAATTTCTGAGTGCCGCTCCCTGGCGCTACCGGATTTCCTTCCGGATCCAGGTAGAGCGGATCCGCATGAATCAACCGCTGATCAAACCGGATACCACCAGATAAATTTATTGCGTTGATATTTTGCTTGACAAATCCATAGATTCCCCAGTCGAAAGAATGGTATTCAGGAATCAGGAACTCCCTTCCTCTATTTTGATTCATTTGCTTCATCCCACTGGTACCAAAAGAAATCTGCCGCTCTGATTTTTCAGGCAAAAACAGATTTACATTATAGTTCAACGTTGTCAGATCAAAAAAAAGGTTCGTTTCTTTTTCATCAAGGACATTCCCAAATTCTTTTCGCTTGTTGTTTTGATACGACATATTAACCTGAACTCTTGATAACCCAAGATGAAGATTGCTTGTACTGGCTATGCGTTGGTGGTCTATTGATTGGCGGGGAATAAAAAGATTATAAGATTTAAGGTCAGCTGCCGATGCGGTGACTTCTTCAGCAACACCATTGTTGTTTTGCTGATAAACAAAATTGCCATCTTCATCCCGATCGCCTTCAACAATCCCAACGGATTGGCTAAAGGAACTAATACTAAGTTGAGAATATCCCCACGAACGATTAATCCCGATGAACCCACTGATGTCCGTTTCTTTGAATCCGGAATTAAATACCTTACCATCATACTTATTGGCATAAGGCCTCGCGTTCTTGTTCGAAGCGCGAACCAACCAATAAATACCCTTAATGTTCCCGGCATTGTTTACGGAATTTGCAAATAACCCGTTATTTGTTTGGTAATTGCTTATCCATTTGCCATTAATTGTCCCCTCCGCCACCGGGTCCGGCGCCAGGAAATTAATGACCCCGGCGATACCATCGCTCCCATACATTAAACTGCCAGCTCCTTTCACTATCTCAACACGCTCGACTGAAAATTCGTCGATTTCAATTCCGTGCTCATCTCCCCATTGTTGTCCTTCCTGCCTTATGCCGTCGTACAGCGTAATAATTCTATTGAAGCTGAGTCCCCGAATGACAGGCTTGGAAATGGCTGCACCAGTGGTAATCTGGCTTATTCCTGCAATTTTGGAAATGTTATCAATGATATTTGTTGCCGTATTGGTAACCAATGACGCCGTGCTCATGGTGGCGATCGGAATGGGGTTTCTTTTCAATTCAGTCGACTGGCTAATTCCCGTAATTACGACTTCATTTAACTCCGTCGCCTTTGCACTCATTTCAATATCATAGGTAGTGACACCAACGATTTCGAGCGTACGGACCTCCGGCGCATAACCTACGAACTCGAATTGAACCAGGAACTTCCCCATAGGAAGTTGGTCAATATAATATACCCCGTCCTGATCTGACACGGTTCCTTTCTTCAAGTCCGGAAAATACACGGTAGCCCCCGGTATTGCTGTATGGTCATCAGCATCTGATATTTTTCCCGTGAGTGCCTGTTGGGCAATCGCAGTAACGCTGATCAAAAGAAGAAAGAAAGTGGATACCTGATCTTTGAATCTCATATACTCGGGACGACTGCAAAGATAAGATCACATCCAGGAAATGATGCAAAAATTTGTTATTTGGCGTGCCCATTCGGCCCGGGAGACTTGCCCATGACGTAGCTGTGCGCACAGCTAGTCGACAATGTCCTGTAGTTTGTATTTTTCGAATAGGTAATAAAGGAAGTTAAAGGAAAGCAAAGAATCGTCGTCTTGGGAAGATGCCGGTGATTTTGAGGAATTCTTTTGACTTTCTCCACTGGCCTGGTCAGAAAGTGCGCCTGCCGGCCTCGCGACGGCAGAATCTCGCGTCACGGAAACTTGAACCTTGCTGTTTGCAAGTGGCTCCGTTTCGCCAGGCGAGTATATTACCCGATCTCTTTCCGCCTCCGCCTCTTCATAAGAATCAGGGATTGAATAACTCCCCTCCTGGGCCTGCGCACAATAAATTCCTGCTGGACAAAAATTCGCCAGACAAAGAATTAACAATCCGTGATGAAGCTTAATCTTCATAGATAAATAAGGCAAAAGTGCCTTAGCGCAAAATTTTCTTTTTTTGTTTCACAAAAGTACAAAATTAAATCATCATTAGTATTTCTTTGCATACAGACCGAATAGAATTTGGCTAAGCAATCGACTATTCTGGTATTTTGTAGATTTCACGGCAAAACCTGCTTATGATGACTACCATAACTTGGGAAGATTTTGAGAAAGTCGACCTCAGGGTCGGAACAATTATTGACGCCAAGGCCTTCCCAGAGGCAAAGAAACCATCCTACAGACTGTGGTTAGATCTGGGAGTGCTTGGCATCAAAAAGTCTTCTGCTCAGATTACGGTTCACTACAAGCTTGACCAACTGATCGGCAAGCAGGTTCTTTGTGTGGCGAATTTTCCACCAAGGCAAATCGCCAACTTTCTTTCAGAAGTATTGGTTACAGGTTTCGCAGACGAAGAAAAAAATGTTGTTTTGAGCAGCGTTGATAAGAAAGTACCCAATGGAGCGCGCCTCTTCTAAGTATGATCCACTTCACACAACTGGAAAAAATTGCCGGCGGAATTATTCTTCAAATAATAAAAGATGATCTGATCAGCGCGCTGTGTATCGACAGTCGGAAAGCCTTGGCGTCCCCAGGTACACTTTTCTTTGCCATCAAAGGCGAACGACATGACGGCCATAAATATATTGGTGATCTGTACGATTCCGGTGTTCGTCACTTTGTCGTCGAGGAGTCGTTGAAGAACTTAAATTCTTATCCCGATGCCAACTTTATTAAGGTTGAATCCTGCGTCGCAGCCCTGCAACGGATAGCCGGTTTCCATCGTAGACAATTCAACATTCCGATAGTTGGGATTACTGGCAGTAACGGGAAGACGATCGTTAAAGAATGGTTGTATCAAATGCTATCAAAAGACAGGGTTGTTGTTAAGAATCCTGGCAGTTACAATTCGCAAATAGGCGTCCCGTTATCTGTCTGGCAAATACAGTCATACCATTCGCTGGGAATTTTTGAAGCTGGAATCTCAAAGCCTGGTGAAATGGCTAAACTCAGCGCGGTAATGCAGCCCACAATGGGCATTTTTACCAACATTGGAACAGCCCACAATGAAGGGTTCAAAAATGCAGCCCAGAAAATTAGTGAGAAGCTCAAATTATTTGAAGATGCTGAGGTTGTCATCTATTGCCGTGACCATGAACCCATACACACAATTATTGCCCAAGCTCGCATGAATGCGCTTTCTTGGGGACTAAACCCGTTGGCGGCAATTCAGATTTCATTCGAAGGTAGTATCTGCACGCTGCAATACAAGAAGCAATGCTATTCACTCAATCTACCTTTTCAGGATCACGCCTCTCGTGAAAACTGTCTCCATTGCATCGCCACGATGCTGTATATGGGCTATGGCTTCATCGAGATCCAAAATCGCGTCGATGGATTGCGGGCTGTTCCGATGCGGATGGAATTGAAGGAAAGTATCAATCATTGTCAGGTCATTGACGATACTTACAACAATGACCTTGGCGGGTTGGAAATTGCGCTTCAGTTCTTGGCCAACCAACGCCAAAAAAAACATAAACGGCTTATTCTCTCAGACATTTTAGAATCGGGATTAAGCGACGAAAAACTTGCCGAAAGAATTGCCTCCCTTGTGAACCAAAATAATATTCAAAATTTTGTTGGCATCGGACCTGTCCTATGCAGGTTTCAACATTTCTTCGCGCCTAATTCTATCTTCTATCCAACAACTGAAGCCTTTCTAGATCAATTCGATTTAGGTCAGCTTCAACACGAAATCATTCTTGTAAAAGGCGCCAGAGTGTATGGGTTTGAAAAAATAATTCTCCGTCTGCAACGAAAAGTCCATGGAACAGTAATGGAAATTGACCTGAATGCACTTGTATACAATCTGAATTTTTTCAAATCAAACCTGAAGTCCACCACCAAGGTCATGGTAATGGTCAAGGCATTCGCCTATGGAAGTGGAAGTACAGAAATCGCGAATATTCTGCAATATCATAAGATTGACTATCTCGGTGTTGCCTATGCTGACGAGGGGATTGAACTAAGGAAGAACAATATCGCACTGCCCATTATGGTGATGAACCCATCCAATGAGAGTTTTGACGCCATCATTGTCTATAATCTTGAACCGGAGATTTATAGCCTTAGCATCTTACATTCATTAATAAATTTTCTTGGGGGACGATCTTGTAAGATTCATATTAAGCTTGATACCGGTATGCACAGGCTGGGATTCGATGTCGACGACATACGCGAAGTAATTAGTCTTCTTAGTGCGAATACAAATATTGAGGTGGCATCAATCTTTAGTCACCTTGCGGGAGCTGACGATGCGAGACACGATATCTTCTCAAAAAAGCAGCACAGCATTTTTATCGTGGCGGCCGATCAGATTTCACGTGGATTAGGTTATAAGCCGTTGTATCACATTATTAATTCTTCAGGAATTCTCCGATTACCTGAAATGCAGTTGGATATGGTGCGATTGGGCATTGGCCTATATGGCGTTGATCCCACCGGTGATGGTCAACATCCGCTTAGACCGGTAGCAACGTTAAAGACCCTGATATCGCAAACAAAACGAATAAAGAAGGGGCAGAGCGTCGGCTACGGCAGGAAAGGCATGGCCGAGAGAGATTCCCGCATCGCAATCATCGCTATCGGCTATGCAGACGGGTATAGTAGGGCATTCAGCGCTGGCGTTGGAGAGGTGTTAATAAATGGAAAGCGAGCAAAAGTTATCGGTAACGTCTGCATGGATATGACCATTATCGATATAACGGGGATCGAAGCAAACGAGGGAGATGAGGTGATTCTTTTTGGAAAAGAGTTCCCAATTCAGGCACTGGCAGAAAAAATAAATACCATCCCCTATGAGATTCTCACCAATACCAGTGAACGCGTTAAGCGTGTTTTTATTTCCGATGGAATTTAATCCCTGAAAAACAAGCAACAGGTCTCTTCAATGCTGTTACCCACACCCTAAATTCTTTTTTAAATCGCGTTCAGCAAGCCCTCCGAAATCAAAAGGTTTTTCAATATCATATTGAATTTCCTCCGGTTTGAGGTTCAGGTTGTTGGTCTGTTATTTTCTTACTGTTGCTAGTTCGCTTTTTCCTTGGGCGTTTTTTCATACATATTGTCAGTGTTTTCCTAGGGTATACGGTGTCGTATCGTGATGCTGCATGGAAATACAATTCTTCCTGCAAACCTACCTTTTGATTTGCATTCCAAAAAGCAAAGTTCGATATTAACCTCACTTATACTTCCGCCTTAATATCTAACTAATTGAAACCCGTTTCCAAGACTGCCTACTATTGCGGTGGCGTCCGCATGATGGATGCCAAATCAGCAAACCCCCTCATCGCTGATACCTATGCCGAGCGTTTGCTTGGCGCAGAAGGATTAGCTTACTGGGACGGCTTCAAGTCCTTAACACTTCCAAATGGTTCTAATCTTGCACGATGTTACATTATCGATCAACATTTGAAAAGCACGTTCTTGCAAAATCCGGAGACAACCGTAATACTCGTTGGTGCCGGTTTGGACAGTCGTGCATTCCGTTTGACTGGTGGCAATTGGATAGAATTTGACGAGCCATCGATTATTGAGTACAAAGATCAGGTACTACCAAGTTCCACTTGCAGGAATCGACTGAAAAGAATTTCTATCGATTTTGAAACGGAAAAACTAGAAGATAAAATTGCACAGTTCTCAAGCCTGACCCCGTTGATCATAATCATTGAAGGCGTGATCATGTACCTCACCGCTGAGCAAAAAACAGAATTGTTTAATACCCTCACCCGTACGCTTGGTAAGCATGTACTTTTGTGCGATTTGATGACAAAAAGTTTCTTCAACCGCATGGTTAACGGCAAACCATTGCATAATAAGTTGTCCAAAAGTGGCGCTCATTTCAACGACATGATTCGTTATCCTGCTCGACTAATAAAAAGTTACGGATACAAATTGCTGGATGTGCAATCGAATGTTATTACGGCAAGAAAGTTTGGTTTAAATAATCTCCCGAAATTCTTTGTCAACGTGCTTTTTCGTCGGTTTTTTATGGGGTACTCCGTTTACAAGTTTGAATACAGCCCGCAGGAATAAGAACGTAACGATCCTCAACTCAGGCCAATTTTGAAATTAGCGCCAGTTGCGGCGCTTGGCATTACCTTTATTCTGTTTCCAAATTATGTTGCATCAGCGATTGCTCAAGGGGCACGATTATCGTCAGCAGGATGTATAAATACAAATTGGCGGCCACTGTTCGGCCCAAATATCAATATCGGGGCCTTTAAATGCATCATTTGCGATCGAGATCTGAAAGCTTAGGCTCGACAGTCCAAAAGTGAGTTAAATCATTGCATGGGCGGGGAACCGCCTATATATTTGCCTTGTTTAAATTTAATCTAAATAAATGTAATGGCCGTAGGCAACAAGAATGTGGCGGAGATGAAACCAGGCGAGGTGGGTATTGTTGCGGGCTTTACGGATGATCATTTATCCCTCAAGCTCATGGAAATGGGATGTCTTCCTGGCTCTGCTGTCAGGTTTAATTTTACGGCACCCCTTGGAGATCCTATCTGCATTAGTGTTTCTGGTTATGAACTTTCACTTCGACTGGAAGAAGCTGCGGCCATTTCAATCCTCAACTAATGACAGCAGCACAGCGGCCAAAAATTGCACTCCTTGGAAATCCCAATTCGGGGAAGTCTTCACTTTTCAATTACCTGACAGGCCTGAATCAAAAGGTCGGAAATTTTCCTGGCGTTACAGTAGAAAAAAAATCAGGATTCACGTTGATGCCTGATGGCCGGACCGCCGAAATCATTGACTTACCCGGCATTTACAGCATTTACCCCAGAAGCCTCGATGAAAAGATAGTGGCCGAAGTCCTGCTGGACCATCATTCGCCAAATTCTCCGGATAAAATCATTGTAATCATCGATGGCACTAATTTGAAACGAGGGTTTCTATTGCTAACCCAGGTAATTGATTTAGGTCTCCCCACTATTCTCGCTTTGAATATGATGGATCTTACCGCCAAGGCTGGTATCAGTTATGATTTCATTGCGCTTGCAAATGAATTAGGGGTTCCGGTGGTCCCCATTAATGCACGAAAAGGGGTAGGGTTGGACGGGCTGAAAAAGCTCATGGCAGAACCTATCAGTACACCAACACGTCACATATTTCAGGTTTGGAAGGAAGCAGCGGCGCCAATTAAACTGCTGCGAGAAAAACTTGGTATTGATAACGACTACGAAGCTTACCAGTTTCTCGAGCAACCACAGTCTTTGAATTTTCTGGGCAAGGATGAACGAAGAACCGTTGACAAAATTCGCAGTCAATTTGAATTTTCCCCTGGCAAGTTTCAAGGAGCGGAAACAATTCAGCGTTATGGTTACATTCAGGATCTCCTGAATACGATTACACTGAAGGCGTCGGATAATTCCTGGAAAAAAGACTCCGCCCGGATCGACAAAATTCTCGTCCACAAGGTCTGGGGTTACTTGATCTTCCTTGGAATACTGTTCCTTATTTTTCAGTCTATCTTTGCCTGGGCCGAAATGCCGATGGATTTTATCGATGGCTTATTTGCCTCCACCAGCACCTACCTTGGTGCTGTCCTCCCCGAAGGCGTGCTCAGCAATTTGCTGACGGAGGGCATAATACCCGGAATTGGCGGCATTATGATATTCATCCCACAGATTGCGATTCTCTTTGCCTTCATTTCTATTTTGGAAGAGTCTGGGTACATGGCCCGTGTCGTTTTTCTCATGGACAAGATTATGCGCAAGTTTGGACTTAATGGCAAAAGCGTTGTTCCATTGATGTCGGGTGTGGCTTGTGCTATTCCTGCCATTATGGCTACGCGTACCATCGATAACTGGAAGGAGAGAACCATAACTATTTTTGTTATTCCCTTGATGAGCTGCTCTGCCCGCTTGCCTGTGTTCACGATATTGATTGCGCTAATTATTCCTAACCAAAGGGCACTTGGGTTCTTTAATCTTCAGGGGCTTGCATTAATGGGGATGTATTTGCTTGGATTCCTTGCCGCAATCTTTTCAGCTTGGTTAATGAAATTAATGATACGAATAAAAGAGCGCAGCTATCTGATCATGGAACTACCCACATACCGTATACCCAAATGGTCAAATGTAGGCTATACGATTCTGGAAAAAACAAAAGCCTTTGTTATTGAGGCAGGGAAGATTATTATGGCAATATCGGTCATTCTCTGGGTCTTGGCGAGTTACGGACCTGGCGACACCCTTAGCAAAGCACGAGAATTCGTAATAGCGGAGCCAAGTAATGAAGGAATAAGTGAACAAGGGCTGGCAGATCGCGTAGCTGCCTACAAGCTAGAACATTCGTATGCCGGCGTAATCGGAAAAGCAATCGAGCCGGCAATCAAGCCGTTGGGATATGATTGGAAAATTGGAATTGCCTTGATCACTTCGTTTGCTGCGCGAGAAGTTTTCGTTGGGACAATGGCCACTATCTATAGTATTGGTAGTGTTCATGACGAAGACTCTACGCCCATCAAAGAACGCATGCGAGCAGAAATCAATCCTGACACTGGGGGTGCACGATTTACTCCGGCAGTAGGCTTTTCGTTGCTGGTATTCTATGCATTTGCAATGCAGTGCATGAGTACGATTGCAATTGTCCATCGTGAAACAAAAGGTTGGAAGTGGCCCATGATCCAACTCGCATACATGACCGTGCTAGCCTATGTCTCAGCGCTTGTTGTATTTCAACTCTTATCATAATCCAGCGCGGCAGAATTCCTATATTTATGCATCACCGCCGCAATAGCCACATTACTATCCGGACCACTGCATCTGAATCGTCCGTTTTGTTAACATATTTCCAATGAAGCAGATTAGCTGCACAATACTTTCTTTAATAATCGCTTTTTCTGCCTGCCAGAAACCCCAGTTAGCGGGCGTCAATAAATTTATAGACACCGCATTTATAAAGATAAAAGATTATCAAGATAGAAGACTTTCAGACAGCATAGTACAATACTTCACAAGTGAAAACCCTTCCTATCGGGAAGACGCTGCATTGGCATTTGCTTCGATTCAAGATTCTGTTCTGGTGGATAAACTGGGTCGATTGTTATCACGAGATCGGATTCCTGCTGTGCGCAAAGCAGCAGCATTTGCTATAGGGCAAACACCGAGTAGCCAGAGTGAATTGATTTTGAAACATGCATTGAGTCATGAAAAGGATCAAGAGGTCTACGCCGAGATTCTTGAATCGTACGGCAAGGTTACAAAGAATTGGAATCTCGAGGTTACGGATGATCATGCTGGGGCACCGCTTGGCCTTGCATGGTCCTTTTATCGATCAGGAATGAAGGGATCCGCCGACGATAGCGCGTTCAACACGAGGGCATCTGCCTTGCTAGACCATTCTGTTAGGGAGCCGACGCGCCTTGCGGCTTCGCATTATTTTGCTCGTGCTGCCAAAGATTTTGACGGCTTTCAGCATACAATTATTTCAACCGCAAATCGAGATACTTCCGCCAACGTGAGGATGGCTTCCACGCTGGCATTGGGCAAGATAAAAACTGATTCCGCACGAATCGCAGCGCTGAGAATCCTGCAAAAGGATCGGGATTATCGGGTACGGGTAAATGCAATACGCGCGCTCCAAACTTTCCAATTTGATCAGATAAAAAAGTCATTGGTCAGTAGTCTGTCCGACGAAAACATTAATGTTGGAATAGCGGCTTCAGAAACAATCAAAGCCGCGACAACCGAACGATATTGGAAAGAATTCGTTTCGCTGGCGAGAGCAGCCAAAAATTGGCGCATCCAAGCCGACCTTTATGAAGCTGCGCTTGTGCCCGCCGGAGATACCGGGGTGGCGCAGGAAATTAAGGATTTATACAACAGCGTCAATAATCCCTATCAAAAAGCAGCATTGCTGGTCGCGCTGCAACACGATGTCACATCATGTGAATTTGTTCATGAGCAATTGCGTACAGGTTCCGCACCTGTCGTTAAGTCTGCGTCTGCTACATCGCTGGTGGCAATGAATTACGGCAAAACGTTTGGACCTTCATTGCGAAAACGGTTTGCCACTTTCTATATCAATGGGATGAACACGGGCGATCCGGCTGTAATCGGTATAATCGCAGCTGCATTGGCTGACCCTGAACTTGGCTACAAGAACGAACTAAAAGATTTCAGCTTTCTTTATAACGCAAAAGGAAAGTTGTCCCTTCCCAAAGACAATGAAGCCCTGCAACCCCTTGAAGCTGCAATAGCCTTGTTTGAAGAAAAGGAGGCTTCCGTGGCCGTGAACAATATGTTTAATCACCCTATTGACTGGAGCCTTGTGGCAAGCATACCTAAGGATCAAGAGGCAGTAATCGTCACCACGAAAGGAAAGATTACGATCCGCTTGTTTGTAGAAGAGGCACCTGGTTCCGTGGCTAATTTTGTCAATCTGGTAAACAGGCAGTATTTCGACAGCAAGTACTTTCACCGTGTTGTCCCCAACTTTGTTGTACAAACCGGCTGTAATCGTGGCGACGGATGGGGCGGTGAAGACTACTCGATTCGATCGGAGTTTTCCGGTAGACGATACAAAACCGGATCTGTGGGTATGGCCTCTGCAGGAAAGGATACCGAGGGTACACAATGGTTCATCACCCACTCGCCAACACCCCATTTGGATGGCCGATACACCATTTTTGCCGAAGTAGAAACGGGGATGGACGTTGTCCATCGAATTGAAGTGGGGGATAAAATTCTTAATATTGAGTTGAAATGAAAGACAACGACCCTTTCATCATTAGATCAATTGGAAAATACATCTCGTTTGCGGACCTCATTTCAACAAGACTTTAAGCTCGGTGTTTTAGGAGGCGGCCAGCTTGGTCGCATGCTTATTCAATCCGGCATTGATTTTAACATTCCATTTGCAATTATGGATGGCGATGCGAACGCACCTTGTTCGACATTGGCAGAGTTTCATCAGGGCAAGCTTACTGACTTTGATGCCGTGATGAAGTTTGGCGCAACATGTGACATCATTACCATTGAAATTGAGAATGTAAACACTACAGCACTTAAGAAACTTGCCAGGCAAGGCAAAAAAGTATATCCTCAACCTGAAGTCATCGAACTAATTCAGGATAAGCGAACGCAAAAAATATTTTATAGGGATTGCGGCATACCCACCGCAAACTTCATTATCGTGGAGAATGCAAACGATATTGCAAAGCACCATGACTTTTTCCCAGCTGTCAATAAGCTTGGCAGGGAAGGTTATGATGGTCGTGGTGTACAGCTACTCCGCTCTTTAAAGGATATTGACAAAGCTTTTGATGCTCCGGGATTGTTGGAAGAGTTGATTGATTTCGACAGGGAAATTTCTGTTATCGTCGCCCGTAGTGAACATGGCGAGGTGAAAACTTTTCCCGCCGTAGAAATGATATTCCATCCTCAACAAAACCTTGTAGAATATTTGTTTGCGCCGGCTGAACTTTCCGCGGGAATATTATCGCAGGCTGAACATCTGGCGGAAAAAATTATACATGAACTAGCCATGGTGGGGTTGCTTGCCGTCGAGATGTTTGTGACTAAAGATGGCAAATTGCTGGTCAATGAAATTGCGCCGCGCCCGCACAACAGTGGTCATCACACCATCGAAGCAAATGTTACATCACAGTATGAACAACACCTGAGAGCAATCCTGGGGATGCCGCTGGGGGATACGACCCTTGTTTCAAGGAGCGCCATGGTAAATCTCCTGGGTGAGCCGGGACATACAGGGCTGGCCAGGTACGAAGGATTTGACGAAGTCGTGAAGACACCGGGTGTTCATGTGCATCTTTATGGTAAGCGTTTTACTAAGCCGTTTCGCAAGATGGGACATGTAACCATTGTTGACGCCGATGCAGAACGTTTAAAAAAGAAAGCCAAATTTGTCAAGGATACACTTAAAGTTACTACGTGATATGAGCAAACCTGTAGTCGGCATCATCATGGGCAGCCAATCTGATCTTAAAATCATGAAAGAAGCTGCCGAAGTATTGGAAGAGCTTGGGGTAGTCTATGAACTTACGGTCGTTTCGGCACATCGCACACCGTTGCGCATGCTTGACTACGCAACTACCGCGCGAACCAGGGGCCTAAAAGTAATCGTCGCGGGAGCGGGAGGCGCTGCCCACCTGCCAGGAATGATTGCTTCGATCACGTCGCTACCCGTAATCGGCGTTCCCATCAAGTCTTCTAACTCCATTGACGGTTGGGATTCCGTGCTATCTATCCTTCAAATGCCAGCTGGAGTCCCGGTAGCAACAGTCGCGTTGGATGGTGCCCGAAACGCCGGTATCCTTGCCGCGCAAATTCTTGGTGCCCAGGACAGAAATCTCGGTCGGTTATTAGATAAATTCAAAAAATCGTTGAAATCGAAAGTTGAATCTGCCGCCAAAAAAATTGAATCGAAAGGGTGGAGAGACGCTTCGTGAGAAACCTTGGCCTGAATTTCGGTGAAATCCGTAAATTGAATTTCGCAGAAATTACGGTATGAGCGGACAGGAAAAAGGTTGGCTGCAAGACTATTTGGGCGTTCGCAAGGAACTCCTGCAGAATATGGCCATTAGGGGTGGGCAAGAGGCTTCACATCCTGAGCATTCTCTTTATCAGATTATGCAACCCACAGGACTCATGTATGGGCAATCCGTCGCTGCGATCGATCTACCGCAATATAAAGGATGGAGCGAAAAAGAACGCATGAAGATCCTACTTGCGGAAAGTCTTATCAGCAGCTCGTTGCTGTTTTATGATAAACCTGTCAAGAGCCAGGAAGATTTCTCCGCCGTCATTTTGAGGACCCTGGAAAAGATTGGGAATTTCTACAACAATATTTTTCCTGAAATCGCGACGCCCGCCAAGACTATTCTTGGAAGAAAGAAATCTCCCATTGAACTGGCTGAAAAAATTCTGGACAAGCGCATCGAACACACTACCAAATTTGAAGGAAACTTTTGGATACATTTCTTTCACAACAGTCTCCTTTTTCTTGATGTATTTATTTATGGCCAATGGATACATACCAATGCCGATCGCATTGTCTCTGACTTTTTTCGATATGAACGCGATGAGTTAAGGTTCTCTGTAGTGAAAGTTATCGCGGCCGCGGCTCATGCTAATAAAGAAGTCGCATTCGAAGAGCGAAAGCTCTATGAGTTGTTTATTGAAAGTACCGACCTGTCCCCACAACGCAGGAAAGAGGCGATGATGATATTTGAAGAAGGATTTGCGGTTGAAGATATTAATCTTCCCTCTGAAAATTCCTGGATATTAAGAAAGTTTTTTCTCGAAATCGGCATTCTCACCATTTGGGCAGATAAAAAAGTGGAACAAATCGAGCTTGATTTTCTCAAAAGATTCTGTCACTACCTTGGTTTTTCTGACGAGGATCTTGAAAACAGCATGATTGCCACTGAAGGATTTGTCCTGGAACACTGGCAGCAACTCGAGTACCTTCAGGATAAGCAGGACTATCAACTCGTAAGTGAAGAATTTATTAGGCGGATGTCCAAAGTCGCAAAAAAAAATAAAACACGCCTGATCAAAATTGCGGCAGAGGATAAAAATGTCCTGCTCCTGATGAAGAAAGCCCGTTCAAAAGAATTGACAAAAGAAGAAAAGGAAAGTGTCCGTTTAATGCTCATCAAGATGTTGAAAACGATCCCACCGTTTGTCATAATATCCTTGCCTCAGAAGTTTTTGACGCTACCTGTTTTGCTTAGAATCCTGCCAAAAACGCTTTTTGCTGAAGCAGTGAAAGAATAAATTTCATCTGGGCACTACCCTTCGCCCTTTTTCACCCGCGGCACAATAACGGAAAACACAATAGAGAGCGTAAGCGTAGCAATAATTACAGAAAATGATGCATAGACCCCAACGTTGATATCAAAAATTTCCAATAACATCTTTGCACCAATAAAGAACAGAATAATTGAAAGGCCTTTTTGCAGTAGGTAAAATTTGTCGATGATTCCTGCCAGCAAAAAAAACATTGCGCGTAAACCCATTACTGCGAAAATGTTGGAAGTATAGACTAGAAATTCATTTTGCGTTATAGCAAATGCCGCCGGGATGGAATCAAAAGCAAAAATCAAATCCGTCGTTTCAATCAGAACAATAACCAAAAACAGCGGCGTGAACATTAACTTACCGGCGTGCCGAACGATAAAATTTCCGCCATGATCATCGTCCGTAATGGGCAGGTATCGACGGCATATTTTCATAATAGGGTTCTTCTCCGGTTCAATTTTCTCATCGCCGTCCTCAAAATAAATTCGGATACCTGAATAAATAAGGAACACCCCAAAAATGTACAGTATCCAATGAAATTTATGAATGAGGAGTGCTCCAATAAAGATAAAGATCCCACGAAAAATAATAGCGCCTAAAATCCCCCAAAAGAGTGTCTTGTGATAATACTCTTCCTGCACCTGAAAATACTTTAAAATCAACAAGATCACGAAGATGTTATCGACTGAAAGAGCGTACTCCGTCAGGTAAGCAGAGAAATATTCAACGGCATGATCGCCGCCATCGTACAGGTAAATAAAAAAACCGAAATAACGTCGAGATCAACACCCAAAAAATGGACTGATACAAGGCTGATTTCGTAGTAATCTTATGTGCCTGTTTATGAAACAGGCCAAGATCAAGGACCAGGAAAAGAACGATGATAAAAGCAAAAACACCAAACAAGATGGTCTCCCTTTCGTTGTCGCTTCTGAATAGAGAGAATAGGAGTATGTTTAGCACTAAAAGCAAGGAGGGTTTTTCCGGTTATTGGCGTATAAAAGCATCAAAAAAAGCACTAATAAAAAATCCGTGAATCTCAAAACTACAAATATATTTTAATCCCGAAAACTTACACGAAAGGATTTCTACGCGGAGACGCATAAAAACCCCCACAGCCTGACAGCGGCTCCTCAAGGTTCACCCATAGCCTAAATTAAGCGGCTTTGCCACGTCTCCCTGTGGCTTCGCGGCGACTTTGTGGCACATCGCCACGCAAGTAGTGAATTGGAACTACTCTACGAACGTGGTCCATTAGTGCTCCGCTAACCGCAGTTTTGTTGCAAAGCCATTACTTGCGCGTCCAATAGCATACGAGAATGCGCGCATAGCGCGTTGTCGAGAAAGGTACAAGAATTTTGGAAAACGTGTCGTGATGAACGACATTTCTCACCTTCCTTTTCGATGCACGAGCGTATTATTACGCCACAGAAAAAAATATGGTCGGCTCACAGAAGTGCTATAATCGAGGGGCAGAAATTGTGTCGATTACCAGCCTACGTATCGCATCACAATTTGCCGATTAAGGATAAACTTTTACTGCAATTGCAGTCTGAGCAAATTGCTGTAAATTCCATCGTCCATTTGTGTAAGTTCCGCATGCGATCCAACCTCAGCCAGCCTACCCTCTTTGATTACGAAAATTCGATCGACTTTCTTAATGGTACTCAAACGGTGCGCAATGATTATCGAGGTCCGGCCCTCCATTAGTTTTTCCAATGCTTCTTGTACTAACACTTCTGAGTGCGCGTCTAGCGAGCTCGTGGCTTCATCCAAAATAAGAATGGCAGGATCTTTAAGAATTGCCCTGGCAATGGCAACCCGTTGTCGCTGGCCGCCCGAGAGTTTTACACCCCGCTCTCCAACTATCGTCTCGAACTTATCAGGAAAACTTTCGATGAACTCCAAGGCATTCCCCTTCCTGGCAGCCTCACGGATTTCCTCAAAACTCGCAGCAGGCTTCCCATAGGCAATGTTCTCCCTAATCGTTCCACCAAAAAGTATTACTTCTTGTGGAACAATACCGATGTTCTTTCTGTATACAGACAGATCAAACTGTTGGATGGGGGTCCCGTCAACTGTTATCAATCCCTCCGCTACAGGATAAAATCTCATCAACAGGTTTATGATAGTAGATTTCCCAGAACCGCTAGGCCCCACAAGCGCAACTTTTTCGCCAGACTCGATCTTGAAGTCCAACCCTTTCAACACAACAAAATCCTTCCGCGTCGGGTAGGCGTAGACTACATTGTCAAATTCAATTAAGCCATTCAGTTTTAATTCCGGGCGGCTATTTTCTTCCGCTTCATCAACCTCCTGAAGAATTTCGAGAAGCCTTTCTGACGCTCCAATGGCGCGCTGTAGCTGGGTATAGATATCTCCCAGACCTGCGATCGATCCGCCAATGAAAGAAGTGTAAATTACAAAGGAGAACAACTCGCCCACTGTTATTTCATTCGTCTGCACAAGCGTCGCGCCGTACCAGCCAACGGCAACAATACCGCCAAAGAGTGCAAAAATTATAAACGAAATAAACAATCCACGAAATCGCGCCGTTCGAATTGCAACACCAACAACCGAGGCTAATGCCGTCGAATACCGTCCGATCTCAAATAGCTCGTTGGTAAATGCTTTAACAACAGAAATGGACTGAAGCGACTCTTCAACAATTACGTTAGCATCGGCCAGTTTGTCTTGCGTTTTTTTAGACAGCGTCCGGATATACTTGCCAAACACCAGCGCGAGAATAACAAGTACCGGAAACGTAAGTAACATGAATCCGGTAAGTTTTGGCGCAAGAAAGAAAATTATTACAGTCCCAAAAACTAACGTCATAAACTGACGCAATAGCTCCGCCAGTGTAAAGGAAAACATATCCGACAGCGTACTTACATCCGATGTAATCCGACTCATCAACTCGCCAATTCTTCTGCTATCAAAAAAAGTTAAGGGGAGCCAGATTATTTTTTTGTAAACTTCTTTCCGCAAATCGGCCAATGAGCGTTCACTAACAACCGAAAATGTATAAACACGTGTAAATGAAAAAACACCTTGAACAAACAAAATAGCCATTAGCGCCAATGCTATTTGGCTGATGGAATCAAAATAGGGAACCGGCTTACCTTCTGCTACATCCAGAAGCTTACCGGCCAGGTAGGGAAACGCCAATAGTGTTGCGCTCGAAAGCACGAGGGATAGCAGCCCAGTGATAAACCATCCTTTGTACGGTAATGAAAAACGGAAAATACCTAGTAACTGCTGAAGACTCTTTTTATTGAAAGTTCTTTTCTCCTCCTCCCGCAATGCTTCCCCAGCGTTTCGTTTAGCCATAGTAACCTATTTTGACAGCGTCAACGAACCACTTATTGTGTATCGAACTGAGTCGCCCATGAACATTTTCTGTGCGCCAACGATTGAGTAAGATGTCAGTGCCGGGCCACTATCAACCTGTTGAAACTCCATGGTTAACGCACGATCGCTTTCATAAAGGGTATTCGATTGCTTGTAGGCGGCTTCAATTTTTCGAATCTTATTGGGAGCTTGCTGATAATATACTCTTAGATACTTCACGGGTAGATCGGCTGCCGTTGTGATTGACTTTACAATTAAATTACTTTTTTTATCGGCAACGCTTGCCAAGCTATACAAATCTCTATTCAGGGGTTTGTTGATCACATCAAGCGCCGCAAAGATTTCAAGCTCTTTTTTCCAAGATGCACCGTCCTGAGGGGTCAGGATAACTTCATCCTGCCGGTCGCCTAGCGTCGTTGCCTTCTTAAGTGTTGCACTATTTTCCGATAAGTATTTAGCCTGGGCGCTCAGCAAGCTGTCTATGGCGTAAAGCTTCGGACCGTTTGCCTCTCTGCTGGAACAAGAGATTAGGGTAGCATAAAAAATAAAAAGTACACCGGCCTTCCGCATATTGCTGTTCGTCACTAGTTTATTGTTTTATGTATCAAGAAGAACGTTTCCGGTCATTTGTGCCGGAATTTCGATGCCCATCAATGCCAGAATTGTGGGGGCAAGATCGCCAAGTTTTCCATCCCGCAGTTTCCCTTTGTAGGTACCATCAACCAGAATGCAGGGTACTAAGTTTGTAGTATGTGCTGTATTCGGCGAGCCGTCTTCGTTGATCATCATATCCGCGTTACCATGGTCTGCAATGATGATGGTGCTGTATCCATTTTTCAGCGCGGCAGCAGCCACCTGTGCCGCACAGGCATCCACTGTCTCAACAGCTTTTACAGCTGCCTCAAAAACACCAGTATGGCCCACCATATCGGGATTCGCAAAGTTCAGACAAATAAAATCCGGTTCCTTTTTTTCCAGTTCGGGTATGATTTTGTCTCGGATTTCATTGGCACTCATCTCAGGTGCCAAATCATAAGTCGCCACTTTGGGCGACGGGCACAGAATTCGCGACTCTCCCGGAAAAGGCTTTTCCCTACCACCAGAAAAAAAGAATGTGACATGGGGATATTTTTCCGTCTCCGCAATGCGAATCTGTTTCTTGCCAACTTTTGAGATAACTTCCCCTAAAGTGTTTTCAAGGTTGTCCTTATTGAAAATGACTTTTACGTCCTGAAAAGAATTATCATAATTTGTCAGCGTAATGTAATAAAGCGACAACTTCTTCATGCCGTGCTCCGGAAAATCTTGTTGCGTTAACACCTCCGTAATTTCCCTGCCGCGATCCGTGCGAAAATTGAAACATAAGACAACGTCTCCCGTCTCAATCGTCCCGATCGGCAGTTGGTTTGCATCCACCACTACAATAGGTCTGATGAATTCATCTGTCACGTTTTTATCATATGACTCAAGGACGGCGTTTAATGGGTCCATTGTTTTTTCACCAATCCCCTTTACCAAGAGGTCATAAGCCAGTTTCACGCGCTCCCATCTTTTATCTCTGTCCATGGCATAATACCGACCAATAATACTGGCTAATCTGCCCCCTGCCTTGCCAAGCCCATCACTCAGTTTTTTCAGGTACGCCAACCCGCCTTTGGGGTCCGTGTCCCGGCCATCCATAAATGCATGGACGAATAGATTCTGAACCTTATTCTTGTGCGCAATAGAAATCAGACCCTGCAGGTGATCCAGGTGCGAATGAACCCCCCCATCCGACACCAGGCCTATGAGATGGACACGCTTACTATTCTTTTTGGCATAGGCAAAAGCATCAAGCAATACCGGATTCGAATCCAGCGCATTATCTGCGATAGCTTTGTTTATTCGCACCAAATCCTGATAGACAACCCGGCCAGCACCAATATTCATGTGGCCTACCTCGGAATTACCCATTTGCCCCTCTGGCAATCCAACGGCCAAGCCTGAAGCTTCGAGCTTACTGTGCGCGTATTTTGAGTACAATGAATCAACGAAAGGAGTTTTAGCCTGGTCTATGGCTGAAACTTTCTTGTTTGTGGCTATGCCCCAGCCATCCAAAATCATCAATAAAACTTTCTTATTCATGGGAAATAATGTTTTTGGGGTAATGGATAAGCGCGCAAATATAATCAGGATTGTACGAATAAAGGCTTATCTGTTCAAACAACGTAGTAATCGTTTGCATTCCCAATCGACAGTTAATAATTCATTATCTTGCAACAGTGGCATAATTTTGGCCTGAATTTATTTCATAATGAAATTGAACAGATACCTATTATCAATCGCTTTCTTGCTCGCAAGTTTTCAAGATGCGATTTTGTATGCACAGACAGATGTTATTAGCCAGGTAAAGGAGACTATAAAGGCTGGCAGCGCCAAAGAACTGTCCAAATTTCTCAATCAAACAGTCGATGTGACCCTTGATGGCGGCCCACAATCGTACAGTAAAGCGCAAGCCGAATTTATTTTTCGAGATTTCTTTAAACAACATCCTCCGACCGAGTTTAAAATCATACACCAGGGTACTTCCAAGGGAGGACAGACTTTTGGAATTGGGCAATATAAAAGCGGGGGTGAAACCTACCGCGTTTATATGAAAATAAAAGGGGCAGACAGCCAGCAACTAGTACATGAAATTTCCTTCGCAAAAGAGTAGCGACTGCTGGCCTTGTCATCTAAAAAATCTGACGCATCCGCTAATCCTTCAAATTTGCATCCTACTTTTGCATGGTGCAACCAGATTACATTACTGATCAGTATCTAGAAAGGTTTGTCGCCGCGGCCTTAGCCGAAGATATTGGCGAAGGTGACCATTCGACACTGGCGTCGATACCCGTTAATACAACGCGTAAGGCCAAACTGATTATCAAAGACGTCGGAATACTTGCGGGCGTTACGTTGGCTGAGACCATTTTCCGTTTTTTTGATCCCACACTTAAGACTGAGGTCTACCATCCTGACGGTAGTAACGTAACCACAGGCGATATTTCTTTTTCTGTTGAAGGTTCGGCCCGGTCAATACTTACAACAGAGCGGTTGGTGCTCAATTGTATGCAGCGAATGAGTGGCATTGCAACAAAAACGCATTTTCTGACGACGTTAGTGGCCGGAACAGGGGTCGCCCTGCTCGATACACGAAAAACAACACCTAACTTTCGGCTATTGGAAAAATGGGCCGTTAGAATAGGTGGCGGAGAGAATCACAGGCTTGGTCTTTTTGATATGATCATGCTGAAAGACAACCATATTGATATGGCCGGGGGAATTGCGCAAGCGATCCAACGAACAAAAGACTACCTTCGCGCGGCAAACAAAAAACTGAAGATTGAAGTCGAAACCCGGAACCTTGAAGAAGTAAGAAAGGTACTCGACATCGGAGGGATTGACGTTATTATGCTGGACAATATGAGCCTCGGAGAAATGCAGGATGCCGTGCGACTGATCGACAGGAAATTCAAAACTGAAGCTAGCGGAAATATCACGGAAAAGACAATTAAAAGTGTTGCCGAGTGTGGCGTAGATTTTATCTCGGTGGGCGCGCTTACACACTCTTTCAAAAGCATGGATTTGAGTTTAAAATCATTCTAGCAGCAGAACCGATAGATCAACCGAAATTGATAACTGTGAACTGAACTATGATAGTAAGAACCAAGAATTACAAGCTGGAAAAAAAGACGTACATCAATATGGCGCTCAAAAGCATCCTGAGAAAACAAGGATGGATTGCCCTGGCTGTTGCTGCAGCGTTGTGTCTTTGCTACTTCATTCCCGGAGCAGCGACCATATGGTGGTTTATCGGCGCGGTGATAGGCCTGGGTCTGTATTTGCTCTTCTGGTGGATCCAGTTTTACGGGGTGACTCAGTTAGAACAAGGCAAAATGCTCTTCGAAAAATTTTCATACGAAATAAGCAGTCAGCAAATTCTAATGAAAATTAATCCGCGTGAAGGGATGCCCATGAAGTGGGACCAAATCAAAAGCGCAGCAATTGGCAAGGACCATTTTGTCCTTTTTGTAAACAAGGCGCAAATAATCTACTGGCCTTTCAAGATATTTAATACAGATAATGAGCGCAAATTCGTAGCGAGCATTCTTAGAACTAAGGGGTTCATAAAACAATAACCCTGCCGACGAAACCAGGTACGCTCCATCACACTTGATTCTGCTCTTAACCCGTGCAAAAGCCCATTAAGAAAATATCTGCGCAGGAGGCAATACAGAAAATTCAGGCCTTTTGTGCCTATCAAGAGCGCACACACCAGGAGGTTAAGGATAAATTGTACGGATTCGGCCTATTCACGAACGAAGTGGATGAACTGTTAGCACATCTTATCACCGAGGGATTCCTGAATGAAGAACGGTTTGCAAAGGCATTTGCGGGTGGGAAATTTCGGATAAAGAACTGGGGAAGGATAAAAATAACTCATGCCCTGGAGGCAAAAGGACTGACCAAGAACTGCATTGCATCAGGACTGCGGGAAATTGGCGAAAGTGACTACCAGGATGCGCTTCGAAAATTGTTGGTGAAAAAATCCATGCAATGGGAAGAAGAGAATTCTTTCGTCAAGCGCAACAAACTGGCATCGTATGCCATTCGCAAGGGTTTTGAGGCCGAGTTGGTTTGGAAATTTGTCAAAGAGATTGTTGAATAATATCCTCAGCGGGGATGACCCCCATTTTCACATCATCAGGTAACTGGAAAAATTCAATACGTGCAAATGAGGGTAGTTGGCAGATATCTTTCGTCGTCTTCCGCAACGCGAAGAAACAATTAACCAAGCGAAATTTCAAAGTAGGCGATTGATTTGGGGTAGGTGGTGTTGGAAATGTGCGCGCATGAAGGTGAGGCACTGTAGCACGTCAAAGCGACCTGCTATTGGATGTTTGAAAATCAATTTGTGGAGGTTATCGTCATGAATAGTTTCCAGAAAATTACTGAGCTCAGTGCGAGATGAATCCCAACGCTCAACAAGATCGGGCAGTGGCATAGCATTGGGCGTGTGCTCTACCAACGTCGTTGGTGCCTTGAACTTGAATGGCATACGCTGAGAAAGGTTGAGCAGCATTAGTTTGACCCACTCCATTGCGCCCGATCTACCAAGTTGATCGACGCCCAGGGATTTCTTCTTTAAATATCCCAACGTAAGCTGCTCAGAAGTTAGTAGGTGAATAAGAATCTGATTAATCGACCAATCTCCCGAGTCTAACTTATTATCCAATTTTGATTCCGGGTGTTTTGAAAGCACGCGCAACAAACTGGTTCTGTCATTTTCCAATTGATCAAATTGATAGAGGAGTTTCGCGTTCACTGAGTCGTCTTAAGAAGTTGAGTGCAGGGTCAAAGCGAACAGGTTTCGCTTTGCAGGGTTGATTTTAATAGATTAGATTTAAGAAACCTAACCCTAATTAAATATGGATGCAAACTATGCTGGATTCTGGCTCCGCTTTGTAGCTTTTATCATCGATGGAATCATTCTTGGCGCCGTACAATTCATAGCAATTATGCCAATTTTGGGCATTATGGGCATTGGATTGGCCAATGACCTACCTAATTTCGATGCTGCCGATGAAACCCAGGCAATCTCCATGATCGGGCAGGTCATGGCCGTAGCTGGCGTTTCCCAATTTGTTTTCCTGATCATTCAAACGCTATACTATACGCTCCTGGAGTCTTCAAATTACCAGGCCTCGATCGGCAAGATGGTGTTGGGCTTGAAAGTGACCGATATTAACGGCAATAAGTTAGATTTTACGAAAGCTCTGGTACGCAGTATTTCCAAAATAATATCTTCTATGATATTGCTTATCGGTTATCTGATGGCGGCTTTTACGGAAAAGAAGCAGGCGCTCCATGATATGATAGCAGGCACCTTGGTAGTGAAAAAATAGACGGCTTGGTCCTGGTGATTCATTGCTCGTTGGCGCTACTATTTGCAATTCTTCTTGATCGCGCCCCTTGCTTCCTCTGATCCGAGTTCTTCCGCCCGTCGGAGGTCAAGGCAAGCATCGTATTTGTTATTCATGCTCAGTTTTACCAGGCCCCTTTGGTAGTACGTTTCAGGGTCGCTTGGGTACAATTCAATGGAAGTTGAATAGTCTTCAACGGCTCCTGCAAAGTCTTCCTTTTCAGTTTTGCTCAGGGCTCGATTGTCAAAATATACCGGGTTTGTCTCATCCAGTTCAATTGCTTTTGTGTAGTCTGCGATAGCGCCCTCATGGTCTTGCAGATTGTATTTTGTTACGCCCCTTAGATTATAGGTTTCAGGCTCCTCGGGGTTAAGTTCTATCGCTTTAGTATAATCCTCTATCGCTTCTTTGTAATTTTCCTTTGCTCCTTTCGCCAAGGCCCTATTTTCATATGTTTGCGCATCTTTCGGGTCAAGCCTGATGGCCTCATCATAGTCTGCTATGGCCTGATCCAGATTGCCGACATTATAATGCGCAACACCACGGTAGTTATAAAGGCCGGGATCAGTCTTGTCTAACGCAATGGACTTTGTGTAATCATCGATAGCGCTTACAAACTCGCCCAGCTCTGATTTCGTTACGCCTCGGTTAAAGTATTTGTCCGCATCCGCCGGCCCCAATTCAAGGGCTTTTGAAAAATCAAAATATGCTCCCTGCAAATCCTCAATATTATATTTGGCCAAGCCTCTATTGCTATAGGCATCCGCAAATTTCACATTGGATCGTATCGCCCGATCAAAATCCAGAATGGCGGCTTCATCATCGCCCAATGCCATCTTTGCTTCACCGCGATGATTCAAAGCCTCTGCGAACGTTGAATCAACCTCAAGCGCAAAGTTAAAATCACCGATGGCGCCATAATAATCATCAAGGCCTAAGCGTGCCAGTCCCCGCAAGTTTAGGGCGATTTTATTTTTTGGACTGATGTCGATAATCTTTGTGAGGTCAGCCTTAGCGCCTGCAAAATTTTTAGAATCGATTTTCTTTTTCGCTGCCTCGAGCTGCTGATCCTGCGCCCCCACCGCCGTAGCGGAAAATAATAATAGAAATATAAAAAGAACTGAAACTAGTTTCATATCAATGGGTTAATCATCAGCCAAGATAAATAAAATTAGCCTTCCCCTGGCTACCCGGTTCCTAATAACGCCTGACGCTTAATCCTGAATCCCTATACCGCAGAACCTATCCTCCTGAGATTGACGTTTAAACAACGTATCTTCCGTCCGAAGATTTTATTCCCACGATTCTCGCTTTCCGCGTATCTTAAAAAATGATTTTAAAAAGGATGAAGAATATTGTTTTTTTGGCAACGTCTGTTTTAAGCACAGTTTATGCCTGCGCACAGGATAAACCACTTGATATGAGAATGGATTTTGAAGACTATGATCCGCCGTCTTCATTAGTTGTGCCAGAGCATATCTTGACGCATGCAAAATACCCTTTTATCGATGTCCATAATCACCAATTTAACATGCCCTCCCAGGATCTTACCAAATTAGCACAAGAGATGGACAAGTTGAACATGGCTGTGATGGTAAATCTCAGTGGCCGGGGCCGGGGTAGCACAGAACACCTGGAAAAGGCATTGGAAAATGTGAAAAAGACGAGTCCAAATCGATTTATTGTTTTTACCAATGTCGATTTTTCTGGCATTGATGAACCAGATTGGCAGCAGCGCACCGTAAACCAACTGGCAGAGGATGTAAGAAAAGGAGCCAATGGACTAAAGGTTTACAAAAGTCTGGGCATGTTCAACAAGGATAGCAAAGGCGTCCGAATTCATATTGACGATCCTCGAATTGATCCGGTCTGGGAAAAATGCGGCGCCTTGGGGATACCGGTGTTGATCCATGCCGCCGATCCGAGACAATTCTGGCAGCCAATTGACAAAAACAATGAACGTTGGTTAGAACTCAAAACGCATCCGGGCAGACGACACGATACAGATCCAGTCTCCTGGGAAACTATTATCGCCGAGCAACACAATATTTTCAAAAAGCATCCGAAAACAAAGTTCATTAACGCCCACCTCGGTTGGTATGGAAGTGACCTCAAGAAACTTGGCGAATTGATGGATCAATTCCCCAATATGTATACCGAGATCGGCGCGGTAATCGCCGAATTGGGCAGGCAGCCAAGAGCGGCACGCAATTTCTTGATGAAATATCAAGACCGTGTGATGTTCGGCAAAGATTCCTGGGTCCCGGAAGAGTACACTACCTACTTTCGGGTGCTCGAGAGCGCCGATGACTATTTCCCATACCACAAACGCTATCACGCCTTTTGGAGAATGTACGGACTGGATTTGCCGGATGACCTATTGAAGAAGATTTACTATAAAAATGCGCTGAAAGTAATACCGAATATTGATGCAAGTCTCTTCCCCAAATAGGTAATACGCCACCTGCATCCTTAGTGGTGGTGCCATCATTCTACTGATCTATCAGCGTTTCCTTTTTCATTCCCCCAAACCTGAAACCCATCCCTGTGGAAAATTGAAACGGTCGGTATTCATAATACAAATTTGAGGTAGCAGGGAATGATACGCCCGCCTGAAAAACAAAGAAAAGATGGTTCTCCATCAAGTTTACCCTACCAATAACAGCCGGCTCGATAAAAACGCGTGGATTATCGTCGACGGGGTAAGTAACCAGGTCATTAGTGAACTCCGTGAAATCAACGATTGAAATTCGTGGTACGAACGACACGTGCATGATCTTCTTATTCAATCCAAACGCAGGTTGTATAAAATAACGTTCATACTTGCCCGTCGCCCGTTCACTCTGAACACCCCACCACGAATACGTATCGTAGCTTGCCCCCTCGCCTTTTCCATACCCGGCAAAAATTTCATAACACCAATTCCCCTGATTTTCATAATAACCCACACCGCCTTCAAAAAAATTATGGTAGTGATATTCATCCAGATTATCGGTGTCATAAGGATTGCTCTTGCGATCAGCATACGAATAATTTGCCATTAACCCTATGTGATTCGTAACAGATACCGCACCTTGTAAATCCAACCCATTTCCGAATTGCACCGATCCCTGAAGCTTCCCCTGCCTTGGTGAACAACGGCGAGTTGCGCGCATTTGGAACATAGACTGGTGCACACGATGAAAACACGACTACGACTAGCATAAATTTCTTCATGGCATAAATGCGTTGATATCTTAAATTTAGGAAAAAGAAACAGAATGAATATTAATCCCGAAATGGTCAACGAGGTAATCCAAAATCGCAGATCTACTTTTCAGCCCCAATACAGCGGCGAGCGTGTTGATGACGCGATCATAGCGCAAATGCTTCAAAATGCTAACTGTGCGCCCACCCACAAACTCACCGAGCCATGGCGGTTTGTAGTATTTACTGACGGTGGATTGAAGAAATTGGCCGACTTTCAGAGCGCGCTTTATAAAAAAATAGCGACAGCCGATGGTTCTTATCGAGAAAATCGGTATCAGAACTTGCTTACCAAACCCTTGTTGTCGTCGCATATTGTTGCAGTCTGCATGAAACGGGATGAAGAAGAATCCATCCCCATAGTAGAAGAAATTGGCGCCGTCTTCTGCGCAATTGAGAATATGTACCTGACCGCGACTGCATACGGTGTTGGTACTTACCTCAGCACCGGTGGCATTACGTATTTTGAAGAAGCCAAGGAATTTTTCGGATTAACTGGAGAAGATAAGTTGCTTGGATTTCTCCATGTGGGCATGCCTAATAACACATTGCCTGAAAGAAGGAGGAATCCTATAGAAGAGAAAGTAAAATGGGTGCGCTAACCCATTCACAGGTTCATTTCATTCAAATAAACACCGGCATCAACGCCCGCAGGAACGAGCCATGAATTTCAAGTTGGACTATTCTGGTATGGTTTTAGTAACTTCAGCTTTCAAAATACAACGTTATGAAGAAATTCAGTTTACTCTTTTTAGGATTTGCGTTAACCTTTACGCTTCACGCTCAGGTCATCGGCAAAATGTTTCCAGATATGGAAGCCGAAACAGTAGAAGATAAAACAATAAAACTCCCTCAGGAGGTAATGGGCAAATATACCTTAGTGGGGTTGGCGTACTCAAAGAAATCTGAAGATGAGCTAAACTCATGGTTTCAACCGGTCTTTGAAACATTCATTCAAAAAACAACCGGCTTAATGGCCGGCTTTGGATATGACGTTAATGTGTACTTTGTGCCTATGTTCACAGGAATCAACGCTGCTGCCACTGGCACAGCAAAGCGTAAGGCGCTAAAGAATATTGATCCACAACTGCTGCCCTATGTCCTGTTTTATAAAGGTGAGATAAAATCATATAAAGAAGCACTTGATTTCGAGCGAAAAGACATCCCTTACTTTTTTGTGCTTGATACTACCGGGAAAATTATCCATGCCACTTCGGGAAAATATTCTGATGCCAAAATGGAGGAAGTAGAAAGCGTAATAGAATAAGACACCCGTGCTATTGTACAATCGGAAATTAACGATTATAGTCTATCTTAGACGTTCATATAGTCTTGATGAATGCCCTTAGCCTATTCTCTTTAGCCCTTGCCCCTGGGGCTGCCATAATGCTCTTCATCTATTTGAAAGACAAGCATGAACGCGAACCTTTTAGCCTGCTCTTTCTAAGTTTCTTGTATGGAGGTCTGAGTACTTTAGTTACGATGCTAATAAGTTGGCCCGTAAATCTATTAATTCCTGACATCGGAGGCAGATGTTACAGAACAATTCTTCAATGCATTCTTCAAGGTTGCGCTCATTGAAGAGTTCAGCAAGTTTATTTTTGTCCGCTTTATTCTTTACTATAATAAAAATTTCAACGAACCATTTGATGGCATTGTCTATGCCGTAATGGTAGCTATGGGCTTCGCCACTGTTGAAAATATGGTATATGTTTTTCAATACGGGTTTGCCACCGGAGTGCTAAGAATGTTCACTGCGGTGCCCGCGCACGCAGCATTTGCAATTATTATGGGATATTTTCTCGGCAAGGCCAAATTCACGCACCGAAAGGAAATCTATTTCAGCGTCATTGCTTTGCTGGCGCCTACCTTATTTCACGGGACCTACGACTATTTTTGGTTCATTTCTTTTGTGCCTGGCATCTGGATGGGGGCTTTGCTTTCTCTTGCCGCGAGTTTCATTCTAGCGCGAAAGGCAATACGGTTGCATCAACAAGCGTCTCCGTTCATCAAGCACGAGAATAACATTATTTCGGAAGAATCTCCGGATCTTTCTACGCAATCGAATAATGACGACTTGTAGTTTCGATAATTTGAAACAATATGATACGCGACGCTTTAAAGACGCATTACCTTGGGATGAAACCAGAATTCCGCTTCAGAGGGGAAGAGCCCGGGCGGCTAGAAAATTTCAGTGATGCAGTATTTGCCCTTGCCATTACACTACTGCTTATTTCGACGAGTGCACCGACCAACTTCGAACAAATAAAACGGTTTGCGTGGGATATCATCCCCTTCTGTGTTTGTATTGTACTGATTATGCTAATCTGGTATCAGCATTTTATTTTCTATTTTCGGTATGGGCTTCGCAACAGAAGTGTCCTTGTGTTGAATACCTTGTTTCTAATAATTGTGCTGTTTTATGTCTACCCTTTAAAATTCCTCACAAAGCTAATTCTGGTTCCGGTGGCTTATCTTTTTAATCAGCATGAAATGCTGGTTGAACTAAGTCAACTTTTCGAAGGGGCCAATATGGCGTACCTAATGGTTATTTACGGTATAGGGGCGACGAGTGTATTTGCCGTGTTGATGCTCATGTATCGGTATGCGCTAAAAAATGCAACACTGCTTCAACTTAACGAAATCGAGATATTCGATACGCGCGCAAGTATGCAGGCAAATTTTCTAATGGGAAGTATTCCATTTATTTCGGTAGTTATGGCATTGGCCCTGCGAAACCAATTGTTGGGCGGAATGTATTCTGGATTTGCCTATTTTCTTTACTTTCCTGTGATGTTCCTGTTCGGTAAACAAACTGAAAAGCGCCGAAAGAAATTGCTGGTTTCGGTGGCAGCGTAGGAGCGACCCCATGCTACTCAAGTTTTTGCATCCGGATGGTATTTTTGAAATATCCTTTTTTTATTAGCTTGATAAGCTCGCCGGGCGAAGGGTCGATCTGGTATAGCTTTTCGTCATCAAGTTCAACTGAATCGATCCCCACCTCCCTCGCAAGGTCGTTCACAAGATCATTGAATGGACGATCCTCTGTATCCATAGACATGTACGTAAGATCTCCGTTTTTCTCGCGTTTGATAACTCTCAAAAGCCACTCCGGATCTTCATTAATATTGACGAAATAGTACCCTTTATAGCGCTTCAGTACCAGGCTATCGCCAAGGAGATTTTGCTTATTGATCGCTGACCAAAAGATAGCCTTGCCGGGTAACAACCAAAGTGTCCTTTGAACTTTGTCCTTCCTCTTCCAGGAGGTATGTACCAAGCAATCTTTCGGGCACCTCCCGAAGTGACTTTTTGCCTTTGGGCTGAGGCTCCTTAAAGGATATCTCTTTGCAACTGAAAACAATAAGGAAAATAAAAAAAGGGACCAGGTTCTTCATCTGCATCGTGAATTGTACTAAGTTAAGAAAGGCTACGGAATATCGTACAATGGCAGCGGGTTTCTCCATACGATCTGTCATTAGGAAAATATATGGTAAAGACTAAAGACACTATGGGTGCGGTAGCACGATTACGACTGAATTACAACCTTTAGCCGTTGTTTTGTGTCTATTGAGCGTGGCAAGCAAAAGTATCGATCATGAAAACGTGCCGGAAGCATATCTTTTTAATATTGGTACTACTGGGATTATTTGGTTGCAGGGTTTCTGGCGACGAAAACGGTTTCTTAGTCTTCTCTTATAGTTTTGATTTCAGTCAAAGCCAAAGTGGATGGATGGTGGATTTCACAGACTTTCCTGCAGGCGCGAACGATTCAGCCTACTTTGAACTAAGATTTGCCTATACAGACAGGCCAGACAATCTGGGAACTAATAAGAAGTCGATGATGCTTTCGGGCAACAACCATGGCGACTTATTTATGTTCATGAAAAAGAAAATTACGGGTCTAACACCCAATAAAGACTACACCATTGTCTTTGAAGTCGAGTTGGCGTCGAACGCACCAAAGGGTGTTGATAGCAATGGTGGCGCGCCGGGAGAAGCTGTCTTCCTAAAGGCCGGAGCGAGTGGCACTGAGCCTAAACGGGTAATCGAAGGTGCCGCTTTTGCCTTAAATGTCGACAAGGGTATTCAAGCCGATCCCGGAGAAACAACCGTCCTTCTGGGCGATATATCCGTTGCAGCGGACACAAAAGAGTATACGCTAATCACCCGTGATAACGCCTCCATGAGCGATTACCCCTTTGTTGCGAAAAGTAATAGCAAAGGGGAGTTGTGGCTTTTGGTCGGTACCGACTCGGGCTTTGACGGCGTTACAACTATCTATTACACCAAAGTGAATGTGGTTTTCAGTACGGGGAACTAACTTACTTACGACGACGCGCTGGCTATCTTTTCGGCTTTGGCTGCTTCCCAATACGCTCGTCACCTTTGATGATAAGCGTACAGGCTAACAATACTGATTCCTCGAAATCGGTGGCTTTAACAGGCAGGTTTTGCCAAGCGGTTTCCTTTACGCCAAATAATTTGATCGATCGCATAGCGGGAAAGTCGCGCCGCAGGGCCTCATGGTGGATATGGTCTGTAGCGAGCCAGACACCATTATCCTCCTGATGATCTTCCCGATTCCTCAGAATTAACACAATTTTGTCTCTCACATAGACGGCGTAACAGCCAAACATGGGTCTAACAATAGGGCTAACAGCAAAAAGCTGATCAAGAACAAAATCAAATGGTATCGGCTTGATCCTTTTCAATCGCGTAAGTTTTTGTGACCCACTCGAGCAAAGCAATGTAGCCGTCAGATTGCCAATGCCGCTACACTAATTCAGCCGCAATTCAGCATTCATTCCTTTGAGTTGGTTCAGCAAAGCTTGGTCCCACGTAAGATCGGCATCCCACTTCGTGCCAAAAAATACGTTTCCGGAATCAATGTGCTTAAAATAAAATTTATAAATCGGCGTGTTGGAAGGTATGTTCTTCAATTGCTGCTGATCTCCTGGGTAAGTCACGGATACAAGCGCACTTTCTGATTTGCTCATGTCGTACCCCAAAAGTTCTTTCGCAGCAACACCGCGCGTATGGACATAGCACAAAACATAAAGGAGGCCTTGCTTGCGGAGGTCTCTTTCAGATGTACCCGGTTCCGTCATTTTGTACTTCAGCGGGTAATGTGTCTCGAAAATTTCCTGTAATTGACCGTCTATGATTTCATTACCAGTCTTGGGTACAGCCAGCGGATCAACCTTTAGATCTATGGCAAAAAATTCATTTCGCTTCCCCAATATCGGATTGATCGTCATATCCGTTTCTGGAACATCGTTGATAAGCAAATTCTCCTTTCTTTGCTGACTGGAACTTGTTCTGTACAATTCTTTAAGGGCTTCCGCAAGCAATCGATTCCCATAAGACCACGCCGCTTGATTTTGATCAATCAGGGTTTCGTTCCCGTTGAATAGCGTAGCAGAAATCCGATAGCCATCTTCATCCTTTTCAACGAATATCAGATTCGTCAATTTCACGTTTTAACAGATAATTTGCAAAAGCTTTTATGATGTCCTTCCCTGCAGTAAGCTTATCCAATTCAAAGTAGGAAACAGCATCAATGCCGGTTCGCTGAAACGATTGTTGAATGGTTTCAAGCTCCCGTGTCGTCAGCGTATAAACGTAAAAAACAGCACTTCGTGTATTCAGTAAATTTGGTGGCAGTCCAGCATTCAAATCCAATTGCTCAACCCACGCTTTCTCATTAAGCGCGATTTGGGCAATTGCGGTATGGTAAAATAATGTGGCTACTAATACTAAAAATTTCACAGGCAAACTTATGGTTTTATGTATTTTTTCAGTGGGTATTAGCGGCCTTTTATCGCAACTAAAACAATCAAGATCGCTGGTCACACCTGAATAAAAACGCCCGACGCATCCCATTTCAAAGCATAGGTGGCTAAATCACGACATGAGGAATCTCTGGCCTGGCCGCCCCGCAAAGCAAAACGATAGTTATGCCATGGGCAAACGATTTCTCCAAGGTAATTCACTTTTCCCTTGGCCAGCGACTCGCCATTGTGAGTACACGCATCTTGAACGGCAAAAAACTCTCCTTCGTGTAGCGCCAGGCATATTCTTTTATTATTGACGATAAGCAGCCGTGGTTTATCACGCTTTATCGTCGCCCTGGCTTCTGCTTCGCTTGGAAATATTTTTAACCACATCATTCATTAGGGTTTGTCTGATTGGCTTTAATATCTATCTTGTTTCTATTCAAATTAAACAATAAAGAAATTCTATCGCTACTTACTTACGACTTTATCCATGACCGTGCTCCCGATATATCGGTCCCAAATTTCAAGCCGTTAGGATCTTGGTATTGCATTCAGGACACCCTATTGCCCCGTCCAGCGGAAAAAATTGCACAGACAATAAGTGCCAAAAACACATGCATAACAACCTCGATTTATGAATAAGACTGTTTTTCTCATTATCTCCTGTTTTATGGCGGGAGGCAGTTTTGCCCAAATGCCAAAAAAATTGCAGGACAAAATTGATGTTCAGGCAGCAGCAATCGAACCGAAAGTAATCGCTTGGCGGCGGCATTTTCATCAATATCCTGAGCTCTCAAACAGCGAAACTAAGACAGCCGCTTTTGTAGCTGACCACCTAAGGCAGCTTGGCATAGAAGTTCAAACTGGCGTGGCGAAAACCGGCGTTGTGGGGCTCTTGAAGACAGGTGTGCCCGGTCCGGTTATTGCGCTCCGCGCCGATATGGATGCATTGCCCGTGACAGAAAGAAATTCGCTGCCTTTTGCCTCCACAGAAAAGACTGTGTTCAATGGCCAGGAAACCGGCATCATGCATGCCTGTGGGCATGATACCCATGTCGCCATTCTCATGGCAGTAGCGGAAATTCTGGCGCAGAATAAGCGCAATTTGAAAGGTACGGTGAAATTTATCTTTCAGCCCGCAGAAGAGGGACCGCCCATAGGCGAGGCAGGGGGGGCAGACCTTATGGTTAAAGAAGGCGTGCTGGAAAATCCGCACGTAGATGTAATTTTTGGCATGCACATCCAATCGATTTCTCCACTCGGCAGAATATCATACCGCCCGGGTGGCATGATGGCATCTTCCGATTGGTTCACCATAAAAGTAAAAGGTAAACAATCGCATGGCGCCGCGCCCTGGATGGGCATCGATCCCATTGTCGTTAGCGCACAAATTATTAACGGCCTGCAGACTATCGTAAGTCGCCAGACAGACTTAACTAAAGAAGCCGCGGTGATTACCGTTGGCCGATTCCAAGCAGGTGTGAGAGAAAATATAATACCAGAAGAGGCAGTGATGGCCGGTACGATCCGAACTTTTGATGAGGAGATGCAAAAGGAGATTCACGCAAAGTTGAAGCTTACAGCAACCAAAATCGCAGAGAGTTCAGGTGCTGTTGCAGAGATTGATATCGTAAATAAAACCCCTGTGACCTATAATGACATCGCGCTCACCGAGAAGATGGTGGGAAGCTTTGAGCGAGCTGCTGGCGCCGAGAACGTGGTAAGAATTAATGCCGTTACAGGGGCTGAAGACTTTGCCTTTTTTCAAAAAAAAGTACCAGGCCTTTTCTTTTTTGTTGGTGCCATGCCGCCTGATCAAGATCCCAGTAAGGTGCCGGCCCACCATACGCCTGATTTCATGATAGACGAACGGGGTATGCTCACCGGTTTGAAAGCCATGCTCAACGTTACATTGGACTACATGAACATGCCCACGAGCTTGCGAAAAAATTAGTGCTCCTGGTGGGTTCGCAATTTTACAAAACCATTTTTCGCAAGCTTAATCGTCTCTTTCATCCTGTTGAATGGATCCATAGCGTATCCATAGCACGGCGAAAAGCAGTTACAAATAGATCGGCCTTCAGATGCCTCTGATTTTTGACAATCCATTTTCCGCTTACCATAGTTCCGGAAATGCAGGACGAATCGGCCGTATAGACAAGCGCTGGGAGTACGTCTTCTAATCGCGGTCTTAGCAACAACGGCGAGTCAGCATCAAACACAACAGCATCAAAAGATCTTCCCAGCTCAAAAAAACTTCTATAATCACCATTACCCATAGCCTTGCTGCCAGAAAAAAAAGTTTTGTCGATTAACGTATGCGCGCCGTCGGCAAAAGTATTGCGCTTGTGAGTGGTTAATCGCTGTGTATAGTCCAACCATCGCAAATCTTCCAATGGGTTTAGGCTGATATGACTGTCTGTGCCGATTGACCAGTTTCCACCATGCTTCATGAATTCGGTAAGCCTAAAAATACCATCACCAAGATTACCCTCTGTTCCAGGACACAATACAACATTGGCGCCACTGCTGGCCAAATCCGAAACCTCCGAGTCATTCATATGGGTGCAGTGAACGATATGAAATCGATCATCCAGTGGAAGGTTCTCCAACAACCACGTGATCGGCCTTTTATTTAAGTAGCTAACACAGTCGCTTACTTCCTTTTCTTGTTCAGCAGCATGGAGATGAAATGGTATCTTTTTTGGTCCTTGATCAAATGTTGTAATAATGTCTGCCTGGTCAACGGCGCGCAACGAGTGAACTCCAAAACCAAGTTGGGCATCGGGATAATGCGAAACAATATTTGCAGATTCATCCAGTAAACGAAAATATTCATCCACGGTCTTGGAAATAAATCTGGATTGCCTGGGCTGCGGAGGTTTGCCAAAATTACCTTTCTGGTAGAGGATCGGTATGAGGGTAATTTTTATTCCCGCTGTGTTCGCCGCAGCGACAAGGCGCTCACCCATCTCTGCCAGATTAGCGTAAGGCTTTCCGCCTTGTTCGTGATGTAAGTAATGAAACTCCGCAACATGCGTAAAACCTTTCCGGAGCATCTCAGCATACAACATTGTAGCGATGCCTTCGAGTTGCTCGGGGCTAATGTTTAACGCGCAGCGATACATGGCTTCACGCCAACTCCAAAAATCATCATTGGCACCTACAGCATGTCTCTCGGCCATCCCCGCCATTGCGAACTGAAACGCATGGGAGTGTGCGTTCTGAAACCCTGGAAGGGCTATGCCATTGACAACCTCGATGGTGGCAACCGTTTCTGGAGGACTTTCTGATAAATATTGGAGAGCGCCTTGTGAATCAACCCCAACGTACGCTGGGGCCAACCATCGATTGTCTTGCAACAGCGCCTCAAATCTGTAGTGATTCATTTATCGTTCATCCATTATTCTCAAGCGTGTCCGCCGCTGCAAGCAGCGTTTTTTTAAGCAACGCTCTCATTTTCGCGGCCCTGGCTGCTTCATAAGACGTTTCCCCGTCGTCCATGTAATTCACTTTGCTCATTTCCAATTGCAGTACATGCTGCTCTATTTCGGGCATTCCGTAATGACGCGTAATGAAGCCGCCCTTAAACGGAAAATTGTGATCCACCGAATAGGTTGACGATTGCAACGTTTCCAAGGCAGCGTTTGTCAACGCTGGTGACGCGGCACTACCATCCACATCGCCAAGCACTAAATCTGGAAACTTATGAGCGTAGATTGTTTTGACGTATTGCCGGATAGAATGACATTCCCACAATAAGACGTGTCCGAATTCCGACTTAATGGATTCTAGCAATTCCTTCAGCTTTTGGTGATAGGGCCAATAATAGCAATCCAATCTCCGTTGAATTTCATGCTTGCTTACCACATCGCGGTCATCGACATACAATGAATCTCCTAAGAAATTTGTAACAGGACACAGCCCCGTGATGATTCTTCCGTCAGAATACAAAGGTTTGTTTTCAGGATCGCGATTTAAATCGATTACCCATCGGCTATACACTGCGGCAATCACAGTAACACCTATGGACGGCGCAAAATCATACAGCTGGTCGACAAACCAATCTGTATCGTCCGGATTGCGTATAAGGTCAGTCTTATAGTCATTTATTACTTCTGCCGGGAACGCAGTGCCACAATGTGGCACGCTCAACAGAATTGGAATACGGGGTCGTATTGGAGGATGAACGCTAAACGGGTTCATGACTTAGTGCGCTTCTTTTTTGATTTCTTCTTGGTCGTGCTTTGGTCAATCTCTTCTTCCAGCGTCCTGATTTTTTCAGCATCGAACTGAATTTTCCTTCTGGCGTTTTCCAATGCCTGGTTAGATTTCTCTAATTCCTGCTGGTAATGGGATGCGAGATCACGTAGCGCCAAGCGTGCCTTGAGTTTCATGATACGTCTAAAGCTTTCATCTATCCGCTCTTTTTTGATCTCTCCCGTTTGGACCATTTTATGAATAATGGAATGAACCTTTTCAACAGTGCGTTCTTCGCTCCCCTGAATGTTGTTTGAAAAGGTCATAATATCCACACCACCATTGATAGCAAGTTTGATGGCTTCTTCCAATCCAAAATGGCTGGTAATCGCATGCATTTGCATATCGTCAGAAAAAACTACTCCTTCAAACCCCAGCCTTTTACGAAGTATGCCCGTTAGCATATCTGCTGAAAGGGTACCTGGATTTCCCTTTGTATCCAGTTTCCTATTCACGATGTGTGACGTCATCACTGCATCGGCATAGCCTGAGTCAATTAATTCCTCATAGGGTTTCAATTCTCTCTCTTCCCAGGTGTTCGTTACATCCGCGATACCCAGATGGGTGTCATCTTTGGAGCTTCCATGACCGGGAAAATGTTTCAATGCGGTCAGCACACCATATTTTCGGTGCGTTTTAATAAATTCTTTTGCCATCAATATTACGGAATCTTCATTGGCGGAGAATGCTCTACCGTGTTTTACGATGACTGGGTTGTTAGGATTTGAAGCGAGATCTACAACAGGGGCAAAGTTGATGTTTATCCCTAACCCTGACAACGTGGCGGCTGTTGTCTCTCCATAAAATCTGACAGAATCAAGCGTGGGAGATTTCCCCATCGCTGCGGCCGTAATTGATTTTGGGAAACCATATTTATCTTTTAAGCGATTAACTTTTCCTCCTTCCTGATCGATGCCAATTAGCAGCGGAATTGTAGCAGCTTGTTGATACGTCCACGTTATCTTTTTCAATGCGACGAAAGAATTTTCCCGTGGTATGTTTTTCTCGAAGAGAATAATAGAACCAACTTTTCCAAGACGCACTTCCTCCAGCACTTTTTCATCTACAGTAGTTCCCGGGAAACCCACCAAAATCATTTGGCCAATCTTCACATCAAGGCTGTCCGGTTGTTGGGCCCGGCCGACCGTGACACTGAACAAGACGAGGGTTACCATTAGGGTACAGTTCAAAATTTTACATTCAGTATTTCTCATAAAGCAAATTCAAAATTGACTGCATATTTCTACGCACGTCGTTTGTTGGCGTTGTAAAGTTACTGTTCATGAATGAGAAAATTAATGTTTTCCCTTTTCGCGTGACGAGGTAACCACTCATACAATGGTTGTTGCTCAGTGTCCCTGTCTTTCCAAAAATATGGGGTACCTCCTGCCCCTTGTACCAATTTCGAATTGTCCCGGATTTCCCGCCTTGGGCCAGCAAAGCAAAAAGTCTTTCGCGTGGAACCATTTGATAGATCTTTTCCCATAGTTGCACGATAGATCGCGGTGTGAAGAGATTATACCGCGACAAACCGGAGCCATCCACCCAAACCGGCTCGTCAATCATGTCGTTCAGCAGGTGATCCTTAACATACTTGATGGCTATCTCGGGTTGCAAGGTGTCACTAATTACCCCGGAACACAAGAGCAGCAATTGCTCGGCGATAAAGTTATCGCTGTCCTGCATCATTACTTTATACAGGCTGTCTGCCGGGACGCTGTACAGCACGATAGCTGCTGCCGGCATGGGAATGGATAGCTGTTGAATTCCTCTTTTCAACGTATCCGCCAATAACTGCCCAATGAGCTGCGGTTCAACCTTCAGCGGAATATCCTTTTCAAATTCCTTTCCTGGTGCAGGATAAACCTTAAAGTGATTGCTGTCCGGACTGCGAATCGCACTAGGTTCTTTCGAAGCTTCACCGATGGTCATATACCTTGAAAAATAAGACGGCCTGACGTTCACGTCTGACTGTTTCGCGTTTACCGAAAAAATATTTCCATATATCGGAAATGCAGATCTTTCAGCTGAATACGCCTCGCCATAGTCATCCCAAGCCCAACCGGGTCCAAAATGAGTTGTCTTAAAATTAGCATCGGAGAAATAAAGTTTTTTATCAGTGCCCTGTAAGAAAAGAAAACGTTCGATTATTGCAATAGACGTTCTTGTACAAGAATGAGGGATCACCCGTTCCCCAAAAAAGCAACGAGTCGCCATGGGTCACAAAGCGCATGGATGGAATCGAGTCTCCAATTATATTCAGTCCGGCGAAGAATGTAAAAATCTTTGTGTTAGACGCCGGTGTAAAATACGTCGATGAATTGAATTCATAAATGGTTTTCTTTTCGACAAGGTCAAACAACATAAATCCAGTATTGTCCTGAAATTTATGTTCTGTCGCGCTAAATGATTTGTCGAGTGCATGCTTGGAAACAGGAGAGCAGGAAACGATGCAGGTCAAGGTCAATACAAAGGCTGGAAGGAATGTCTTACGCATAATTATTTCGCCAGGTATCGATCCTTCAATACTTGTCCATGATGAAGCTCGTGGCCAGGAATAACAAAGCCAAGGTTGAGGACCGATATTATTGTATTGTTTGCGCTGCCGGTTCTTGTCAGCATTTCAGGCGTAAAACTTCGAAATAAATCAATCGTGGACTGCCGCAGATGCGCCATCTCGCGGGCAAGCTGAACAATCGTTCGGCCATGTGCATTGGCTTCGGGCGCATAATCCTTTTCCTCAAAGCCTGCGAGCGGGGTTTTATCGTTGCGCGCAAATCGCAGCGCGCGATAACTGAAAACTCGTTCCGTGTCCATCATGTGGCACAGCAATTCCTTTACGCTCCATTTTTTTTCTGCATAGGTGTATTCACCTTTGCTCCTCCGAAATTGATTTAACCAATGCCAAAGTTTGGTGGCTAGCGCGCGCAAGGATATCGAACAGATCATACGCTTTCACGTGGTCGACATAAGTTCGGTAAAAAGGCGGGACAGATGCTAGGTCGGGGAGTATCATATCATCAAAAATAGGCAATGAAACAGAGATTTTTGCTTTTTCTGCTCCTCGGGGAGATCATATCAGCTGGGCCGTTGCCCCGCCTACTTCCTGTCGGGTATGTGGCAGTGACTTGGACTACTAGCGGCTAAAATTCCGTGAAAATATTATCAGGCAGTGCATCATCTACACGCACGTTCCTGCGGGCCAGCACCATCTGACCGATCGGCCGACAAAAGAATATTTCCGTATTTCTTGTAATTGTCCCAGGGACGCATGAAGCTAGCGGAGTCTTGGTTGGCTTGCTTGAAGTACGCCCACTGTTTTACGAGGTTGTCTGATAGATCTACATAGACCTTGTATCTATTTTGCGGCGTGTCCCCAACATTATTAAATGTCAACGCCAATACATTACACTTCGCGCCCGTTGCCAACGTATCCTCGCCAAGATATTTTATGGTTAACCCTGAGTCTTTTAACTTGAAAGGCATTACGAGCCAATATGAATCGTTAATCCAAATACTCTTTCCCTTTTCAAGCATTTTTTTCAGGGAATCCCCTTCGGTCAGCTCCTGCCCCTTTACCCTAACCCTGCCTTCAAGTGTGCTTAGATTCACCAGGTAGGTAATGCTATCTCTTTTGGACTCAATCCGTACTCTGTCCATCTTCTTGTCCCAAACAAGGTCCCTATTCCCAAAGAAATTCCATGAAATAAAACGCGTATTGTCCCAATTTTCTCGTCCACCCATCGCCATCATGATGCTGTCCACGAGCTCTACAGCTGCAGGATCCGAGTTGGCCAGATCAAAACCTTCTGCAGCTGGATTGGGTTCAGAGACTGCATTATCCGGCGGTTCAGCACTACACGCATAAAGCAAAGCGACCAGAAAAAGGAATGCGAGAACGTTATAAAATTTCATGATGAAGAAGGTTGTGGTCTTGAATTTAATAAAAAATAATTCTCTTTTTGCTTTTCTTTTTTGACCACATCCGTGGTCTCGCGTTGTAATGGGATGCAAAATACTTTTTGGATCAACTGACCGCAACAAAAGATTACGCAAATTGCTTCTGAAAAAGAATAATGCCCGACCGCAAGCACTAATACCGGCGATATGGATTAGCTAATCCTGCTCCAGTTAACTGTGGTTTTTCTCATGGAGGCAACTTGATTCCGAATTGCAGTATTCTCTTCCTTTTTCAACTCGGGGTCGTCCTGCAGAATGCTAATAGCGCTTTCCCTTGCTCGTTGCAGGAGATCTCCGTCTTTTCCAAGGTCAGCGATAAGCAGATCAAGCACTCCGCTCTGTTGCGTGCCGAGTAAATCACCAGGTCCGCGAATTGACAAGTCTGTCTCAGCTATCTCAAATCCATTGTTTGTTTTCACCATCGTGCCAATGCGTATCTTTGAATCTGCGCTAAGTTTATAGTTCGTCATGAGAATGCAATATGATTGGTCGGCGCCCCGGCCGACCCGGCCGCGCAGCTGGTGAAGCTGAGATAGGCCGAAGCGCTCGGCATTCTCTATCACCATTACCGATGCATTTGGAACATCTACGCCTACTTCTATTACTGTCGTGGCTACCATTATCTTCGTCTCTGCAGAAACAAAGCGGCGCATCTCATATTCCTTTGCAACCGGTTTCATCTTCCCATGCAGGATGCTTATAGGGTACTCAGGAAAGGCCCGGCTGAATGCTCTCGTAACCATCCATCAAATGTTTTAGATCCAGCTTTTCTGACTCTTCAATAAGCGGATAAACAATATATACCTGTCTACCCGTTTCGACTTGATCCTTTATAAACTGGTTTATTTGCAGGCGATGTGCATCAAATTTGTGTATAGTCTTGATTGGCTTCCTGCCTACTGGCAATTGATCTATGGTAGAAATATCCAGATCACCATATAGGGTCATGGCAAGTGTTCGTGGAATCGGTGTTGCCGTCATGACCAGCACGTGAGGGTAATAATCAACGTTCTTCTGCCAAAGCTTCGCGCGTTGTGCTACGCCAAAGCGATGCTGCTCATCCACGATGGAAAGGCCAAGATTCATGAACTTGACTTCTTCTTCCAAGAGTGCATGCGTGCCGGTAAGAATCTTAAGTTCGCCACTCCTCAATCCTTCGTGGATTCGCTTCCGCTCTGATTTTTTTGTGGAACCGGTTAATAGCGCAATTGTTATTTTCATCTTATCGGCATAGCGTTTTAGGTTAGCATAATGTTGCTGCGCAAGAATTTCCGTTGGTGCCATGAGCGCACATTGCGCGTCGCCACTGATGACGATAAGCATGCAGATATAGCCGACAATTGTTTTTCCGCTGCCCACATCCCCTTGCAGCAAGCGATTCATTTGTTTTCCTGACTTAAGATCAGCGTAGATTTCTTTGATTACTTTTTTTTGCGCACCTGTAAGTTCAAAGGGAAGGTGCTCATGATAAAATTGTGTTAGCAAAGAAACGTCATGAAAAATCTGACCTCGGGCTTTCTCCTGCCGTATAAGTTTCATTTTCAGCATTCGTAACTGAATATAGAAAAGCTCTTCAAACTTTAGTCGTCGTTGAGCTTGCAGCAACAATTGGTTGCTGGCCGGAAAATGAATATTAAAAACTGCTTCCTGTTTTGACAGAAATCCTTCCGCAGACAAGATTCGCGGTGGCAAAGTCTCCCGAAATTTTCCCTTGGCTTCTGTCAGCAAGTTTTGGATTATCTTCGATAACGCCTTACTATCCAAATGTCGTGAGCGCAGTTTTTCGGTGAGCGAGTAAACAGGCCTAAGAAAGATCGCTTTACCCTGACTTTCTGAAAAAAGCTCTATTTCAGGGTGGACGATGTTGAATTTGCTACCAAAACGGGTCAGCCTCCCAAAAACAACATACTCTATGCCTGCGCTGATTTTTGCATTAACCCAGTTTATTCCCTGAAACCAAACGAGTTCCAGCCCTCCGCTATCATCCGCAAATTGCGCTACCAATCTTTTTTTAAAACCGGATCCAACCAACTCCTTTCTTTTGATGAACCCCCTTACCTGGACATACTGAAGTTCTTCATGCAATTGTCTGATTTTATGAAACTTCGTTCGGTCTTCATACCGGAAGGGGTAGTGCTGAATCAAATCCGCAAATGAGAAAATGTTCAACTCCTTGTTCAGCCACATGGCACGCTGCGGGCCGATGCCCTTCAGGTACGCTACAGGTGTATCAAAAAAACTAGCCATTGGGGGACTTGCACATGCAAACAAAATTGAGAAATTATCGAGTAGTTTAACGTAAGCGAAGGTTTTTCTGTCTTAACTTGCGTTTGGATTAGGCCTGAGGTTACAAAACAAGTTTAAGTACTATTAAGTGTTGTGCGCTTATGAAGGTTAATTCAACAATCTATAAAGGAATCGAGTATATACAGGTTAGGGAGCTACCCCCCAAACAGCAGGAACTACTTCTTCAAAGTATTAATCACGACCTGCTAATTAAAATCATGATAGAAGGAAAAGTGGTTCGCAATTGCCTGCAATTTAAGGACTATGAAACCTGGTTTGATAGTGTTTACAACGCAAAGCACACGTCTGTGAAGTCATCAAATGCTTCAAAGGATAAAAAGAAAACACCAACTTCCAACGTCGGAGCCCTCAAAAAGAAGTAAAATAGGCATTCTATCTACGTCTCCCTCCCCGCAGCAACATCAAGTTAAGTCAGTTCCTACGTTAACACACGAGTGGTGCATCGGTTTTTTCACGGCATGCCCCTGCCGCTCCTGTCGGGATTCTGAATTCATCCCCTGCATTATTTTGTTTCCGAGATTAGCATCCCGCACATGGCTTCCTTCAGCATACAATACTCCAACCAGATCTCATCTAGTATTTCCTTTGCGGGCTCAATCTTGTTTATCGCTCCTGCTATTTGCCCAATCTCAAGCTCCCCTTCTTCCAGATCTCCCTCGAAAATGCCTTGTTTGGACCTTCTAGCACCAGGATTTATTGAGCTCCTCCCCTGATGCCCACCGCAACGGCAGCCCGGACTTCCTCATAGAATTTATTCTTAACAAGTCGGACAGGTGTTAGCTGTTTCAGCGTCACGATGGTATCACCTTCGCTGATTTGCGTAATCATCTCTTTGAAATTTTGATGTGCGGACGATTCGTGGCTTACCGCAAATCGGCTTCCAATCTGAACACCTCCGGCTCCTAAAACTTCAGCTGCAAGCATCGATCGACCAGATCCAATGCCGCCAGCTGCGATCAGTGGAATTGAAACGGCATCCCGTACCATTGGTATCAGTACAAACGTGGTTGTTTTCCTCTCGTCCGTTATGTCCGCCAGCTTCAAATCCTTCGGCAACAATGGCGTCAACACCACATTGCTGCGCTTTTATTGCAAACTTGACGCTGGATACCACATGAACAACCTTGATCGCCCTTTCTTTCAAATAACTTGTCCAAAGTGAAGGATTACCGGCAGAAGTAAAGACGATTCCGACATGCTCCCAATAATGATGTTCATAATCGCTTTTATCTCGGGGTATAGCAATGGAACATTAACGCCAAATGGCTTTGTGGTTGCTTATGACGGGTTGAGGTTCCCGTCGCTTGCTGGCGTCTGGTTGGGTTGATCTTCACTGAACAGCGAATATCGCCATCTCGTGAAATATCGGATGCCGCGCCTCCCCGAGGCGTGCAGGGCACAAGGTCGGGTGGCCATTCTTCGCACGCGCGGCCCGCTCTGTAATTGCGACTGGAAGCTTCGTGTGGGCGTCGGGTCGCGTTGTCTCGCACCGGGCCTGAGGCTTTGCGCGGCATCGAGATAACACGTTATTGCACGATAACAGACGGCGTCGTCATCGTGCATTCACTATGTTAGATGAAGCCCTCGCCAAGCGTGACGACGACGCTGCCGTCCACGCGTATCTGCATGAAACCTTGGGAGTCGCTCCCAAGGTTCGCGCGTGGGCGGGGAGTGGCAAGCTGCCCTATTTCCTGCAGGAAGCGTTCGAGGTCCGGGAACTGCAGCTCCCTGGATCGCCAGATTCTCCTGGCGATCGATCAGCGGCTCGACCGACCGGGGCTGGCCAACGTTCGAGGGCAGTTGGACAAGCTGCGACAACTTGCCGGGATGCCGGTGGTCTACGTCACCCGCACCCTCGCATCCTACTCGAACGCAAGCGCCTCATCGAGCAGAAGGTGCCGTTCCTGGTACCCGGCAACCAGCTCTATCTGCCGGATCTCGGGATCGACCTGCGCGAGTATTTTCGCAAGCCGACGGTCGCTGCGCAGACCGCGCTCAGCCCGGCGACGCAGGCAATGCTCGATCGCCGTCCTGTTGCGAAGGCCGTGGTGCGCCGAGTGGCAGCCTGCCGAGGTGGTCGACGAATTGGGCTACACCCCGATGACGCTGTCGCGAGCGGTCAAGGAGCTCACGGCCGCCGGCATCGCGACCCTGCGCACCGAGGGGAGGGTGCGATGGCTCCATACTGAGCGCACGGCCGCGCAGACCTGGAGCAGCACGCTCGAGACCGATGCTGCGCAGCCCGGTCAAGCGTCGGATCTGGATGATTCCCCCCTCCGAAGTCGAGGCCCCGGTCCGTTGAGACTCGCGGGTCTGAGCGCGCTCGCGCGGTTTTCGATGCTCACTGAACCCCGAGTGGCCGACCTACGCCGTCGGGCAGGCGGAGTGGAAGGCGGCGACACAGGCCGGCTTCGAGACGCTGCCGGAGCCGCTGCCGGTGCCTGCGAATGGGAACTCTGGCACTACAGCCCAGCACTGGTGCGAGACAGCGATACCGTCGATCCGCTTTCCTTGACACTCAGCCTGCAGGGCAACCAGGACGAGCGTGTTCAACTCGCACTGGATGAACTCAAGGGGCACTTCCCGTGGTGAGGGGACTGGACGTCTTTCGTAGCACTTCGCCGGCCACGCCGATCAGTTCGTGCTGATCGGCGGCACGGCCGCGACGCTTGCGATGGAAGAGGCGGGGCTCGAGTTTTCGTGCCACCAAGGACCTGGACATCGTCCTGCACATCGAGGCGCTCAGCCCGTCATTCGGCGACGTGTTCTGGCGCTTCATCGAGGCGGGCCGCCTACGAAATCCTGGACAAGCCAGCGACACCGGGAAGCCGGTCTTCTATCGATTCCAGAAGCCGGCCGATGATCGCTTTCCTGCCATGCTCGAGCTGTTCTGCCGGGCCCCCGAGGGGATCAGGCTGGCCGAAGGAAGTCACCTCACTCCGATTCCCATCGACGAGGCCGTCGCAAGCTTGTCCGCGATCCTGCTCGACGATGCGTACTACGAGTTCATCCTTACAGGACGCAGGGAAGTCGACGGCCTGCCGTGGGTGGGCGAGGACAGGCTGATTCCGCTCAAGGCGAGCGCCTGGCTGGACCTCGGCGAACGTCAGGCCAAGGGTGAGCCGATCGACACCAAGAACATCCGCAAGCACGCAAACGACGTACTCCGCCTGTCGCAGCTGCTCGCCCCGGACACGCGAATACCCAGTCGTCGAGCGAATCGCGCAGGACTTGAACCGCTTCCTCGACGCGATCGAGACAGATCGCTCGATCGATCCGAAGTCGCTCAAGATCAACAGCAGCGTCGACGAGATTGCCGAACGGATCGCGCGGGCCTACGGCACTGAATCTTGACGGCGCGCGACGTGATCACGATGCGACGTTGACCGATCTCAGTCGCGCGTATCGATCGATGCCGTAGGCTTGACGGGGAATGTGCGGTGGCCCACTGTCTGGATGGGCCAGGTTTGCGGACGCCGAGCGGCGGCAGTTTGTCCCTGAATCGATGAGGAGCCGATGGTGAACTTGCGATTGACAGGTCGGCGGGCAGCGCTGGTGCTGGCGTGTCTGGCCGTGACCGCGACCTGGGCGGCCGAGACGGTAGACGGTCGACAACTTCGTCCGTGCCGAAACCGACATGACGATGAAGCGCTACGTCTCGCAAGGTGCATTCGGCAAGTTCCTGCACATCCGCGGCATGACACCGGTCGACAAGCAGGACGTCATCCGCATGAACCGCGACACCCTGTATTCCGCTGGAGTGTTCGACCTGACCACGCCGGTGACCATCGTGAAGCCGACCCGGGCAAGCGGTTCCAATCGATGATGGTGATCAGCGAGGATCACTCGATACTGCCGGTCGAACATGGCGCGGGCGAGTTCACGCTGACCCGACAGCAGATCGGCAGACACGCTACGTCATGGTGCTGTTCCGTACCTTTGCGGACCCAACGATCCTGCCGACATGAAGGCCGCACACGCGCTGCAGGACCGCATTCAGGTCCGACAGGCGGATGGCGGCAAGTTCGAGGTGCCGGATTCGGACGCGGGTTCGTCGGGCACGGTTCGTGACGCGCTGAATGTTCTGGCGGCGACCAAGACGGACACGACGAGATGTTCGGCGAGAAGTCGAAGCTCAACCCGATCGACCACTTACTCGGTGCGGCCTCCGGCTGGGGCGGCAATCCGAAGGAGGCGGCCGTTTATCAGAGCGGCATGGCGAAGCTCAACGACGGCAAGATCCCGCACGTCCTCACGGTGCGCGACGTTCCGGTGGACGGCTTCTGGTCGGTCACCGTCTACAACGCCAAGGGCTACATGGAGCCGAATCCGCAGAACGCGTACTCGGTCAACAACGTCACGGCCAGGCGCAACGCGGATGGCAGCGTCACGATCCACTTCGGCGGCGATCCGCGCAGCGCGAACTACCTGCCGATCGTCCCGGGCTGGAGCTATGTCGCGCGGACGTACCAACCGCGCCAGTCGGTCGTTGACGGAGCGTGGAAATTTCCGCAGGCGAGCCCGCAAAATGAGCGGCAGATTCGATCAACAAGTGTTCGGTCGCGAGGTTGGCGATCACGCAGAACAAGTCAGTGGGTTAGCGCGCGAGCCCATCAAACACTGCCGCAAGGCGGTCGCAACAAGGTGAGAGGTGATATGAAGACATTGAGACTGGCGGTGCTGACAGTAGCCGCTCTGATGGCGCCGATGGCGACGTCCTTCTCGGCGCAAGCCACACCGGCGGCGGAACCCGAGGTGCTGCGTGACGGCGACGGCGCCAAGGTCATGCGGTTCGAGAACATGGGCAATACGCGTTTCGCGGAGATCTTCCTCACTGCCCGCGAGGCGAAGACCGGGAAGATGGTCGCCGCCGCTACAACACGTATACACGACCAAGGGCAGTCCTGCGTCGCGAACACGGCCCCGCAGGCATGGGTCGCGGGCCTCGACATGGAAAAGGTGAAGAAGCAGTTCGGCGTCGTCGTTGCGAGCCTGAACGGGCCGAAGATCTGGATGCCCGATTGGGTTGAATTGAAGGTCGGCAAGGAAAGGGAGTTCAACGGCAGGAAGTTCAACTGGGTCGCCCAACTGGATGTCGGCGAAAAGGGCGGCATCGGAGAGGATCAGCCTTACGTGCCCATGAAGATCGCCCGCGACAGCAAGTGGGGCTGGAACAAGGGCACCAAGGTCGCGCTCCTCGACGATCCCGAGGGCAACGTCTGGATCCTGAAGGGATTCCAGTTGGGCCTGAAGCCGAAGCAGACCTTCGAGCACTTCCTGGCCGCAGGGCAAGACCAGTTCAAGAAGCTCCCCCCGGGCTGGAAGTTCCGGGTCAAGACCCTGGACAAGGAGGTCGTCGAGATTCCAGACGGCAACGTCGCCACGATCATGACGGACGAGTTCTTCAACGTCTACGACAAGACCGGGCCGGGCATGACCAACTACAAGCCGTAGCGCTGCGGTGGCTTCATCTCCGCGAGCGCGGCAACGCGCATGTGAGTATGGGTGGCGGCTTGCGTCGGTGAGGTCCCAGGGCCGACTGGAACACAGACACTGAAAGCTAGGAAGAACCTCAATGATTCATCGCCCGTCTTCTGCCGCCCTGACCCCGGTGCTCGCCGCCGTCTGTGCAACGGCGGCGTCCGCGCAGCCGGCCGGCAACCGCACGGTGCTGCCAGTGCAGGAGCCGCGCATCCCGCCGAGCACGACCTTCGACGTGCGCAACGCGAAGATGCCGAAGCGGTTCGACGTCAAGGCGCCGGCCGGCGCGCCCAATGTCGTCATCGTGCTGATCGACGACCTCGGGTTCGGCGCAACCAGCACGTTCGGCGGGCCGATCCGCACCGACGTGCTCGACAAGCTGGCGGCCAACGGCCTGCGCTACAACAACTTCCACACCACTGCGCTGTCGTCGCCGACGCGCGCGGCGCTGAAGTCGGGCCGCAACCATCATCAGGTGAACATGGGCTTCATCACCGAGATGGCGACCGGCTTTCCCGGCGCGACCGGCCAGATCCCGGACACGACTGCGTCGCTGGCGGAGATCCTGCGCCTGAACGGCTACAGCACCGCCGCGTTCGGCAAGTGGCACGAGACGGCATCGTGGGAAGCCAGCGTTGCCGGCCCGTTCGAGCGTTGGCCGACCGGGCAAGGCTTCGACAAGTTCTACGGGTTCATCGGCGGTGAGACCAACCAGTGGGCACCGTACCTGTACGACGGTACCGCGCAGGTCGAACTGCCGAACGACCCGAACTACCACTTCATGACCGACATGACCGACAAGGCGGTCGCCTGGGTCCAGTACCAGAAGGCACTGGCGCCCGACAAGCCGTTCTTCGTCTACTTCGCGCCGGGCGCGACGCACGCGCCGCACCACGTGCCGAAGGCCTGGATCGACAAGTGGAAGGGCAGGTTCGACCAGGGCTGGGACAAGGTGCGCGAGGACACCCTGGCGCGCCAGATCCAGCAGGGTGTGGTGCCGCCGGGCACAAAGCTCGCGCCCAAGCCCGAAGCCATCAAGGACTGGGACAAGCTGTCGGCCGACGAGAAGCGCCTGTTCGCGCGGCAGGCGGAGGTCTTTGCGGCGTTCGTCGAATACACCGACCACGAGATCGGCCGCATGCTGCGCGCGATCGACGCGACCGGCGAGGCAGACAACACGCTCGTCTTCTACATCGTGGGCGACAACGGCACCAGCGGCGAGGGCGGCGAGA
>CAVQQL010000024.1:0-7581 GCA_963714945.1 uncultured Bacteroidota bacterium | reverse complement strand
TATCCGCAAGCGGGGTACATTGTCTGTTTCGTCCCGTTTGAAAACGGCGAGCCAACCGGAAAGTGGGAAGTTTTCGCCGACGGGTTCACCGGTGTTGACACCGTTGTGAACACAAGCGATGCAAAATACCGGCCAATGGGTCTGGCGGAAGGTCCCGATGGGTCGCTGTATATCAGTGAATCAAATGAAGGAAAAATCTGGCGGGTTATGTTCAAGGGGGACAAGGATAAATTCGGTGTGGCAGCATTGGAACCCATGGAAAAGCGGAAAAATCGATCCTATATTAAGACTCCGGATGAAGTGGCTGACAACCTTCATCGCGGCGATCTGCTGGGCGGAAGGATCTTATATACCACCTATTGCGCAACGTGCCATCAGCGGGATGGAAAAGGTGACAATAACCTGTTCCCACCATTAGCGGGATCTGAGTTGGTGACCGGGGATGCGGATAGCCTGATTAACATTGTACTCAACGGGCTGCAGGGTGAGATCAATATTAACGGGAAAACGTATAATGGATTGATGCCACGAAACGATCATTTGGATGATCACGCCATTGCGTCCATTTTGACCTACATTAGAACGCGCTTCAACGATAATTCGATTCCCGTCAGTGAAATACAAGTCGCTGCGGTAAGGCGTAAATCGACTCAAAAACAATAATAGCAGGCGTGGCATTGATTTTGGTATAGATATCATTGTGTTTTCGTTAAAATATTCAAGGCAACCATCTTCTGTAACGATTCATCCTATGCGCGCCAATACCCTTATTACAACGCTAGTTGTTGTAGCGCTTAGCGCGGTGATCAAACCCATTTCTTGCCGCGGCCAAGGGACATTCAAAGATGCACCGTTAGCTGTGCCCTTGAAGGGTCAACATGCAAAGGATACGCTTCTTGTTCGAACCTGTATTGACTTTGTGATAACAGGAAAAGGAGATAATCCAGCATGGAACGGAACAACCTGGAACGCGATGACGAAGCTCGACGCTGGTGGGCAAGCGTATCAAAGCAAATTTAAAATCTTGTACTCGTCCACCGGAATCTATTTAGTTTTCTCCGGTGAGGATGATAAAATAACGACAAGCGCATACAAGGATTTCGAAAACATTTTCAACGGAGACGTTTTTGAGGTGTTCTTTCACCCCGATCCTGCCACACCGGTCTATTTTGAATACGAAGTCAACCAACTCGAAAGAGAACTCATTTTGACCATTTCGAAATTGGATGCGAAGACGTACAGCTGGATTCCCTGGCACCCGACACAGCGGAACGGGGGTATTGAAAAGTTGGTGTACACCGATGGTGGAGAAAAGCGCTTGAATGGTTTTATTGAATCGTGGCGGGCCGAAATTTATTTCCCTTTTGCAGTACTCGGCCTCTTGCCAAACGTCCCACCAGCAAGTGGGAGCATCTGGAACGCCAATTTTTGCAGGCTTGACTACGACAGTGGAAAAATGATAAAGTGGTCATGGTCGCCCACCATCCAAACTTCATTCCATGAACTGGAGGAATTTCATTCCATCAAGTTTGAATAGCAATTTTAAAGGGTCATGTGAATTTGAATGAATATGATTTTAAATGCATAAATTACGATATCATGAAAACCATAGCAGCCATTATAATGATTTTTTCTCTATTTTCACTCGCCCAGGGGCAGCACCCAACCCCTAAGATATTTAATCTCCTTGTCGGGACGTATAGCAGTCCTGATAAAGCTGGGATATACGTTTATGCTTTCAATGCCGAAACTGGCGAATTTACTCGGAAAGCTGAAACGGCAGGCATTACAAATCCTTCTTTTCTGGCGATAACGCAGGATCGAAAACATGTCTACGCCGTTACTGAAATTGACGGTGGGAAAGGTAGCGTCAGCGCTTTTTCTTTTGATCCGGTATCAGGAAAACTTTCTCATTTGAACAATGCAAGTTCTGGCGGTGATGGTCCTTGCTACGTCACGATCGATGAAAAAAATAGATTTGTATTCGTCGGTAATTACAGTGGTGGAAGCTTGTCGGCTATACCCGTTAATGCTGATGGATCGTTGAACGATGATATACAAACCATCCAGCACACGGGAAGCGGTGTGCTCAAGAATCAGGATAAGGCCCACGTACATGCAACCGTATTATCAGCGGACAATCGTTATCTTTTTGTTCCTGATCTCGGGACGGATAAAGTAAATGTATATAAAGTTGACTACACAAAAGGAAAACCGCTTTCCCCGCGGATCCCGCATTTGTAAGTGTCAAGGCTGGCAATGGCCCTCGACATTTTACCTTTCACCAAAATGGCAAATATGCGTACCTCATACAGGAAATGTCGGGGGTAGTCACTGCATTTGATTATGTCGATGGAAAGTTAGCCGCAAGACAATCGGTTAGCTCCGCGCCGAAAGACTTCGCCGGAAAAATTGATGCAGCGGATATCCACCTTTCTCCCGATGGAAAATTCCTTTATTGCTCATTGCGCGGTGATATCAATGAGCTGGTAATCTATGTACTTGACAAGCGCGGGGAATTAACGTACGTCGGACGTCAGTCAACATTGGGGAAGATTCCGCGGAACTTTGCAATTGACCCTACTGGAAATTTTCTACTGGCCGCAAACCAGAATACAAACGATATCCTGATTTTCAAGCGCGATCAAAAAACAGGGTTGCTTACGCCTACCGGGAAGAAAATTTTGGTTGAAAAACCGGTATGCCTGAAGTTTACCACCGTGAATTAAAATGAAAGGGTGAGCGGTTGAGCAGCACGTAATCTAAACGCGCGCTTTAACGTAGTAAGGGGACAAGCCGAATATTACAGATCTAAGAATCTTCATTTCCTTTATGTACAGGCAGTATCTGCAAACACCTCCTTTCCGTGCCCCTACTAGCTAATTTTTTATTATCTTACAGGCTGAGATTTTTGACTCCTACCAACCGTAATCCTAAACCAAACCACAATGAAAAGAATTATTTTATTGTTACCCCTTGCCCTTTTTGTCTTCGCCTGCACCAGCCCTCAACAGGAAATGGCTGAAGAACCAGCGGCCGAAATGAGTTCTGTCATCTTCCCGTATACAGCCAGCTACACCTCAAATTTTAATGGCGATGTTTCAGATACAGACCTCCTAGCAGTTTTGAACAGCTACAAGGCCTGGGAAACCGGGGATATGGCGATGCTCCGTGCTTCATTCGGCGATAGTATCAATTTCATAGGATGGGATGGCACAAGGTATACAGGACCCACGGAAGGTCTATTGGACAAGTGGACCATGTCCAGAGACAGCTTAAGCACCGTTGAGCTTAAAATGGCTGCGTGGGACAAAAGCCACGCCATTGACCATGATGCAGACTACGTCGACCTGTGGTACACGGAGATTGACACGTACAAAGACGGCAAGGTCGACTCAGCCGAATGGCACGATATCAATGCCGTGAAGGACGGAAAGATATTATGGTATGCGCAATACCGAAGACCGTTCAAAAAGAAATAAAATAAAAAGCCCCCATCGCTTGGGGGCTTTTTACATCCTATTTCTGATTACCTACCATTTATAATTTCTTCTCCAGTACGATGAATTCTAATGGCCTTTTTGGCAACCCGAAGCGGGGATCGTTAAAATTAAATGGCCTTCTTTCACCCGTTGCACGGTAGCCATGCCTTATATACCAAGCGATAAGTTCTTCGCGGGCAGAAATGACAGTCATAACTATGGACGAACATTTTCTTTTCCTGGCCTCACCTTCAGCCCTTTTTAGAAGTTCCTTTCCAATACCCCTTCCTTGTAAATCAGGTTGCACAGTAAGCATCCCAAGGTAGAGCTTATCATTTTCGACTTTCAGTTCAACACATCCCAGTATTTTTCCATTTTCAACATACTTCAGTATTGTTGTTCCCGGATCCTTTAATAAAGCGGAAATCGCCAATGCATCCGTGCGCGTACCATCCAATAAATCCGCCTCTGTTGTCCAGCCCACTTTCGAGCTCTCGCCGCGATACGCCGCATTGACAAGCTGATCAAGCAAAACGGCATCTTCGGGTTTGGCTGCAACTATAATCGCGCTCATATTGCAAAGCTATTCAATACCAAAATGCAGTTCATAGATTAAAAGAAACTATAGCCGCTGACTAAAAAACAAAATACGCCAATTACGATCACTTTTTTGGTCTAACTATTTACAATTTGATTAAGTCATGGCACCATTATTCAATGTCGCCTAATCGCAAACAGAAAATATATTACAATCAATACTGAAGCGCCACCTGTGACGACGAATGTCGTACCAGCGCCGAACTGATACCAAAGAACGCCCGCCAAAGTGCTCGCCAACATGGCGCAGATACTCTGGAAGCCAGCATAAAATCCAATAGCTGTTGCCGTATCCTTCTTTTCTGACAGGTTGCTGATCCACGCTTTCGAAATTCCTTCTGTTGCGGCTGCATAAATACCATAGAAAAAGAAAAGTACGGCGATAAAGTAAACGTTAGTCCCCATGCTCATTCCAAAATACACGATAGCGAACAGGATAAGCCCCGCTACAAATATCTTCTTCAGGCCAATTCTATCCGCCAAAATGCCAAGTGGAAATGAACCCAAGGCATAAATTAGGTTGTAAAAAATGTATATCGCAATGACACCGGAGTCTGTGACGCCCGCCTCCTTGGCTTTGAGCAATAAGAAAACATCAGAACTATTAAAAAGCGCAAACGCAAGCAGCCCCAGAACAAGTTTGCGATAGTCACCAGGGCTTTGCTTCCAATAGTAAAGAAAGGAAAAAAATGGTGTTACCTTTATCTTTGATCCCGCGGCACCTTGCTGGTGTTCGCTTACCCAAAAGGTGGAAAAGACTGCGATAAGCCCGGGAATAAACGCGATAAAGAACAAGGTTCTATAGTCTTCAGGGAAGAAATACAAATAGACCAATGCGCACAACGGTCCAAGTACCGCACCAAAGGTATCCATGGCGCGATGAAACCCAAAGACCTTTCCCTTCGTTTCCGGAGTTGCCTCCTCAGAAAGCAGTGCATCGCGCGCACCCGTCCTTATTCCTTTCCCAAGGCGGTCCGCCGTTCTGGCGAAAAAGACCCAAACCGGATACGCAAACACAGCCATCATAGGTTTGGAAATTGCGCTCAACGTGTAGCCCAATCTAACGAACGGGACCCGCCTACCCGAATCATCTGATAGTTTGCCAAAATATCCCTTGCTTAATCCGGCCGTCGCCTCAGCAAAGCCTTCGAGAATGCCTATCAACACAACTGAAAACCCTATTGTCCGTAAATAGATCGGCATAATTGGATAAAGCATTTCACTTGCGGTATCCGTAAACAAACTCACCAGGGATAGTGTCCAGACCGTACGGGAAATGTATTTCAAAATATTAGCTTTCGCTTACAGGTATTGCTGGGCAGCAAAGATCATCATTCCTGCTGAAAAATGTTATTTTGAATACCTATCCATGCTTTCTATCGGTTTGAAATACAGGTATCTTAAGGTACAAACAAACCCATGCCATTGCAGACCAGGGTTCCCCTTTGAGCATTTATTACGCGTAATCCACTCCGATATTCCAATTCCATTCCAATAAAACACATCCAGGACTGTAGCAAGATCAGCACATATTTGGGCAAAAAAGTTAACTGCAGAACCTTATATTTGGATAACCAAAGCCCCAGTGTAATGAAAACCTCCCTAGCCCTTATTTCCCTTATGTTTTTTTCCTTGACTGGTATTGGACAATCTTTCAATAATTTCCCTGTTCACACGCAAAAGCCTCCACTTCACGGCAAGAATTGGATGGCCATTACCGGCAAACCCCTTGCCGCGACGGCCGGGGCGATGATTTTCAGCCAAGGGGGAAATGCGGTGGATGCCTCCTGTGCCATGCTGGCTGCCACTTGCACCATGTGGGATGCACTTGCCTGGGGCGGCGAGACACAGGCATTAATCTACAATCCCGGTACGAAGCAAGTTATAGCCATCAATGCATTGGGCGTGGCACCTACCGGGGCAACCGCAGATTTTTTCAAAAGCAAAGGAATGAAGTATCCGCCTGAGTACGGCCCGCTTGCCGCGGTAACCCCTGGCACGCCCGGAGGCCTGATGACCATGTTGGCGGAATATGGAACAATGAGCCTTAAAGAAGTGCTCGCGCCGGCGATACAGTTGGCAGAGGGATACCCCATTGAGGCTCAAACAGCAAACGCCATCGAGCAGGGCAAAGCAGAAATCAAAAAATGGCCATATTCCAACAAAGTTTTTTTGACACACCCGGGTGCAGAAAGAGAAGCGCCTGATGCGGGAGAAATCTTCGTACAAAAGGACTTACTTTCCACGCTGCAGAAACTCGTTGATCGTGAACAGCAGTCACTCAAGAATGGTAAGAGCAGGAAGGAAGCGATCTATGCCGCCTATGACCGATTCTACAAAGGCGACATCGCGAAAGAAATTGCGAGAGGATGCCAGGAACAGGGCGGACTGATTACAGAGCAGGATTTGGCTAACTGGAAAGTCAAAATTGAAGCGCCATTGATGACATCTTACCGCGGCATCGATGTTTACAAGCTGCAACAGTGGACGCAGGGTCCCGTGATGCTTCAAACGCTCAACATCCTTGAGAACTTTGATCTGAAAGCCATGGGGTATAACTCAACAAAATACATCCATACATTGTACCAGGCCATGAACCTTGCTTTCGCAGATCGTGATTTCTACTATGGCGACCCTGCGTTCGCCCCTGAAGAACCGATGAAAGGCCTGTTGTCAAAAACGTATGCAAAAGAAAGAGCCAAGCAAATCAACTGGGACATGAATAATCCCAGCGCTGGACCTGGCGATCCATATCCGTTTGAAGGCAAGCAAAACCCATACAGCGACTTGTTGAAGACGTGGGGCAGCAGTCAGACTTCATTGAATAGTGCAGACAATCCCTTGACGGAAAAAATTCTGAATGAATTTGCTACCGGTACTACTTCTGTTGAGGCGGCAGATAAGGAAGGCTGGGTGGTTTCCATTACCCCGAGTGGCGGATGGATTCCATCCTGTATCGCCGGCAATACAGGGGTCGGCTTGAACCAACGCATGCAGTCATTCGTGTTGGATGAGAAAGAAAACCCATTCAATGTTCTGGAGCCCGGAAAACGTCCTAGGGTAACGCTCACGCCCAGTATGGCGCTAAAGGACGGCAAGCCAATGCTCTCGTTTGCGAAGCAGTCCGGCGATGAGCAAGATCAGTTACTCCTGCAGTTCTTCCTGAATGTGGTGGAATTTGGGATGACGGTGCAGGAAGCATGCGAGGCTCCAAGTTTCAAGACATTTCAAATGTATTCCAGTTTCGGTGATCACTCGAAAATACCCGCCGGTTCACTAATTTTGAATAAGCAAATGCCTCCTTGGTCGCGAAGGAATTAGCACAAATGGGATACAAGATTACGTACGAGGACCGCACCAGTGGTCCGATTAATGCAATTTATTTCGACTGGGAGAATGGAACGTTCTGGGGAGGCTCCAGCAACCATGGAGAAGATTACGGCATTGGCTGGTAATGCTGAACAGAATTCAAATAGCACAATCGATTAAAAACAACTAAGTA
>CAVQQL010000023.1:0-15926 GCA_963714945.1 uncultured Bacteroidota bacterium | reverse complement strand
TTTGCGCTGCCCTGTCAACTGCCTTGAGAAAACGTTCAAATGTGATAGGTTTCAGCAGGTAGTCTGCCACATCAAGTTCATAGCCTTCAAGTGCATACTCAGAATATGCAGTAGTGAGAATCACCAAAGGTTTTTTTTGTAATACCTTAAGCAGCGAGATGCCCGTAAGTTCAGGCATCTGCACGTCCAGGAAAAGTAGGTCCACCGCATTGTCCCGCAAGACGCCAATGGCTGCCAGGGGACTTGCACAAGCTTCCACCAAATGTAGAGAGGGAACCTTCTTTACGTAATCGATCATCAGGTTACGGGCTAACGGTTCATCTTCAACGATAACGCAGTTAATTTTCAATGTAGAGACAGTGTGAGTTTCACGCTATATTTTCGGGAGTTTCCTCGGCGACAAGTTCGTATCTATCCGGATAACTCAATTCCAATCGCCGTTTCACATTTTGTAACCCAATCCCGGATTTCTCACTTTCATCCTTTTGTCCAGCTGACTTACTATTCTCAACCGTATAGATACACTCGTTGTCAAGCATCTGGATGCAAATATTTACCCAGGCCTTAGAATTTTTCCCGCTGACCCCGTGCTTAAAAGCATTCTCCAGAAAAGTTATAAAAATCAATGGACTTATCCATATATTTTCAGTGTTTCCGGACACTTCAAACTTAATGGGGATCTGATCATTGAGCCGCAATCGTTCCAGACTGATATAATTTTGCATGTATTCAATCTCTTTGCTCAGCAAAACCTTCGGATGATTGGATTCGTAGATCATATACCGCATCATGAGCGATAGCTTGGAGATTACTTCCGTCGTATTTTCGGATTTGCTGTACGCCAGATAATATAGATTATTTAACGTGTTAAAAAGAAAGTGTGGATTAATCTGGGCCTTCAGGAAATTCAGCTCGGCAATAAGTTTCTCATTCTCCACTTCCTTTTTCCTGGCCTCCAGCTCAAACCAATCAACCGCAAACCGCAGCATACCCACGAATAGAACGATAAACAACGTAATGGCAGTAATCTGAACAATGAAGAAGCTGGAATAGAAGTAATGTGCCTGGTGCGTGTAGCCATCCATCAAGAACCGCTGAAAATGCACCCGGGCGGTAATCAACAGCGTAAATGGCACCAAAAACTCAATTAAGTAACGCCAAACATTCTTTGACTTAAGGAAACGCGGCCAAATCAGAAAATAATTGAGGTAAGCAATAAGCATAATGAAAACCAACTGTGAGGTGGCCGATGTGAACATCCGACCCCAATCATACCCCCTGTCGCCTTGAAAAAAGCTGGTTTGATATAGGTTAAAGGACAAATACACACACCAAAACGAAATGTGTAAAAACACCACCCGGTTACGGTGAAAGAATGATGGCATGGCACCCAAATTTATGTAAGGACTCAAAGGTAGTCCATCTACTATGACGGTAGTCGAATCCCCTCAACTTTTCTACTATTCCATCGCTTTGATCGACGAATCACCCTTCATCATCAACCCATTGGAATTGTCGAATAAACGCCGGATGTGTCGAATCAATCGCACAGTTGGTATAATACCGGCAGTTGATGGGGAACAAATTATTTCCTTTACAGTTAACAATGACAGAAGCTGTATGGGGTTCACTTTGGACCAGCCAGCAGAATCCATTACCAACAAATAAAATGAAAAACATCTCTACTTTAATTGCCCTTATCACCGTCAGCGCGGGAATCCTGTTTTCGAATCCTGCAGGTGCGCAGGATGCTGGAAAGGGAAAGGGCAAGATTTTCGGGACTGTAGTTGATAGTGAAAACAACGAGCCTGTTGAATTTGCCAGCGTAGCGTTAATCGACCCAGCGACCGGAAAACCGATTGACGGAACAGTATGTGATATGGATGGTAAATTTGAAATTGCCAAAATTGCAGAAGGCACGTATGCGATTTCCGTTTCATTTATTGGGTATGAGCCAAAAGAAATTGCACAACTTACATTAGATGACAATAAAGACGAATTGAACCTTGGATTTGTCAAATTGGTCGGTGCGCCCAAGATCCTAGACGAGGTTGTCGTAGAAGGACAGAAGCAACTAATCGAGGAACGTGTGGACCGCACGATCTACAATGCTGAAATTGATGAAACAACACGGGGAGGCGATGCAAGTGATGTTCTTCAGCGAGTACCTATGCTCTCTGTAGACCTTGATGGGAACGTCTCACTTCGCGGTAGTCAAAATATTATAGTATTAATCAACAATAAGCCATCCACGATTATGGCCAGCAGTGTTTCAGATGCCTTGAAACAGATTCCTGCTGATCAGATAAAAAGTGTTGAGGTGATTACGTCGCCTTCGGCAAAATACGATGCAGAAGGATCGGGCGGTATCATCAATATTGTTACAAAGAAGAATACGATTATGGGTGCTACCTTAAATGTGGACGCTGGTGTCGGACTCAGAGGCTCGAAGTTCTTTGGCCTCAATGGAAATTACCGTACGAAAAAGATGGGCTTTTCCCTGGGGGGGTTTGGTCGCTCTTCGTATAACGTAACCGGCAGTTTTAGTAATAGCCAGTTGACTACCGACGGAACTACCGAAACCCTTAATCTTCAAAGCGCAGATAACCTCAGCCAGCGCTTGTTTGGAAATTATAAACTGGGTTGGGATTATGATATCGATAAGAAAAATTCTCTTGCCGCCTCAGTACGATTTGGCGCCCGAAATGGAAATAATTACCAAGATGACTTTCTAACGCAATCCTATACGAATGACATCCTCAATTCTAGTAGCCTTCGGGATGTTTCGACAACCGATCTGTCCAACAATGTTGACATCAATTTGACATATACCCATCTGTATGATAAGCCCCAACGCGAATTCAGTTTGTTGGCGCTATACAGCAAGAACAACCGCAACAATGACTTTGAGAGCAGAACAAGAGAAGAAGATGGTATTGCGGCCCTGAGCGGGTATAAAAACTTGAACGATAGCTACAACCGGGAGATGACTATTCAGGCGGATTACCAAACACCTATCGGTTCAAAACAATTGCTGGAATTTGGTGGCAAGGATATTATGCGATCCGCCTTCAGTGACTTCACCTACTATGTTGACGATAGCGGTAGCGGGGTATATGTTCCCTCCACCAATACTCGGTTAACAAACAACCTTAATTACGATCAGAATATCGTCGCCGGTTATTTGTCCTATACCTTGTCGCTGCAGAAAGGGTATAGTGTCAAAGCCGGAACGCGGTATGAATACACTACCATTCAGGCCTACACACAGACAGAAGACAACATTGAAATTCCCAGTTATGGCGTGATGGTTCCCAGCGTTAACGTATCCAAAAAGCTAAAGACCGGAACGTTAAAAGCCGCTTACAACAGACGCATTCAACGGCCATCCATTCAGTACTTGAACCCAAACATTCAGGCCTCCAACCCCATCGACATATCGTCTGGAAATCCGGAACTTAACCCTGAATACACGAACAACTATGAGGTATCCTATAGTACGTACATCAAGGGTAGCTCACTGAATTTCTCTTCATTTGTCAGGAACACCACTGGCTCTATCCAGCGCGTGCGCACCACAACAGACATTGAAGGGCAGGTACTTACCACATACCAGAACATTGGAACTGAAAACGCATACGGTGCAAGCATCTTTGCAAATGTTAACATTGGAAAACTTTCTCTGAACGGCGGCACGGATATTTTCTACCAGGTGCTCGACAATAACATTGATGCGCGTAATGAAGGTTGGATGATGAGCGGGCGCGCCTTTGGAAGTTATAAGCTCCAAAAAGGCTGGGGCCTGCAGTTGTTCAGTTTCTACCGAGGCAACAGTATCCAGCTTCAGGGCACCAGGGGCGGATTTGGAATGTATAGTCTCTCCATCAAAAAGGATCTCAAGGACAAAAAAGGAAGCATTGGATTTGGCGCCGAGAACTTCTTTACGCCGAGCAACACCATTAGGAGTACACTGAGCACGCCCACGATCGAACAGCAAAGTTTAACGGTCATGAACAGACTCAGTTTCCGCATAAACTTTAGCTATCGCATAGGAAAAATGAGTGTTGATGCAAAACCCAGGCGCAGGAAAACAATTAACAACGATGACCTCAAAGAAGGCGGCGATGGCGGTGGCGGCATGGATGGCGGCGACGGTCAGCAACAACCTCAGCAAGGTCAACAAGGTGGAGCCCGTGCTACGCCACAGACGCGGACGAATGCAAGCCAAGCATCAAAGCCCGCCCCGGCAGCAGCATCGCCCAGTGATGCCACTGCAACAGTAGAAGCGGCAGGGAAGTGGACATACACCGTCGAGTCACCTCGCGGCGACGGCGGAACATTCCTCATCACCAAAGCCGGAGAAATTTATTCCGGAACCATTACAAATCAACGCTCTGGTGCGGAGGCGCCATTAACTGACGTGACCGTAAAGGGAAATGAACTGTCCTTCCAATACGAGTCCACAGGGCGCGAAGGAAATAAAATGGTAACGCAAGTGAGATCAACCATCTCCGGTGATACGTTAAGCGGAGAGATCAGTGTAGGACAATTTGGGGTGTTCCCTATTAAAGCTGCACGTCAAAAATAGTGCATTAGAATTTGGGTTAGATTGATTTGGGAGAGACTTAACGGTCTCTCTCATTTTTTTGTCCGTTTAGCAATCACAGGCGTCGCGGAAAAAAGGTTAAACGGATTCTGCCAGCCCTCTTATCTTTCTGACACGTGCGGGGTCAACCGTCCTGATAATGAATGTTTCGTCCACAGCATCACCCATGCTTGCGATATTTGGATTTCTGAAAAGCATATCACTCTCCTTAAATACAGCTGCTGAGAAATGAATTTCAGTTGCGCCAGACGTAGCTATGATTTCGCGGACGTTATCTTCATTTACACCTGAACCGGGCATGATCGCAATTCTTCCATTGGCGCTTTTGATCAACTCGCCAATGAGCGGCGCGCCCAGCGCCCCAGTAGTTTGTTGACCCGATGTGAGAATTCGATCGAATCCCACTTCGATGCAATCTTCCAATGCCTCAAATGGATCACGGGTCATGTCAAACGCCCGATGGCATGTAGCCTTTAAGGGTTTCACTTGCCGAATGAGTTCCTTGCAACGTTTCTTGTCTATTGTTCCGTCGGGATTCAAAATGCCGAACACCATGCCATCCACACTAAGTTTTTGGCACTGTGAAATATCGCGCTTCATAGCATGAAATTCATAACTGGAATAGCAGAAGTCTCCACCGCGTGGCCGAATCATCACATAAACATCCAGGCTTACATTTTGCCTTACCATCTCAATTGTCCCGTAGGAGGGTGTCGTTCCACCATCACCCGGGTTGTCGCAGAGCTCGACGCGGTCAGCTCCACCCTCCTGGGCTTTCATCGCGGAATCGATGTTGTAGACAACTATTTCTACTGTCATCAGAAATTACTTTTTGAATCAACCATTCTATTTCCCGTGACATCATGAACTGCATAGGTAAATCCCTTCTGCAGGCAGTAGGCACCATAATCACCATTCTTGTTTAACGCCAAAAACCCCACCTGCACTTTTTTTGCATTATCGGGATTCTTTTTCAATATACGTTCAACGGCAAGCCGGCATGCCTGCTCAGGTGTGTTACCCTGTCGCATTAATTCCACAACGAGGTGACATCCCACAATACGCATAACCTCCTCCCCTACGCCGGTTGCCGTTGATGCACCTACTTCATTGTCAACGTACAATCCCGCACCAATTATAGGTGAGTCTCCAACGCGACCATGCATTTTATATGCCATTCCACTTGTTGTGCAAGCGCCGGACAGGTTTCCCTGTTCATCCAAAGCAATAATGCCTATGGTATCGTGGTTTTCAATATTCACTACAGGCTTGTAGTTTGAATTTTTGGACCATTCCTTCCATGCCATTTCAGATTCATTCGTTAACAACTTTTCCTTTTTGAATCCATTAGCCACAGCAAATGCCAATGCGCCTTCGCCTACAAGCATTACATGCGGTGTTGATTCCATTACTTTTCGTGCGACGGAAACCGGATGCACTATTTGCTCCAGGAATGCTACTGATCCGCAATTCCCCTGTTCATCCATAATGCAGGCATCGAGTGTAACATGCCCATCGCGATCCGGCAATCCCCCAAGGCCAACTGAAGTTTCTTTTGCATCCCCTTCTGGAACCTTTGCCCCGGCTTCAACTGCATCCAATGCCCTGCCTTGCTTTGATAGAATCTTCCAGGCTTCGACGTTTGCATTTAACCCGAAATTCCAAGTGGATATTACAATGGGTTTATGAACGGAAGGTTCCTTAGCGGCGAACAAATTCGCAACGGGCAGGACGCCCGCACTTAGGGCAGAAAGTTTCAGGAAGTCTCTACGTGTTTTCATATATATTGTTTTGCAGACCCTTTCGGATAAACCTCATAATATTTCATAAGAAAACTTTATACAAGGGAAGGGATATGCTACTCATCGATTACTCTGCGGGCACCGCGATATCTTTTCTGATAATAATCCGCAAAAAGATTTGTCTCGACAACACCAAGCGAGCTGGAGGCATGGATGAACTTAATGTTATCTCGTGACCTGACATCCGTTACGAGGCCAACATGGGTGATTTTCCTCCGCTTCCTGCTCGTGGCGAAAAAAACCAGATCTCCGGGTGCAAGATCATGCATCTTCTTAATTTCCTTCCCAGTCTTACTTTGCGCTTCTGAAGTTCGCGGAAGATTTACTTCCACTACGCGAAAAGAATTCAACAATAATCCAGAACAATCCATACCCGACCTGGTGGTGCCACCATACCGGTATGGCGTGCCAATAAATGTACGCGCGGTTGAAATTACTTTGTCCACTTTATCCTCTCGATCACCCGCTTTTCTTGACGAAGCACAAGACGATAACAAGAGTGCCGCGCCGATAGCCGCCTGGAGGAGAAGCTTCTGCGCTATGCTGAGCTTAAAAAATTGCATACGCCTAAAGTTTAAAAAAATAGATGTTTTCAATACAAATATAATTCATTCAGCGCATTTTAGGAAGTCGACTGCAGCCTCGCGATTCCGCGATCATATTTTCAATAACGTATTGTCGATTGATTTCTTGTACATGGGGCAACCATTCCCGCTTTGAAATCAATCTTTCGAGACTGGCTCATAATTCGTGTCGTCAAAGCGTTTAGCGATAATATCATTTTTAGTCTCTAATTTTAGTCGCGCGGAATGAGCGCCGGGCTTTTTATCAAAAACGATCATTTTTCTTATGGCAACACCTAAATCCATCATCATTGTTGGAAGCGCAAACACTGATATGGTGATAAAGACCGACAAATTCCCACTGCCAGGCGAAACCATTCTCGGTGGAGAATTTTTTATGTTTCCAGGAGGGAAAGGAGCGAATCAGGCAGTTGCCGCCTCCCGCCTCGGCGGAAATGTAACGTTGATTGCAAAACTCGGGCACGACGTTTTTGGCAGACAGGCACTGCAGCAAATCAGGCAAGAGGGTATCCGCACAGATTTTATTGTATCCAATAGTGAATATCCCTCCGGTGTAGCACTCATTACCGTAGATGCAAAAGGTGAAAACACTATCGTGGTTGCGCAGGGATCGAATGGTACCCTTTCGCCAGCCGACTTAGTGCAGGCAGAACACGAATTTCAGCAGTTTGAAATCGTGCTCTTACAATTAGAAATTCCCCTCGAAACAGTGCTGTATGCAGCGAAATTGGCGACGGCAAAAGGAAATAAAGTGATTTTGAATCCAGCGCCGGCTGCTGCGTTGCCACCCGAATTGTTCGGCAACATTTACATCATCACGCCGAACAAATCAGAGGCTGAGGCCCTGACGGGGATCGAAATAAGTGATTTGGCATCGACCAAAGCGGCTGCCCAGGGGATATTTGAAAAGGGTGTCGCCCATGTGGTGATTACACTTGGCGAAGAAGGCGCCTACATTCCTTGACACGCAGGGCGGGAGGCACGTTGCCGCACCACGGGTAGAGGCCATTGATTCAACCGCCGCGGGCGATGTCTTCAACGGCGCCCTGGCGGTAGCCATTTCGGAAGGTCTGGGCATTGACCAAGCGGTTGCATTTGCAAACCAGGCTGCCGCTTTATCAGTAACCAAAATGGGAGCTCAGGCTTCCGCTCCTTTTAGAATCGAAATCACGTAAATAATAATGCCATCGCTGCGCAACATTTCACGAAGAGTCTCAAAGGATCACAAAGGATTTTTTTGCAGCGCTACCTTCAAAGTAGAATATTCTCCGCGTTCTTTGCTCATGACGCTCATGTTTAAATCGAAATAGCCTATGTTCATCATTGAAAGTTACCCTGTCGCTGTTTTCTTCTGTTTCCTTACTATGCTTTGTTGGGGATCCTGGGCCAACATGCAAAAGTTGGCGGAAAAATCGTGGCGCTTTGAGCTATTTTATTGGGACTATGTGATCGGCATATTAGTCATGTCGCTGATCTTTGCTTTTACGCTGGGAAGTATTGGAGACGATGGACGAAGCTTCACGACTGATATCCTGCAGGCCGACAACGCGAGCATCCGGGCTGCCTTGGTTGGCGGTGTGCTCTTCAACCTGGCGAACATCCTGTTAATTGCTGCCATCGCTGTCGCCGGGATGTCTGTGGCTTTCCCTGTCGGTATAGGCATCGCATTAATATGGGGCGTGCTGGACAATTACCTAAGGATTCCGTCGGGAAATCCATCACTGATCTTTTCCGGTGTCACACTGATTGCGGTAGGCATCGTGGTGAATGCGATTGCCTATAAGAAACTTACGGGCAATGCAGAAAAAGTCTCCTCAAAGGGATTGTTGATTTCTGTTGCGGCGGGCGTCCTCATGGCACAGTTTTACGGCTTTGTAGTCGAGGCGATGGCCACCGATTCTATTGCGCCGGCCGTGGGAAAGCTCACGCCGTATTCTGCCGTTGTACTTTTTTCCAGCGGTATCTTTGTGAGTAACTTCTTATTTAATACAGTTTTCATGCGCATGCCTGTTCAAGGCGAGCCCGTAAGTTATTCAGCCTATTTTTATGGAAACTTAAGAAGCCATCTGACCGGCATTTTGGGTGGCATCATCTGGTGTATTGGTATGTCCTTCAGTATTATTGCGTCTGAAAAAGCGGGGCCTGCAATTTCATACGGGTTAGGACAAGGTGCTGTGTTGGTTGCTGCTGTTTGGGGTGTATTCGTCTGGAAAGAATTCAAATTTGCGCCGAAAGGAACCAACCGGCTACTGTATATCATGTTTGTTTGCTTTATTGTCGGGCTGAGTTTTTTGATATATTCGAAGGCCGGTAGCTGAATAGAATGTGAACGGATATCTGGCTTAGCCCGTCCTTATCTATTATCGTCAAAACAATGATACGAACGCGGCAGAATATGAATGTCACACCACCGAAAAATTAAATCAAACAGAATCGCCATGATCAGGTGCAATATCATATCTCTTCTTATCGGGTTCGTATTATTAATACTGTTTAATGCTTGTCGCTCACCAAGGAAACATGAAGAAAGTAATCCGACCGTAAGAACCCCTGTCATTATTGATACCGATGCCAACAATGAGCTGGATGATCAGCATGCGATGGCTTATCTGTTCCTTAACCAGGGGGTGTTTGATGTGAAAGGCGTTACGGTGAATGCTACCCGCAGTGGCGGGGACATCGAGATGCAGTATGCGGAAGCGGAACGTGTCATGCACTTATGCGCAGTAGAAACGACCATACCGCTGTTCAAAGGCGCTGACAAATCATTCGTGGAAATAAGACCATCGCTTGGGGACGCCCAGTTCGATGGGCATAGTGCCGTTGATTTTATTATCCAACAGGGCGAAGCGTTTTCTGCAGCCAACAAGCTCGTCATCATTGCCGTGGGAAAGCTTACCAATATTGCGCTGGCCATCAAAAAAGATTCAGTGCTCGCCGACAAGATTCGATTAGTTTGGTTAGGCTCCAATTATCCTGAGCCTGGTGAATACAACCAAGATAACGACACAGTAGCCATGAATTACCTATTGAATTCGCAGGTACAATTTGAAATAGCGACCGTCCGTTACGGTAAGCCTAGCGGTACAGATGCGGTTAAGTTGACACAGCAGGAAGTAAACCAAAAGATGCCCGGTTTAGGACCCAGAATAGAATCGGCGGTTGAGGGCAGGCACGGTGGAATGTTCAATACCTTTGGTGATTATTCCGTCAGCTTATTTGAACACATTGAATACCACGGTGACCCACCATCCCGGGCGTTGTTTGATATGGCGGCTGTGGCAATTGTGAAGAATCCGGGCTGGGCTGAAAGTCATATTATTCCTGCGCCAATTCTGATCAACAATAGCTGGCTTGAAAGACCCAATAATCCGCGCACGATTACCATCTGGGAGAACTTCAACAGCGCAGATATTCTAAATGACTTTTTCGATTCATTGGGCTTTAACCAACGTTGATTGCACCGCCTGGGCAACACTACGCCCAAGCAATATCCTGGTGAGATTTGGTTTGCCAATTGGTTGCAAACCCCTATATTTAATGTTCTCAAGTTCGACGCCGTACGAAACCGCCGCATATCGGACCGACAAGTGTATCGTCAATGTCCTGTGTCGCGGCGGATGTTAAATAATCAGAAGGTTGTGGAAATTCTATTAGAAATGGATTGCATCGGAACTTAAACTATAAACCAAAGCCCTTGGCAATGACGGCGATAGCCAAACAATTTGGACCGGTAAGCACAGTCGAAAGAATCAATTCGATTGATGTCTTGCGTGGTGTAGCGCTGTTGGGAATATTATTAATGAATATCGTGGGGTTCGGGCTGGTATCTAATGCATACGATGATCCTACTGTTCAGGGAGGGGCCGAAAGATGGGACCTTGTTGTGTGGGTAATGAACAGAATGCTCGTCGAAGACACAATGCGGGCCATGTTCTCAATGCTCTTTGGCGTGAGCATGGTCTTGATGACGCTGCGGATCGAAGCGCGGGGCGGGGGTGTCGAGGTTGCCGATATCTACTACCGTAGAACAATCTGGCTGGTTCTCATGGGAATGTTCCATGCTTACTTTCTGCTCTGGCCCGGCGACATCTTGTACGCCTATGGATTGTTTGGCTTATTTCTGTTCCCATTCCGAAAAACTGCGGCGACGAAACTAATCATCGCCGTCATGTTACTTTCCCTGGTTGGCTGGGCCCTCAACTACTACAGGTACACAAACCATATGCATGACTATGAACTTTTTAAGCAAGCCAAATCATTTGGTGAAAATGCGGCGATACCAGCGAATATTAAAATAGGCAAGGAATCCTGGGAGGGCTTATTAATGCAAATGAAACCAGACGCCGAAACGATTCAGCAGCGTGTTGACGACATGCACAAAGGCTATTTTGGCGTGCTGAAAACACTTGCCCCTGTAAACAGAATGCGCCAGTCCACCTTTAATTATGACAATAACCCCTGGGATGTGTTACCCATGATGCTGCTGGGTATGGCGTTGTATCGGTTAAAGGTGATCACCGCCGAATTGAGCATCAAATCCTATCTTCTCATGATTTTGCTGGGGTATGGTATCGGGCTATCGATTAATTATTACGAGATGATGATTCTCTTGAATGGGGATTTCTCTGTACCCGCATTGCTTAATTCTGGACTTGCCTACCCCTTTGGAAGAATATTCGTTGCGCTTGGTCACATTGGACTGGTCATGATATTTTGTAAGTCCAATGGAATGGGCTTCCTGAAAAAGGCACTGGCTGCAGTGGGTAAAATGGCGCTTACGAATTACATTATGCATTCCGTTATCTGCGCCGTGGTGTTCACCGGCGTTGGCTTCTCCTTGTTTGGGAAACTGCAGCGCCACGAATTGTACTATGTGGTAATCTCCATTTGGCTATTCCAGTTGATTGTCAGTCCGATTTGGCTACAATATTTCAGGTTTGGACCGCTTGAATGGGGTTGGAGATCGCTTACATATATGCACCTGCAACCATTCAAAATACAGGATGAGCAAGGGGTCGATGCGGTGGTTGAAAAAACACGCTGAAGCAAGGCAGTATATCATCACGAATTCGCTACTGCCGAATGTATTCAAGGATTGGGCGGAAAATTCATCTTGGTAATCAATTCCTGAAATCCAGGATTAGTTCTTAGATCGTCAAATATCGGATCGATGTTAATGTATGGCATGTTCGGATCATGGTCATCATATGCCAGGGAAAGATATTGAACCGCCTCTTCCTTTTTTCCGGCCCGCGTGTAGAGTGTGGCAATCTGGAACGGGGTGACATAATGTTCTGCAGAACGTTTTTTGAGCAATTCTGCCAGGCTGATAAGCGAATGCGTATAGCCCCCGGCTGCATAGCCAGCTTCCAGTGCCGACACACCTTCCTGATCATGTTTCGCTTCGTATGAACGTACAAACGTTTTGTAGGCCATATTGAATTCTTTCTTGTTATGGTAGGCGGCCCGCAGTGCTGAAAGGGCCACAGGATCATTGGGAGAATCCGCCTGCGTCTTGTTTAGCAGCGCAATGACATCATCAAATTTTCGGGCATAGTTTAGGTCCATGCCATACAACGCCTGAAAGAGCGGGTTGAACGGATCAAGTTTGAGTGCTTTTTCAATTTGCGACATCGCCTCGTTTGGTTTTCCGATGATATTCAGGTAGTGCGAATAGTACGCACGAACCCCTGCATGGTTCGGATTAAGCGCAATCGCTTTCTTGAACGCTTTGTCCGCCCGCTGCCAATCCCAATTCCACCACGTGTACATCAGCGCAACCATATAATGTACTTCGATTAGCGTACTGTCTAATTCGAGCGCTTTCGACATTATTGAATCCAAAGTTGATGCCACCTCTTTCGCGGGCAATATACCTTGCTGCATCCGGCCACCCCACACCATCGCTACACCTGCATATGCAGGGGCATAGCCTGGATCAATCTCAACAGCCAATTCAAAATAACGTAGCGCCTGATCCAGATCGTTTTTAGTTAACTTGTGCCAATACGACATCCCTTTGATATAGGCTTCATAGGCTTGCGGAATCACTTCTTTGTTCGACGCAAACCTAAAAACCTGGTCGGCTGTGAGTTGAATTTTCAACTCTCGCGCAATGCTATTGGCCACATCACCATAAAGGGAAAGAATGTGTGGCATATCACGAATGAACTCCTTGCTCCAGATCCGCCGCTCCTCCGGCACCGCTGCAATCAGGTTAATCCTTATGCGGACACTATCGCCAATGTGAAAGAGTGATGCTTCAACCACTCCTTCGACACCTAACTCTCGCGCAATTTCAGGAATAGAAAGTCTGCTTTCACGGTACTTCAATGCGGTGCGGGTTGATGGAATCCGCAGCGCAGAGATTTTCCCGATTTCATTCACGATATCATCGTGTATTCCGTCCGTATAAAAATCAACGTCAGGGTTACCCGTCCGATTCTCAACTGGAAGTACAACAAGTGACCGTATGCTAACTTCTTTATGTGCGCTGATCCACCACACTATCGCGATAGTTACAAGTATGATGGTTGCCAATCCAAAAATGATACTCCGGGATTGGCGCTTGTCAGAAACATCGAGAAGGGCATTGACTTTAGCAGGATCCGGCAACGGAAGAAACTCAGCAACGATTGAATACGTACCTACCCGGTAATCCACATTCTTTAAAGGAACTGCGCCTAAAAACCGAGATTGGATTTCCGCCTGCGATCGAATTGCATTGTAAATTGATTCTGTCACATATATCCCACCGGGGTCTGCAATAGACTGAATCCGTGACGCAATATTTACGCCATCGCCAAAGACATCATTGTTCTCGAAGGTAACATCACCCAGGTGAATGCCTATCCGGATCTTCGCTCCAAGATTTTGTGCGTTCTTTTGTATTTCCAGTGCACATTGGACGGCATGGACGGCACTGCTAAACTGCGCCAGTACTGCATCACCAATCTCCTTCAGCCATTTGCCATCATATTTGTCTATAGCTGCCTTGTGAATCGCTCTGTTCATTCGCAGCATAGCAAGCGCATTTTCTTCATCGCTGCCCATGAGTGCAGTATACCCAACAATGTCGGTAAACATAATGGCTGCAAGTTGGCGCTGAGAAGGCATATCGCTTGCGGGTTTGTCGACCGAAGATAATCAAATAGGATGGGGCTGAAAACCTATGCAGGCAAATGCAGCAGCAAGCAGGGGATATTACCTGCTGGCTGATGATAACACTTGGCAACGGCCAGGCGCCAGGCTCATTTCAACACCAACGCCCCGGCTTCAACATTTGCATCCAGTAGCCTCATGACTTCATCGAGCAACACCGTGCCATAATACCAGGAACCTGCCGCAAGCGATTCTGCTTTAACAGCCTTGTAAATCTCATAATAGCTGCGCTTGCCATCAACAAAGTTCAAAACTTCAGGAGCCATTGTCGGATGAAGTGAACTTCCAGGAAGAGCAGTTTTTCGCTTCCCAAAGTAAGTATCGAGTACGTTGATATTCGATGGGATTTTCTTACTGGCCAGCATCTCCTGTGGATTCAATTTGATGACTGGCACTTTGGAAACTCCATTTTCGCGCTTATAGAATTCCGAGAGCTCATTCACCAACGCTTGTTGCTTTGGTTTCATCTGTCCTGCAGCACCGGCGATAGCGGCCATTGCTGTTGCATCATTTGATGCAATGGGAGCGATGGAATTCAGGGCGCGAACTTCGCGCAAAATCCCCTGCTCTATTAGGCAATTTGCGTTTTTCCAGCCCTCGTACTTGTCGCTATTGGTCTGAATTTCGTTGAGCGCCATATGCAGGTCATTTGCCAACCGTTTGCTTCCCTGCGCGTATGTTTCCGCTAGTAATAAATTGGTCTGATCTTTTTCCGCCTTCCCTAAATAGTAAGCCATACTGGTGATGATAAAGGCATTTCGCTGCAATTGCGTGGCGTCGATCTGCCACAGATCATCATCGGAAGAATGTATGTAGTAGTCATCCCAATTAATCAACGCCACAGCGGGGACGCCAATTACACCTTCAACAAAATTCATATTGTCTGACGCATTAAAGTAGGGAACGAATCGCGCACCAAAACTTTCATGTGTTCCGCGCGTCGCATAGATAGCACGAGCGTGGGGTCGCGGATAGCCGCCCATTCGTCCAGCGGTGATAAAGGGATTGTTGGTGTTGACGACAAATGTACCGACACTTTCAAAAAGGGCATCCAGGTAACTGGTAATAGAATGTGGTGCAAAGATCAAGTGTTGTATGCGACTTCCCACCGATTGCTTAGCTCCTACCATATCCTGATGCAGGTTGGCTAACATTTTTGAAGGCTCGTCTGGGTTATCCCGGAAATAACGGTACTCTGAGTAGATCTCATCCGTCCACCAAAACCGGATATCCCTTAGCGGTCGCTGCATTTTTCCCTCACTAATTAGTTTATTCAAGGTTCTTGCGATCTCCAGCAAATTGGCAGAACCACTACCGTCGTCGTTGGCTGAGCCTTGTTCTTCCTGCAAGTGCGCGGTGAGTACGATCTGCTGGTCGTGGTATTTCGAGCCTTTAATCCAACCTTCGACAAAACCGGTGCGCCCCGGTGCGTTTCCAATTTCCGTATCCACTTTTGCTTTCAATACTATCTTACCACCCATTGATTTCTTGCCGGTAGCGAAGATGTCCTGCATAGCATGGGTTTCTAAAACGCTCTTCAGCATCTCTCCTTTTCTCGGCGGCAGATTGAACGCAAAAGTGCCATCCTTACCAGCAGGAGGGGTGACCGGTATTCTCGTCCAGGCCAGTTGATCAGGGAAGTCCAACACACTTTTACTTTCTGATGTTGCATAGGAAACCACCCCAACGGCACCCTTATCCCAAACCGCATTCGCAACTGCCAGTCCGGGAGATCCGCTTACCAAGACGATCTTTCCTCTCACGTCGGCG
>CAVQQL010000022.1:0-13819 GCA_963714945.1 uncultured Bacteroidota bacterium | reverse complement strand
GTTGGGCTACCTTGTCAACTGCCTTGAGAAAACGTTCAAATGTAATGGGTTTCAGGAGGTAGTCTGCTACATCAAGTTCATAGCCTTCAAGTGCATACTCGGAATACGCAGTGGTGAGAATCACCAAAGGTTTTTTTTGTAATATCTTAAGCAGGGAGATACCCGTAAGTTCAGGCATTTGTACGTCCAGGAAAAGTAAGTCCACCGCATTGTCCCGCAGGACTCCAATGGCTGCCAGTGGACTTGCACAAGCTTCCACCAAATGTAAAGAGGGAACCTTCTTTACGTAATCGATCATCAGGTTACGGGCTAACGGTTCATCTTCAACGATAACGCAGTTTATTTTCAATGTAGGGACAGTGTGAGTTTCACGCTATATTTTTCGGGAGTTTGCTCGGTGACAAGTTCATATTTATCAGGATAACTCAACGCCAGTCGTCGTTTTACATTTTGTAACCCAATTCCAGATTTCTCACCATCATCTTTTTTGCCGGATGACTTACTATTTTCAACCGTATAAATGCATTCATTGTCAAGCACCCGGATGCAAATATTTACCCAGGCATTGGGATTTTTTCCGCTCACCCCATGCTTAAAAGCATTCTCCAGAAAAGTTATAAAAATCAATGGACTTATCCATATATTTTCAGTGTTTCCAGATACTTCAAACTTAATGGGGATCTGATCATTGAGCCGCAATCGTTCAAGACTGATATAACTTTGCATGTACTCAATCTCTTTACTCAGCAAAACCTTCGGATGATTGGATTCGTAGATCATATACCGCATCATGAGCGATAGCTTGGAGATTACTTCTGTCGTATTTTCAGATTTACTGTACGCCAGATAGTATAGATTATTTAACGTGTTAAAAAGAAAGTGCGGATTAATCTGTGCCTTCAGGAAATTCAGTTCGGCAACAAGTTTCTCATTTTCCACTTCCTTTTTCCTGGCCTCCAGCTCAAACCAATCAACCGCAAACCGCAGCATACCCACGAAAAGAACGATAAACAAGGTAATGGCCGTAATCTGAACAATGAAGAAGCTGGAATAGAAGTAATGTGCCTGATATGTGTAGCCATCCATCAAGAACCGCTGAAAATGGACTCGGGCAGCAATCAACACCGTAAATGGCACCAAAAACTCCATTAAGTAACGCCAAACATTCTTAGACTTAAGGAAACGCGGCCAAATCAGAAAATAGTTGAGGTAAGCAATAAGCATAATGAACACCAACCCTGAGGTGGCAGATGTGAACATCCGAGCCCAATCATATCCTCCCCTATCGCGTTGAAAGACGCTGATTTGATATAGGTTAAAGGACAAATACACACACCAAAACGAAATGTGTAAAAACACCACCCGACTACGGTGAAAGAATGATGGCATGGCACCCAGATTTAAGTAAGGACTCAAAGGTAGTCCATCCGCTATGACGTAGTCGAATCCCCTCAACTTTTCTACCATTCCATCGCTTTGATCGACGAATCACCCCTCATGATCAACCGGCCGAGGAATTGTCGAATAAACACCGGATGTGTCGAATCAACCGCACAGTTGGTATAATACCGACAGTTGATGCGGAACAAATTATTTCCTTTACAGTTAACATAGACAGAACCCGAATGGGGTTCACTTTTGACCAGGCATGCAAAATCTATTACCAAAAAATAAAATGAAAAACATTTCTACTTTAATTGCCCTCATCACCGTCAGCGCGGGAATCCTGTTTTCGGATCCTGCAAATGCGCAGGATGCTGGAAAAGGCAAGGGCAAAATCTTCGGCACTGTCGTGGATAGTGAAAACAACGAGCCGGTTGAATTTGCCAGCGTAGCGCTAATCGACCCGGCGACCGGAAAACCGATTGACGGAACAGTCTGTGATATGGATGGTAAATTTGAAATTACCAAAATTGCAGAAGGCACGTATGCGATTTCAGTTTCATTTATTGGGTATGAGCCAAAAGAAATTGCACAACTTACATTAGACGATAATAAAGACGAAGTGAACCTTGGGTTTGTCAAATTGGTCGGTGCCCCCAAGATCTTAGACGAAGTTGTCGTAGAAGGACAAAAGCAACTAATCGAGGAACGTGTGGACCGCACGATCTACAATGCTGAAATTGATGAAACAACACGGGGAGGTGATGCGAGCGATGTTCTTCAGAGAGTACCTATGCTCTCTGTAGACCTTGATGGGAACGTCTCACTTCGCGGTAGTCAAAATATTATAGTATTAATCAACAATAAGCCATCCACGATTATGGCCAGCAGCGTTTCAGATGCCTTGAAACAGATTCCTGCTGATCAGATAAAAAGTGTTGAGGTGATTACGTCGCCTTCCGCAAAATACGATGCAGAAGGATCGGGCGGTATCATCAATATTGTTACAAAGAAGAATACGATTATGGGCGCTACCTTAAATGTAGACGCTGGTGTCGGACTAAGAGGCTCGAATCTTAGCCTCAATGGAAATTACCGTACGAAAAAGATGGGCTTTTCCCTGGGGGGGTTTGGTCGCTCTTCGTATAACGTTACCGGTAGTTTTAATAATAGCCAGTTGACTACCGACGGAACTACCGAAACCCTTAATCTTCAAAGCGCAGATAATCTCAGCCAGCGTTTGTTTGGAAATTATAAACTGGGTTGGGATTATGATATCGATAAGAAAAATTCTCTTGGCCGCCTCTGTACGATTTGGCGCCCGAAATGGAAATAATTATCAAGATGACTTTCTCACGCAGGCCTACACGAATGACATTCTCAATTCCAGTAGCCTTCGGGATGTTTCGACAACTGATCTGTCCAACAATGTTGACATCAATTTGACATATACCCATCTCTATGATAAGCCCCAACGCGAATTCAGTTTGTTGGCGCTTTACAGCAAGAACAACCGCAACAATGACTTTGAGAGCAGAACAAGAGAAGAAGATGGTATCGCGGCCCCGAGCGGGTATAAAAACCTGAACAATAGCTACAACCGCGAGATGACTATTCAGGCTGATTACCAGACACCTGTCGGTTCAAAACAAATGCTGGAATTTGGTGGCAAGGATATTATGCGATCCGCCTTCAGCGACTTTACCTACTATGTTGACGATAGCGGTAGCGGAGTATATGTTCCCTCCACCAATACTCGGTTAACAAACAACCTTAATTACAATCAGAATATCGTCGCCGGTTATTTGTCCTATACGCTGTCGCTGCAGAAAGGGTATAGTATCAAAGCCGGAACGCGGTATGAATACACTACCATTCAGGCTTACACGAAGACAGAAGACAACATTGAAATTCCCAGTTATGGCGTGATGGTTCCCAGCGTTAATGTATCCAAAAAGCTAAAGACCGGAACGTTAAAAGCCGCTTACAACAGACGTATTCAACGCCCATCCATTCAGTACTTGAACCCAAACATTCAGGCCTCCAACCCCATCGATATATCGTCTGGAAATCCGGAACTTAACCCTGAATACACGAACAACTATGAGGTGTCCTATAGTACGTACATCAAGGGTAGCTCACTGAATTTCTCTTCGTTTATCAGGAACACCACTGGCTCTATCCAACGCGTGCGCACCACAACAGACATTGAAGGGCAGGTACTTACCACATACCAGAACATTGGAACTGAAAACGCATATGGTGCAAGCATATTTGCAAATGTTAATATTGGAAAACTTTCCCTGAATGGTGGTACGGATATCTTCTACCAGGTGCTCGACAATAACATTGATGCGCATAATGAAGGTTGGATGATGAGCGGGCGCGCCTTTGGAAGTTATAAGCTCCAAAAAGGCTGGGGCCTGCAGTTGTTCAGTTTCTACCGTGGCAACAGCATCCAACTGCAGGGCACCAGAGGCGGATTTGGAATGTATAGTCTGTCCATAAAAAAGGATCTCAAGGACAAAAAAGGAAGCATTGGATTTGGCGCTGAGAACTTCTTTACGCCGAGCAACACCATTAAGAGTACACTGAGCACGCCCACGATCGAACAGCAAAGTTTAACGGTCATGAACAGGCTCAGTTTCCGCATAAACTTTAGCTATCGCATAGGAAAAATGAATGTTGATGCAAAACCGAGGCGCAGGAAAACAATTAACAACGATGACCTCAAAGAAGGCGGCGATGGCGGTGGCGGCATGGATGGCGGCGACGTTCAGCAACAACCTCAGCAAGGTCAACAAGCTGCCGGCCGCGGCAATACACCGACGCGGACGAGCACACAACAGGCACCAAATCCTTCCATTGAGGCCGATTCCCTTGCCCATCCTGAAGCAACAGTAGAAGCGGCAGGTAAATGGACCTATACCGTGGAGTCGCCGCGTGGTGGTGGCGGAATAATCTTTATCACAAAAGACGGAAATGTATATTCGGGAACGATTACCAATCAACGTTCTGAGACAGCGATGCCATTGTCGAATGTAACTGTAAAGGGAGATGAACTGTCCTTCCAATACGAGTCCACAGGGCGTGAAGGAAATAAAATGGTTACGCAAGTGAAATCAATCATCTCTGGTGAAACATTAAGTGGAGAGATAAGCGTAGGACAATTTGGGGTCTTCCCTATTAAAGCCGCACGTGAAAAATAGTGCATTAGAATTGGGTTAGATTGATTTGGGAGGGACTTAACAGTCTCTCTCATTTTTTTGCCGCTGCGGTAATCACAACGGCACCGACAAGATGGCTAAACGGATTCTGCGAGCCCTCTTATTTTTCTGACACGTGCGGGGTCAACCGTCCTGATGATGAATGTTTCGTCCACAGCATCACCCATGCTTGCGATATTTGGATTTTTGAAAACCATATCACTTTCTTTAAATACAGTTGCTGAGAAATGAATTTCAGTTGCGCCAGACGTGGCTATAATTTCCCGGACGTTATCTTCATTTACACCTGAGCCGGGCATGATCGCAATTCTTCCATTGGCCCTTTTGATCAACTCGCCAATAAGCGGCGCGCCCAGCGCGCCAGTAGTTTGTTGACCTGATGTAAGAATTCGATCAAATCCCACTTCGATGCAATCTTCCAATGCCTCAAATGGATCACGGGTCATGTCAAACGCCCGATGGCAGGTGGCCTTTAAGGGTTTTACTTGCCGAATGAGTTCCTTGCAACGTTTCTTGTCTATTGTTCCGTCGGGATTCAAAATGCCGAACACCAGGCCGTCCACACTAAGTTTTTGGCACTGTGAAACATCGCGCTTCATGGCATGAAATTCATAACTGGAGTAGCAAAAGTCCCCACCGCGTGGCCGAATCATCACAAAAACGTCCAAGCTTACATTTTGTCTTACCAACTCAATTGTCCCGTAGGATGGTGTCGTTCCACCGTCACCCGGGTTATCACAGAGCTCGATACGGTCAGCACCACCCTCCTGGGCTTTCATCGCCGAATCGATGTTGTAAACAACTATTTCTACAGTCATCAGAAATTACTTTTTGAATTAAACATCCTATTTCCTGTGACATCATGAACTGCATAGGTAAATCCTTTCTGCAAACAGTATGCACCATAGTCACCGTTCTTGTTTAACGCCAAAAAACCCACCTGCACTTTTTTTGCGTTATCGGGATTTTTTTTCAATATGCGCTCAACGGCTAGCCTGCATGCATGCTCAGGTGTGTTACCTTGTCGCATTAATTCCACGACGAGGTGGCATCCGACAATACGAATCACCTCCTCCCCTACACCGGTTGCTGTTGCTGCACCTACTTCATTGTCAACGTACAATCCGGCACCAATTATAGGTGAGTCTCCAACACGACCACGCATTTTAAACGCCATTCCGCTTGTAGTACAAGCGCCGGACAGGTTTCCCTGTTCATCCAAAGCAATAATGCCTATGGTGTCATGGTTTTCAATATTCACTACAGGCTTATAGCGCGAATCTTTGGCCCATTCCTTCCATGCTTTTTCAGATTCAATCGTTAATAACTTTTCTTTTTTGAATCCATTAGCCAAAGCAAATGCCAATGCGCCTTCACCCACAAGCATTACATGGGGTGTCTTTTCCATGACCTTTCGTGCGACCGAGATAGGATGCACTATTTGCTCCAGGAATGCCACAGATCCGCAGTTCCCATGTTCATCCATGATGCAGGCATCGAGCGTAACGTACCCATCGCGATCCGGCAGTCCCCCAAGGCCAACAGAAGTTTCTTTTGCATCCCCTTCTGGAACCTTTGCCCCTGCTTCAACCGCATCCAATGCCCTTCCTTGCTCTGATAAGATCTTCCAGGCTTCGACGTTTGCATTTAACCCGAAATTCCAGGTTGATATTACAATGGGTTTATGTATGGAAGGTTCCTTAGCGGCGTACAAATTCGCAACGGGCAGGACGCCCGCACTTAGGGCAGAAAGTTTCAGGAAGTCTCTACGTGTTTTCATATATATTGTTTTGCAGGCCCTTTCGGATGAACCTCATAATATTTCAAAAGAAAACGATATACAAGGGAAGGGATATGCCTACTCATCGATTACTCTGCGGGCACCACGATATCTTTTCTGATAATAATCCGCAAAAAGATTTGTCTCGACAACGCCGAGCGAGCTGGAGGCATGGATGAACTTAATGTTATCCCGTGATCGGACATCCGTTACGAGGCCAACATGGGTAATTTTCCTCCGCTTCCTGCTGGTGGCAAAAAAAACCAGATCTCCAGGTGCAAGATCATGCATTTTCTTAATTTCTTTTCCAGTCTTACTTTGCGCTTCTGAAGTTCGCGGAAGGTTTACTTCCACTACACGAAAAGAATTCAACAACAATCCTGAACAATCCATACCCGACCTGGTGGTGCCACCATACCGGTATGGGGTACCAATAAATGTACGCGCGGTTGAAATTACTTTGTCCACTTTGTCCTCCCGATCAGTTGCTTTTCTTGATGAAGCACAAGACGATAACAGAAGTGCCGCGCCAAAAACCGCCTGGAGGAGTAGCTTGTGCGCGATGCTGAGCTTAAAAAATTGCATACGCCTAAAGTTTAAAAAATAGATATTCTCAATACAAATATAATTCATTCAGCGCATTTTAGGAAGTCGGATGCAGCACGGCGATTCCGCGTTCATATTTTCAATAACGTCCTGTCGATTGATTTCTTGTGCATGGGGCACCCATTCACGCTTTGAAATCAATCTTCGGGGACTGGCCATCATCCGTGTCTTCAAAGCGTTTAGCGATAATATCATTTTTAGTCTCTAATTTTAGTCGGGCGGATTAAGCGCCGGGCTTTTTACCAAAAACGATCATTTTTTCTTATGGCAACACCAAAATCCATCATCGTTGTTGGCAGCGCAAACACTGATATGGTTATAAAGACCGACAAATTCCCGCTTCCAGGCGAAACCATTCTCGGTGGAGAATTTTTTATGTTTCCAGGAGGGAAAGGAGCGAATCAGGCAGTTGCCGCCTCCCGCCTCGGCGGTAATGTAACGTTGATTGCAAAACTCGGAAACGACGTTTTTGGCAGACAGGCATTGCAGCAATTCAAGCAAGAGGGTATCCGCACAGACTTTATTGTATCGGATAGTGAATATCCCTCCGGTGTCGCCCTCATTACTGTGGATGCAAAAGGTGAAAACACTATTGTGGTTGCGCAGGGATCTAATGGTACCCTGTCGGCAGCCGACTTAGTGCAAGCAGAACGCGAATTTCAGCAGTTTGAAATTGTGCTCTTACAATTGGAAATTCCCCTTGAAACAGTGTTGTATGCTGCGAAACTGGCGACGGCAAACGGAAAGAAAGTGATTTTGAACCCAGCACCAGCTACTGCGTTGCCCCCCGAATTGTTCAGCAACATTTACATCATCACACCGAACAAATCTGAAGCTGAGGCCCTGACAGGCGTCGAAATAACCGATTTGGCATCGATCAAAGCAGCTGCCGAGAGGATATTGGAAAAGGGTGTGACCCATGTGGTGATCACGCTTGGTAAAGAAGGCGCCTACATTCTCAACATGCAAGGCGGAAGGCACGTTGCCACACCACAGGTAGAGGCCGTTGATTCAACCGCTGCGGGCGATGTCTTCAACGGTGCCCTGGCGGTAGCCATTTCGGAAGGCCAGAACATTGATCGGGCAGTTGCATTTGCAAACCAGGCCGCCGCTTTATCTGTAACCAAAATGGGAGCCCAGGCTTCGGCTCCTTATAGAATAGAACTTTCATAACTAATAATGCCATTGTTGTGCAAAGGTTCACAAAGGATTTTCTTGCGGAGCTACCTTCAAAGTGGCGTGTTCTCCGCGTTCTTTGTGCCATGTTCATGTTTAAATGTAAGCGCCTATGTTCATAATCGAAAGTTACCCTGTCGCTGTTTTCTTCTGTTTTCTTACCATGCTGTGTTGGGGATCCTGGGCCAACACCCAAAAGCTGGCAGAAAAATCGTGGCGCTTTGAACTATTTTATTGGGACTATGTGATCGGTATATTAATCATGTCGCTGATCTTTGCTTTCACATTGGGAAGTATCGGAGAAAATGGGCGTAGCTTCACAACCGACCTCCTGCAGGCCGACAACGCGAGCATCCGGGCTGCCCTGGTTGGTGGTGTGCTCTTCAATCTGGCGAACATCCTATTAATTGCTGCAATCTCCATCGCCGGGATGTCTGTCGCTTTCCCTGTCGGTATAGGGATCGCATTAATATGGGGCGTGCTGGACAATTATCTCAGAATTCCGTCGGGAAATCCCTCACTGATTTTTTCAGGTGTCACACTGATTGCGGCAGGCGTCGTGGTGAATGCGATTGCCTATAAGAAACTTACGGGCAATACGGAAAAAGTATCCACAAAGGGATTATTGATTTCTGTTGCGGCCGGAATCCTCATGGCACAGTTTTACGGATTTGTAGTCGAGGCGATGACCACTAACTTCAATGCGCCGGCCATCGGAAAGCTAACGCCCTATTCTGCCGTTGTACTTTTTTCCGGCGGAATTTTTCTGAGTAACTTCCTATTTAATACAGTATTCATGCGTATGCCCGTTCAGGGCGAACCCGTAAGCTATTCAGCTTATTTCAATGGAAACTTTAGAAGCCATCTGACCGGCGTTTTGGGTGGCATCATCTGGTGTATTGGTATGTCCTTCAGCATTATTGCCTCAGAAAAAGCCGGTCCGGCAATTTCATACGGGTTAGGGCAAGGCGCGGTGTTGGTTGCTGCCGTTTGGGGGGTGTTCGTCTGGAAGGAGTTCAAATTTGCGCCGAAAGGAACCAACACACTACTGTATGTCATGTTTGTTTGCTTTATTGTTGGGCTGAGTTTTTTGATATATTCGAAGGCAGGTAGCTAAATAAAATGTTAACGAGCGTCCGGCAGCAAGCCCGTACTTTCTATTAGCGTCAAAACGATCATCGAGTTCAACAGAATATTAATGTTACACGAACAGAAAAATTAGACCAAACAGAATCGTCATGACCAGGTGCAATACAATATCACTTCTTACCGGATTCGTATTATTAACGCTGTTTAGTGCTTGTCGTGCACCAAAAAAACATGAAGATAGCAATACGGCGCCAAGAATCCCTGTCATTATTGATACCGATGCCAACAATGAGTTGGATGATCAGCATGCGATGGCTTATCTGTTCTTTAACCAGGAGGTGTTTGATGTGAAAGGGGTTACGGTGAATGCAACCCGTAGTGGCGGGGATATCGAGATGCAGTACGCAGAAGCAGAACGCGTCATGAAATTATGCGCGGTAGAAACCACCATACCGCTATTCAAAGGAGCTGACAAATCATTCACAGAAATAAGACCATCGCTTGGGGACGCCCAGTTCGATGGGCATGGCGCCGTTGATTTTATCATTCAACAGGGAGAAGCGTTTTCTGCAGCCAACAAGCTCGTCATCATTGCCGTGGGAAAGCTTACCAATATCGCACTGGCCATCCAAAAAGATTCGGCGCTCACCGACAAAATTCGATTAGTTTGGCTGGGGTCCAACTACCCTGAGCCTGGTGAATACAACCAGGACAATGATACGGTGTCTATGAATTATTTGCTGAACACCAACCTGGAATTTGAAATGGTGACCGTCCGTTACGGTAAGCCTAGTGGTACAGATGCCGTAAAATTGACACAACAGGAAGTAAACCAAAAGATGCCCGGTTTAGGGCCCAGAATAGAATCGCCCGTTGAGGGCAGGCACGGCGGAATGTTTAATACCTTCGGTGATTATTCCGTCAGTTTGTTTGAACACATTGAATACCATGGTGATACACCATCCCGGGCGTTGTATGATATGGCAGCTGTGGCAATTGTGAAGAATCCGGATTGGGCTGAAAACCATATTATTCCCGCACCAATACTGATCGACAATAACTGGGTTGAAAGACCCGATAACCCCCGTACGATTACCATCTGGGAGAACTTCAGCAGCACAGATATTCTGAATGACTTTTTTAGTTCATTGGACCAACGCTGACTTCACAGCTTAGGCAATACTACCCTCAGGCGATATTCTGGCATGGCGGGATGCGGTTTGCCAATTGGTTGTAAACCCTTATATTTAATGTTCCCAAGTTCCACGCCGTAGGGTACATCCGCAAATCGGACCGATACTTAACCTTATCTTCTCTCTCCTATGCGGCGGCAGATATGTTTGGGAACCTAAAGGCTATGACATCTTCCATCACAAACGGATTGCTTCAGATCATTATCCATTAAACCAAAGCTCTTGCAATGACTGCGGTAACTAATCAACTCGGACCAGTGCGTACAGCCGAAAGAATCAATTCGATTGATGTATTGCGTGGTGTAGCGCTCTTGGGAATCTTATTGATGAATATCGTGGGCTTCGGATTGGTCGCTAATGCATACGATGATCCTACTGTTCAGGGAGGCGCCGAAAGGTGGGACCTAGTTGTGTGGGTGATGAACAAAATGTTCGTCGAAGACACTATGCGGGCCATGTTTTCCATGCTATTTGGTGCAAGCATGGCGTTGATGACGCTGCGGATAGAAGCACGGGGCGTGGGTGTCGAGGTCGCTGATATTTATTACCGTAGAACTATCTGGTTGATTCTCATAGGAATGTTCCACGCGTACTTGCTACTCTGGCCCGGCGAAATCTTGTACGCCTATGGATTGTTTGGCTTGTTTCTCTTCCCTTTCCGGAAAACTGCGGCGACGAAACTAATCATCGCAGCCGTGTTACTTTCCCTGGTAGGCTGGGGTCTCAATTACTACAGGTACACAAAGCATTTGCATGACTATGAACTTTTTAACCAAGCCAAATCATTTGGTGAAAGCGCAGAAGTACCATTGGATATTAAAAAAGGCATGGAATCCTGGGAGAGTATAATAACGCAAATGAAACCAGACGCGGAAGAAATTAAACGGGATGTTAACAACATGCATAACGGTTATGTTGGCGTTGTAAAAACACTTGCTCCTGCAAACAGAATGCAGCAATCTACCTTCAACTATGACAATAACCCCTGGGATGTGTTACCGATGATGCTGCTGGGTATTGCGCTGTACCGGTTGAAAATAATCACTGCCGAATTGAGCATTAAATCCTATCTGACGATGATTTTGTTTGGTTATGGAATAGGACTGTCTGTTAATTATTACGATATAATGATTCTTTTGAATGATAATTTTTCTGTATCCGCAATGCTTAGATCCGGGCTTTCCTATCCCTTTGGAAGAATTTTCGTTGCCCTCGGTCACATTGGACTAGTCATGATTTTTTGTAAATCCAATGTAATGGGGTTCCTGAAAAACGCTCTGGCTGCTGTGGGAAAAATGGCACTCACGAATTACATTATGCATTCCGTCATTTGCGCCCTGGTGTTCACCGGCGTTGGCTTCTCATTGTTTGGGAGACTGCAGCGCCACGAATTGTACTATGTGGTACTCTCCATTTGGCTTTTCCAGTTGATTGTCAGTCCGATTTGGTTGCAATATTTCAGGTTTGGACCCCTTGAATGGGTATGGAGATCGCTAACATATAAACAAATGCAACCATTTAAAATCCGTAAAGAAAACCAGAAGATGTAATACCAGAAGGCGTTGCCTGATGCCTCACGATTATCAACATGAGGGGATCTTAATTGCCAGGGGATAAGACATGGGCAGCAAAGACAATTTAATTCGAGCGATAGCTCTTATGATTTACATTTACAGTAGCACCAGGCTTACTGCAGCACCAACGCCCCGGCTTCAACATTTGCATCCAGTAGCCTCATGACTTCATCGAGCAACACCGTGCCATAATACCATGAACCTGCCGCAAGCGATTCTGCTTTAACAGCCTTGTAAATCTCATAATAGCTGCGCTTGCCATCAACAAAGTTCAAAACTTCAGGAGCCATTGTCGGATGAAGTGAACTTCCAGGAAGAGCAGTTTTTCGCTTCCCAAAGTAAGTATCGAGTACGTTGATATTCGATGGGATTTTCTTACTGGCCATCGTCTCCTGTGGATTCAATTTGATGACAGGGGCTTTTGCTCCAGTGACACGCTTGTAAAACTCAGTCAGCTCATTCATTAAAGTTTCCTTCTTCGTTTTCATCTGCCCAACAGCCGATGCAATCGACGCCGCGGACGCCACCTCATTCGGCGCAATGGCAGATACTGAATTCAGCGCGCGTATCTCGCGCAAAATACCTTGCTCTATTAGGCAATTTGCGTTTTTCCAGCCCTCGTACTTGTCGCTATTGGTCTGAATTTCGTTGAGCGCCATATGCATGTCATTTGCCAACCGTTTGCTTCCCTGCGCGTATGTTTCCGCAAGCAATAAATTGGTCTGATCATTTTCCGCCTTCCCCAAATAGTAAGCCATGGCGGTAATGATAAATGCATTGCGCTGCAATTGCGTGGCGTCGATCTGCCACAGATCATCATCGGAAGAATGTATATAGTAGTCATCCCAATTAATCAACGCCACAGCGGGGACACCAATAACACCTTCAACAAAATTCATATTATCGGATGCATTGAAGTAGGGAATGAATCGCGCACCAAAACTTTCATGTGTTCCGCGCGTCGCATAAATAGCACGAGCGTGGGGTCGTGGATAGCCGCCCATTCGTCCAGCGGTGATAAAGGGATTATTGGTGTTGACCACAAATGTACCGACACTTTCAAAAAGGGCATCCAGGTAACTGGTAATAGAATGTGGTGCAAAGATTAAATGTTGTATGCGACTTCCCACCGACTGCTTAGCCCCTACCATATCCTGATGCAGGTTGGCTAACATTTTTGAAGGCTCATCTGGGTTATCCCGGAAGTAACGGTACTCTGAATATATCTCATCCGTCCACCAAAACCGGATATCTCTCAGCGGTCGTTGCATTTTTCCCTCACTAATTAGTTTATTCAGGGTTCTTGCTATCTCCAGCAAATTGGCAGAACCACTACCGTCATCGTTGGCTGAGCCCTGTTCTTCCTGCAAGTGCGCCGTGAGCACGATCTGCTGGTCGTGGTACTTCGAGCCTTTAATCCAACCTTCGACAAAACCGGTGCGCCCCGGTGCCTTTCCAATTTCCGTATCCACTTTTGCTTTCAATACTATCTTACCCCCCATTGATTTCTTGCCGGTAGCGAAGATGTCCTGCATAGCATGGGTTTCTAAAACGCTCTTCAGCTTCTCTCCTTTTCTCGGAGGCAGATTGAACGCAAAAGTACCATCCTTACCAGCAGGAGGGGTGACCGGTATTCTCGTCCAGGCCAGTTGATCAGGGAAGTCCAACGCACTTTTGCTTTCTGATGTTGTATAGGATACCACGCCAACGGCACCCTTTTCCCAAACCGCATTCGCGACTGCCACTCCAGGAGATCCGCTTACCAAGACAATCTTTCCTTTCACGTCGGTG
>CAVQQL010000021.1:0-92197 GCA_963714945.1 uncultured Bacteroidota bacterium | reverse complement strand
GCCTCATAAGTGGGAAATCCGGGATCCGGGTAAATACCCCGTCACCCGGGCGCACTAACGCCAGGTGGGATAAAACAAAGCTGGTTTAGCTCCTGGACCCACCACAACCTGGTCGTAAGTAAACTGAATTCCCCTGCGTTTCCGGCGTCTTCCGCGACCGCCTGGCGCAGTTCTCTAACCCCAGCCGAAGGCGTGTAACGAGTGTAGCCGTCTTGAATAGCCTGGATGCCAGCATTACTGATGTTGTCAAAAGTGCCTGCATCTGGCTGTCCCAATTCTAGATGGATGATCCTCTTCCCTGAGCCTCCAATTCCGAGCCTTCCCCAGCATATAGTAAGCGCCTTCCGCTTGCAGTTCAACAACGCGTTCCGTGAATCCATCATCACTCCTTTTGTCCAGATCTACATGCCCTCATGTGACTTGAGCAGCGTCAGTCACACAGATTGATTTCGTCAAGGCTACATCCAGGAAATCCATCTGCGTCTTATCATAATCTGCGCCAGGTGGATCCGTGCGCAGGTCTCTGATCCACAGATGGTCGAACTCCCTCGGAAAGTCCACCATCCAGCACGCCGCTCACCAGGGTGTTGCTACCCAAGCGAACACCCGCTGATTCTAAATGATGATCGTCTAAATAGCCAGCCTGGGCAGCCAGGATCCCCACCACCTGTTCGGGCGCGATGACCTGTTGCGCCAGCGGCGCCTGCAGCAGGCTTGACATAAACACCGGCGCCTTCACAGCCGCGGCGACTTAGCGCTGGAAATATGAGAAGTAGCCGCACTCCGCCGCCAGAGCCCGGCAGCCCATGCTTTCCAGCTTCTTAGCGGCCCTCAAGATCGGCACCAGGCAAGGCGATTTATCCTGCTCCACAACCAAATTATGGATATTCACACCTTCCACAATTTCGTACTGGATCGGGAATGGGTAGGCGCTGGCGTTGCGCACATCGCCTGGAAATCCGGGTAGACATCGTCCAGGATCATGATGCCCAGTCCCATGCCGTAGCAGCGCTTGTCATGGCGAGCTTGTATACGCTGGATGCCTGGATCTCTGCTTTTATACATTTTCATTCCCTCGCTTGTGGATTTTTAACCCGGATCATAAATATCAATCCAGAGTTTTTGATTTCAATTTCCGGGGACACCCATCCACAACCATTTATATCCGCAGGCGTCCTGATCGATAAGAAGGAATGACCAATATTGATCTTTTCAGTCGTTCACAGGGTAAGATGATTAAATTGTTACCCAGAAAGCTCTGGATAAAGAAGTATCGCCAAATTGGATGGGAGAAAATACATTGACAAGCAAAGTCGAACGGTTCGCTTTCGCGTTATTAATCGTAGGTACCCTTGGGCCTTATTAATGAGTTCATTTTCGATTGGGGAAGACCTGCCACGCTAATATTTGCGGCTGCCAATGTGCTCGGACTTCTGGCGTTGGGTTACCTATATAGGAGCAAACAACACGACAACTAGCTTGCAGATAGCCCGCGTATCGAATGCGCACTGATCAATAGTCTTTCACTCACTCTTCTTCAGCGGGCTGGGAGCCGGATAGAAAAGCTAAGGTGTATTGGCGAAAGCGGTTTGTAAGTAATACCTTGCGCTGCCAATGGCTTGGTAATCGCCGAGAAATTGGGAACGTGGTGTTTCTGCAATTGCAATCGGAGACAGTTGCCTCCAGATTGCGCAGCATTGCGTGGACTTTGGCAGGATTAACCATTCTCTCCTCCAAGCAAGTATTGAAAATACTCATTGTGGATCATTTCTGCCGCCGGCAAGAAATCGAAATACAACATGCGGGTGTAAGTTTCAAAATCAATCGTACCCTTCATCGCAGCTGTAAAGCAGAACGCCGCTGGTGACCACCTCGCCGTGGACTAACAGGGGCGCCTGGTTGATCACCCGCACGTCTGCCTTGGAGAGATTACAGTTTTGCACAATCTCATCTTCGATCTGCAGCTCTAACTTCAAGCGATTGGCAGTATCATAACTTCCCTCCTCGAGCAGCAGGGCGATATCCACATCGCTGAGCGGTGTTGCCTGCCCAACTGCCTGTGATCCATACAAGTAAGCCAGTGTAACCGGAAAGCGAGACAAGACATCAGCGAGCTTTGATTTCAACTTTTGATCGATAAGCACAGTTGACATTGCAAAGATTTTAACATGATTTTGGTTGCAGAGGCTTCGAGCAATATAGTCATTCGCGAAAAAGATTTTATCTCGAGACATATACCGAATGGTTCGCGCAGAAGAACTAAGGAAGATTCACTAATCGGCAAAAATTTATTTTCTGTTATTATCAAAGGAAAGAAACTGGTGAAATTTCCAGTTTCCGTGCTAGCCGGACGTAGAAAGGAGTGAAATTCTATAATCGAGTTGAGCCGTAAAATGGGGATGAATTTGTTAATCGTTTGCAAATAATGAGTGGAGTGATAAACTATCGTCCTGCATAGTTGAGGAGGAAACGATGCCGCCAGAAATCACAACCATCAATTTAGCGCTACCTTTTCGTTTGGGGAGCGTGAATTGCTACCTGGTACAAACTGCAAATGGCTACATCTTGATCGACACGGGAGGTTCAAACAAGCGCGCAGATCTTGAACAAGCACTCGATCGCGCCGGATGCCAACCCGGGGATCTCAAGCTGATCATCCTGACCCATGGGGATTTCGATCACAGCGGCAACGCCGCATATCTACGCCAAAAATACAGATGCGCAAAATTGGCATGCACCCAGAGGATTCATCCATCGTCGAACGCGGCGATATCTTCGCAAGCAGGCAGAAATCCAATAGAATCATCGCAAAAATCTCCCAAATCCTTTTCGGGTTCGGTAAAGCGCATCGTTTTTCAGCAGATATAACTCTCGAAGATGGTTACGATCTTTCCGCATTTGGATTTAACGCCAAAGCGCTGCACGTTCCCGGTCACTCCCGAGGTTCGATCGCCATCCTGACTGCCGCTGGCGACCTGTTTTGCGGTGACCTGCTCGAAAATCCGGGCGATCCCTCAATCGGTTCCATTATCGACGACATGGCTGCGGCGTGTGACAGCATCGAAAAACTATCAGGTTCCGCAATTAAAACCGTGTACCCCGGGCACGGCAAGCCGTTCTCGATGGAGACTTTCAAGCAAAACTTCAAAGTTTGAGTTGATATTAGACTTCCGAAGTTTCTGAAACTTCGGAAGTCTGGGTGCCAAATACGCAATCGAACAATATGAACCCGGTCATCGAAACCAGAAATTTAGTGAAGAGGTATGGCAAACTAACCGCCGTGGATGGTTTATCGCTGCATGTCGCCCCTGGAGAAATCTATGCTTTCCTCGGTCTCAACGGCGCCGGTAAAACAACCACCATTCGTCTGTTGCTGGGTATGATCAAAGCCACAGCGGGCGAAGCGTATGTGCTGGGATCAAGAATTGGGGTTGGCAGCAAAAAACCATGGGATGCGGTCGGATACTTGGTCGAAACCGCGGACGCCTATCCGGAGCTCTCAGTGCGCGAGAACCTGGAAGCCATGCGTCGTCTGCGCCCTGGCGCCAAACCGAATGCTGTCGATCTCGTCATCGAACGGCTGGGCTTGATAGCGTATGCAGATCAGCGCGCAGGTACGCTTTCGCACGGCAATGCGCAGCGCCTAGGGCTTGCCAAGGCTCTGCTGCACACTCCCAAGCTGCTCATCCTGGATGAACCAGCCACCGGGTTGGATCCGGCCGGGATTGTCGAAATCCGCAGACTGCTCATCGAACTTACCCGGGACCAGGGCGTCACCGTCTTTATGTCGAGCCATATCCTGGGTGAAGTATCACGGCTGGCTGACCGGATAGGGATACTTCATCGAGGGCGTTTGCTCCAGGAACTTGATATGGATGAAATTGAACGCAATCGGTTGCGACGGTTAATCATCCGCACACGCGATTGCCAGGTCGCTCGATCTGTGCTTCTCGACGCAGGGTTATCAGCTATCATGACAGTGGACAGCGCCATTGAAGTTACGGATATAACCGCCATCGAACGCCCGGACGATATTGCAGAGCGCCTCGTCCATGCGGGTCAGCCCCCAACCATGCTGGTCGTGGAACAAGAAGACCTCGAGCAATATTTTCTGAGGCTCATCGGTTTGGATGAGGGGTTGAAAAATGAATAATATTTGGCAAGCAGTGTGGGTGGAGATGCTCAAAGCGCGCCGGTCAAGAGTGCCTTTTCTCACCGCGCTGGGTCTTCGATGCTGCCGCTGGCAGGTAGTTTCTTTATGGTCGTCTTGCGAGACCCAGAACTTGCGCTGCGGGTCGGGTTGATCAGCGCCAAGGCTCAGATCACGATGGGCGTTGCAGATTGGCCAGCCTACCTTGGTTTTCTTACGATGGGCGTCGCGATCGCCGGTATAGTGATCTTTGGCTTCATTGGCAGTTGGGTGTTCGGCCGCGAGTATTCAGATCGCACAGTGAAGGACCTGCTCGCGCTGCCAACTGGGCGATCGACGATCGTGCTCGCCAAGTTCATCCTCGTGGTATTGTGGTCGGCTTCGCTTGTAGTTCTGATTTATCTTGTCGCCCTCTTCGTGGGAGCGATCATCTCCCTGCCCCCGACCACGGCGCAGGCATTTTGGTCTGGAACTTTCACCTATGCGCTCACCGCGGGCTTGACCATCGCCCTCGTCACACCGATCGTACTCTTCGCCAGCGCAGGACATGGTTATTTAGCCCCGCTAGGTGTGGTAGTGCTGGTGATCGCTCTAGCGCAGGTCATCGCTATCGCTGGGTGGGAATATTTCCCCTGGTCCATACCTGGCTTGTACTCGCAGGGCGGTCCGCTTGGTCTGGTAAGTTATCTGATTGTCGCACTAACCTTCATCGCTGGGATAGCGGGGACGCTCCTGTGGGAGCTGGCAGACCAGAACTTTGACGTAGATCCATTCACCGGGCTAGGCGTTTCCGACTAATATCTTTCCGGCTGCCCTGCGCAAGGGTGGAAAATCTTTCTCTCAAGCGGTGGAAGGCTACGAACTTTATTTCCACGCACGCCACTTAAGTCCCCACACTTATGCGGATTATTTGAATACTTTCAAGAAGTTCGCAGGCTTCCTGGAGGTTGATCCCCCTATTTCCAAGATCACACCAAATGGATGTCAGGGAATTCCTGGCTTCTCAGAACGGTCTGGCGAACAAGACTCTGCTCAATTACCACACCGGTCTCTCGGCGTTGTGGTCATGGGCTCTAAAAGAAGGGCTTGTAAGCGAGCATGTCGTTCAGAAGGTGGAGCGACCGAAACCGGAACAGCGCGAGATCAAACCGTATTCCGAAGCTGAAATCAAAGCGATGTTAGGATCGTTAGATTCTACCCGTTCCTATCTACGACCGGGGAAAAGGGAGACAACCCACAGGCTCCCAAATGGCGATCGATACCGGGCAATGCTGCTGCTACTGCTGGATACTGGGTTAAGGGCAACGGAGTTATGCACCATCAAGATCCACCAGGTGAATTTGCGAAACCGGCACGTCATTGTCCTGGGAAAGGGAAGCAAGGAAAGAATCCTGCCCTTACTGCCACCGGGTTGGTCAGGCGATCTGGAAGTACCTGGCAAGCAGAAAAGAGGTACCAGGCGAACCAATTTTTATTTGAAACTGATGTCGGGACACCTTTCGACAGGAACAGCCTGAGAAAGGCGATCGTAAGAATTGGCAACCGAGCGGGAGTGAGGGGAGCAAATGTGCACCGCTTCCGGCATACGTTTGCGATCAACTACTTGCGGAATGGCGGGGATCCATATTCGCTGCAGCGGTTGTTGGGGCATTCGACGATGGAGATGGTGAAGCGCTACCTGGCGATCGCCCAGGCGGATCTAGAGCGAAATCATAAACTGGCGTCGCCGGTGGATAACTGGCGGTTATGACACTTTTTTTATGTCAAAGAAGCAGGAGAATATACCATCACTACAAAATAAAAAATACTTGCGTTAAGGGTTTGTGAGAGTGTGACGTTTATACGTCAATCGAGATCAAAAGATCTTGCAGGAAAGTCTCGATTGCTTGGCTTTTCATCAACAAATAAACCTCGAGGAGGAGACTCGAACATACTACCTAGCGATAAAAAGTTTAAGTTCAGTTATTGGATGATTTCATAATGTTCTTTGTCTGAAAGTATCGAACTAGTGATATGCTAACTGGGATACGAATCTGGAACCAAACGGATACAGGTTTAAATCCAGTTGGACTAATAATCACCATAGATTATCGCCTTATTATTTCTATTACATCGAAAAAGATCATTCAATGGGGCATCAGCCACTTGCGTTCCGCTTCACTTCACGCAAGTAGGCTACACGCTCAGGCTAACCCGCGCCCTACTTTTCTGGAATACGTCGAATAACAGTCCCTTTAAGTAAGTCTTCATATGAACGATTGACAACAGGACCAAACTGAAGCACTAATGCAAACTCGCGATTTTGGTAAGTTTTATCTAACTCTTGCCAATGGTCAATTAAATACTGGATTGCTCCCATTGTTCCAATCACCCCTAAACCAGCACCAATAATAATTGTGGTATCGTTGCGTGTATGATCATTCAAACGTTCAAGGATTGCTATATCGTGTTGATTACTCGCTGCCCGTATAATTTCACCCTTATCCTTCCCCTTCATTACTTGGATGACCTTTCCGTTATGAGATATTTGTAATTGGGCAAGGTTATGGCTCACGCAGTAGTTAGTAACTATATTGTAGCCCTGACTGCCCACTGTTATTATTGAATGAGTTGAAAAATCTATTTCGCTCTCTTGCATCGGGCTGGCATTGACCTTCACAGTTAATGAGCGGAAGAAGGTGTATCTCTCCTCTAAAGATTTTCTGACGATAGGTGGAAAATATTCAAATGGGTCAACCGCCAAGGCTTTTACGAGCCGTGCACTGATACTGAGCTCCTCGGTTGGGATAGTTACTCCTTTATACGAACGCGGTAATCCATCAAAGCCGACAGCGCAACCGCGTGGGATAAGGAGACTGGAAAGATAGACAACTGCTTGTTTAGCTTTTTTATCGGTTCCGAGAAAGTTGAATAGTTTTCGTTGCCTACTGAGTCTAAAAGCGATCAATCCGATGAAAGCAATGAGAAATCCAATAACAAATTGGGCAACTGTAAGGGCTAAATCTCCGATAGATGGCATACTGACCTGAGCTTTCGGAAAGTTACGATTTCAGCGAGCGGGCAAACAACCAATTCTGCTGCATATTTGCAGTATATCATGTCAATTTTGGACATTTCATGGATTCAAATGCCACAACAAGTATAAGAAAAGTAATCATGACCTAACGATTTAAGGTTCAATTCTATTTAAGTGGTGATCTTGATACCATAACAACATTCTAATGGTGGAGTTTGGCGGTACCTTGGGTTTCCAAACGCGATAATGCTGGTGCAAACTCTAAATTTGTGTCAGAACTCTAGTAACATATACCAACCTGTCCACACTCCTGATGGCGCGAACATCTATGGCATGTTGCGCAAACTCTCCAGCTGGATCAGTAATCGCCGCATTCAACCAACCAGCAAGGTTATCTACTAGCAAATCTCCTGGATATGTATCACTTTGGGGAGATCGCGTGAGAATGATTGGAATTCCTTCGCCTTCAGGATCAATAAGGTTTCCCAAATTCATTTCACTTTTCCGGCGAAAGTCATCATCCCCGCTCAACTTATCTGAGACAATTGTAATGCCCAGACTATCAAATCCAAGGCGCATGTTCGTGACAATGTTTCTCCGATAGAACACATACTGGTCTGCGATGAACCAAGACATAAGCAACAAAACCAACATTTGATTTTTCGGTGCCTTAATCTCGTGAAAACCGTGAAAATTAACAAAGGAATGCTTCATCTGTAAGCGTCCTTGGTCATCAACGCATTCTTCAAAGCCGATGCCTCGACCTTCAGTACCTCCTAAAAACTTATTATAAGAGTCGATAAGCGCGTTCTTCGAATCTCGCAAAGTCTTTTCTTGGAACGACCACGCAGAAACCATTGGCTTATACTGAGGTTGTATTGATTTAAAAGCTTGGCAAAATCTTGTTCTGTACGCAGGTCCTGTATTCCATTTCCACAAATTGCGAGAGGAGAGTTTAGCCTGCATTGCAACAACTAAATCACTGAATTCCTTGTCTAGACTTAGTACCTCAATATGGGACATGCCGTTCTCAACTTGTGATTGTAGAGATGGGTCAGATTGAAAGACAAAATTGACGATTGTGTGCCAAGTGTCGTCTTGACCCTCCACCAACCAATCACTGGGGCAAGCATCACTGAAAAGGTACAGATGCGCATTGGGCATTTGGACCTCCTAGCATTTAACAACTTCCTAGCATTCTACAGCTTCAATTTTGAATATATCACAAAATCATATACCATGATTCTTATAAGAGGATTTATCAAAATATGCTTACATCTTCCGCACCAATAACTTTATAACTTAATAGAAACCATTCCTGACATTAATGCACAACACTCTCCTTTTGTCACTTAAATTCCTTAGACCTCCTGTAATTCAAAACTTCTAAAACCGTAGAGCTTGCGAACAAGATGCTTAATTCTAGTATTCAAATACTTTAGGGATTTCCAAACATGTTAGTAAAACCAACCAACAGGTGATATTTAAACGTCAATAAAGGTTATTACAATCTAGTGGTAATAAAGCGATCGCCACCGAAGATTTGGAGCGAAATCACAAACTGGCATCGCCAGTGGATAATTGGCGATTATGATAAGAAGATAAAATTTGAGTTGCCGGCTCGCAAGGAATTGGAACTGCCGGAGCCGGATGTTTTCATTAAACAGAAGCGCCAGGCGCTCAAGAAGGCGTCGAACCAGGAGAAGGCGCAGGTGCTGAGGCAGTTCGTGAAGGAGGTGCGCGTAGGGAGGAGGCCGAGGAGGGGACCGATTGATGGGGAGATGGTATTCGGGATAATAAAACACTCAAGTCAATTCACTACAGTCCTGCCGATTTGGAGGGAATTATTGGTCAGCATTAAAGATAAAATTCAAATTGAAACACTGAGTCCTGCCCACTGAGCTGCAGCGGATTAATCGCCAGAATATGAGAATCATTATAGGCCTTAATGAATTCTGACCTGCTGATGCGCAGCTTGCTGTATCCTGGTTTGATTTTATGGTATTGCATCCTACCCGATGCATTTGCGCACGCGCTGTATAGAAAGCTAAACTGAATTGGGATTGGGGAAGGAATGTACCTCATGACAGGCTATAGGTGCTGCTGAATTCTTTGCTGAGAATAGTGTTTTGCCTGGAATTGTATTGTGCCAGGAGCGCATAGGCGTCACCCGGCACGAAGCCAAACTTGATCTGGTATTCGTCAATTTTAAGGCAAAGCTCTTTGATGTAGAATCTAATTTGCGCCAAATCGTTACATCCAGAGGGTGCAACGAAGTTTCTCGAAGTGAATGTCTTCATTTCCATTTCGACTTTTTTTCGTTCCCAGGGCGTCATGCGGTGTGTATTACTGCACAATATTAGTATAATGAAGGTGATTAATGCAAATTAATGTGTGTATTTTTGCACAATAGTAGCGCATACTACGCCGCATTGATACCTTATTCTTAGGTCTTAAAGACCTCATTAATAAGTTATTATGCTCAAATATTAAACTAAAAACGAACCTCAATTGCGACATGAAATACAAGCGTTCCAAAGACTTTTTTATTCTCCCGGCGAGAATTATTCCTCAGTTATCGGTGTATAGCATATAAGGAATTAATCTTGGGATGGATTTTTTGTTGGGTGAGGCCATTCAGTGAAGGACGTGAATTCGTTTTAATCATTTATCTTTAAAAGCATTATTGTTCACCTATGGAAACTACTTCTTTGAATTCCTTTCTTGATTACTGGCACTTTGGTATGATTGCTGGCGCAATCTTTATGACTTTCGTGGCCATCATGATTTATCTTGTTTATCATATTAGGGTTTCGATGATCCGAGAAAATAAAGCCAGATACGACTACATCAACGCCAGTGAAATTGCGAATTACAAGCGGGTTTTTCTGTGTCTCGGCATTGCGGCAATGCTTGCTATCAACCTGTACGGTATGGGCAAACTGCGCGACATTGGGGTGTGGTTTTTCGTTCGGTTATTCATGTCTATGGCAGGTGGAACCTTAGTGACATATGTCGCCTTTTTGGTATTGGATTATTACTATCCCACGATTCTGAATAAGAAATTGCGGAAGTGGCGGTATACACCCCGAATAGGTAAATCCGGAAACAAATTGAGGTTGCTCGGCGAAGAGGAGGAGGATGTTCATCTCGAGGAAGGGATGCTTGCGGAAGAAAATGTTTTCTCTATCGATTATGATGTGTGGGTAGATGAAAGAAGTGGTGAAGTGAAAATTGAAAAGTACCCTGGACATCTTCAGGCCATGAAATGCAATAGCTGTGGCTTTTATACCATGAAAGTAGTGAGAGAAGAGGTCGTCGCCGAGCCCACGAAGGATCGGCCCGGTGAATTGATAAAGCACTATCAATGTTACTATTGTAAGTCTGTTCGGGCTACCGCATTTAATATTTCTACCAAGGCAGTAGACGATTACAAGCATGCGACCAACTATTCTTTCAAAAGCAACAAGAATATTGATATGGTACGGGTTGAAATTCATTCCAGTCTGGGCGGTAAGAAGTTTTACGAGTTCCAAAATATTGGGCAGGCGCAGAAATTTCTGGATGAATACGATTCTGACAAGCCTGCCTAGAATTTGTTGGCCAATAGCATAAGACAAAACCGCTATCCAATTCACTTAGTTTCGACTATATCTAAACCAGCCACTTTGGCGTTTATATACCAGGCATATTTTTTGCCATGTTTTGACGTAAACCTTAAATGAAGATGAAAAGAGTATTTTTTGCGGGAATCTTAAGTGGAATCGTATTGGCGTGGGGTGTCACGCTGGGGGCGCAAGTCGCGGATTCAACACAATTGAAGGCCAAACCGGTTTATGGAAAGGAAGCCAAAGTTATTGCGTATTTATTGGATAACAATCATTACAGAAAAATTGCACTCAATGATTCGCTATCCTCGACTATCCTGGATGATTACGTAAAAAGCCTGGATAACAACAGAACGTATTTTATGGCGTCGGATTTGGCTGGTTTCGAAAAGTATCGGTTCGCAATTGACGATCTTACGCGGGCAGAAAACGTTGATCCCGCCTATGAGATATATGGCGTTTTTCGCAAACGGTTTGATGAAAGAATGGATTATGTTATGAACAAACTGGTAAATGAACAGTTTGATTTCACTATTGACGAGTATTATGAGACGGATAGGGACAAGGAACCATGGTGCAAGAATGAGGCTGAACTCAACGATATATGGAGAAAGATTATCAAAAACCAGGCCCTTAGCCTGAAGCTGGCGGGTAAAGCGCAAACCGATATTGCCAAGACGCTTGAGGATCGGTACCGAACGATTTAGCAAATCCATTCGGCAATTCAATAGTGAAGATGTTTTCAGCATGTATATGAACACGATCACCGAGTCATATGATCCACACACAAATTATTTTTCTCCGAAAGCAGCCGATTTATTCAAGCAACAAATGAGTTTGTCGTTGGAAGGAATAGGTGCGAGGCTACAGACTGAAAATGACTATACCAAAGTTGCCGAAGTTATTTCTGGTGGCCCGGCAGAAAAGAGCAAATTGATAAAGGCCGGCGATCGTATTATTGGTGTGGCCCAAGGTAATGAGGGTGAAGTGGTAGATGTCATTGGATGGCGTATTGATGAGGTAGTGAAGCTAATCAAGGGTCCCAAAGGGACGACGGTAAGACTTGAGATTTTGCCCGCAGAAACAGGTATAACTGGCCCCTCGAAAGTAATTACCCTGATTCGAGATAAGATTAAGTTGGAAGATCAACGGGCAAAGAAGACTGTTATTGACCATCGTGTGAATGGAAAGGATTTGAAATTCGGCGTAATTACCCTTCCGAGTTTTTATATGGATTTCGAAGCGTATCAAAAGGGAGATCCCAACTACACGAGCACTACACGCGATGTCAAAAGGCTTATTGAAGAACTGAAGGCTGACAAAGTTGACGGGCTGGCGCTGGATTTGCGCAACAATGGGGGAGGTTCACTTGCTGAGGCGATAGACCTTACAGGGCTGTTTATCAAGGAGGGACCGGTTGTTCAGGTAAAGAATTCGGCCAATAAGATTGAAGTTGGAAACGACGACGATTCGAGCATCGCCTATAGCGGACCATTGATCGTACTGACGAATCGATTTAGCGCGTCCGCTTCTGAGATTTTTGCTGGCGCTATACAGGATTATCATCGCGGCGTCATAGTCGGAGAATCCACCTATGGAAAAGGCACCGTCCAAACGGTTGTCGACCTGAATCGCTTTATAAAAAACCCGGAAGACAAGCTTGGTGAATTAAAAATTACGTTCCAGAAATTTTATCGAGTGACCGGTAGCAGTACGCAGCATAAAGGGGTTACACCGGATCTTGAACTTCCCACTGCGTTGGATTCCGAACAATTTGGAGAAAGTTCAAACCTGAGCGCGTTGCCATGGGATGAAATAAAGGGAACATTGTACAAAAAAACACCCCTTGTCGATGACCGCACGGTAGCCAATTTGAATAAACTTTATCAGGACAGGTTGAAGACAGACGTGCGGCTGGAAAGGTTTGTGGAGGAAACTGATGAAATCCGTAAAAGCTATAAGGAGACTAGAATTTCCCTAAATGAGGCAACAAGAAAAATTGAAACCGAGGAAGCTGAAAAAAAGAAAGCGGCGAATGATAAGTTAAATACAAAGATCGTTGGAAAGGAGTCGGACAATAGCTCAGATCTGCAGGATGTGGACGATGAATATCTTCGTGAAGGGTTGCTTGTATTGGGCGATTTGGTAACGTCAAGAATCGGATAGGAGAATAGTAAAATTATGTAAAAAGGCAGGATAAAATTCCTGCCTTTTTGCTTTTAGGATGCCGGTGACTTTACGCTTTTTAATTTCCCCAATTTAAACGCTACTTTAGGGCTAGATATATTATCATGAGTGAAGAATTACTCAAAGCCATTTTACAGCTTTTCGCTATCGTTGCCCGTGAACGCGTAACCGATGCTGAACGAACCAACATAAAGGATTTTTTGAGCCTGCATCTAAACCGGGAGGCCACTAACTACTATCTGAAGCTCTTCGACGAATTCTCACAATCACATGAAATAGATTCTCGGCAGGAACTCAGCAATCTCGATGTCGAGACGCAAGTGTTTGTTGATGATTGGGCCAAGATCATGAAGATTGTGAAGCAGGTGAATCAGGCGCTCACCATGCAGCAGAAGATTATTTTGATTGTGAAGATCATAGAATTAGTCTTTGCTGACGATGAAATATCAGAGCGCCAGGGCAACCTCATTTTTTATATTGGCCAGGCCTTGAAACTTGAGAAGGCGGACGTTGATACGCTTCAATCTTTTGTAACCGGACATGATATTGATGAGTTGGCGTCCAAGAACGTATTGGTTATTGATGAAGGCTCCGGAGAATATCCTGGTCCAAGGATTATTGAGCGGGATCTGACCGGTTTGATCGCCATTCTTCATCTCCCGGATTCTGATATTTACCTAATTAAATACCTTGGCATTACAACGCTTTACCTCAATAGCATTTTACTGAAAAGCAGGAAAATTGATGTTTTCCCTACAGGAAGTACGATTCGCGGGGACAATGTCGGCCCGATCTATTACAGCGATATCATCGGGAAGTTTCTAACGGATGAGCATCAGTCACGGATAACTTTCACGGCAGATCACATTTTCTATCACTTCAGGAGTGGCAGGGCTGGTCTTCAAAATATTAATATAGCAGAGCAGGGCGGCAAACTTATAGGGTTGATGGGTGCGAGTGGCTCTGGGAAATCAACGCTGCTAAACGTACTCAACGGATCAGAAAAGCCCTCGAGTGGACGAGTAATCGTAAATAGTATTGACATCCATGAGCATCCGGAAAAGGTAGAGGGTGTAATAGGGTACGTTCCCCAGGATGATTTGCTCATCGAAGAGCTATCGGTTTTTGAAAATTTGTACTATGCAGCGAAATTATGTTTCGACCAGTACACTGAAAAGGAAATAATTGAGCTCGTTATCCGCGTGCTCGCAAACCTGGGTCTTACGGAGATTCGAAATCTAAAAGTAGGTTCTCCACTACACAAGACGATCAGTGGAGGCCAACGCAAAAGATTAAATATTGCCCTTGAACTGCTACGCGAACCAACGCTTCTATTTGTAGACGAGCCTACTTCTGGTTTGTCGTCAAGAGATTCCGAAAACATAATGGATTTGTTGAAGGAATTGTCCTTGCGTGGAAAGATGGTTTTTGTCGTGATTCACCAGCCGTCTTCAGACATTTTTAAAATGTTCGATACACTCGTAATCATGGATGTCGGTGGTTTTCAAATCTATTATGGCAACCCAATTGAATCCGTCTTATATTTTCGCGACATTATTAACGCTGCAAACAAATCACAAGGCGCTTGCCCTGAGTGCGGCAACATAAATCCTGAACAAATCTTCAGTATTATTGAGACACGCGTTGTGAACGAGTATGGACGTTTAACCAACACGCGAAAAGTTTCCGCCGGGCAATGGTATCAATACTTTAAGCAAAAGATCAAAATCGCTAAAATTGATCAAGTCGAGGACACGCTCCCCGTTCTGCAGGAAATTCCAAATTGGATGAAGCAGTTCCGGGTGTTTGTTACCCGCGACGTCCTCGCAAAGATTGCCAACAAGCAATACCTTTACATAAATCTATTAGAAGCCCCCGTGCTTTCCTTCTTCATCGCATTCATGGTGAAGTATTTTGATCGCACAGTGGATGGTGAACCTGTCTATAGCTTTTTCCACAACAGCAATATTCCTGTCTATTTTTTCATGAGCGTGGTGGTAGCGTTGTTTTTCGGACTTACCATGAGTGCTGAGGAAATTTTTCGTGATCGAAAGATATTGAAACGTGAAGAGTTTCTTCACCTTAGTCGCAGCAGCTATCTGGTATCCAAGGTAAGTGTAATGTTTACCATCTCCGCCATACAGACTATGCTCTTCATATTTATCGGCAATTCTATTCTTGAGATTCCATTATCGGAATTACGGTATTGGATTATTCTTTTCAGTTGTTCTTGTTTTGCCAACATGCTTGGTCTAAATATCTCGGCCGCGTTCGATTCCGCAGTAACCATATATATCTTGATTCCGCTGCTTGTAATTCCTCAACTGCTTTTAAGTGGCGTTGTTATTAGCTTCGACAAGTTCAACCCAAAAGTGGGGAAGCCTATTGGCGTGCCGTTAATAGGCGAGGTGATGGCATCAAGGTGGGCATTTGAAGCGTTCATGGTAACCCAGTTTAGGGACAACCCTTTTGAAGAACAATTTTACCCCCTGGAAAAGACTATTGCAGAAGCCGAGTACAAGCGTGTGTACTATATTCCGGCACTGGAATCAAAACTATCTTATTGCCTGAACAACAAGAGAGAATGGCGTAATACAAATGCTGCAAAAATGGCTAATTCCCTTACGGTCTTGAGGAATGAAATTAGAACGAGTTAAAATTTATCGGGGAAGACAAATTTCCAGAAGTTGGTCAACTGGCAATAGGAGAACTTGACTCGACAGTCCTGCTGACGGCCGGTAGATTTCTGGACAAACTGGGTAACTATTATCTCTCGAAGGCTGAGAAGGCGACGAAGCAAAAGGATAAAATGATTCTCGAACTGACAGATACACCGGAAAAAGCCGGCCGATTTGATGCGCTTAGAAGCCGGTATACGAATAAGGCAGTAACGGATGCAGTTGAAAACATCACTTCGCCTGAGCGCATAGTAGAGTATAAAGGAACACTGGTACAAAAGATTTATCCGATTTTCTTAGACGATCATAAACCGTCAAATGCACTGGATTTCTCTGCCAATTTGTATCAACCCACCAAGCATTTTGCGGGATATTATATCGATACGCTTTACTTTAATGTTTCTATAATCTGGTGTATGACTTTACTGCTTTTCATCACCTTGTATTTAAACGGACTTAAGTGGCTTATTAAAAGACTGGAGGGCAACAGAAAATATCGCACACCTGAAAAATAGTATCATACATAGAGCATTTGAACTAAGGACATGAACAAAGTTGAAACTGTAAAAAAGATATGGATGTTGCTGATGGTCGGATCTATGGTAGCCTGCACAGGCGGTAAAGAACACCATGAACACGATCAACAAGAAAGTGTTGATGCCTGCGATCAGTGGATAGCCATGGATGATTTTCACCTGATCATGGCGGAATCTTTTCACCCGTTTAAGGATTCTGCCGACGTAGGTCCTGCAAGAAAAAATGCCGCCATCCTGGCTTCAGCGGCCGCGGAATGGCTCGCATCCCCCATGCCTGACGGCATCGATAGCGCAAAAATTGCGACCACGCTTCAACTGCTTCGCAGGAAGACGGAAGCCTTTGTCGACATTGCCAAAAACGAAGATGATGCCACGGTCGGCGAATCGCTTACAGCCATTCACGATGTTTTTCATCAGCTTCAGGAGGCGTGGTATGCCAACCGTGAAGAAAAAATGGAAGATCATTAGCAGGTTTACTGATGCTGTCATCCAGAACGGGTTGATCATTCCCCGTTGGCTGATTCCCACGACTGCTTTTTATTGAGACAGCGGGTTTGCATGGTTTTTATTTCTACTTATATTTCCATACTCATAGACATAAAACCACAGCATGATATTTCTGTCTAACCGTAAAGTAGCGGAAGTAGTAGACTAGATCCGGCTGAACACTGGAAAAACATTTGGTGCGCTGTTTTGGGTTTGCCATCTTTTGATTACCGCCAAAAAACTACCTTTATTCTTGAAATACACAACGTATATTCAGTATGCCTTTTACGCCTGCTCATCCCGCGCTAATCTTTCCTTTAATAAGGTCTCGGTATTTCTCTGCTACCGGATTAGTTATGGGAAGTGTGTCGCCAGATTTTGAGTATTTTCTTAAAATGAGCGTTAGCAGTACGTATGGTCACACGCTGGGAGGGTTGATTTATTTCGATCTGCCCGTGACTGTTTTGATATCTTGTTTATTCCATTTGGTCGTCAAGAGGAATTTTATTAATAATATGCCGCTATTCTTCCAAAAGCGTTGGCTGGAAGTATTGCATTTTGATTTCTTGAAATACCTCAGGGATCATTGGTGGGTTTTTGTCATCTCTGCACTGCTTGGGGCAGCATCCCATATATTTTGGGATAGTTTCACACATAATAATACCTACTTTGTTCGCACAGTTCCTTTTTACAAAGACACATACGTACTCTTTCAAGGGGTAAAGTATCCACTTTTCTATGCACTTCAGCAGATTAGCTCGGCTGTAGGGTTATCTGCAGTCGTGATCTATCTATGCTTTATGAAACCTTCGGAAGCGGAAATCAATACAGTACCCAGAATTTTATATTGGTTCCTGTGTGTGCTTATCGCAGTGGTTGTCGTAGTTGTAAGATTCATAACCGCCCCGTCTGATTATGGCTTGGGAAATCTGGTGGTAAGTAGTATCAGCGGAATGCTAGTCGCATTTCTATGCTGTGGATTCATTAACTTTAAGAATGCTCCATATACCAGAGGAGCCTGAATGGCAAAGAAAAAAACACAATGGGCAAGCGTAGGCAAGCGGGAAATTGAACTTTCAAACCTCGATAAGATTCTTTTCCCTAAGGACAGTTTTGTTAAAGCTCAGGTGATTGAATACTATCTAAAAATTGCACCGACGCTGCTTAATCATGTTAAGGGTAGATTGCTGACCCTGATACGCTACCCGGACGGTATTGACGGTGAGAGTTTCTATCAGAAAAACAAGCCTGAATGGGCACCTGATTGGATCGAGTTTATAACACTGGGAAAGGAGAAGAAAGACTACATCATTGCGACAGAGCCGGCACTCCTGGTATGGTTGGCAAATTTGGCGGCACTCGAAATTCATCAACTTCATAGTCGCAGGCCGAACTTCGAAAAACCGGATTACATGGTCTTCGACCTGGATCCGCCAGAAGTGTATGACTTCAAGGACCTAATACCCATAGCGCTGGAATTAAGGGAGTGCATTGAGACATACGGATACACAACATTTGTCAAAACAACCGGCGGGAAAGGCCTGCACATCTGTTGTCCCATTGAACCCAATTGGGACTTTCACACAGTATTTGAGGCCGCCGAGAATATCGCAAAACCTTTTGTAACACAGCATCAGCAGCTTGTTACGCTGCAGATTAAGAAGGAAGCCCGAAAAGGACGCGTGCTCGTTGATATTTATCGTATTCGTCCAGGGCAGAGTATCGTTTCCCCTTATAGCCTCAGGGGTAGGAATGGAGCGCCTGTTTCAATGCCAATAACTTGGGAGGAGCTCGAAAACGTCAAAAACCCCCTGGCATTCAACATCAAAAATGCCATAGACAAGGTCTTGCGCGATGGAGACGCGTGGGAAGGGTTTGATGCCTATGCGGTGGCGCTGCACACCAAACGCGCAAAAGCGACGACGAGAAAAAAAAATTCAAATCCGCAAGGCATCAAGCACAAGTCCCCGGCGCAACTTGAGGCCTACGCTAAGAAGAGAGATTTCAATAAAACCCCCGAGCCATCAGCAAAATTCAACGCGGAAAGTGGGAACAGATTCGTAGTGCACAGGCATCATGCAACAAGGTTGCATTACGATTTGCGGATAGAGCAGGATGGTGTGCTGAAATCGTGGGCAGTTCCAAAAGGTCTTCCGCCGTATCCGGGAGTAAAACGATTGGCTGTTCAAACAGAGGATCATCCGCTGGAATATTTAGCATTCGATGGAAAAATTCCCAAAGGACAATACGGCGCAGGTGATATGTGGATTTATGCCTTCGGGCGATATCAGATCACGAAGGAAAAAAAGGATGGATTTTACTTTCGATTAAACAGCAAAGAGGTCACCGGGGAGTATCGCATTCATAAAATGAAGGAAAAAGAATGGCTGCTCGAAAGGGTAGACGAACCTCAAATGAACTACCTTCATCATGATGTCCTTCCCATGCTATCTGAAAACCGTGTAGCCCCGCCGGGTAGCCTCGAGTATATTTTTGAAGTCAAATGGGACGGAATCCGTGCGCTCATTACGCTGGAGGATGATCAGATTGTAATTAAGAGCCGCAATCAAAATGATATTACCCTCCAGTTCCCCGAATTGCAAATCGGGCCCAAAGCCTTCCGCGCAACGAATGGCTTATTTGATGGAGAAATTGTCTGCCTTGACGATAAAGGCAGGCCAATTTTCAAACGCGTTATCAACAGGTTAATGAGCACCGGACCAAGAACAATTGAAAAATTGTCCAAAACGAACCCGATTTATTGTTACGTCTTTGATTGCCTCTATCTGGATGGCCGGTCGCTTACGAATGAACCCCTGTTGAAGCGGAAGGAATGGTTAAAAGACACAATGCGTCCTGACACGCCTTTTCGTTTCAGTGAACATGTGGAGGATGGCGAATCTTTGTTTAATGCTGCCAAAATGCACGCCCTTGAGGGAATAATGGCGAAGCGCAAGGATAGTAAATACTTGCCAGGAAGACGCACTGATTCCTGGATTAAGGTCAAAGTGCGTCAGACGGCAGACTGCATCATTGTCGGCTATACTAAGGGGAAAGGAAATCGCAATCAACGTTTTGGGGCCTTGCATATCGCCGAGAAAACAGACAGTGGTCTTCAATATCGGGGAAAAGTAGGCACAGGTTTCAGTGACAAAACAATGATAGCGATATCGAAGGTATTGCACAGTATCAAGGAAGTAAAAAAGCCAGCCTTGGTAGGCAAACTATTGGATGAAAAAGTATCAACATGGCTGGAGCCCAAAATTGCAGTCGAGGTGAGCTATGCGATGATAACCTCCGAAGAGATGTTTCGCGAACCTGTATTTATCAGGTTAAGACCAGATCTTGAATAAGCTTTGTGGTAGCGTAATTACTTGCAAATTTCTTTCTTCATCTTCTCGCTTACGGCTTGCCCTAACGCCTCCGCTTTTTGCAGGTCCTCGCAAGCTTGTTCAGTTTGTTTCATTTTTTGTCTGGCTATTGCGCGATTGTAGAAAGCATACGCATAATCGGGATTATACGTAATTGCCACCGAATAATCTTCGCTTGCTTCCTTATACTTTCCTTGTTTTGTTAGCACATTACCCCGTTGAGCCAGGCCCTTTCAAACTTCTCATTGAGTTCGATCGCTTTGGTGTAGTCAGAGAATGCTCCTTTCAGATCATTGGATTTCTCTTTCGCAATACCCCGGTTTAACCATATTTCAGGATTACTGCCATCTATCGCTAACGCGCGGCTGTAATCCTCCAACGCACCTTTGTAATAACCGCCTTCCATTCGCTGATAGGCGCGTTCCAGATATGGGTACAGCATGCTGGAGTCGCTCTCGATCGCTTTTTCAAGTTGGCTTAATGATGCATTGTTGTCACCCATAACGCGTTTCATGACGGCCGCATTGTGGAGCGCCGCCGTATGTTCAGGGTTCAACAAAAGGGCCTTTTGATAGTCGCTCATGGCGGTACTATCATTATTTTTTTCTTTGGCTATTCCTCTGTTGACATAATAATCTGGTTCTTTGTTTTGTAAGGCAATCGCAGAATCCAACCACTGAATAGCGGCTGTATAGTTGTTCAACTTGGTCTCAACCAGTCCAAGGTAGTTGTAAAGCTGAGGTCTGAAAGCGCTCTGGGCCGTCGTGATTTGATTTGTACCGGCGCTGGAAGCAGACACCTTGAAGTAGACCGTGGTAGTTTCTCCCGGCGGTAACGTCAGTAGCTTGAGCAGGTCTTCCTTCGCTTGCGCATACATTCCGATTTTGTACCGCAGAACAGCGAGACTGTACAAAGCGTCGGGCTGATTGGGCACTAAGTCCAAATAGATATTGTAATCGGTATGTGCACCTTGTAAATCTTTCAGCCGCTCACGGGTTGCAGCTCTGGTCAGGTATGCGTCTGCATAGCCTGGATCCTCCCTTATACAAGCGTCAAGGGCAATGAGCGCTTCCGTATAATTGGCACTTTCATATGCCTGCTCGGCTGATCGATAAAGTTTCTTTATGTCCGCGTGTTTTTCCTGGGCACAGGCAAATGTAGCCGAAAATACGATCGATATAATGAAGATGATTCTCATGACCCGGGAATTTAACGAAATATTCTCCTGGTTAGTGCAAACTCTTTCCTGGAAATAGTGTTTAAATACTGATGGAAAAGACGAAAAAAAACACGCGTAAGACTGGGAACAAAGCTTCACATGCCCAAGTAAAGGCTGCATATGTTGAACATGTCCTTACGCAGGGCAAAAGGCCGGCATCAGTATACAAGTTCTGCCTCGACCTTGGCATCAAGGAGAACGAATTTTACGACCACACGGGCTCCTTTGATGGACTGGAAAAAGATATTTGGAAAGGTTTTATCGACCACACCATAGAACGACTACACGGGGATGAAGAATTCAGCGGTTTTACGGCAAGAGAAAAAGTATTAGCGTTCTATTTCACGCTGCTCGAAGAACTAAAACAAAACCGCAGTTATGTTCTTTTTCAGTTTGATAATTCAAAAAAACCTACCCTCGTTCCTGCGTACATCAAAGCATTCAAAGTTCGATTTGAAGAATTTATTCAATCGATTTTGAACGAAGGAAAAGTTGCTGGTGAACTTGCAAAGCGTCCGGTGATTGATAACAGATACCCACAACTCTTTTGGTTACATATGGGTTTTGTCCTTATGTTTTGGAAAGAAGATGATAGCCCCGGCTTCGAAAAAACAGACGCTGCAATTGAGAAGTCAGTCAACCTGGCTTTCGATTTGCTCGGAAAAGGTGTCGTTGATACAACAATCGACTTCGCCAAATTCCTTTATCAAAATAAATTGTATTAATTATCCAGCTCAGCTAACGTGAAAGAATACGACCGCATCCCGGTAACAAAAGTGCATCGGGCTTCTAAATTCATATCTACGGGTGCGAAAATAGGAACGAACTACCTTAAACACTACGGCAAGAAATTCATGAATCCTGCGATGACCAGGGATCAATTGCATGAAGACAATGCGACCGACATCTACAATTCGCTTAGCGAATTAAAAGGAGGTGCCTTAAAAGTTGCGCAAATGCTGAGTATGGATAAGAATCTGCTTCCTACCGCTTATCAGCAAAGATTTTCAATGGCCCAGTATAGTGCCCCACCACTGTCCTATCCACTGGTGGTCAAAACGTTTATGAAATACTTTGGGAAAGGGCCTGAACAGGTTTTTGACACTTTTACCAACAAAGCAGTAAATGCTGCTTCCATGGGCCAGGTGCATCAGGCTGTTCTTGGAGAGAAAAAACTCGCGGTAAAAATTCAATACCCGGGCGTGGGCGATAGTGTTAAGTCAGATTTGGCTATGGTCAAACCTATTGCGCTAACCATGTTTAAGCTGAACCCGGTTGAATACGACGAATTCATTCAGGAGGTAGAATCCAGAATGCTGGAAGAGACCGACTACGTGCTTGAACTTCAGCGATCTATGGAGCTTTCTGAAAAAACGCGACATATTAACAACATCGTTTTTCCGCGTTACTATCCTGAATATTCTACGCCGAAGATTCTTACTATGGACTGGCTTGAAGGGAACGCCCTCAGTGCAGTGCTCAAACAACAGCTGCCACAGGTGGAGCGTGATAAATTGGGCCAGGCTATGTGGGACTTTTATCATTTCCAAATGCACACCCTCAGAGCTGTGCATGCTGATCCCCATCCCGGTAATTTCATCATTACCCCAGACATCAAATTAGGCGTCATTGATTTTGGTTGTGTGAAGGAAATTTCGGAAAGCTTTTACAAGATTTACTTTCAACTTTTAGACCCCGAAATCCTTAAAAATTCAAAGAATAGAGAAAAGGTATTTCGACAGCTAAATTTTGTATATACCGAGGATACGCCTGCGGAAAAAGATTTCTTTTCATCCATCTTCACTACCCTGGTGGAGTTGCTTGGAAGGCCGTTTCGCTCAGCCGTATTCGATTTTGCGGACGATGCTTATTTCGAGGAACTTTATTCTTTTGGGCAAAAAATCTCCATGATGAAGGAGCTGCGCGAATCAAAGAAAGCAAGGGGTGTTCGGGACGCATTGTATATTAATAGAACGTATTTTGGCTTGTATACCATTCTTCACGATTTGAAAGCCAGCATCAGAACCGCCTACTGAGGCTGCCCCGGGAATTACTTTTTGTTTTCCCCAGCAATCCGCTGGCGATCAATCGCGTATCGCGACGGCACTAAAATTATGTTCAATAATTTTAAAACTCATACATTTTCAATAACTTAGCAGCTCCTGATTCATTTTTTAATCTAACTTACTATGTTATGAGAGCGATCTGGAAAGGCCACATACAATTTTCCTTGGTAACTATCCCGGTAAGGATTTACAATGCGATTGACTCCGGCAAAACGATAAGTTTTAACCTGCTGTCGAAAGAAGGCCACAACCCCGTCAGTTACGAAAAAAAAGACAAAATCACCGGAGCGGCACTTCGGTCTGAAGACATCATTAAAGGTTACCAATACGAACCTGGTCAGTACGTGATTATCGAACAAGAGGATTTTGAAAAAGTTAAATTGAAGAGTGAAAAGGTGATCGAGATTGAGGGATTTGTAAATCGGGATGAAGTTCATCCTACACTTTTTGAAACGCCCTATTTTATTGGACCGGACGGGGATGTGGCGGCAAAGACCTATGGCCTTCTGAGCGAGACCTTAAAACAGACTGGAAAGATAGCGGTCGGAAAAGTGGTCCTTCGTGATCGCGAAACCCCGTTGCTCATGGCTCCCCACGAGGGGGGAATCCTTATGTATAAACTTAGATACCCGAGTGAAGTTCGCAACATCAGGGAGGTGCCACAGCTTCTGGAAGTAAAAGCTGACAAGGACCAGCTCAAGCTCGCAAAAACCCTTGTTGACTCAATGACCAAGAAATTCACGCAAATCGAAATGAAGGATCAGTACTACGATAAGCTGAAATCGATAATAGACGCAAAAATCCAAGGCAAGGAAGTCGTTACCGTCTCTGAGGAAGTGCCTAAAGTGGTTGATATCATGACTGCGCTCAAAGCCAGCATTGACGCCGCCAAGAAGCCGATGGAAAAAGCCAAGGGCACAAGTGGGAAAAAAGAAAAGCAAGAAAAACAAAAGACCACCAGACGAAAGGCCAGCTGAGCAATATTCTCGATGACTGTTAGGAGATTACTGTTACCTTTGCGCTGATAAATGACAAAGGTTGTAAAATTTCCAATCCCCGAGCCTGAAAAATTTGGTCCTCATCGCGTCCGAAAGCGGAAGGGCGCCATTCTTGAGCGTCATGGGCAACTAAATCTTTTTTCGGGCGGAAAAGTTGTGCGTCTCAATAAACTTTCCCCGTTTGATGAGGCATTAATCATTGATGATCAAGGGGATAAAGAAGGTGCGCGAAGCCTTTATTTGAAAGCCATCGATAGCGCCGATTCTCCCGCCGATGCCTATTGTAATCTTGGGATAATTGAGTGGCAGGATGGGAATCAAACCAAAGCAGTGGATTACTTCACGCTTTCACTAAGACACGAACCCAGGCATTTTGAATCCCACTATAATCTGGCCAACCTATACGGGGAACTTGGAAATTTTCCGTTGGCCAAAGCGCATTACGAAATATCAATTGAAGTAGAACCATCATTTCCGAATAGCTATTTCAACCTCGGTCTCACGTTGGCGATGAATAAAGAGTTCGAAGAAGCCGTGAGAATTCTGAACCAATACAGGGAGTTGACATCTCCGGAAGAGCATAAGCAAGCTAACGAGCTGATTCAGAAGTTGGTAGATGCTTTATGATGATCCGACTTTCTCATGCGCGCTGGGTCTCTTTCCCTGAGGACCTTTCTTGCACAGGAGTTGAATCGAGGTGCGGTGCTAGGCATTAGATCGTCCGTCATAAGTCTCAGTTCGCGCTTCAGCGCTGGTTCATCTTTGATAATCCGGGTTAAAACGCTGATGGAAAACACTTCACGGCAACAGGCGCATGTCTTTGCTGTAAATGGCCAAAGCATATATCCACTATTCTACCATAGCGAGTCAACGGGATTTCAACATATTGAGGAAGACGGAGCGTATTACGGCTCACTGGGGGATGGATTCCAAGGCGTATGCAGATTCGCTAATACTATTCGATATAGTCCTTCGAGGTAAACTGAAACCAATTGCTTACATCGAGCCCTGTTCTTGCTAAAGTAGTCGGCTATCAGATTGCCTGGGACTTGTTGTGCGCTGACTGAATAGCTTTTCTCAAAACCATTCGAAGGCTTATTTGATCAATTATCGGAAGTAAAGACTGATAAACAACTGTAGATAAAGCCGTTTAATGTATTCGGTTACATTTATAACATAATTAAACGGCAGAGTTATGGAAGTATTTATTACCATCGCATCAACGGTCATAGTTCAACTTGGTCTTTGCATATTTTGCTTCTTAAAGAAACAATCCGAGGTATCCGGGCCGCTGATAAAAAGTCTTTGAGCGGTCTTCGAAAAATAGTTTTCGTTGCGGTAACTTAAGTATCCACCAATACACCGCGTTCTGCGCTGCTAGCGGTTTTTACCACAACAATTGCCCATCCATGCTTTCTTTGCACTTAAAGTAAATTATAATTCTCGCATTAGCTGCTTCAACGGGCCGGTGGTTATGCTCCTTTTGCCACATTGCGTAACTTGGCCCCGGCTCATAAGGTATAGTCGGTTCATGAAGTGCCCAAACGCAAGGGTTAGTGGGCAGCAGCGCTTTGGCGAAATTTGATATGATGCAGCTAAGATTCCCTCGCTTTTCAAATCCTGTTGTGACAATATTCTCGTCTTGCCTGCTGCTCGTGATATTCCCTTTTTGTCTCTCGGGTCAGGATGGTCATGCCAATATTGCGTACACCCTATTTTTTGTCGGCGATAGTGGAGAGCCTGAAATTATGGAGCAACCACTGGGTGGTATCTTGCGGCAGCAGATTATGGCTTGCGGCCCAAACACTACGCTTGTCTACCTGGGTGACAATATCTATCCCAATGGCATGCCTGATGTGGGAGACAAACGAAGAACGGAGGCAGAAGGTATTATGAGGGCGCAGACTGCCTACATTCAGGGATTGGACGCGTCGGGCATATTTGTTCCAGGCAATCATGACTGGGATCGTGGTAAAAGAAATGGCCTTGCCAAGGTAAGAAACCAGCAACGATGGCTGGACTCGTTGCGGGCCGATAACATTACATTGTTGCCACGGGATGGTTGCCCGGGTCCTGTGGAAATTCCACTTGGAGACAAGGCAGTTTTGGTGATTCTGAATACGCAATGGTTTCTTCACCGCTCGGAGAAGCCCGGGGCTCATGGCGAGTGCGATGCGGGTACACCTGGCGACTTCCAGCGCCTCCTTGGCGATATCTTCCGGCGCAACACCGGAAGACGCATTATCCTGGCCGCGCATCACCCTGTGATTAGCTATGGTGAACATGGAGGTGTTTTTCAGCTAAAAGAACACATATTCCCGCTGACAGCATTAAGCCCGATTCTTTATCTCCCGATTCCTATCATTGGATCCATATACCCTTTATATCGAAAATGGTTTGGTGATTATCAAGATATAGCGCATTCGTCCTACAAGGAAATGACTGAGCCAATAGTAAAGCTGATGGAATCTAATCAGGGGAGTATATATGTTTCCGGACACGAGCACGCTTTACAATATATTGACAAGGGCGGTTCGCATTTTGTGGTGAGCGGTTCTGGTGCCAAGACTTCTTTCGTGAAGAAAAAAGAGTATTCAAGATTTGCAATGGCAGTTAACGGTTTTGTGAAGCTTAGAATCTACGAAGACGGATTCATCGATGTGGGATTCTGGCAAGTAGACAAAAACTTTGTGTTAGGGAAAGAAATATTCAGGGATGCTATACCCTACGGCGGCAATTAAACGAGTTTTATTCGTGTTTACAGGTTTCCTCGGCGGTTGACCTACGCAATGGCTAGGCATTATGATTTCTTTGGCATTAATGATCCGGTAATGAACGTGCAAGCAAAGGACTTGGAATGGTTTGGCGCCCTCATGGCCTAGCCTTTTCGTGGCCGTTTGCGTATCTTGCTGTGCAGAGCCTTGATATAATTGTTTTGTGTATGGTGTGGATATCCAGGAACAACGTTGCATTCCTGCTGTGTTGGTTTGTCTCTTCAAGTGCAATCTTGGCTGATCCGTTGCCGGCTGTCAAGTTCATTGAGAACAAAAATCAATGGCCTGCCGAAATTCAATTTTCTGCCAGGGTGCCAGGTGGAAGAATGTCTGTTCAACCAGGTGGTTTTAGCTATTACTTTCTGGACGAGAAAAAAATGCAGGCGTTGCATGAGCACACGCATGAATCAAATAACGAATCAGGCGGATTTGTCCGGCGTGATCAAAAGATTAATGGAATTGCCATCGTTGTTGACTTCATAGGTGCCAACAGGCAGGTTGTCCCGATACCCTTTGGCAAATCCGGCGCATACTATAATTATTTCCTGGGTGACGATTCTTGCCGGTGGGCAAGCAATGCCTATGCATATGATGGTATTTTGTATCCGGCTGTATATCGCGGCGTCGATCTTAAAGTGTACGCGGCAGGGACTAACGTGAAGTACGATTTTGTAGTGGCCCCCGGTGGTGATCCCGGGCAGGTATTGGTAGGGTATAATGGAGCCGAAAGGCTTGAAATTAATGGCGATGGGGATTTCGTGGTAAGCACGCCGTTTGGGGATATCATCGAAAAAAAGCCTGTTGCATACCAATACATTGAGGGCATAAAGACGTATGTAGCATGTCACTACGTATTGCGCGGCAACCGTCTTTCCTTTGCTTTTGATAACGGTTACGACCACTGCTACGAACTCGTTATTGATCCGTTGCTGATCTTTTCAACCTACTCGGGTTCGACGGCGGATAACTGGGGGAGTACGGCAACCCCAGGTGAAAATGGAAATTTATATTCTGCCGGCGTGACAAGTCTGGTCAACGCGGGGGGTACATTTCCGGCAACGGTTGGCGCCTTCCAGGTAGATTATGGCGGCCTGTATGACATCGGTATATTAAAGTACGACTCGGCCGGCCATCAGCTACTGTATGCTACGTATTTGGGTGGTAGTGAATCGGAATCACCCCATAGTCTCGTGATGAACTCCAGCGAAGAATTGGTCGTTCTGGGCACCACAAGCTCCTCCGATTTTCCCACATCTGTTGGCGCTTTCGATAGGACGTTCAATGGTGGAACATTCGCATTTAATGTAATTGACTACATCCATGGATCAGACATTTTCGTTGCACGCATAAGCAAGAATGGAGACCAGCTTTTGGGCTCCACGCTGGTCGGTGGAAATCAAAACGACGGATTAAATCCCAGCTTTGGCCCGCTTACAAAAAACTATGGTGATCAGCTTAGGGGCGACGTTATTACAGATGAACGAGAATAATATTTATATCAGTACGGTCACCGCATCATCAAATTTCCCCGCTGTTGACGGTTTGGATCTCACCTACAATGGGGGTCCAACAGACGCTTTGCTATTGAAGTTTAATCCGGCATTGTCAGAAATTTTATGGTCTACCTTTTTAGGTGGTGCAGGCGCGGATGCGTCCCACACACTCAAATTTAATGAGGCAGGAGATGTACTGATCGCAGGAGGGACAACAAGCGCAGATTTCCCGGTTACGGGCAGTGCATACCAGCAACAGATCGGCGGCGATGCTGATGGATGGATTGCGAGAATTAGTGCCGCCGGGGATGTTATTTATGACGCTACTTTTACGGGTACATCATCATTTGATCAAATATATTTTTTGGACTTGAATGAGGATGATGAGGTTTACGTATACGGCCAGACATCCGGCGATTTTCCCATCACGCCTGGGGTGTACAACAATCCAAACAGTGGTCAGTTTATACAAAAGTTTGATGCTTCCCTGACAACACTAATTTTTTCCACTGTCTTTGGTTCAGGCCGGGGAATCCCGGATATATCGCCAACTGCATTTATCGTAAACGAATGCAATAATCTTTACATGGCCGGATGGGGCGGTGCCATCAACGCGAGGTCGGGTTTCTGGCAAAGTAATACAGTGGGCATGCCGATCACCGGCGATGCATACCAAAAGACCACAAGCGGATCAGATTTCTATTTCATGGTGCTAACCGATGACGGTTCTCAATTTCTATATGGCACATATTTGGGTGGCACACAATCACGCACCCATGTTGACGGGGGCACCAGCCGTTTCGACAAAAGTGGGATCGTATACCATGCGGTTTGTTCGGGATGTGTTTCTGACAACGCAACCGGGCGATGCTACATCAGACTTCCCAACCACAATCGGGGCGTGGTCCAGAACCAATAACAGCGGGAATTGCAATAATGCTGCCTTCAAATTTGATCTATCTTCACTAAGAGCAAGAATACAATCCAATTCTACCGCGCTGGATATGCCAGGATTAAATAAGATCTGTATACCCGATACGATCGTTTTCCAGAATCGCAGCATTGGGGGAGAAATTTTTGAATGGGATCTTGGCGATGGTACGAGGATTACAAAATTGGATACCGGTATGATTTTGCATGCGTATTCCACCATCGGAAATTACACAGTATGGTTGAAGGCCATTGATCAGGGTACCTGCAAAGTGAAGGATTCCACATCAATAAAAGTCGATGTGTTTATTGCCTTGACGGAGGTTCAGGATGACGATGCGATGTGTTTTGGCGCTCCCTATACGCTTCAGGCCAGCGGCGGTGCGCAGTACGCGTGGCGAAGCGAAGATGGTACATTTGAATCCAACCTGGCTACACCAGTTGTCAGTCCTCCAGACACTATGCGTTATTTCATTATGATCACGGAAGCCTCAGGCTGTGTTCAAAAAGATACGGTTCAGCTTGCTGTTGTTCCGCTCATTGAGCCAGCATTTGAAATCGATCGGAATGCGGAATGTTCTGAGCGTCCGACGATTAGCGTAAAAAATACTTCAGATAGCCTGCGTGCCGGTGATCGCATGTTTTTCGATTTTGGGGACGGCACAACTTCCGACAGTGAAGATGAAATGCATGATTATGAAGTCGATGGGCTTTATAATGTAAAACTTGTTGGGGTACGTGAATTTTGCATTTCAGAAAAAGTCTTGCCCATGCCGGTTTTCAAACTGCTCATTCCAAATATTATAACGCCCGGACTGCAGGATAGTGCCAACGATAGGTTTACGATACAATTCGGAGACCTGCCGGGAGTGACTCCCGCCCTTTACGGTTTCAAAACTTCTATAATCGTTTACAATCGCTGGGGAAACAAGGTGTTCGAGTCCTTGGACTACCAGTATGATTGGCAAGCCGAGGGGCTCGCAGCAGGCATTTACTTCTATGAAGTTTCCGTGGAAAACCATGCCACATGCAAAAGTTGGGTGCAGGTCGTAAAGTAGTACATCTGGGTATCGGCGGTGAAGTGCCTGTTCCCGGAACAGCCCAAAGACCGTCAAACATTTTTTCAATGCCGCGAATTTCTTAATTTACCTGGAAAATGCCTACCTGGCTCAACAAGGCACAATCAGAAATGGAACACATGACAAAAATACCGCAGATCCGTAACATGTATTTTTTTAATGAGGCGTCTGTTGCGATTGATTCTATATCTACAGCTATCGAGGAAAAGATTAAAGGGAAAATTGATGGAGAAAAGTATGAATTCTTTTGTAGAAATAAATTCAGAAGGCCTGTAGTTGACATCTATGCTTTGTTCAGTCCTTTCAATGAAGCAACTAAAGCGTTTCAACCCTTTATACACCTTTTAAAAAATAGCTTAAAAAAGGGGGACGTTATCCTTGATATCGGTAATCGAGCCGGTTGGACGTCCTCAATGCTGGCGGGTTTATTTCCGGAACAAACGGTAATCAGTTTTTGGGAAGGCGATACCGATGTGCTTGGATACAATGGTTTCGCCTATTGGTACGCCAACGAAGATCACCCTTCAAATGTCAAAGTCGCATTTGGAAAGTTAAGCGGGCCTTTGCCTTTCGCAGACAAGTCCATTGCAGTCATTTTCTGCCTTGATCTTCTGCACAGGCAATTGCGATCCACGCTGATCAATGAGTTAGTAAGGATATCGACTGACGATGGTTATATTTTATTTCCACACGTGCATATGGCTAACGCCGATCCTTCTCCCTTCTTCCAACGCGGTGGTGATTTGATTCATGGCAATGTGTACGATTCATTTTTTAAGGAATTGAAGCAAGTCAATAAGAAAGGATATGTTTTTTCCGAGCCGGACTTATTTAGAAAAAGCGACAACCCAAAATACGCCATGACGGCGAATCCGAATACCTCGGACTACAATGGACTGGTTGCCTTATCGGCGAACAACGTTGACTTGAATAACCAGTTGTCCGCATTCAACTACTATGAGTTTTTTGCATTGGCAGACGGATTCTTAATTCCGAACCCGCTGCTGGAAACTGATTCAACGAATTCGATCATTCTGCGACGCGATGAACTTGCGGACGAAATAAAGAGTCTATTGGAAAATCATCCGGTCTATGTTGATAGAATCAAAAATACGATCGGATATACGCTGTCAGATGTAGAGTCGATGGTGTTGTATTGGGCCAAGAAGTGTCGATCCGTAGCATTTATCAGGAATATTTTAGACATGGATGAACAAAGCCTGAAAACAGTGATCTCCCAACTGCAGAATTTGGACATTTTACAAATACTCCCGGTCCATGAAAGACATGTCAGGCTGCAGCATTTCTTAGCGTACCAAACCTACACTGAAGGAGCCGAAAGGATGAATTTGCAGCATTTGTGGAAGCGCGCGGTAACTTCTTTTTCCGGCAACACATATGTTTCCGATCGATACGATAATACTTTCTACACCTATCAGGAATTTGACAGTATCGTAAAATGCATTGCTTTTACGCTTAGCCAAGCATGGTGTAAAAAAGGGAGACAGGATAATGCTGCACGCAGATATTCATTTCGAATCCATGGGGTTGTTTTGGGCTTGCATGGATTTGGGCGTCGTATTCATCCCGATTGCATCTTCTCTTCCCGATAAGTCTTTTATTAATCTGATACCAGAATATAATCCCAAATTAATATTCTTATTTCATGAATTTGCACTGGCCGAAGAATGGCGCGACAAGGTAATTCTTTTTGACAACGAGCGCGAGAACAACATTCCTGATAAGTTGTATTTCTCTGAATGGCTAATGGAGACTATGGAACCTAGCGGGTTACCTGAATTATCAGAAAGCGATATAGCAATAATTTTGCATACATCGGGTTCTTCCGGCGCCCCAAAAGGAGTTTTACTTACGCATGGACAATTATTCCAAAGTGCTTTAAATATGGTGTCAACTTACCGTTGGGATAATAATGACAGATACTTTTCCTTTGGGCATTTGGACTCCATGAGCGGATTAAGAAATGCGTGCATCGTAACCGCTGAATCAGGTTCCTCATGTATCCTTCCATCCGCTGATGAAAAGCGCAACATCAGAGATCTCCTGGCTTCTGTTTACGAATCGGGTACAACTATTTTGATTGCAAGTCCAAGTCTCCTGAATCAGTTTTTAATGCAGAAGGACGTAAAGAACCTAACCGCGACGGTAAGGCTTGTCTTGAGTACTGGAAGTAAGCTATCTTCCCACCTGAGAAGATCATTTTTTGAAAGAACCAATAAGCACATTATTAACTATTACGGTTTGACGGAAACGACAGGGTTTTGCATCGGAGAGCCTTTGGACACCCATCATTTCGATGGAAATTGCATAGGAAATGCGGTGGATTGTGTACTGCAAATAGTTGACGAAAATAAGAATAAAGTAAAAAGTGGCGAGGTTGGAGAATTGCGAATTCATGGATATTGCGTTTCAAACGGATACTGGAATGGCGGAGACGCTACAGGTATTCATGAGCGAGGTTGGTTTTATACCGGTGATTTAGCGAAAGTAGATGCGACGGGTGGCATTGAACTCATTGGCAGAAAGACGGAATTCATCAAGACTGCGCGCAGCGAAATCGTTTTTATGAAAGACATAGAAGAGGCAATTGAACAATTGCCATTTATTATTGATACGTATGCAACTTCATATTTTCAGGATGAGGCGGAAAAAATCGCACTTTTCTTAGAGACAAATGAGAATTTGACAGGTAGTATAAATGTTGTTGAGCGCGTTGTTGGAGCAATTACGGACAAAATCGGGGCTGATAAAATACCCTCTCAAATTCGGGTTATTGACAGAATACCACGAAACGAAAATGGAAAAGTATTACGGAATGTCTTGGAAAAATACTTATGAACATCATTGAAGTCTTAGAACGGGCGAAGTCATACCCGAAAAGAGTGTTTGCAGTTTTGCATGATGGCGAGACTGTCACCTATGGCGATTTATTGTCCTGCGTTGATAAGTTGAGTTTAATCTTCGATGGTCTTGGCTTGAAGGAGGGCGATAAAATAGTGTTGTCGACTAACGATAAGCGGAGCGTGGCTGAAATCACAATCGCGGCCTACCGATATGGGCTAACGGTGATATTATCTGACCCAAACGCGAAAGCCGACAGGATGCATTCCATTATTGATTCAGCGAAGCCAGATGCGTTTTTCATTGATAGTGCGTTAAAAGAGGAATGGAGGATTCCGGATTTAAATTGCATAGTCATTAAGAAAGCCAATGAAGGAAAGAAGACACTATTCAAAAAGATTTTTTCCCAAGCGAGTCCATCGAAGCAAGATCATGAAGCACAAGATCATCAGTTATCCTGCATGTCTCAACGTTCTGACGGATGTGATACCCAAATACCCAAAAACACTGGATCCAGCTTGTGTTGCCTATATGATGTACACATCAGGATCCACATCCGATCCTAAGGGTGTGGTGATTTCTCACAAGAATCTATTTGCGCACTTAGAAACACTTAAGAATGTCTACGCATTTGAGGATGGTGTTAATATCCTGAACTTACTCAATCTGTATCATACGGATGGGATTAATCAGGGGCCCATGTTGGCCTTGTACAGTGGTGGCACATGGTTTAGTCCGTTTAAGTTGGACACTGCCCGACTGGATTTGATCTACTATGCGGTCTACAAATACAAAATAACGCATCTCTTTGTTGCACCAACATTGCTCTCGTTTTTTGAAAAATATCACGAGAATTTTGAGGATAGTTTTCAAACGCCTGATTTTAAGTTCGCTATTTCCGTTGCGGCATATCTTGGATGAACGATTGTGGCATTCGGTTTCATCTATATTTAAGATTCAAATTGTTAACATTTACGGCTTAACAGAAACCGTTACCGGTAGTATTTTCTGTGGACCAAGTCCAGAAACGTTCAAGATAGGTACTATTGGGAAGCCCTTTGATTGCAGTATAAAAATTATTAACGATGAGGGAGGGGAGGTGAGCAGCGGGTGAAAAAGGAGAACTGCTGTTAAAGGGGGACCACATCATGGTAGGGTACTTCAATAATCCGGAGGCTACTGACAAGGTCTTAGTTGATGGCTGGTTATATTCTGGTGATATAGCGCTGCAGGATGAAGAGGGTTTTGTGAAGATCGTGGGAAGGAAGAAGAGTATGATCAATTCTGGTGGGTTCAGAGTGCAGCCTGAGGAGATTGAAGAGATTATGCTCAAGGTGAATGAAGTCGATGAATGTAAAGTGATTGGGTTGCAAGATCAAATCTTGACCGAAAAGATAGTAGCCTGCATAGTACTTCACCCTGACGTCAAATTGACTGACGCTGCCCTCTTCAAGTTCCTGAGAGAGAACCTGGAACCCGAAAAAGTACCCCACGAAATTCATTACCTTGATGAATTCCCGCGTGGCATCAGCGGTAAAGTCCAGGTAGAAAAACTAAAAAGCATAATTTCCGAAAAACACGCTGCTCCGCTTGCCAAAAGTGAAAAGACGCTGGATACGGTTATCACCAATGCGGCCGACATTTTCCGGGTCGAAATTAAGGACATCAGTGCGCTAAGTTCGTCAAGCACGCTTTCGGGTTGGGACTCTCTAAATCACCTGGCGCTGATAACCAGACTTGAGCAAGTATTCAATGTCAAATTCTCTACGTCTGATATTATGGTAATGAATTCCATAAATGCTATTCTTAAGGTCATAAATAAAAAATTGAACTAATGGACGAGGATATTCCCCCGCTTAAAGTCTGGGCATATTCAGCTTTTATGGCGCTTGGTTTCCTTTCCTTGTTTCTGGGATATACCTATTCCCCGTTAGGGCCTTATGCGAAGATTTTTAAAGCCTACAATAGTAACTTTGAGAATGCCTTGATCGATAACAACACCAGGGATACTTCGGCAATATCTATTGTCATTCTCGGGTCGTCGTTAACGGATCGCGCGCTTTTAGATGCTGGTGAAATTGAACAAGCGATCGCTAAACAAACAAACAAAAGGGTTAACGTTTTACGAGTAGCCATATACGATATGAATATGGACCTTGCTGAACGCATTAATTTCTTTGGGTACATAATCAGATACCCCCCAAAGTACCTGTTTTTAGAAAACGTCGGGATGAATCTGGATGATGTGCACGGCAGCATGCAAATTCCCGATCCTGTGGACGCGGCATTATTGTACTTAAGGAATAAAGTTAGATCTGTAATTGGCCTGGTTCCTCATCCTAATTACTATGAAAAGTGGTACAACTTCGATAGCAAACCATTTGCTGAAAGCGATTTTTATACTGATAATTTTGATAGCGTCACCTTCAAATCGTTGCAATCAAAGAGACGTTCGGTAAGGAAGCCTTCAGTCAATGAAATTGCCAACGAAGCCTACCTGGCGTTGTCTAAGATGAACAGCAAAGTTATTTTTCTGGGGATGCCCCAATCCGACAAACTTCAGGCTAACTTCCTGGATGAAAGTGGTAATGTTGAATTCGATAATGTAAAAGAGTTTTACCGGCAACATTACAATATTGATTCTTGGGAATATCCGGGCTTTATGGATGACTCCTATTTTATGGATGGTATTCATCTAAACCATAAAGGTTCAAAAATATATCAGTCATGGTTTGTTTCTCAATTTGCCTCAATGAAATGATATGGAGCTATTACTGGAAGTTTTCTTGTTTTCAATACCACTGATCATTTTATCCTGGGCCTTACCGAAAAGATTTGTGTTACTATCGCAGATCATTATTACCGGAGCCTTCATCTATTATAAATCGCCAATTTCTTTCTTGATTCTGACGGCCGTTTCTTTTGGAAATTTCTATCTGCTTCATAAGTCAAGTTTCAAAAACTCGATTAAGATTGCCATAAGCCTTGTCGTATTGATATTGCTTATTGCCTCGGCAAAGCTTCTATTTTCCATTCATGACCATTGGATCATACCGCTTGGAATGTCCTATTATATTTTTCGGAATATTCACTATACAATTGAATACTATAAAGGGTAAGATTCAAAACGAAAACATCCTGTTTTATTTGGCATATAATTTCTTTCTGCCCGTAATTATCGTCGGTCCCATCAACCGTTACCATGAGTTTGTAAGGGACTGGCAAAGGAGACGTTTCAATAACGATTATTTTTCTTCTGGGTTTCAGCGTATTTTGTATGGTGTATCCAAGATAATGATAGTGGGCAACTACATACTCTCAGCGAAAGTTGCGCCCTTCATTAGCAATATAGATGATAGCCATGCTTGGCTTAAAGCGTATCTGGAAACGATAGAATTGGTGCTGAATGCATACTTCCAATTTGCTGGATATTCTGATATTGCAATCGGTATTTCGCTATTTCTTGGCTACCGCATTATGGATAACTTTAATTACCCGTTTTTGGCAAGTAATATGCAGGAGTTCTGGTCAAAATACCATATGTCGCTTTCCGCTTTTTGCCGAGATTATATTTATACACCGATTGCCTCCTTTTACCGTAAGCCTTTGCTGGGTATCATCGCCACTATGATTATAATCGGACTTTGGCATGAAATATCGTTCAGCTTTTTGATTTGGGGAGTTCTGCAGGCCGTGGGTATCATACTCTCTTCGTTGGTCAAAACCAACTCTGATTCAATAATCCGAAAGAATCTGGGGAGATTATTTGTGTTGAACTATTTTTCATTGAGTAGCGTGGTCATCAATTATGATGATTTGGCGCAGGCCTTACATGTGTATAAAATCTTATTCTTTATAAATTAGCGATGTACAAGTTCTTACTTAGATTTTTTCCCAAATCTATTGCCAACGTCCTCATGGCGTTATGGTATCTCTTTTTGATTATCATGAACGTGTATGCTGGAATTAGCGTAGTGCCGCAGGGGGCTTTCAGGTATGTGGGTTGGTGAATTGCAGCGACGGATAATCTTCTGACGGACTGGAGTCCAAATGAAGGACCTTAGCGGCCATAAAAAACCAGCCGCTTTATGCTTATTTCCTTGGCCGGCCCGGTCATAGTTTGTACCTTATTTGTTGAATTTCCTGGGAAATAAGTCACCCCTCAAATTGCTCCTGGTATGAAAAAATGCCCTCACTGCCAGCAAGAGAACCTCCCTGATGCAAATTTTTGCAATCATTGTGGCACAAATTTGAATGTTACCGACGCTATTGAACAACTTGCCGCCCCGGTTGAGAAAATTGGTGTTGCAAGATCAGCAGAACGCCGACAACTTACCATTCTGTTTTGTGACCTCGTAGACTCCACACCCCTTTCTGAGCGGCTCGATCCAGAAGAGTACCGGCAGGTCATTACAAGCTATCATCACGTAGCTGAAAAAGTTGTGGCACAATATGGTGGATACATTGCACAGTATCTTGGCGACGGTCTTCTTGTTTACTTTGGATATCCCGAGGGATATGAGGATGCCCCGGCATTGGGAGTGAGAGCAGGACTGGGTATTTTGAAGGCAATGGCCGAGGCGAACGATCGGTGGGAGCAGCAGGGAAGAACGTCAGTTAAAATACGAATCGGCATCCACACCGGACTGGTGGTTGTAGATGAGCACCTGGCCTTAGGGGAGCCGGTTAATATTGCAGCTCGCTTGGAGGGGCTAGCCCCGCACAATGGTTTAGTAATCAGTCCTCAGACGCTTAATCTGGTGCGCGGGTGGTTTGACGTGAAAAGCACAGGAAAACATACGCTGAAAGGTATTTCCAAGCCAATGGAAGTCTTTCAGGTCCTGCAGGAAAGTGGTGCCACCACACGGTTAGGCATCGCGAAGAGAATAGGTCTTTCTCCGTTGGTCGGGCGCCATAACGAATTAGCCATACTTAAACAATGTTGGGAACAAGCAAGAAGGGGAGATGGCAATTTACTTTTATTAGATGGTGAAGCCGGCATTGGAAAATCGCGTCTTGTCGATACCATTGAAGAAGAAGTTGCCCGGGAACCGGAAGCCACGCTGGCCGTGGCCAGGTGTTCAGCTTACCAGAGCAATAGTACTTTTTACCCAATTATAGAACTGTTTGAAAATGTATTGATGCAATTTGAGGCAAGTGATGATCCTCCCAAAAAGTTGCTTAAACTTCAGCAGTTTTTGATGCAATCGAACCTCGACCAAAAAACGGCAATTCCTTTGTTCGCTGAGTTCTTGTCGATCCCGTCCGAACAATTTCCACCATTGGTTATGAGCCCCTTTTCTAAGCGGCAGCGGACGATGGAAAGCATAACCCAAACACTGCTCAACGTTGCCGCCCGCCAGCCGTTGCTGTTCGTGCTGGAAGACTTACATTGGGCAGATGCCTCTACGCTGGAGTGGCTAAAGCTCTTTATTGAAAAAATTTCCTCAAACGCCATACTGACAATTTGTACCACACGACCGAGTTATCATCCTGACTGGAAAGGACATGCAAGTGTGACGCCGCTAAGTCTCAATCGATTATCGGTTGAAAACATAGTGGACATTTGTCATCACCAAACAAAAGGAAAGGTCTTGCCTAAGGAGATTATTGAACAGATCACCACCAAAACGGAGGGGGTCCCGCTATTTGTGGAAGAGTTGACCAAGATGATTGTGGAGTCCGACTTATTGGTTGAAAAATCCGATGGTTTTGAAATGGTTGGATCCTTGTCGTTGATGGCTATTCCTTCTACGCTTCAGGATTCACTGTTGGCACGGTTGGACCGATTGTCTAGCGTAAAAGAGATTGTTCAGATTGGAGCAGTTTTGGGACGCGAATTTTCCTTTGAAATGCTAAATGCTGTTATTTCGCAGCGTGAAAATGGTTTGGAAGCTTCCTTATCCGAGTTGTTGGAAGCTGAGATATTTTACAGGCGCGGTATCGGCAAAGAATCTGTATATCAATTCAAGCATGCGCTAATCCAGGATGCGGCGTACGAATCTCTGTTAAAAAGTCGTCGGCAGCAATTGCATCTTCAGGTTGCCGATGTGCTGGAGCAGCAATTCCCTGAAACCAACCAGACACAACCGGAACTGTTAGCGCATCATTACACGGAAGCCGGTCAACCCCTAAAAGCCATTCCAATCTGGTTGCGCGCAGGCCAACTCGCAACCCAGAAAAATGCTGCGGATGAAGCCATCGCCCACCTTGAGAAAGGGATTGGTTTGTTACCCCATATAAAAGATGAAAGAGATCGCAACAATCTGGAATTGGATTTTCGATTGACCTTGGGGGGCACCTATGTTGTGTCTCTTGGATTTCCCCATCCTAAAGTGAAAGAAACTTTCGACCAGGCGAGGGATATTGCACAAACCATCGAAGTGAACCCGAAATTGGCTTTAGTACTGTTTAATCTGCTTTCCTATTATTTCAATACAGAGGACTATGAGTCAATGCGTGAATTGTCGGTGTATATTAGGAAATTAGCTGAGGATCCGGAACATGGATATTGGTTTGAACTTATGGTCAATCAACTAAGTTCGGGATCAATTGCGCAAGGCAAATTTGACGACGCTAATCGGGGTTTTCGACGAGTTCTTGAGATATTTGATCCTTCCTTGCCTTTTCCATGGGAGCTGGCGCCAAGCGGGTATATCGAAATAGGTGCCAAATCCTGGCAAATGGTTTCCTTTCAGATTATGGGTTACCTGGATCAGGCCAGAAACCTGGCCGATCATCATCTGGCCTACGCCGAGCATCACAAAGATTCAATGACCCTTTACCATATTTATACCTTTCCTGCATTATATCATTTGTTTACGCGAGAATGGAAAAGGTCTGAAAAAATAATGGAGGAATATCTTCCTGTCGTCAAAGCATTCGGTGACCCTATATTTACACTGACCGCTGAAGTCTATTACAATGTAGCCAAAGCATTCCAGCGAGATCGGAAGGCCTTTGATACAGCTGTTAACCTCATTAATGTTTGTTTTGACGTGGGCTTTAAAGCTTTTGCGGTATCATTGTCACCCTTCATTGGTGAGCAGTATTTACGCGTTGGGGAATATGAATCCGCACTGACGTGGATTGATAAAATACTGGATCACGTAAACAAAACGGGATCTCACATATGCACTGCTGAATTGCTCAGGATCAAAGGTCTTGCACTGCAGGCACTTCAAAAGCCAGATGCCATTGTTGAAGAAAAACTCAGTCAGGCGCTGGCGTTTGCCAACAAACAGTCAGCCAAAACATTTGAACTTCGCGCTGCCTGTGATCTGGGCAGGCTATGGCAAAAGCAAGGAAAGACAAAAGAAGCTATTAATGTTGTTAGGGAAGTATACGATTGGTTCCCGGCTGCATTTGATTCCATAGATCTAAAGGAGGCCAAAGCAGTATTGGATTCGTGGACGTGAACATCGGGCAAAGAAAATTGTGACAATGAATATTGTCATAGGTGGAAATATCCACGGTACCATTTCATGACGCAATCAATGACCTTCTCCCAGGTTGCTAACCACCATTAATTGTAACAGTGTTCGAAAAGTTTTGAATAAGCTCCTGTGGCGATCAAGCTTGTCGAAACAGCCTTTGCCATTGCGCATTACAAGTAACTTGTAACCAAGCGACAATTATTATGGTTATTATGGCGGATAAAGTGGGCCCAGCAGGGCACGATCCTGCGACCCCCTGATTATGAGTCAGGTGCTCTAACCAGCTGAGCTATGGGCCCTCGTTGGGGTTTGTAAAAGTGTTGCAATGTTACATATTTGAAGTTAATTACACAAAATGATGCGCTTGAAGCGAGATATGTCCGTGAAAAATTTAATCTTCGATCTGGGTGGGGTCATAATAGACCTGTCGATCGACCATACTATCCAGGCCTTTTCAGCCATCTCGGGAATTGAAAAGGAAAAGGTTAATTTCTTGTATACGTCCTCACCAGGCTTTGAAGACTATGAGAAAGGCCTTATGGGCGACGACGAATTCCGTGACTATGTCCGTGCGGTTTATTCCGTTAATTCTTCAGCGGAGGAGATTGACAGCTGTTGGACTGCCATGCTCAGGGGTTTGTCCGTCAAAAAACTACAGCTGCTGCTGAAACTTAAAGATAAGTACCGCGTCTATTTGTTGAGCAATACAAATAGCATTCACATAGACTTCATTAATGAAACCATGCTGCCGAGCGTAGTGCAATCGGCGAGTTCCCTCGATGCTTATTTTCACCGTGCATACTATTCGCACATAATGAAAAAGCGCAAGCCTAATGCGGATATTTTTGAGCAGGTTTTAGCAGAAAATGAGTTGGTGCCAGCCCAAACACTTTTCTTGGATGACAATATTGACAATCTGGAAGGCGCAAACCAACTTGGCATTAAAACGTTACATGTAAATACGCCAAATTTTATGTTAGATTATTTCAATGAGCAGTAACCTACGGCGGGCGGTATTTCAAAGCACGCTCTTTATCGCTACCTGTATCACGACAACCTTGGCGGGTGCTGAATGGACTTACGGCCGATCAGTTTTTTTGGCCGATTACGGTTGGCAGGATTTCATCAGCGGGATGCAGTTTTCAGTCCCGTTTCTGCTGATTCTTACGGTTCATGAGTTCGGTCATTACTTCATGGCCAAGTATCATCAGGTGAGGGCCACGTTGCCATACTACATTCCAATCCCCCCAATTCCACTTTCGATTGGCACGATGGGGGCAATAATTCGCCTGAAGAGTTTGGTTCATTCCAAGAAACAGAACTTCGATATCGGGATTGCTGGACCCCTTGCTGGTTTCGTAATGGCGATGGTGGTGCTATTTTATGGGTTCACGCATTTGCCCCCTGCAGACTATATATTTCAGATACATCCGGAATATGAGGAATATGGTGCAAATTATGCCGAGACAGTGTATGAGAATCAAAATGACAATATCATCGATATTACCATAGGTCGGAATTTGTTGTTTTTGTTTTTTGAGCACTTTGTTGCGGATGCGGATCGCATGCCGAACCCGCACGAGATCATGCATTACCCATTTTTGTTTGCGGGTTATCTTTCACTGGTTTTTACATGCCTCAACCTATTGCCCATTGGTCAATTGGATGGAGGACATGTTGTCTATGGATTATTTGGCTTTAAGCTACATCGGATCATCGCGTCAACATTTTTTATTGTTTTTACGTTTTATGCTGGTCTTGGTGTGATAGACCTGAAGGACGATCCATCCAATCTTATATTTTGGATCCCAGGGTTCATCGCTCTTTCTCTATTTTGCGCTAACAGGATTGGGGCTGCCCAAACGAGATACTTTGATGTACGCACTGCTTATCTTCGCGGGACAACTGGTACTTTCAGGGGTGTATCCAGGTATACAAGGCTATTCCGGTTGGCTTTTTTTCGTCTTTATCCTGGGAAGATTTATTGGCGTGCAACATCCGCCATCCGAGATCGAAGAACCACTTGATGCGAAGCGAATTATTCTGGGGTGGCTGTGCTTATTGATTTTCATCATTTGCTTTAGCCCTGAACCAATCGTCTTGAAATAGCAGTACAGTGCCTAATATCCGGGCTGTACCTTATGGCCTATCAAAGTCTGGCCTTTTTCCATTTACTTCCAGCGGCGTTACTGATGTCAAGACCGTTCTTACTGCCGTTTGCCAGGAGAGAGGCCAAGGTTGCCGCGATTTGTTCTTCCTTCAGCGCTTTGGCCGTCGTCCTGCAAAACATCGGGTTTAAAGTAATTCTCCACAAAACGCGTGTCGAAATTTCCAGAAATGAACGCGTCGTGCTGCATTACAAACCGACAAAATCCCAGGGTCGTTTGGATTCCGGTAATTTCGTATTCTCGAATTGCCCGGATCATTTTACGGATGGCTGCTCCCCTGTTTTGCGCATGGGTAATGAGTTTGGCAATCATTGGATCATAATAGAAGGGAATTTCCATGCCCTGCTCAAAACCGTCATCAACACGAACGCCAAGACCCTGCGGCCGCGTATAGGTTCTCAGTGTGCCAATATCCGGTAGAAAATTATTTGCTGGATCTTCTGCATAAACGCGGACTTCAATTGCATGGCCATTGATTTTCAAGTCTTCTTGTTTGAATGGTATTGCCTCACCAGCGGCGATTAGAATTTGAAGCTGCACGAGATCAACCCCTGTAATTTCCTCAGTAACAGGATGTTCAACCTGCAGCCGCGTATTCATTTCCAGGAAATAGAAGTTGAGCTGATCATCGAGAATAAATTCTACGGTTCCGGCGCTGTAGTATCCACACGATTTGGCGACATTTATTGCGGCCTCACCCATTGCTTTTCTCTTGTCAGGCGTCAGAATGGAGGAAGGGGCTTCTTCTATTACTTTCTGATGTCTCCGCTGTATCGAACACTCTCTTTCAAATAAGTGAACGACATTACCATGCTTGTCGCCAAGCACTTGAAATTCAATATGGCGCGGTTTGGAAATATATTTTTCAATAAAAACAGATCCATCGCCAAAGGCCGACTTAGCCTCACTTGTAGCCCGATCCATCTGTTCTTCAAAGTCTGCAGCTTGTTCCACGATTCGCATGCCTTTACCTCCGCCTCCAGCGCTTGCTTTGATGAGTATCGGGTAACCAATTTCATTGGCAATTTTTTTCGCCTTGTTGATATTTGTTATTGGTTCCGCCGTCCCTGGAACCAGTGGCACATCAAACTTTGACACGGCACTTTTTGCAGCAAGCTTGTTTCCCATCAATTTTATGGCTTGCGATGATGGGCCGATAAAAATTAGCCCTTCACGCTCGACCAATCGTGCGAATTCTTCATTTTCTGACAAGAAACCATATCCGGGGTGTATGGCATCGGCTTCCGTTTGTTTTGCTGCTTCAACAATAGTATCCATGCGCAAATAAGATTCAGCAGAGGGAGGAGGTCCAACCAGCACTGCTTCGTCTGCGTAGCGCACATGGAGTGCATTGCGATCAGCTTCACTAAAGATAGCGACTGTCTTAATGCCCATTTCACTGGCCGTTCGCATCACCCGGATTGCAATCTCGCCCCGGTTGGCAACCAAAATTTTCTTAATTTTTGTCATGAATTGGGCTTAAAACACAATGCTAAGCATAAATTGTAGGCAGGCAAAGGTATGGAAAAGTCGAATGAATCTGATTTTTGCTTATTTTTGCCGCAATTTCAACCAATCGCGTAATGGTAGACTTATTTGAAAAGCTAAGAATGGAGGCCGGAGCACTGGCTAAATACTCGCACCTTCCAGACGATTACTTCTTTTTTCCCAAGCTTGAGGGAGAAATTGGTCCAAGAATGAAGTTTAATGGCCGGGAGGTCTTGAATTGGAGCCTGAATAATTACCTGGGCCTTGCCAATCATCCAGCGGTAAGAAAAGCGGATGCCGACGCTGCCGCACAATATGGACTTGGTTCACCGATGGGGGCTCGGATGATGTCCGGCAACTCTTCTAATCACCTTTTGTTGGAACAACAGCTCGCCGAATTTGTGGCTAAGGAGGATGTAATGCTTCTAAATTTTGGCTACCAGGGTGTTGTGTCAATTATTGATGCACTAGTTGATCGCAAAGACGTTATCGTATACGACGCAGAATCTCATGCCTGTATTATTGATGGTGTTCGTTTGCATATTGGAAAGCGATTTGTTTATAACCATAACGATATGGAAAGCCTTGAAAAGCAGCTGCAACGGGCTACAAGGCTTGCTGACGAAACAGGTGGTGGTATTCTGGTTATCACCGAAGGCGTTTTCGGGATGTCGGGTATGCAAGGTGATCTTAAGGGAGTCGTAGCACTAAAAAATAAATACAATTTCAGGCTGTTCGTTGATGATGCGCACGGATTTGGAACCATGGGAAAAACGGGTGCAGGTACGGGTGAAGCCCAAGGCGTGCAAGACCAGGTTGATCTTTACTTCTCTACTTTTGCGAAGTCGATGGCCAGCATTGGGGCGTTTGTTGCCGGTGACAAAAAGATCTTAAAGTATCTGCGTTACAGTGTACGATCACAAATCTATGCAAAAAGCTTACCGATGCCGTTGGTAGTGGGTGGTCTGAAGCGTTTGGAACTGTTAAGAACCGAACCTGAGCTCAAAGACAACTTATGGAAGATTGTTACGGCAATGCAACAAGGTTTAATTTCACGTGGATTTAACATCGGAAAAACCAATTCCCCGGTTACCCCAGTACTCTTCAAGGGCGGCGTTGGCGAAGCGGCTAATATGGCAATGGACCTTCGCGAGAACTTCAATATTTTCTGCTCTGTTGTTATATATCCTGTTGTGCCTAAGGACGTTATTATGTTTAGGATTATCCCCACGGCCGTGCATACACTGGCTGATGTAGCGCTAACTTTGAATGCGTTTTCCGAGTTGAAAGTGAAGCTGGACAATGGGTTTTACAAGGAGGAAGTGCTGGTCTCAGTAACGAAGGGAATTTAAAATAAGCGATTTTGAGTTGTTTTTAAAGGTTTTTCTTTAAATTCGCCGTAAGAAACTAATTTCTAATCCTAAAACTCAAATAAAATGCAAAAGTTTGAAGAGCTCAAGAGTCTCATAGCTTCACTTGAAGGAGATGCCGACAAATTTTATAACAAAGGTAATAGTGCGGCCGGTACCCGAGTAAGAAAGGGTATGCAGGACCTGAAGAACCTAGCTCAGGTTATTCGTTCAGAGGTTCAGGAAATTAAGAACAAGGCTTAGGCTGGCCTGTACGCTCAGAGATCTTAATGCAGGGGGATAGCGATTCGTTATCCCCCTGCATTTTTCATGCCCTGCAACGTCGCTTCAATTTTCTTTGCCAAGTCCTTTGAGGCGCTGAGTAGGGGTAGCCTGACGTAGGGGGCGCACACGCCCAAATTGGAAAGCAGGTATTTGACGCCCACGGGATTTCCTTCTTCGTACATGGGCCCATTGATCTCCAGTAGTTTCGACTGTTCCTTACAGGCTTTGCTCAGGCTGCCAGCAAGCGCTTCATCCTTCATTTTACCAAAGATTGCCGGGAATGCATTTGCAAGCACGGAGATCACCCCTTTGGCGCCAATGGCGTACAAAGCACAAGCCCACATATCGTCACCAGAGAGCAAAAGAAAATCCTTCGGTTTGTGCTTCACGATTTTCATGCATTGCTCAATATTTCCAGATGCCTCCTTTATCCCAATAATGTTATTGTGTTTCGCTAATCTCAGGGTAGTCTCTGCCGCCATATTGGAAGAGGTTCTGCCGGGCACATTGTACAGTATTACCGGGACAGGGCAAGCATCGGCAATAGCTTCGAAGTGACGAAAAATACCCTCCTGAGACGGTTTGTTGTAATATGGACTCACCGAGAGGATTGCATCTACGCCATTGAAATCCGTTGATTTAATGCTCGCGAGTATGGCATCTTGTATTATTACCCCCAATTCCAAAGACAATCGGGAGCTTCTTTGGGTTATTCTCTTTAATGAATTGGAGTACCTTGTTTTTTTCATCTTCAGAACACGTGGCAGACTCACCCGTAGTGCCCATAACTACATAATAGTCCACACCTTTTGCGGTATGTTTCAGGAGTTTTTTCAGTGACTTATAATCTACCTCCAGTGTTTCCGTAAACGGTGTAACAAGGGCTACACCTGTTCCGTACAATTTCTTCATCGTATTATCTTAATTGCGTAACATAACTATACATTGTTTCTGACATCACTTTGGTGTTGCCTACCGAATCAATCATTAGCTCGAAGTAGGGATGACCTTCAGACCATGATCTTCCGACCCGGCATTTTGCTTTGCTTCTTGCCAGCAGGTGTAAAATTAACGGGTTCGGCGTAGTATCCAGGTATAAAAGAAAATCGAAAGGCGTATCGGCAAAACTTATTGCATCAGCCGACACAATTTTGCCCGAAAATGACAGATCATTTTCGGAAAAGAAATTGAACCTGAATTCATAGTTGTCTTTTTTCTTGGGAAGAAATTCGATTACCTCAACTTGTTTTCCGTCTTCTACAAATTTCCTCATTAAATTCTTAACGGTTTCATGCTTGATTTTGTCTTCTACGCTGAATATAATACCAATTCGCTGCGCATTCTTATAGGACACGTTGGTCCTGATGGACTTGTTGCGTTTTATTACCAGATTGGTACGGAATTTCAGGAGATTTAGTCGTATCACTGTCGCTAAAGGGTTTGCCCCTTCATTAAATTCTCAAAATCTTGCTCGGAAATTATCTTCACTTTTAGTTTTTCCGCTTTCTCACGTTTTGCTGGCCCCATATTTTCACCGGCTAATAAATAATCGAGTTTTCCGGAGACCGATGACAGGATCCGGCCACCATTCTTAAGTATCATTTCCTGCAGCTGGTCTCGTTCATAGTGTTCAAATACGCCAGAAATAACAAACGATTTGTTAGCCAGTACATCACTTTCCCGATCGAGTTCCTTGGATGTACTTTCAAAATTAAGTCCTGCTGCTTTCAGTCGTGCTATTTCGCGCTGATTCTCTGGCGACCGAAAAAATTCAAAAACACTTTGTGCAATTTTTTCCCCCACCTCTGGTACCGCCAGTAATTCCTCGTACGACGCGCTTGACATATTGCCAATCGTCTTAAAATATCTTGCCAGCTTTTCCGCCACAGTTTTCCCAACATAGCGAATTCCGACAGCAAACAATACACTTTCAAAAGGAATAGTTTTTGATTTTGCTATTCCACTCAACAAATTGTTAATGGACTTGGCCTTGAAGCCCTCGAGTTGCGCCAGGTCTGCGTCTTTCAAGTCATACAAATCTGCGGGACTCTTAGCCAGGCCCAATGCATACAATTGCGCAATGGTCTTTTCGCCCAGTGAGTCAATATCCATGGCTTTGCGCTGTATGAAATGTTCGATTCGCCCTCGGATTTGCGGTGGGCAACCGTTCACATTTGGACAGTAAAATGCCGCTTCTCCCGCGGCCCGAACTAGCTGCGTTCCGCATTCAGGACATTTGTGTATATAAATGACAGGCGCTAATCCCGCCAGTCTTTTTTGCAAATCAACGCCTGTAACTTTGGGAATAATATCGCCGCCTTTTTCCACAAAAACATAATCACCAATCCGCAAGTCGAGTCTGGCAATTTCATTTGCATTATGCAAGGATGCGCGCTTCACAGTAGTTCCAGCCAAGAAAACAGGTTCAAGCTCGGCAACAGGTGTCACTGCACCGGTTCTGCCTACCTGATAGGTGATATTGTTCAATCTGGTGCTGGTGCTTTGCGCTTTGTATTTGTATGCAATCGCCCACCGTGGACTTTTAGCAGTGTACCCAAGTTGCCGTTGCTGTTCCAGGCTATTTACTTTGATAACTACACCATCAGTTTCCAACGGAAGTTGCTGCCGGCGCGACTCCCAATGGTTAACATACGCCAATACCGCTTGCATGTCTTGGCAGGGTCGATAGGTGGGGGATAAGTTAAATCTCCAGGATTCAAGCTTATGGATGCATTCTTCATGCGTCTTTAGCGGCATGTTATCCATCATCAGGTAATAGACGAAGCAGTTCAATTTGCGTCTTGCTACTTCAGAAGAATCTTGCATTTTTAGTGTACCCGATGTAGTATTCCGGGCATTCGCATACCTTTCCTCGCCAATGTCCTCGCGCTCTCTGTTCAGTTGATCAAACACGTTCTTCGGCATAAAAACTTCCCCTCTTACCTCAAATAATGGTGGTATGTCTTTGCCCTTTACCGTCAACGGGATACTTCGGATTGTTTTCACGTTGGCGGTTACGTCGTCTCCGCGAATGCCATCACCTCTTGTAACGCCGCGCACAAGCACCCCATTTTCATAAATCAGGCTTATGGAGACGCCATCGAATTTGAGCTCGCAAAAATATGTATACGCGTCACCATCCAGACCTTTCGCAACACGCGTATCGAAGTCCTCCAACTCTTCCTGGCTGTAGGTGTTGCCCAGGGACAACATGGGGTATTTGTGATAAACGGTTTCAAAAGTTTTTGTAATTGTTCCACCTACACGCTGGGTAGGAGAGTCGGGTTCTTTTAATTCAGGAAAATTTTGTTCCAGTGCGCTGAGCTGTTCCAACATCCTGTCGAACTCCATATCGCTTATTTCTGTGCGATCTTGTTGGTAATAAAGTTCATTATGGTGGTTAATCGCTATTGTTAACTGCTGAATTTCCTTTTTTGCCTGCGCTGGGGTCATACGGGCATAAAGCTAAATAGCCTCAAGGGGAAAGCAAAGGTTCAGACCTAAAATCCAATATTTTGTAGTTGAGGCAAAATTTGCCCGATTCTTATTTATCGCGTAGTATTTTGGAAGGCTTTCATTTCGTCGTCTGGTGTCAGGTAATTATTGGTCCGCTCGACATCAGCCAAACGCATTGAAGGATCAATTTCTATTGACGCAATTTCTGAAGCAGCGGCATCAACCTTTAGCGTATAGGTGGGATAAACCCATGGCCATGCCTCGAGATCAAAACGCTGCATGGTCGTATCTTCAACGACTTTGTTTCCCAGTGTTTCATTCAAAGGTATATAGAATAACGCCCTGTCGCCATTTCGATAGGTAATTAACAAATCCACAGGCATTGGGAATTCCCCAACACGTTCCAACGTGACGAATGTCGTGCCTTTTGTGTCAATGATACTCTTAATTCCGTAGTCAATCTTTTTCGTCGTATTGACCCAATAATCAAGATACCATTTTAGCTGTAACCCTGATACTTTCCCCATTACGCGAATAAAGTCGTTGGGGTCAGGGTGTTTGAATTTCCAGGTATTGTAGTACTGGCGCATACCCCGATAAAAAATCTCGTCACCAATAATGTATTTCAACTGCTGCAGAAATATGGTGCCCATCGAATAGGCAGCAACGCTATATGCCGTGTTGGTGGTATAGTGGTCCGCGTGCTGGCTGATTGGTTCTTGCAGGCCACTTTGTAGCAGCCTAAAATATGCGACATAGCTGCTTTGGTGGCTTTGTGCGACAGGTTTGTTCAGGAGCACGGCGAGTGATTCCTGGCTGGCGAAATCTGTGAAACCTTCATCCATCCATGGATACAAAGATTCATTTGATGCCAGTGCAGCCTGATACCAGCTGTGTGATGCTTCGTGCGCCATAACACCAACCAGGCTTCCAAAAGAACTTTCTCCCCTTAGCATTGTGCACATCGGATATTCCATTCCTCCGTCGCCTCCCTGAATAATGGAATAACTGTCATAGGTATACTGGCCAAACGTTGTATTCATGAATTCGAAATGTTTCACGGCATAGTCTTGCATTTTTTTCCAATTGTCGGTGGTTTTGTCACCATTTTGGTAAAAGAAATGCAGTTCTGGCCCGCCGGGTACTTGCGCTTTTTCATGAACATAGTCGGGGTCGGCTGCCCATGCAAAATCGATCACGTTCTTCGCCACAAAACGCCATGTCAATTCGCCTTCTGCCCGTTTAATCTTTGAATTTGTCTTTTCGTATCCGTAGCCGATATTATTCGCATTTTGAAGCTTCCCTGTCGCGGCGATAATAAAGGTTGGGTCAATAGTGATATTCACAGCGAAGTCAGCCCACACGCCGTGAAATTCTCTGGCCACATATTGATCAGCATGCCAGCCTTGAAAATCATACTCTGCTATTTTCGGATACCATTGCGTCATGGTGAATGCTATTCCCTCGCTATTGTCTCTTCCTGATCTTCTGATTTGCAGCGGTACTTGGGCATCAAACTGCATATCGAATACCGTCTGTTTGTTGGGTAACAGCGGCGTAGACAAGACGACTTCCAGGATTGTTCCTTCTATTTTGTAGCCGATGTCTTTTCCATCTTGTTTAAGACTGAGTATATGCTGATATCCAATCTCATCGTCGCTTAATTTAGAAATACGATCTTTTATGCGAGAATCGGGATCGACGATGTTTCGTGAACGGACATCCATCATGCTTCCGGGTTGAAACGCATTAAAGTAAAGATGATAATATACCTTGTTGAGCGTATCTCTTGAATTGTTAAAATATGTTAGCTTTTGACTCCCGGAGAGGCGATGGGTTTTTACATCAAGCCTTACATCCATGTTGTATTCCGCGCGTTGTTGCCAGCGAAAATCTTGTGCCGTAAGCGGCGAGTAAATGGCCAATAGTTGCAGTAAAAGAAAAACGTAAGATTTTGACATAAAGACACATTTTTGGTAACGCGTGCAAACTATCCAAAGTGCCGAACTTTACAAAGAAAATTTGTTTGGCCTGAGGCCTATGAAGTACATCAGGCTGCCGGATAAGAAACTGCTTTCTGAAATAGTGAGGGGTTCACCGGGAAGTGCTTTGGGAATATTATAGGTGTACATAATGGAAAGACCCCATTTTTTGTAGGTAATACTTATTGGTAAACTAAGGGCGTAATTCATAACGCCAAAAACGTTCGTGTTCTTTTCGACCAACGTGTACCATGATCCATACAAAAGATAATTTCTTAATCCTTGCGCACGATCTTTTGGTGGAACAAATTCAATTTCAGTGAACATCTCATTTCCCATGAGCATATAGAAGGAGGGTGTAATGGCTACGCGGTCGAGGTGGGCAAATTTCTTCTTCTCCAGGACCAAACTAACGCTTGGCATAATGCGGTGTGCATGTGCATCGCCGAAGTAATAAGAATAGTTGATCGTAATAAGAACTGGTTTTAGTTGTACAATGGGTGTCAGTGATAGCGTATTTTTGTACGGTATATATTCATCGGCTGACCTCAAATTGTAAAAGTAGTGGTCATAACCCGCCATCAAGGAAAACCTTTTGGAAAAGCTATACATATAACCCAGCGATGCCGCGGTAAGGTAAAAGGAGGGATCAAAATCTTTGCTCCAAAAGCTGGAAACATCCGCATAAAATCCGGATTTGTGATAATAGGATACGCCTGAGGACAGACCGAAATTTTCGATGCCCAGGGTTCGGCCTGCAGACAGTACGTTGCTGTTGTAACTGAGTCTAACGACCAACTGAGATCCACCAATATTTCCATATTGCAGGATGCTGTCAATAAGATTAAAAATCGACAGGGAGTCTTCGTATGTCAGTGCTTCTTCGACATCGGAGAGTGTTAATGAATCAATTTCCTGGGCATCGCTAGATGCCGAGGAAATTATGATTATGGTTGCTAAGAGCCACTTGACGCACCAACCCATGTAAGAGATTGATATTCTAGTTTAGTTGTTGCGTTGTTGAAGTCGCTGTTGTGACTGGTCCTGCAGATTTCGCTGCCTTTCTTGTTGAAGCTGCTTGCGTTGTATCTGCTCCAGGATCATTTGCCTGAATCCGCGTTCAGCTTCCGGCAATGTTCGCAGTTTTTGAGCGCTGATAACTTTCAACAGCCGGCCGGAGTAATCTTTTTCGAGATTAAGTTCCTGCTGTTTCACCGTAAATTGTCTGTCGACTATGTCCCTATCAATTTGCTCTTTTGTCCTATTTTGATTGGGAGCAGCACTCCCGACATTCTCTCAGTTGCTGTCTTAATTCGTTGCGCTTTTGGGCGAACTCGCGATAGATTGGCCAGAACCTCTCAGCCTCGGCCGGCGTAAGCGCAAGTTGATCCGTAATGTATGCTACCCGCGCCGCCTGAATCTTGTCGCGCACTTTCGCATCACGTGCTGTTGGCAAATCATCTTGCTGGGCCAAAGCAGGAATGATCGTCATTAAAGCAATCAGTATTTTCAATAATCCTTTCATCGCTATAAGCTGTTTAAATCTATTTCGTCTAATATTTCTTGATAGTTTCTATCTGTATTCAAATCGGTGCTCAGATCAAATTCAAAAACGGCTTCTTCAATCCTATTGGCATCGTAGGTATCCAATGACACGTGATCCAACAACTCATCGGTCGTCAAATCTGCGTTGTTTAAATAAGCGACTAAATCTTCCGTTTCGATAGTTGCCAAAATGGATTCTGCCGTCGCTGTTTCACCCTGACGAACAAGCCAAAAAATGCCCAGGGCAAAAAAGACCAAAACAGGAAGTGCATAGCGCAGTACAAAACTGAATACCGGCCGAATTAAGATTCGTTTATCTTGTGTGGCGACCCGAGCCTGTATAATGCCAGGAAGTGTGTCAAAGTATCCTTCCGGAACATTAAAAACCTGCTTTTTTGGTATTTCTTCGAACTTTTTCATTCTTGTTATCTTTGACTTATTTAAGCCCCAATGGTTTAATTATTCGGACAAAAAATTCTCTATTTTTTTGACGGCATGATGATAGCTTGCTTTTAGTGCCCCCACGCTTGTATTTGTGATTTTTGAAATCTGCTCGTATGGCATGTCATCGTAGTATTTCATGTTAAAAACAAGTCTTTGCTTGTCGGGCAATTTCAACAGCGCTTTTTGTAGCTGCAGTTGAATTTCGTCCCCCGAAACGTGCGGAGAGCTGTCTAGTTTGCTGCTGAGTTCACCCTCGACGTCTCCAATGGGTAAGAAGAATCTTCGCTTCTTTCGCTGCAGAAAAGTCAGGCATTCATTCGTGGCAATCCGATAAATCCAGGTGTACAATTGAGCATCTTCCCGGAATCCGGCGATACTCTTGTGTATTTTAATAAACACCTCTTGCGTAACGTCATCCGCATCATCGTGGTCTATTACCATTTTCCGCGCATGCCAATACACCCGTTTCTGGTACGTCCGGACAAGCATGTTGAAACCATAACTTCGGGTCTCAGGATTTCGAATTTTAACTAAGATCTCGTTGTCTTCCAAGAAAGGGCGGCTTGAATTCGGACGTTAGACTTTTCTTTACATGAAAGGTTTAAAGTTAGGGATAGATACCTTATTCTTAAAATCGGGGTGGGCGCTACCGCAACCTTTTCAGATGGTCCTGAGGCAGTGCTTGACTACCTGCAGGATCCACAAAAAGCCATTAATTCAGTGCTAAAGTATCAACCAGCAATTCAAAATGCTCTTTCGCGTGCGTTGGAAAGTTGGCGAATCGCAGCTGATGTTTTTTAGCGGCGCCATATCCATCACCGGGTTGAAGCCCCTTTTCGAGTAACAGGCTGGTAATGCGCTCGGTGTGTTCGCTTGTTTCGGCAACTATTACAGTCTTCGATTGAAAGGCTTTGTCAGTCACATAGGGTTTCAAATACGGATGCATCTCCAATGCCTGGTAAAGGATATTGGCCTTGTATTCTGTTTCATTTCTTATCCGCTTGATTCCATGTCTTAGCATATCAGCGACAACCTTGCTGAGCAAATAGATGCCGAGCACATTTGGTGTTTCAGGCGTTTGAAATCTTAGCGCATGTGTTTTTAAGCTTGGTATGGTGTGGTACGAGCCAATGCAAATTCCACGTGAAAGGAGCTGGTCTGCTTTGGTCATGCATCGATCGTTCACCATCCATACACCCAAACCTGCGGGCAATCCGAAGCCTTTTTGGACAGAAAAAAAGGCAGAGTCTATTTTTGAATAGTCAAAGTCTGGAAAGGGCAGTGACGATACCGCATCCACGATCATCAGTGCCTGGGGATTATCTGACCTGAGTTTGTAGATAATATCCATTGGCATAGAAACACCTGTGCTGGTTTCGTTGTGCGTAACTGCAATTAATTCGATACCAGCATCTGGGGGAACAGAGATTTTCTCCGGAAAAGGCTGCCCAGCGCCGAATTCTATTTTTACTGGTTGTTTTTGGAGCTGTTGGGCAATTTCAAAATATCGCCTAGAGAACGCTCCATTGACGATGTGAAGAGAATTAACCGCCACCAGGTTTTGAATAGACCTTTCCCATATTTCCGTTGCCGAACCAGTGAAGAAAAGTTGATAGCTTTCAGGAAGCCCGAGTAGCGCGCGCATCCCGTCAACAGTATCCCGATAAATACTTTCGAACTTTTTACTCCGGTGAGATAATGACGGAATGCCCTCCCGAAAAGCGGTACGAACATGATCGGGTACCGTAAAATACAGCTGGGCAGGGCCGGGCGTGAAGTTTATGCTGGGTTCTATCATCGAGGATGCAAAAGTAAACACTGTCAACGAAGGTCCTTAGTTAAAAAATAGTTTTTTAACAAGGTTGCTGAGAACAAGTGTTTTTTCTAAGTTCGTATTAAATCCCACTCGGGTTTGGGACACGTTTGCTGAACCTAACAATATAACAATACCGGGTGAAGCTGTTGTACAAAATCAGGCTTCAATCCATCATTTGATGGACCTCGCCCAAAAAGCAGGATAACAGAAGAAGGTTGCGGATAATGGCAGCTCAAAACTTGTCTTTAATGGGGTTCAGAAACACCTCTCCAAACCCAGTGGGCTTTTTATTGCCCTTGCCAGTCGTGACGGTTTGGCTTGGCGCTCACTTAATACAGCACTCTGAATTTGATAGTGTGATCTATTCCACGCAGCTCCTTGATCACGTCCTTGTTGTACGCTTTGTTAATGTCTGTGATTACATACCCTATCAACTCGTTGGTTTTCAAATACTGCCCAACGATATTAATGTCATGATTAGCCAGGGTGTGATTGATTTTGGCAAGTATCCCCGGAACATTTTCGTGGATATGGATTAGCCGGTGGGCGTTTTCCAACAGGGGCAAGGTGAGGTTAGGGAAGCTGACGCTGTTAGATGTACTGCCGGTGTTGATGTAATCCATAATTTTAGCGGGCACGAAATTTCCGATATTCTCCTGCGCTTCAGAAGTACTCCCACCGATGTGCGGAGTCAAAATCGTGTTCGGCAAACCCCTTAACGCGGATTGGAATTCTTCGTCGTTGCTTGCTGGCTCATGAGGATACACGTCAATCCCGCAACCCGCCACTTTGCCCGACAGGATATTTTTGCGCAAGGCGTCAATATCTACGATGTGCCCCCGGCTAAGATTCATAAAGATTACACCTTTCTTCATCCAGCCAAACGCTTCGGTGCTAATCAAATTTTTGTTTGCATCGCGCCCATCAACGTGTAAAGAAATTACGTCAGCCTGCTCGATAACTTCTTTCATCGTTTTGCATTTTATGGCATTGCCCAGCGACAATTTTTCTTCAGTGTCGTAATACAATACTTTCATACCCAAGGACTCCGCGATCACCGAAAGCTGTGTTCCTATGTTTCCGTACCCTATGAGGCCAAGTTTTTTTCCGCGCACTTCGAAACTGCCTTTTGCTGATTTATCCCACTGGCCGTAGTGCATTTTGACCGACTTGTCAACGATATTGCGCATCAGCATAATCATTTCCGCAATGGCTAGTTCAACAACTGATCTTGTATTGCTGAAGGGAGCATTGAAGACAGCAATGCCCTTTTTAGTAGCCGCTTTCAGATCAATTTGATTTGTGCCAATGCAAAATGCCCCGATCACCATTAGACGGTTGGCATGTTCAAGCACACGTGCTGTAACCTGTGTTTTGGAACGAATTCCCAACACCGATATATCCTTGATTTTTTCACAAAGTTCATCCTCCGTCAGGGCCGCATGGTAGGTTTCGACACTGAAGCCTTCCGACTTAAGCAGTTCCAGCCCCACGGGATGAACGTTTTCAAGCAATAATACATTGATTCTGTTCTTGGGATATGAGATCACCGTATTGAGTTTATTAATGTATAGAAATTCATCCAGGCTAGGGACTATGTGGTCAGCTTTAGTCACGATGCTTTCTCGCTCCACGTTCTCCGTGAATGCATAGAATTTATTAGCCAGACCTGCATGTTTGATTTCATAGTCGGTATATCCATCGCCGATAACATAAATATCGCCAGGTAGGTTCAGCCGGCGCAATTGTTCCGCCTTTCCATTGTTGGCAGACAAAGGATTTTCTGTGTCGAAACCAACCACGCGCCCATCTTGATCAAATCGAAATTCATTTGCCAGGATATTCTCAGGCTTAATGCCAAACGCTGTGACAATAGGCTCGATAAATTCTCGAAAGCCATTCGAGATGATATAGATTTGATCTGCAAACGTTGTGAAGAAATCACGGTTGCGCTTGAAGGACTCAGATATTTCTTCCCTTAGTATAGCTACCAGCGGACCGATGTGTTTTTCAGCGGGCGCCAATAGGGTAAGTCTTTTTTCCAGTGACTCACGCACTGAAATTGACCCATTCATGCCTTGGTTTGTTATTTCGATGATCTCTTTTTTCCGTTGTTCGCGCTCAGGATGATCCTTCAGTGAAATGTCTGCGAGAACATCAAATGCTTCTACTTTCGTAAAGGTGCTATCGAAATCAATGACAAAGTACTTGGTGAATTTCATGAGACGGTTTAGACCGCAAATGTAATTTGGATTTGGGATTTACGATTTGAGAATTGGTTTTTTTTATTCCCTAACGGGCGGTAGGGCCGGGTGACAGGGGTAAAGTATGATAATCGTAATCGACTTTTTCAGATAAAGCCTTAGTTTGCTCCAACGCGAGCCGTACACGAACGAGCCCAAGCTAAATGGAACTATCCAGGCACGAATCACGACATATACTATATCAAGAGATTGCCAGGTGCATGGCGACAGCTGATGGTCCACAGACATATGAAAATTCTGAGGATGCTTTTAGCGGTTCGGGGATATCTTCCCGTGCAACATCCTGAAATCCTTTGCGCAGGAAAAAGCCGCGGGCTGTTTCCGTGAGCAGGTATATCCCCAATAACTTTCTTTGCTTCGCCTGTTCGAGGAGGTATTCAGTAATGGCCGTGCCCAAAGCTTTGCCGCGGGTTCCAAGCTTAACGGATAAAGACCGCAGTAAACCGTAGTCTCCGTATATTTCCAACCCGCCCGTTCCGACCATCACACCATCTTCAACATACCCAACCAGCAGGTCCTTCTGGAAGTCAAGATCGGTAGCAGGAAGATCTGAAGACTTTAAAAGCGAACAGAAAGCCTGGAAGCTCTCTTCATCGCTTATCGTTTTTAGGGTCAATTCCATCGGCCAAATTTAAGCATCACAGCAACCCGGTGCACAACAAGTGTCATTTTTCTTTGGAATTTCTGCTGGTCTGTCGGCATAGACCGTTACACTGTAAATCCCTGCCGTGCCGGCCTTCTGTTTTTGCAAGGCGGCATCATCCAGGTAGGTGGAAAGTATGTCGTCTGGAATGATTATCTGCTTTTTTTTCTGGATCTGTATGTTCTCAAAACCGGCATCGGCTATGATCTTTAAGTAGTCGTCTATCTGAATGGCGCCAGCGACACATCCAGCATACATTTCAGCACTTTGAAGCAAGGTTTCATGCAGTGCACCTTCCAGCACAATGTCAGAAACACTAAAATGACCGTTGGGCTTAAGGATCCTGAATGTCTCTGAAAATGCTTTCAGTTTATTGGGCACAAGATTCAGGACACAATTGCTTACGATAACATCAGCGACCATGTCATCAAGCGGAATCGCTTCAATGTCGCCAAGCCTAAACTCAACATTGCTAAATCCAAGTCGCTCCGTATTCGATCGTGCTTTGGCAATCATCTTCTCTGTCATGTCAATCCCGATCACTTTTCCGTTTTCTCCCACGATTGATCGGGCAACAAAAGCATCATTGCCGGCACCAGACCCAAGATCTACCACTGTGTCACCGGCTTTGATCATGGCAAAAGCCGTGGGTAAGCCACAACCTAATCCCAAGTCGGCGTCTGCAACGTAGCCCTGCACTGCCGTGTAATCTTCGGCCATGATATCCACATCAAGTGTGCTGCAGCCAGGGGTGGATCCGCAACAGCTCGTAGCGTTATCGGCCCGGCTTTGGGCTGCAATTTGGCTGTACTTTTCCTTTACAATTTCTTTGAGTTTTTGAGCGTTGTCATGTGTTGTCATGCGTAGTATAGTTAATTGTTCTAATCGTAATATTACGATCTATAAGGGCAAAAAAAGGTCAACAGCAAGGGTCCGCAGTAAGCGTTCCAAATAATTCGCTGAGGTTCTGCTGCGCTTTGTTCCAGGCGTTTTCGTCAATGCAATAGCAAACACTTGGGCCCTCAATGTTTCCTTTTATGAGGCCTACAGTTTTTAGCGCTTTTAAATGTTGCGAAACTGTCGATTGTGAGAGGGGCAGTTCGTCCACGATGTCGCCGCAAACACATGACTTCTTCGATGCCAGGAATTGGAGTATAACAATGCGCGCTGGATGGCCTAGCGCTTTTGCAATGTCTGCCAACTCAATCTGCCCTCGCGTAAATCCCGTCGTCTTTGTTAAGCCCATTGTATATTATATCGTAATATTACGATAAAGGTTTCATTAATTGAAAGAAAAAGTTCCTTAATTGTCTCCGCAATACGAAAACGGCCAATTGTACTATCGCATCATAAGAATTCCAGCGGCAGCGGAAATTTCTTTGGAATATCTGGTAATGGCTCCAGCAACGACTTCAATTTGTTCTTGTGCTTCTTTCCAGTGTCGCTGCTCGATCGCCTCACGAATCCCAGGAAGGGTTTTTACACCGTAACCGGTATACAGTCCAGGGGCATATATCGTGTGCTTATACCATGGCCTTCGCGGCAGCCCCGTGCTGTTCATGAGCATTTGTTCCGCTTGATAAAGTATTTTATTCAATCGTGAACGATTTGTAATCGGCACTAAGTGGTTTGACCGCAAATCTGCAAACTTCACAACTTCTTTTTCAAGTTCGGCCATCGCGTTTTGAAGACTTGAAAAATTAAGATAGGGGACAGGCTCCTGCGGTGCCGGTGGAACATAGTTGATGGTCGGATCCGCGGCATAGGTATACCGTTTTTCCTCAACCATCTGATTTTCGATTGCTGTTGATTCGCGCATGTTTTCGAGCAAGCTTTCAACTTCCATAGCGTAATTATTCACCGTGTTGTAGAATGCTTTGAAGTCGAAAGGCAATACCTCCGCATTGGCAAGCCTCATGGTCACTCTGCCGGCAGTTTTAACCAGGGCAATACCGTAGGCAAAGCCGGGGTCTTTAAACCGAACATAATCATCATAGGAATCATAAATTGAATGGTATTCTCCTCCGGCATCTTCCCCACCGAAACCAAGATTGAGTGCGGGAATACCCAGATGCTGAAAGAAGGGGCTGTAGTCAGAGCCAGAACCGAGTGCGCCAAGTCTTAATGATTTGTTATCCAAAACCTTTTTCCGGGCGACGGTACCCCTGGCTGCCGCTGCTTGGTTTGAACGGCTTCGCTCCAATACAGATACACCTGTCTGGGGATCAAGAACGACCCGTGCTATTTCATCCATCATTGTCTCTAAGGTGTGCGATCCACCGGCGTACAAGAATCCCCGGCCGTTAGCGTCGGAATTGATATAGGCTACTGCCTTTTGCTTCAGTTCTGCTGCATGGTGCTCCACCCATTCGGTCGACCCTATCAATCCCGGCTCTTCACCATCCCAGGCGCAGAAAATCAAAGTGCGTCTTGGCTTCCAGCCTGTTTTTATCAATTCACTAATTCCACGTGCTTCTTCCAATAGGGCTACCATACCGCTAACGGGGTCGTTGGCGCCATTCACCCAGGCATCGTGGTGATTTCCTCTAATAACCCATTCATCGGGTAGTTCGCTTCCGTTTAATTTCGCGATAACATTGAGACAATCCACCATCTTCCATTCGAACGCCAGTTTCAAATGAACTTGTGCGGCGCCAGGTCCGACATGATAGGTTATGGGTAAACTCCCACGCCAATTTTGAGGGGCAACAGGTCCACCCAACGCAGCCAGAAGCGGCTTGGCATCGGCGTAAGAAATTGGTTGCACGGGTATCTTCAGCAGGTTTTCTGCATCCTTTCTTTCAATTCTCTTGGCGTCAGCCGTGGCGCCAACACCCGGCGAAATGGGGTCTCCAGGGTAAACAGGCAAATCAATAACGGCTCCCCTTTGTGCTCCATACTGGTTTTTCCATGGTCCTGTGGGATATACATCGCCTTGAAAAAAGCCGTCGTCCATGGGATCCGAATATATCAGGCAGCCAATCGCCCCGTGTTCCTGTGCTACTTTTGGTTTAATACCTCTCCATGACCCACCGTACCGGGCAATAACAATTTTTCCTTTTACGTCTATGCCCATTCGGGCGAGTTGATCGTAGTCATCAGGAACACCATAATTTACATACACCAATTCTCCGGCAACATCACCGTCTGCAGACCAGGCATTATAAGTCGGAAGTTGCTCGCTGGTCTGGTTGCTCGTAGCATCTTGCTTAAGTGCGGGCTCATTTAGCCTTGCCTTAAACTTTGTGGGTTTGACCAATTCGACAACCCTTACTTTTGGCGTCGGGAACAGCACCTTATAGGTTTCAATCGTTACATCATATCCCCAGCGAACAAACAAGTCGCGAATATATTCCGCATTCTGCTTCCCATAATCAGAGCCCAGGTGATGAGGTCTTCCGGCGATGTGCTTCATCCAAACGTTCAAGTTGTCAGCCTCCAAAAAGCTATCAAATTTTTTCTCGGCATTCAAATGAGCTTTCTCAGATTCCGCTGTAAAACCCAACATAGTATTTGTCTGACTGTGCGCAGTCGACAGTGCAATACTGAAAACCAGGGACAAAATCTTTCTCATAAATTGGGTTTCATGCTGAAATATAGTGAATTGAGGGTAGGAGGACTACTGGTTTATGACAAGCGGAGGGGTGGTGAATGCTATTGCATGTAATGCTGTATGCCTTTATCGGGAACGCTTTTATTTGCCGTACTTGCGTCATGATAATTGCCAATGATTATGAGGGAACGTACGATAATTTTATATGGGTCCTATGGTTATACCGGAAGCCTTATTGCGCAGGAATGCCAATTAAGAAATCTGTCGGTAATCCTGGCCGGGAGAAACAAAGCAGCGCTGCAAAAACAAAGTGATGATACCGGTTATAGCTTTGTGGTTGTCGATACGGCAGATGCATCGGCGTTGAGGAATCTCCTTCAGAAAGGGATATTGGTAATTCATTGCGCGGGGCCATTCCTGTATACGGCCAGACCGATGGTTGAGGCCTGCGTGGATGTTGGTACCCATTATACAGACATAACCGGGGAGTACAACATATTTGAAATGTTGGCTACCTATGATGAAAAAGGGAAGAACGCCGGAATAATGATCATGCCTGGGACGGGATTTGATGTGGTGCCCTCAGATTGTCTTGCACTGCATTTGAAGAATCGATTGCCTTCTGCTACGCATCTACAACTTGCCTTTACAATGTCGAAGGGAGGGCTATCACGAGGTACTGCTAAAACCACCACCGAGGGACTGGGGCTCGGCAGCATGATCCGCAAAGATGGTGAACTCGTTTCAGTTCCATTGGGAGAAAGGGTAATAGAAGTGGATTTTGGTTCTTTTAAATCAAACGCTATCAATATCCCGTGGGGCGACATCGCTACCGCTTGGCGGAGTACGCATATTCCAAACATAGAAGTTTACATGGGTGCCAGCGAAAAGATGATACGCAGCGCAAGAATGAGCACCTATTTAGGCTGGCTTCTCCGGCGACGATGGTTAAAAGATTACTTGAAAAAAAGAATAGAACGCAGACCACCTGGCCCAACCGACGAAAAAAGAGTTTCGGGAAAAAGTTTCCTATGGGGAAAAGTGTGGGATGAAGAAGGAAACCACTGCGCCAGTACGCTGGAAACAATCAGTGGGTATAGCTTAACGGCAAAGACAAGCGTTATGGTAGCGGAAAGAATACTTCAGGCTGATTTCGTCACCGGCTACCAAACGCCGGCAATGGCGTATGGGCCCGATCTAATCCTGGCGCTGGATCACACTATACGTGTAGATCGTTAGTTGCCAGCCGGAAATTATTTACATCCTTTTGACACATTACAATCGATTGCCTTTGTTTTTTTCATTAAAACTTTTACCTTCAATTCATCGCACGGTAGTACCTCAAATCTGAAAAAAGGCTAGTCAGCGTTAACTGATTAGTAAGCTTTTATAATTTATTGTTCTCAGTTGGACCGAAAGGAGATGATTTATTAGGAAGTGATACTGAGCAAGTTTAGTCCAGTTTGTATTTAGAATTTCGAACAAAAAGAATATTTGCGGGAGGCAAATCGCTTTGGAAGTTTCGAGTGAAAATACGATCCCTGTGTGGTCTCTTTTGGTTTATGGGACCATCGTGGTAGGCCTGGTAATTGCGATGCTAGGCCTTTCTTTTGTATTGGGCCAGCGGCATAAAGAGCGCGCTACCAATGAGCCTTATGAAGGCGGTATACTGAGCACAGGCTCCGCGCGGCTCCGTTTTTCTTCCCAGTTTTATCTCATCGCCATGCTCTTCGTCATTTTTGATGTGGAGACAATCTTCATCTTTTCGTGGGCAATTGCATTTGAGGAACTGGGTTGGTTCGGCTATATCGGCGTTTCTGTATTTGTGATTCTTCTCTTTGTTGTACTCATTTATGAATGGCGCAATGGCGCACTTGACTTTGGACCTGACGGAACGAAGATTCTGAAGGCGTATCAGAAACTTACCGGTAAAAAGAAAACATTATGAAGTGGTGGCTAAGCAAGGCGGCAGAACCGGTAAACGCGCTGAAGGGAACCGGTTCTTTCGAGGACTCAATACAACAAAGTATCATGCTTACCTCCGTCCAGCGTTTGCTCGGATGGGGGCGACGGAATTCTATGTGGCCATTTCACTTTGGGCTGTCGTGTTGCTTTGTGGAGATGGCAACCAGCATGACGCCGAAATATGATGTAGCGAGATTTGGCGCCGAAGTTATTCGGGGTACACCCCGCGAAGCAGATGTAATGATTATCGCAGGTACTGTCTTTATAAAAATGGCGCCAATAATCAAACGCCTTCATGAGCAAATGATGGAGCCCCGATGGGTAATCTCTATGGGTTCGTGTGCCAACTCGGGGGGTATGTATGACATCTACAGCGTGGTTCAGGGTGTTGATAAATTTCTACCTGTAGACGTCTATGTACCTGGTTGTCCACCCAGACCAGATGCTTTTATGGAGGGTTTGATGCTTTTGGCTGAATCAGTTGGGAAAGAGCAGCGGCCGCTTAGCTGGGTGATTGGAGAACAAGGTGTAATCAGGCCAGAAAAAATTCCTGTTAAGGATAGGAAAGCGGAACAACGCAAGGAAATGGTCAAGTTCCGGTCTCCCGATGAAATATAAGCGTGCCCGGGTGGGCTGGTTTTGAAATGGATGTATCCAAATGAGGGACGCAATTTGCGACGTGGAATAGATTAAACAATAATTCACAGTCATTCCGGTCAGTTTTGACGGTCGATAATTATGGACAACAATGATCCAACAGAGCAGCTGAAGCTAAAGTTTGGTGATGATACTTTCATCAGACAGGCGACGAAGGATGACATTGACACCCTTTGGCTGCCAGTAGATAAAATTGTTGCGGTACTGAAATACCTGAAACAGGAAATCGACAGGCCATTCCTTTTTTTATTTGACCTTACGGCCGTTGACGAAAGAAGCCGTAAAAGAGATATCGATTACCCGGGTTCGTCATTTACACTGGTGTATACGTTATTCTCCTTTGATCGAAACACCTTCCTTCGGATTAAAGTGACATTGGCTGGCGATCATCCTTCGGCGCCATCAATTACCCAGCTTTGGAGCAACGCGAACTGGTATGAACGTGAAGTATACGACATGTTTGGTGTCCAATTCGATGGGCATCCCCACCTGACGAGAATCCTAATGCCATTGACATGGGAAGGTCACCCATTGAGAAAAGAACACCCGGCACGCGCCACGGAAATGGGACCTTTCAGCTTGTGGGATGAAAAGCAAGATCGCGAGCAGGCTGCATTGCAGTTTCGCCCGGAAGAATGGGGAATGGAGTTGCAGAGCGGGGATTCAGATTTCATGTTCCTGAACATCGGCCCGCAACATCCGGGGACGCATGGGGTATTGCGGATAATTCTACAGTTGGATGGCGAAGATATTGTCGATGCTGTACCCGAGATTGGATTCCATCATCGCGGGGCCGAGAAGATGGCCGAACGCCAATCATGGCACACCTATATACCCTATACCGACCGTATCGACTACCTGGCAGGGGTTAATAATAACCTTGCCTATTTGCTATCAGTAGAGAAACTAGCAGGAATAGAAATACCGGAACGGGCCAAGGTAATTCGTGTTATGATGTGTGAGTTATTCCGGATTGCCAGCCACCTGGTTTGGTATGGCACGTTTGCACAGGATTTGGGACAATTGTCACCTGTGTTTTACATGTTCACGGATAGAGAAAGGGTATTTGATATTGTAGAGGCAGTCTGCGGCGGGCGGATGCATCCGAATTGGTTTCGCATTGGCGGAGTTGCGCAGGATTTACCGATTGGTTGGGATGGACTGGTGAAGAAATTCTTGGATTACTTCCCGGCGCGCCTTCGAGAATATGACAAGCTCGTGATACGGAACAGTTTGTTCAAGGCCCGGACGAAAGGGATAGGAATTTTTACATCCGAGGAAGCCATTGCATGGGGGGCGACTGGCGCTAACCTTCGGGCATGCGGCTACGATTGGGACTTCAGGAAAAGACGCCCTTATTCTGGATACGAAATGTTTGATTTTGATATCCCGCTTGGCAGCAACGGTGATTGCTTTGACCGGGCTGTCGTGCGCGTTGAGGAAATGCGGCAAAGTCTTCGCATCATAGAACAGTGCTGGAAAAATATGCCTGAAGGTCCGTATAAAGCCGATCATCCTCTGACCACACCACCTATTAAGAAAAATACATTGCAAGACATTGAAACGCTCATTACCCATTTTCTGGGTGTGAGTTGGGGTCCTGTTATTCCGCCGGGAGAAGCCATGAGTTGCATAGAAGCCCCCAAAGGAGCTAATGGATATTATGCAATAAGTGATGGCAGCACGTCTCCTTACCGGGTGAGAATTAGAACGCCATCGTTCGCGCATATGCAGATGGTGCCATACATCAGTCGAGGTTACACGGTGTCTGACTTGCTGAGTATACTGGGGGCCATGGATTATGTGCTTGCCGATATTGACAGATAAATGAAATAAACAAGAAGCAGAACATGTTAACTGCCGAAGAAAAACATGAAATAGAAAAAGCGATCAGCCTGGTGCCTGTAAGAAAAGCTGCTGGCATTGAAGCACTGAAGGTTGTGCAGGACCACCGACGATGGGTATCAGATGAGAGTTTGCGAGATGTAGCAGCATTCATGGAGATGTCACCGGAAGAGCTGGATTCCGTGGCTACATTTTACAATATGATTTTCAGGAAACCTGTCGGACGTCATGTCATTTTGTTGTGCGACAGTATAAGCTGTTGGGTGATGGGATACGAAAATATCCGCACGCACTTAACGAGACAACTAGGAATAGAATACGGGGAAACGACACCAGATGGAAGGTATACGTTGCTTCCAAATTGTTGCTTGGGTACGTGCGATTGCGCGCCGGCACTTATGATCGATCATGACTTGTACAGGAATCTGACTATCGATCAACTGGATGAGATTTTAAAGAAATATGAATAGTATCTGATAACATGGAGAAGCCCCTCACACAACACATACGCCCAGACAAGCGACCGCTCACCTTGAAAGAGTATGAGCAAGTGGGAGGGTATGCCGCGGTGCGAAAAGTGCTGAAAGAAATGGACCCCAAAGCAGTGACGGCACTTGTTAAAGAATCAAACCTGAGGGGGCGCGGGGGCGCAGGGTTTGGGACAGGTATGAAGTGGAGTTTTGTCCCACTCGATGCGCCAAAACCGAAATACCTCGTCGCCAATGCCGACGAGATGGAACCGGGGACTTTCAAAGACCGGATCCTGTTGGAGAGCACACCGCATCAGCTCATTGAGGGTATGATCGTTGCTGCTTTTGCCATTCAAGCTGATATCGCCTACGTTTATCTTCGATGGGCATACAAGACTGCCGGCCATGCGATCACCCTGGCAATAGAAGAAGCAAAGCGCGCCGGATATCTTGGTGAGAACATTCTGGGTTCTGGATTTGATCTTGAAATTCACCTCCATACCGGGACTGGCAGATACATGTGCGGAGAAGAAACAGCATTGTTGAATTCATTGGAGGGTAAGCGGGCGACGCCAAGGGCCAAACCTCCCTTTCCGCAGGTGAGTGGACTGTTCGGCAGACCTACAATCGTCAACAATGTTGAAACCTTTTGCTGTTTGCCACACATTATTAACAATGGCGCAGATTGGTTCAAACAATTGAGTCGGACCGGTGATGCGGGAACCAAAATATACGGTGTCAGCGGCAAGGTGAAAAAACCTGGCGCCTGGGAATTGCCCATGGGCGTAACGATGCGGGAATTGATCGAAGAATATGCTGGTGGAATGCAGGACGGCCTCAAATTCCGTGGCGCGTTGCCAGGCGGGGCGTCTACTGATTTTCTGGTGGACCAACATCTCGATGTTAAGATGGATTATACAGACGTTGCTGCAGCAGGAAGCCGGCTTGGCACGGGTACGCTGATAATACTTGATGATAAGACTTGCCCAGTCGGGTTTGTAAGAAACCTGGAACACTTTTTTGCACAAGAGTCTTGTGGATTTTGTACACCCTGTCGTGAAGGACTGCCCTGGGTAGAAAAAATACTGACGTCTATTGATTCGGGAGAAGGGCGTGAAGAAGATCTGCAGCTTTTGGATTTTCATACAAAATACCTGGGCCCGGGAAATACATTTTGTGCACTTGCACCAGGTGCTATGGAACCGTTACAAAGCGCTTTGAAATATTTTCGGGAGGATTTCGAAAGACATATTCGGGATAAGGAATGTTCCTATCGAAAGCAGGCGTTATCCACAGTAGACTGATTATCCATGACAGCATTGAATTTGACTAAAATATACTGACAACGATTAATAATGGCGACGCTCTACATTGACAACAAACCCTATGAAGTTCAAGCTGGTAAGAACCTGTTGGAGACTTGTCTCACGTTAGGGCTTGACCTTCCTTACTTCTGCTGGCATCCGGCAATGGGTTCTGTCGGTGCTTGCCGTCAATGTGCCATAAAAGTATTTAAAAGCGGAGACGATAAAAAAGGGAGACTGATCATGTCTTGTATGGAACCCGTTACCGACAATCAGTATATTTCCATTAAGGACGAAGAAGCCCACGAATTCCGTGGGCACATAACCGAATGGCTAATGACAAACCATCCGCACGACTGCGCGGTGTGCGACGAGGGTGGATCTTGCCATCTTCAGGATATGACCGTGATGACGGGGCACGCTTACCGCAGATTTCAATACAAAAAACGAACACATCAGAATCAATATCTCGGTCCATTTATTAACCATGAAATGAACCGTTGCATCCAATGTTACCGCTGTGTCCGGTTCTATAAGGATTATGCCGGCGGAAATGATCTCGATGTTTTCGCATCGAAGGGCAATGTGTATTTTGGACGACACCAAGATGGTGTTTTAGAAAGTGAATTCAGTGGTAATCTTACTGAGGTTTGTCCGACAGGTGTTTTCACCGATAAAACATTAAAGCAGCATTATACACGCAAATGGGATCTCACAGCGGCACCGTCTATTTGCCAGCATTGTAGTCTTGGTTGCAATGTTATTGCCGGTGAGCGATACGGTGAACTGCGTTCAATTACGAGCAGATACAACGGGCAGGTTAATGGTTATTTTATCTGCGACCGCGGACGGTTTGGCTATGAATTTGTAAATGCTGCTGACCGCATTCGTAAGCCTTTGATAAATCACCAAGAGGCTGATAAAGAATCCATAATTCAGGCACTCGCGACGACGTTACAGCGTGGCAAAGTTATCGGTATTGGTTCGCCACGGGCATCACTGCAGTCAAACTTCGTACTAAAGGCGCTTGTCGGGGATGACAATTTTTATCATGGTGTTTCTGACAAAGAGCATGACCTCACGGCGTTAATCATCAAGGTACTCCGGGAAGGACCCGCACGGACACCCACGATGAAGGAAGTGGAAAAGGCTGATGTCGTTTTTGTACTGGGGGAAGATTTAACCAATACGGCGCCCATGCTGGCGCTTGCCGTGCGGCAAAGTTCGCGACAGCAGCCGTTGCTGGAAGTAGACAAACTTGGAATTCCAGAATGGAATGATGCGGCTGCGCGTGAGCTGATACAGGATCATAAGGGGCCAATCTTTGTTGCGACCACCCATGCTACTAAGCTTGATGATATTGCAACCGAATCACTCAAAATGGCGCCATCCGAAATTGCGCAGCTAGGGTTTGCGGTGGCAAACTTACTGGATAGCACAGCTCCGGTGGATCAGAATATGACGCCCGAAGTGAAAGGCATGGCACAGAAAATTGCAGATTCCTTGTCTGCTGCCAGGCAACCCGTTGTGATTTCAGGGTCGTCATGTGGTTCCCAGGATGTTATCAAAGCAGCAGCCAACATTTCATGGGCCCTTACAAAAAAGAATAAAGATACCGGGATTGTACTCACGCTTCCCGAGTGTAATTCATTTGGATTGGCGATGATGGGTGGCCACCCGCTGGCGTCGGCAATGGAGGCCGGGGAAGTGGGCCTTGCCGATACGGTAATCATTCTGGAGAATGATGTTTATCGCCATGGTAAGAAAACCGAGGTTGATGAGTTTTTCAAAAAATTGGCCAGGGTAATCGTTTTGGATCACACCATAACCGATACCACACACAAAGCTAATTTTGTATTTCCTGCCGGTTCGTTTGCGGAGTCCGATGGCGTACTCATTAATAACGAAGGACGCGCTCAGCGATTCTTTCAGGTGTACGAAGCCAAAACTGATGTCCAGGAGAGTTGGCGGTGGCTGTTGGCCATAAGTATAGGGCATGGGAAATAGCGCGATGAAGGGTTGGAAGAATTTTGAAGACATTACGCGACGCGATGGTTGAAGCGGAACCTTCGTTAAAGGGTGTCGATCAGATTACGCCGCCTGCAGACTTCCGGATTAACGGTCAGCGCGTTCCAAGGGAGCCACACCGTTACAGTGGGCGAACCGCCATGCTGGCGAACATTAATGTGAGTGAACCTAAGCCACCGGAGGACCCGGATTCGCCGCTTTCCTATACAATGGAGGGCATGCGTGGTGAGCCACCGTCTGCGATGATTCCCTTCTACTGGTCACCCGGGTGGAATTCAGTACAATCGATCAATAAGTATCAGCAGGAAGTAGGGGGAGCGTTGCGCGGTGGTGATCCTGGTATTAGACTCTTTGAACCAGTTGAACACGGAAAGGTAAATTATTTCACCATAGCGTCCGAAAAGTTTGTGTCTGATAAGGGACAACTTTTGATCGTTCCCCTGCACCATATTTTTGGATCTGAGGAATTGAGTGCGCGGTCACCTTCCGTAGGGCAACGGATGCCGGAAGGATATATCATGGTCAACACAAAGGATGCGATTGCGCTTAATGTCCAAGAAAAACAATCCCTTGCATTTGATATCCAGGGTCAACAGTATCAATTGCCAGTACGGCTCAGCGAAAGTATACCCAGCGGAGTTGCTGGGCTACCAAGTGGTTTGAAGGGCTTACCCTATGTCGAATTGCCGGCTTTGGGAATTCTTAATGGAGTATAATTATGGACGAATCAACACTTGATCAGTTGTTCATCATCGTCGGGGTTTTGGCGGGACTTCTCGTTGTTGCCCCCGGACTGATCTGGCTGGAGCGCAGGTTGTTGGCACTGTGGCAGGACCGTTATGGTCCCAATCGTGCGGGCCCCTTTGGCGTACTCATTGTCCTGGCTGATACCTTAAAACTATTCTTCAAAGAAGACTGGATTCCACCTTTCGCAGACAAGGCCGTATTTGTTCTCGCACCAGCGATCGTTATGATTTCGGTATTCTTAGGATTTGCCATTATCCCCTTTGCGCCGGGGATTATCGTGGCTGACCTGAACATCGGTATCCTTTTCTTTTTGGCGATGTCCTCCATGGGAGCCTATAGTATTATTCTCGGGGGCTGGGCGTCCAATAACAAGTATTCATTGCTCGGCGCCATGCGTGGCGCGGCGCAGATGATTTCCTATGAGGTTTTCATGGGACTGTCGCTGATGGGCACCGTATTGCTTTCCGGGTCTTTCAGACTGGAGGATATTGTAGAAGGGCAAAGAGGAATGTGGTATGTAATTCCACAGTTTGTCGGCTTTGTAATATTCTTTATTGCGGGCATTGCTGAAACACACCGGCTACCCTTTGATATACCGGAAGCAGAAAGCGAACTGGTGGCAGGCTTTCATTCAGAGTACTCGGGCATGAAATTCGGGATGTTTTTTGTTGGAGAATATCTGGGGATAACACTGATTTCCAGCGTTACCGTGTGTTTGTTTTTTGGCGGGTGGCTTGGGCCTGATTTTCTACCACCGATTGTGTGGTTTGTCTTGAAAACATTTGCTTTCATCTGCTTATTCATTTTGCTGCGTGCATCGTTGCCCCGGCCACGATACGATCAGCTGATGGAGTTTGGATGGAAGATATTGCTGCCGTTAACGCTGATTAATCTTATGATTACGGGAGCTGTTGTATTGTTGAGAACACATTAGGGTTTATATGATTAACGAGAAGCGTTATGTTTAGTATCGTTCGTAGTATGTGGATCACCTTTATGCACATGTTTCATAAGCGTGAAACTGTCCTGTATCCTGAGCAGAAAAACAAGCTGTCAACACGATGGCGAGGAAGAATTGTTTTGACCCGCGATCCGGATATGGGCGAACGTTGCGTCGGCTGTTATTTGTGTGCAGCAGCTTGCCCCGTAGACTGTATTTCCTTGCAGGCAACGGAGGATGAAAACGGAAGAAGATATCCTGCATTTTTCCGCATTAATTTTTCACGCTGTATTTTTTGCGGGTATTGTGAAGAAGCATGCCCGACATACGCCATTCAATTGATACCCGATTTCGAAATGGGTGAATATAATCGTCAAAACCTTGTTTACGAAAAGAAGGATTTGTTAATCGATGGGCAGGGAAAATACGAAGGCTACAACTATTATAAAGTAGCTGGGATGACCATGGGCATAAAAGAAAAAGGGGAGGGCCACAATGAGGAGAAACCTGTGGATGTTAAGAGCCTGATGCCTTGAGTGTGTATATCGGGTATAATGAACAGGGGAAAAGAAAGGGAAATTTGAAGCTAAGTATCAATCTATGCAAGTAACATTTTATATCGCATCTGCTGTCGCCGTGTTCGCCACAATTATGGTGATTACACGTCATAATTTGATTCATGCCTTGTTGTACCTCGTGCTTTCGTTTCTGGCGGTAGCTGTCGTGTTCTACATCTTAGGTGCACCCTTTATTGCCGCGCTGGAGGTGATCATGTATGCGGGGGCGATTGTGGTACTTATCATTTTTGTAATCATGATGCTTAACCTCAAGGAAGAGGCGGTACAACAAGAGCGAGCATGGTTAAGTCGTGGCATATTTATCGGACCAGCGATCTTGTCGCTCATCTTGTTAGTCGAGTTACTCTATGTCGTCAGCACAAATGGCGTTTCCAGCTCCACCTATCCGATTGTGGATGCCAAGGCTGTAGGAATGTCACTGTATGGTCCTTATGTTATTGGCGTTGAATTAAGTGGAATATTGTTGATGTCAGGAATTGTAGGGGCTTATCATTTGGGAAGGCAGAAAAAGAAAATAGTCCATCGATTTTTAGAAAAGGTTGAAGAATAGGTTTCTGATTTGAATGGCAACATAATAGCGTAATGTAATGAATGATGTACCAATAGAATCCGGGTTAATGCTGGCCAGTATTCTTTTCATACTGGGGATGGTAGGCGTGTTGACACGACGCAACATCATTTTCATGCTCATCTCCGTAGAGATTATGTTGAATGCGGCAGGGCTGGCGTTCATTGTAGCCGGCGCGAAGTGGGCACAGGCTGATGGCCAGGTTATGTTCATCTTTATTCTGACCATGGCGGCTGCGGAGGTCTCGGTAGGTCTTGCGCTTATTCTCCAGATATATCATCAACTTAAAACACTGGACAGTGACGCCGCAAGCAAGATGAATGGATGACAATGGACAATAGGATACATCGATAGTAAAGATATGAAGAGAATCGCATGATGGATTTATTATGGCTTGTACCTGGGCTGCCTTTTCTCGGGGCGCTCGTACTGATCCTTTTCGGAACGAGGATTTCACGCACTGTGGTAGCCGTTATTGGGGTCGGCAGCGTGGGGCTGGCGGCACTTTTAACCATATTAATCGGTATGGCCTTTGTTTCATCGTCAGCAAACTCATTCAATCTATTGCTGTGGAATTGGATTGATGTTGCTGGATTTGCCCCGTCTTTTGCCCTTCACCTGGATGCACTTTCGCTCATTTTTATTTTTGTTATCACCTTCGTTGGTTTTCTCATTCATGTATACTCAACGGCATTTATGGCTGAAGACGACGGCTTCTCCAGATTCTTCGCGTACCTTAACTTGTTTGTCTGTTCTATGCTTTTGCTAGTGCTAGCAGACAATCTTTTACTCCTCTACCTCGGGTGGGAAGGTGTCGGGCTCTGCAGCTACTTGCTGATTGGATTCTGGTATGAGGATAAAAAGAACGGAGACGCTGCCCGCAAGGCCTTTATCGTTACCCGTGTCGGTGATACTGCCATGGCCATTGGCTTGTTCATGCTCTTTGATGTGTTCGGGACTTTAGCCATTCCAGATATTTTAGCACAGGCACCACAGGTCTGGACCGTTGGGTCGCAAACTGCTGTCGTTGTTGCGCTGTTGTTGTTGGGTGGCGCTGTTGGTAAATCAGCGCAATTGCCTTTACAAACTTGGTTGCCGGACGCCATGGCTGGCCCGTCACCGGTTAGCGCATTGATTCACGCTGCTACGATGGTAACGGCTGGGGTATATCTTATTGCGCGTATGCATGTCGTATTTGAGTTGGCACCGTTGGCTCAACAGTGTGTAGCAATTATTGGCGCGGTAACGCTGTTGTTGGCCGGATTTAGTGCACTTACGCAGTACGATTTGAAACGTGTGCTGGCCTATTCCACGATAAGCCAGATTGGATACATGTTTCTTGCACTTGGGGTTGGGGCATGGTCCGCAGCAATTTTTCATTTCATGATCCACGCTTTTTTCAAGGCACTTTTATTCCTCGGTGCGGGAGCCGTCATATTGCTCCTCCATCATGAACACGACATGTTTAAAATGGGAGGTCTTAGAAAGAAGCTTCCTGTTGTCTACTGGACTTTTCTGATCGGAGCAGCTTCTCTTGCTGCCATACCTTTTGTAACAGCTGGTTTCTACAGCAAGGATAATATCCTGTGGCTTACTTTTGCCAGCGAAAAAGGTAACGTTTGGTTTTTCATGGCAGCATTGTCCGGCGCTTTTATTACTTCAGCCTATACGTTCAGGATGGTCTTTGTCACTTTCTTTGGAGAAGCTAAATCAACAGTGTCTCATCATGCGAGTAAGTTTATGACGATCCCGTTGGTTGTGCTGGCTTTTCTTTCACTTGTCGGCGGTTTTATTGAGTTACCCCATACCATGGGCCATCTTGAATTGCTCTCAGATTTCCTGTATCCGGTATTGCCGTCCGTTAGCTTGCGGGCAGGAGTTGCCAGCACCGAATGGGCTATTCAGGCCATATCCATCATCCTTTCCCTTGGCGGCGTGTATCTTGCTTATTTCTTTTATCTAAAGAAACCTTTACTTCCCGGTAAAATCAAAAGCGCCTTTGCAGGCATTCACCATATTTGGTTTTCAGGCTGGGGTTTTGATGTCTTGTATCAAACAATTTTTGTGAGACCCTTTATTTTGTTGGCTTCTATGTATAAGGGGGACCCCGTGGATAAATTCTATACGGGCATTGTGTCACTGACGGATTTCTTGCATCGCGTTTTTGCCAAGACACAAGGGGGCATACTGCGATGGTATATCATGGGCCTTGTAATCGGCGCGATTTTTATTTTGACTCTTGGTTTATTGTTATGATACTACTTTGGCTGATCATTATCCTTTTTGTCGGCGGAATTCTGGCGTGGATTGCCGAGTACTGGAATCCCAGATTTTCAAGATGGATTTCCATGCTTGCCCTAATCATCAATTTTTGCCTGGCGGCTAGCTTATTGGCTACCCAAGATGATATCACCATCTCATCCGAGTCGTCATGGTTGCTTTTTTACCGCATGCCATGGATTCCAAGCTTTGGCATCAGTTTTTATTTGGCGTTGGACGGGCTGAGCCTGGTGATGTTGATGCTAACCTTCTTCCTGGGTATTCTCGCTGTGCTTACGGCCTGGGAGGAACTGCAATACAAAATTGGTTTCTTTCATTTCAATTTGCTGTGGGTTCTAGCTGGTATTACCGGGGTGTTCCTCACGGTGGATTTGTTTCTGTTCTATTTCTTTTGGGAAGTCATGCTCATCCCGATGTATTTGCTTATCGGAATTTGGGGACATGAGAACCGGAGGTATGCTGCCCTCAAATTTTTCATCTTCACCCAGGCCAGCGGGCTCCTGATGTTCGTTGCGATTCTTGGTTTATACTTTGTGCACGGTAATCTGACGGGCGAGTATACGTTCGACTATTTTAAATTACTGGGAACTACATTTTCGCCCGAAATGGGGAGGTGGTTAATGTTGGGATTCCTGGCAGCATTCATTGTCAAGTTGCCCGTTGTTCCCTTTCACTCCTGGCTACCTGATGCACACGCGGAGGCGCCGACGGCCGGCAGTGTGATTTTAGCCGGGCTGCTCTTGAAAACAGGTGCTTATGGCTTATTGCGTTTTGTCGTGCCTTTATTCCCTGACGCAGCCCACGAGATTGCGCCATGGGCAATGTTACTCGGCGTAATAGGAATACTCTACGGCGCTTTGCTTGCCTTTTCGCAGACCGACTTGAAGCGACTGGTAGCCTATACGAGTGTGAGTCATATGGGATTTGTGATACTAGGGGTTTTTGCATTTAACGAACTGGCGGTCCAGGGTGTCGTGATGCAAATGATAACGCATGGCATCAGTACGGGAGCGCTATTCATAATTGCCGGATTTATATACGAACGAATCCATACGCGTGATATAGATCAAATGGGCGGTTTTTGGAAGAAGATGCCGTTTATGGGAACCATCGCACTCATCTTCGCGATGGCTTCGCTTGGGTTACCTGGACTTGGAAATTTTGTTGCTGAATTCCTAACGCTAGTAGGCGCCTGGCAGGCCAGTCATACGCTCACAATTTTCGCGACACTGGGCCTGGTTGTGGCGACTGCTTACGCATTGCGGCTTGTGCAAAAAGTATTTAATGGTGTAGAGATGACGAACGCCGTGTTGCCTGATCTTTCCGTGCGCGAGAAATTGATGGTAGTACCCATGGTAATCTTTATTGTTTGGCTGGGCCTATTTCCCCAGCCTGTGCTCAATACGGTGAAGCAGTCGGTAGAGCGTGTTATCACTGCCCAGTCCAGGGCTGATGATCCACAGGATGTTCAATTAGGAAGGGTAACCCAGAAAGGAGGGCAGGATGAATAAGACCGATTTATTGAGTGTCATTCCAATTTTTATCCTGACGAGTGCAGCCATTCTCATTTTGTTTTCTATTGCGGTGAAACGAAACCATAAAGTGATCTACCTGATCACCACGGTATCGCTGGCTGCAGACTTCATTTACATTGTCCTGTTTAGTGCCAAGACGAAATGGGTAATCGAGCCGCTGTTTATTATAGACGGGTTCGGTACATTCAATACGGGACTAATATTGTTGACCGCTTTGGCCGTCAGCATGATTTCGTATGCCTATTTTGAGCAACGAGAGGAACGCAAAGAGGAATATTATATTCTACTTATCCTCGCAACCCTCGGTGCCGTGGTGTTGGTGATCAGTAAGCATTTCATTTCACTATTTCTCGGACTAGAAATTCTGAGTGTATCATTGTATGCGATGATAACCTATCTGCGAAAGCGAGAGCGCTCTGATGAGGCGGGTCTAAAGTATTTAATATTGGCAGCCTTTTCATCCGCTTTTCTACTCTTTGGGATGGCACTTGTGTATGGGTCGGCAGGTTCGATGGAGTTTTCTGGAATAGCGCAGCACATCGCTTCGTCAACCCAGGTTTCGCCAGTCGTCTTGGCTGGTCTTGGTTTGATGATTGTGGGGATCGGGTTTAAGTTGGGCGTAGTGCCATTTCACATGTGGGCTGCGGACGTGTACGAAGGTGCGCCTGCGCCCGTAACGGCCTATATCGCGACAGTCTCCAAAGGGGGAATGGTGGCACTTTTAGTGCGCTTTTTTGTTGCGATCAATGGCTACCAACACCCTGCATTGATGCAGGTTTTCGTCGTTATCGCGATAGCTTCTATGTTTATTGGCAATTTCCTGGCATTGCGGCAAAGCAATGTCAAGCGCCTGCTTGCGTACTCCTCCATCTCCCACGTTGGCTACATCCTCGTGGCGTTTCTGGCGGGCGGCACACTGGGCGTGCAGGCTGTGATTTTTTATCTCGTTGCCTATTTTATTACCACTATTGGTGCGTTTGGGATACTGGCGACTTTATCCGACAAGGACCGCGATGCCGAAATGCGGGAAGATTATAAAGGGCTGTTTTGGACACGGCCCTGGACTGCGGCTATGTTTACCGCTATGCTTCTATCACTTGCTGGTATTCCGCTGACTGCAGGATTTATGGGTAAGTTTTACATCGTGGCGGCGGGTGTAAATTCCGGGCGATGGCTGCTTGTACTGGCGCTGGCAGTAAACAGCGCGATTGGGCTGTATTATTATATTAAGATCATAGCTGCTATGTTTGAGCCATATGAAAAGGAACGGACAGCAGACCAGTTATACCCATCTATCTACATCGTCAGTGGTGCAACCATGGCCGTCCTTACCTTATTGCTCATTTGGATGGGTGTGAATCCGAACGGAATGATGGCGCTTATCCAGGTTTTTGCAAGGTTCGACTGAGCCAACTTGTACGACCGACAATCCCATGAAGACAAAGTCACTAATGTTGTGGTGCGGACAAACTGAAAGTCGTGTTACTCTAAATTTTACTCCAGCATGGGTTGATAATCATCAGACGGCCTTTCGCGCAGGTTATAATCCATGATAATCCGCGCGCAAGTATTCCAACGGAGAATAGGATCATTATTTTCTCCTTTGTTAATTTTATTTGCTTTTTCATATAAATCCATCGCTTCGCGATACCACTCGTAGGCGTCAAAGTCGGAACTTTGCGAGGACGAATTGAGCGCAGCCGCACCTTGGCGTTCATGGATAATTCCGGTATAGTAGATTTTAGCGTATTCGTCCTTCAAACCATTGGCCAGGTCGAGGGCACGTTTTGATGCCCGCCCAGACGACTGGCTGAATAAATCAGTAAGCGCCAACAATAGGACGATTGCCGCCTTTTGATTTTCAGGTTCAATATCCAACACATCCAGGCAAATGCTCTCTGCAAGTCGAGGTTGGTTAAGGAGCCTATAGTGCTCCGCTTTCCGTAGTGCAGAATCAATGCTGTCTTTGGACAGGGGCTTCAATTCAAAAATGGGGGTTTCGGTTGATTGCGATATCGGTCTCATGGCTTAAACAGCTAAGTTTTTCTACTTACTAAATATACGGAAAAGCTTCATGAGTGGATCATAAAACTTATCAGCAACTCTTTCCTTCAATGGGATTATGGCATTGTCTGTGATGTGGATATTCTCCGGGCAAACCGTCGTGCAACATTTTGTGATGTTGCAAAACCCAATGCCATGTGTATTCTTTAGATCCCCAGTCCGGTCTTCGATGTCAAGTGGATGCATCTCTAGCGCGGCATTGTAGACCATGTGCCTCGGACCGGCAAACTTGTCGTGCAGCGCATGCTCGCGTAATACGTGACAGACATCCTGGCAGAGAAAGCATTCAATGCATTTTCTGAATTCCTGCACCCGGTCTATATCGACCTGCGCCATTCGCCAGGTTCCATCCGGCGCGTCGGGAGGACGGGGCTTAAACTTTTTGATGCTCTTCTTTACCCTGTAGTTTACAGATACATCAGTAACCAGGTCTTTGATGACCGGGAACGCCTTGAGGGGTTGGATGGTCACCGCCTTGCCGTTCGGCATGTCACTCATGCGGGTCATGCACATGAGTTTTGGGTGCCCATTAATCTCTGCGGAACATGATCCGCACTTACCTGCTTTGCAATTCCAACGCACGGCGAGGTCATTGGCATGTTCGGCCTGAATCTGATGGACGGCATCAAGTACGACCATGCCCTCGGTGATATCGGTCTCATATCCCCGGAATTCTCCTCCGGAAGGGTTCGTGCGCCATATGTTAAATACAACCTTCGCCATTATTTCATTTCATCAATGATCTGTTGAAGATCCTCACGGATTTTCAACTTCGGTACTTGCTTCACCACCATATTGCCAGCGGCGTCTTTTTGAATACTCACATTAACCTTAGCAAAGGCGTCGCTCTTGTCCGGGTAATCTTCACGAAAATGTCCGCCGCGACTTTCTTTCCTTTCCCTAGCGGCCAGTGCGATTGCCTCTGCAACAGTGACCATGTGCTTTAACTCAATGGCTGTATGCCATCCGGGGTTATAACCGCGGTTCCCGCCGCATCCCGCAAGAGCAGCCCGCTCCCGAAAAGCTTTTATTTTTTCGACGGCTTCGCTTAACTCACTTTCAATTCGAACGATTCCCACCAACTTCTGCATTTCTTCCTGCAGGTCAGATTGCACTTGAAAAGGATTCTCGGCTGTCGGGGTTGATTCCCTTTCAAAAGGACTCAGTACCCATGTTGCTATTGCCTCCAACTGTTTGTCATCTACAGTCCCGGCATTGGTTTCCTTCGCATAGATGGCGGCATGCTCACCAGCACGCTTTCCAAACACGAGCAAGTCTGAAAGCGAATTTCCGCCCAGGCGATTAGCGCCGTGAAGACCGGCCGCACATTCACCAGCCGCAAAGAGACCAGGTACGGTGGTCATTTGTGTGTCTGCATCCACGCGGACGCCGCCCATGATATAATGCGTAGTTGGCCCGACTTCCATAGCCTCTTTTGTGATATCAACGCCAGCCAATTCCTTAAACTGGTGATACATGCTGGGCAGTTTTCTTTTGATGTGCTCAGAAGCATTTGCGATCTTTTCTTTAATCCAGGCGATGTCAAGGTATACCCCGCCATGTGGTGATCCTCGCCCTTCTTTTATTTCACGCGTAATACAACGGGCAACATGATCGCGTGTTAGTAATTCGGGCGGTCGCTTTGCGTTCTTATCACCCTGGGTATATTTCCATCCTTCTTCTTCATCCGTGGAGGTCTGCCCTTTATAAAGTTCGGGTATATCATCAAACATGAATCTCCGACCCTGGTTATTTCGTAAAACGCCGCCCTCACCGCGAACGCCTTCCGTAATGAGCAGCCCCCGAACACTGGGCGGCCACACCATACCGGTGGGGTGGAACTGCACAAACTCCATATCAATCAATTCTGCTCCGGCATGGTAGGCAAGTGAAATACCCCCACCGGTGCAGTCCCCACTGTTGCTGGAAATTTTGTAAATCTTTCCCATTCCACCAGTAGCCATAATGATTGCCTTGGCAAGAAATACCTTAAAAAGTCCCTTCTCACGATCATACCCAAACGCGCCTATTACTCTTTCTCCTTCTTTCAATAAACTCACAATCGTATATTCCTGATAGACATCGATTTTTTGATGAATCGCAAAATCCTGCAAGGTCCTTATTAATTCTAATCCCGTGCGATCACCAACATGCGCAAGCCGCGGGTATTTATGTCCCCCGAAATTGCGTTGTAGAATCTTGCCATCATCTGTTCTATCGAACACCGCACCCCAGGCCTCTAATTCTCTGTACCCTATCTGGGGCTTCTTTGGCATGCAATTCGGCCATGCGCCAATTGTTGAGGTATTGTCCACCCCGCATCGTATCGGTGAAATGAACTTTCCAGCTATCCCTGTCGTCGACATTTGCCAAAGCGGCGGCGACGCCTCCTTCAGCCATTACGGTGTGAGCTTTGCCGAGCAATGATCTGCAAATCACAGCGACCGATGCGCCCGCTACAGACGCTTCAATGGCGGCTCGCAAACCGGCGCCACCGGAACCGATCACAAGCACATCGTGGTGATATGTTTCGTAGCTAGCCATTAAAATATTCTCCAATCTGTCCAGATACCCATTGAAACGAGACGTACATACAAGTCAGCGAACATGACGCCAAACAAACTGAACCATGCCCAGTTCATATGCCCTCTGTTCAGGCAACTCGCGCAATTATAAAGATTCCGTTGAATGGGTGACTTGGAAAGCCTGTCCCTAATTCCACCGATCAAATGACGGAAGGAGTGACATCCAAAAGTATATCCACCCAGCAGTGTCGCATTTAACGTAAGGACTAGGGTGCCTACACCTATGCCAAATGTCTGTTCTCCCGTTAGCGGATCAGCAAACCACATGGCCTTCCATGCATCGTGGGCCAGAAAAAAAACAAAAATGATGGCCAGATATAGGAAATAGCGATGGATGTTTTGCATAATCAAGGGAAATGAGTTTTCGCCCCGGTAGGTCTTGCGTGGCTCCGATACCGCACAAGCCGGAGGGTCTGCCCAGAATGACTTATAATAGGCACCCCGATAATAATAGCAGGTGAAGCGCATTCCTCCGGGCGCCCATAAAATAAGAATAGCAGGAGAAAACGGTATCACCATTGGCCACCACGAAGGCTTGGGACCAAACCAACTGTGTGGAGAACTCCCAAAAATTTCAGGAGAATAGAAAGGGGAGAGGTAGGGACCTGTCGCATAGTGCTCTCCCTGCAACGCAGCCCATGTGGCATAAACAATAAATGAGGAAAGACCTAAAAATACGAGGAGCGGACGTACCCACCATATGTCATTTCTGGATGTTTGGCCAAAACCGCTCATTTGGATTCATTGTCTAAATTCTGAAACCTAAGCTTGAGGTTAAGGAAAAATAAAATGAAAAACAAACGTTTGAAATGACAAAATTCGCAAAACAAAAATGGTATGGGCCTGACCATACCATATCAATTTCCTAAATTGATCGGTATGAAATTCAATATTCCCATCTTACTAGTTTCTCTTTTGTTTTCTGGTTGCGACCAAAAAGGCAATGTGCTGCCAGCAGTACAACAGTGGACAACCTTTGAAATCACGCTGAATGCTGAGGCTGAAATACCCGATGCGTATACGGCTACAGCGGTGTGGGCCATTTTCAAGAATCAAAACGGAGATTCATTAATGAGACCCGCCTTTTGGGACGGCGGCAGGACCTGGAAAGTAAGGTTTGCACCACCGGACGCCTCTTCAATTTGGACCTGGACTACTTATGCGACTCATGGAGAGAAGGGCCTTTCGAATCAATTTGGTAGTCTACGATCAATACCGTACACCGGTGATAATGAATTGCTTAGACGAGGACTTTTGAAGATTTCGCAAGGGAAACGAAATGTGCTGTATGCCGACGGTACGCCTTTTCTGGTTGTAGGCGACACACCTTGGGCTATCCCATTCCGTGCTCGCACAGATCAGGTACTGGTGTACGCAAAAGACCGCCAGCGAAAGGGGTTTAATGCGGCATTGCTGATGTCTGTTCAACCGGACCGCTATGCTGAAGGGCCAGAATCGAGAGACACTATAATGGGTTATGATAGGGCTTTTGAAGATCTTCCTGAGGGTCACCTGAATGCTTTAAAGCCTGACTATTTTCAAACCCTGGATTCACTTATGCGCATTCTTGTGGATCACGAAATTGTACCGGTTTACCAACCTGTTTTTCATGGTTTTGGATGGAAGGGCAAAACAGTGCTGGGCACTACTGCCGATCCCGTCGAGTATGCGCGATATTGTAAGTACCTGGTCGCCCGCTATGGCAGTATGCCAGCATTCTGGCTTGTCAGTGGGGATGGGACTGGCCGTGACCCAGGTGTAAGACCGGGAGGCGAAGCTATTGAGCAGTGGGATTGTTATGGACAACCCACGGGGATTCACTATAGCCCCGCAGATAACTATATGCCGGCATGGGCACAAGGGGATAGTTCAAAGTGTTTTCACTACAATCGCACCTACCAGGATGAAGACTGGCTTGACTTTCAATGGGCGCAAACTGGGCACGATGGAAAACATATTACCTACAAAGTTGAGGGAATGTATGAGAACAAACCCACCAAAGCCAACCTCAACGGAGAGCCTACTTATGAGGGGATGGGTGGAGGAACTTTAGGACTTGGCTGGTGGCAGGGACACGAGGCCTGGACACAGCTGATGCACGGTGGGACAATGGGTGTTGTATATGGCGCTGCGGGACTCTGGCAGTGGAAAGTTGCGAAGGATGAGCCCGGGTGGCCGCCTTGGGCTGACCAGCCTGTATCATGGCGTGAGGCACTTAGCCTTGAGGGTAGCCAGTATGTGGGATTTGTAAGCAAAGCTTTCAGGGGTTTCGATTTTGCTGATATGGAGAAACGATGGGACCTTGCAGAAGGGATGAAGCCGCTGTTAGCGAAAGAGGGAAAATTTTACATTTCCTACCTTGAATCTGGTGGCGAAATCAGGATTAATAATCTGCTCGCAGACTTACCTTATTATTGGTACAATCCAAAGACTGGTGAATTCACGGCGCAGGGAAATACGGAATCGGCAGGATATTTCAACGCACCTGATACCGGACCATGGGTGCTTGTGATTGGTCAAAAAATTGAATGATTCCGAAGCGAAACCAGGAGGTTTTGCATTTGAAAATCGTGGTCGTTTGAAGTGCTCGCTAGTCTGGTAACGCAAAGGCTACGTAGCTGTCTCCCTTGGGACTGCCAAGTTTTGTTCCGCCGCATGCCATGACAATATATTGTTTTCCATTGGCACTGTAGGTGCTGGGGGTAGCGTAGGCCGCAGCCGGAAGCGTTGTTTCCCAAAGCAAGTCACCCGTTTTCTTATTATAGACTCTGAACTTCTTGTCTTTCGTTCCCGCGATGAACAACAGGCCTGATGCCGTAATGACAGGACCGCCATAGCTTTCTGACCCTGTTTGTGGAATGCCTTTTGCAGCAAGCGCTGGTGATTCTCCATAGGGAATTTTCCAAACGTATTCGCCTGTGTTCAGATCGATGGCGTTAAGCGTGCCCCAGGGTGGGCCGATCGCCTGGTATCCGTCCTGGTCCAGAAACTTTGTGTAGCCTGATATTTTATAGTCTTTCTTTTGGCCGGCAACGCGCTTACCGGGGCCCGGCTCTTTCTTATCTGGTTTTGCTGCTTGCTTGTCGCCATATAAGAAAGCAACCAGGTTTTTTTTCTGCTGATCGCTCAGCTGTTTAAATGCGGGCATCATTCCTTTTCCACCGTTTAGCAAAGTCATGACGTTCTCCCGGGTTACGCGGCTTCCCACATTTTGCAGTTCCGGAAAGCCACTGGCTTTGTTTCCGCCGCGATCTTTGCCGTGGCATGTTGTACAATAGACGGAATAAATTTCCTCGCCTGTGAAAAGAAGTGCATTCTTTTCCTTCATGCTGATAGTGTCCAGGGAAATTAACCAAGCCATTTCATTGCTGTTTATATACATGATGCCCTCAGGATCAACGGCAGTGCCACCCCACTCAGCGCCTCCATCGAGCCCTGGAAATATGATGGTGCCCTGGCGTGACAATGGCGTAAACGGCCCTTCGCTGCGACTTTTCCGTAAAATTTGTATCAGCTCTTCCCGGTTTGCGGCGTAGGGGCTAATATCATTCTCGCCGAACGTCTGTCGAGCATAGGGCAACGGTTTTACCGGCCTGGGTTGGGTAGCTGATGCTACCTCACCGGGTACATCAGAGGCTGGCACCGGAACTTCTTCAACGGCGAATAACGGCTCGCCTGTTTCGCGGTTGAAGAGAAAAACATACCCTTGCTTGGTAACTTGCGCCACAGCATCAATTCGTTTTCCATCGTGATTGACGGTTATCAGATTTGGTGGTGCCGGTGCATCGCGGTCTAGTATATCGTGGTGAACCATTTGAAAATGCCACAATCTTTTTCCCGTTTTCGCATCCAGTGCCAGCAGTGTATTGGCGAATAGGTTGTCACCCGTTCGATTGCCGCCGTAGAAATCAAATGCCGCAGATCCCGTGGGGACAAAGACTATACCCCGGCCTCGATCGACAGCCATACCAGACCAATTATTAGCAGCGCCGATGGTTGAGTCCTGATACGCATTTGGAGGCCAGGTGTCATAGCCCAGTTCACCGGGATGTGGAATTGTTTTGAATACCCAGGCTATATTACCCGACCGGATATCGAAAGCCTGAATATAACCAGGCGCCGCATCATTGCCTTCCGAAAGTCTTAATGGCATTATGATGAGATCTTCGTATACAGCTCCCGGGGTATTGGAAATTACAAATTTGTTCTTCGCCATTTCCCCAAGTCCGGCGGCAAGGCTCACATGGCCACCGTCTCCGAAAGATAGAACAGGCATTCCGGTAAGCGCGTCAACTGCGTACAGCGACGACTCCTTGGTATACAAGATTCTTTTGTCTTCCTTATCCTCCCAATACGATACGCCCCGAATTGTGCCGTACCATTTGACACTGGCTGTATCCCGTATTCTCCAGATTTCTTTTCCAGTTGCCGCATCCAGTGCAAAAGGCTGCGCACTGGCTGTCATAGCGTACAGCACTCCATTAACAATAATAGGGTTGCATTGCACCTGACCGCTATCCTGCGTGTGGTATTCCCAGGCTACGGCAAGTTGATCAACGTTTAAAGGATTGATTTCCTCCAGCGTAGAATAATGATTTCGATCGGGCCCGCCCAAATACTCACGCCACTCATGGGCACTCGTGGATGCCTTGGGACGACAGTTGACAAAAAGGACCGCAAAAATAAGCAGAATGGTTGCTGAACTTAATAGGCACTTCATGGGGAGCGATAGATTCAAAAATGGTATGTATCAATAAATGTATAAATAAACTCAAACTAATTTATGAAAGACGGAAAAATCCATTCCCGAATCTTTATCAATGAAGCGGGGATCGGTTTTAATAATGCCGAGACTTTTATATTTTTAGTATTAGAAACGATAGGGCATAGCAGCAGGACACTAGCCATTCAACAATAACTATCTTTATCCAATGGAGAGAAGTGCAGGTCGTGGTAAGCAAAAATCGGTTAGCTGTTACGCTTTTTCATTCAGACTTTTTTGTAGGGCGGTCGCCCTTGCGGTATTTTCCTTGTTGGTCGGTGAAAAAGTCACAGGCGCAGGAGCTGCCCAATCATGCATGGTCAGTTAAATACAGTGGAATTGGGATTTTTTCTTCGCCAAGAGTTACTGACCTCAATGGTGATGGGATCGGGGATATCATTATTGGTGCCGGCAGAAAGGAATTCCATGCCTGTGATTCAGCTGTCATCGCGATAAATGGACTTAACGGAGAAATGCTGTGGCGTGTGTCCTCGGTTGATCATATTTATGGTTCAGCTTCTTTGAAAGACCTAAATGGTGACGGTATTATGGACATCGTTATTGGAGGGCGCTCCGCGGAACTCATGGCCATCGATGGAACGAACGGTGAAATTATCTGGAAGTTTGACAAAAAGAGCGCAGGCATCGATTGGTATAATTTTTACAACGCCCAATTCATCAAAGATCAGGACGGAGATGGAATGGAGGATGTTTTGATTTCGAATGGCGGGAATGTACTTGCCGCTCCCTATGAAACAAAAAATAGATATCCCGGAAACCTGGCGGTGCTCAGCGGAAAGGATGGAAAGCTGCTGGCCAGGGCGCCCATGCCCGACGGAAAAGAAACGTACATGTCGGTTGTTGCGGTTCCGATAAATGGGTCCGCTGACTACAAAGTTGTCTTTGGCAGCGGCGGAGAAACCATTGGCGGACACCTTTACATCACTACACTTTCAGAAATTCTTCAAGGTGATCTTTCTAAGGCGATCGTTTTAGACAGCAGTCCCGACAAAGGTTATATTGGCCCCCCGTTGTTGATTGATATTAACCATGATGGCACGCACGATATCGTGGCCAATGCTGTTGAAGGCAAAATGATGGCCTTTGATGGTAAGACCTACAAACCAATCTGGTCCATTAAAATGCCCGGTACGGAGGCTTATAGTTCCATTGCACCGGGTTATTTTACAGGAGCAGATGATGTGCCCGATTTTTTTGTTTCGTATGCGGTTGGTCAGTGGCCTGACCTTGGGTGGAGCAGGCAATTTATGGTCAATGGTGCGACAGGAAAAGTGGCATACCTTGATTCGCTGGGATCCTATCAAACGAGTACGCCGGTTGTAATTGATTTGAATGCGGATGGTATCGACGAGGCAATATTGAATGTAAATGTTGTTAGCTATGATATATTTGACGTTGCAAGCTTCCACAATATTCTCGTTGTCATGGATTTCAAGGAAAATCAAGTAGTGCAGCTTTGGGATGGCCATCCGGGAAGCAATATTTCTTCAACGCCATGGATAGGCGATCTGGACAGTGATGGGCAGTTGGATATCATCTATTGCCACGGTAGAAGCACAAAAAAGACATACTCCTTTGACGGTCTCCAGATAAACCGTGTTGCTACTGGTCTTCCGATAAAATCAGCCGTGCGTTGGGGTGCGTATATGGGAAGCAGCTACAATGGAGTATTTGAAGGAAATAAGTAAACCTCAGTTTGGCCTACCCAATTTTCACTTTCCCCTTTTCCGCAACTGAGCGGTAAATTGCTTCGACAACCCGTATGTCTTTTAATCCTTCTTCGCCGGGTGCAATGACAGACGTATTGTTGATGATAGAAAGTGCATCATCATCCATTTGCCTTGCCTGTTGGTTAGGAATTGTTGCGTTCAATTTGATACCATCGCTGGTGATACCATCTATACCGCTGTAGGCCTGAAAAGGAGAGAGTTTATACCATCCTTTCGTACAGTTAACCTGTAGTGTACCCATGTTTTTCCCAAAGCTTGCTTCACACGCAGCCGTTACGCCGCCCGGAAACTCCAGGTCGAAAACCATAGTTTCCTCCACTTCTTTGTATATCTCCGGCCGCGTGGTTGAGGCTTGTGCAGTGACTGCCACAGGCTCCAGGCCTGTACTATACCGGGCCGCATTTAGCGGATATACCCCCATATCGCCCATAACACCTCCGCCCATGCTTTTCTTTTGTTTCCAATGGTCCGTGCGCGGATCAAAGTATCCAGCTGCTGCGTTCACATTCAACACTTTTCCATAGGTACGATCTTTTCTGAATTGAATAATTCTTTGCGTGTTGGGTTCGTGATGCATACGATACCCTATACTGAGCTTCAGTTTGTTCTGTGAACAGGCATCAATCATACTTTGACATTCGGCGACGGACACTGCCATTGGTTTTTCACACCAAACGTGCTTACCGGCTTTGGCCGCCCGGATGCTATACTCAGCGTGCATAGATGGCGGTAGTACAACATATATCACATCGATATCTGGATTATTCGCAATGCTGTCAAAATTCTCATAGTTATAAATATTCTTGTCGGGAATCTTGTACTGCTGCTTCCATTTCTCCGCCTTGGCAGGTGTTCCGGTAACGACACCTGCAAGGAAACAGTGCTCCGTTAACTGCAGCGCGGGTGCAAGCAAGTCGGTACTGTAGTAGCCAAGGCCTACCAATGCAACACCCAGCTTATCTTTCTTTTGCATCAACAGGTTGATTGAAAAAGCGTTTTGTGCAAGCGTAGCACCTGCCATTCCGGCTACGGTGTGGCTTATGAATTTTCTACGGCTGATCATTTTTATATTTTTTTTAGGATGAAAGCGCTACGCTAAATTTACAGTTATTCACAACCTATCGCAAGCGCCGCTTTTATTTAAAATAAGCTTGCGACACCGTACACACCCACAGCAAGGATGGAGAGGATACTAACCCAAAGTGCAATCTCATAAAATAGTCCCGGTTTAAAAGAATGCGGTGTATTTTGCCTGAACTGAATCGCCGCATAAACAATAAGAAACAGCATAATCGAGCCCACCACCCCACCAAAAAGGATCATGATCACAGGGAGGTTGATAAATAAGAAAGTCATTGACCAAATTGTCGGAAAGGTCCAGGCCAGTATCGCGATTACTTTGTTGCGTTGACTCACATTGAAAAAGTCGATCCAACCGAGTTGTCCAAAAATATCGGAATACATCCTTGTCCATGCAGCGAGTGAGGCGAAAAGGCTTGAAAAAAGTACAAAGAAAGCGCCAACCAGGTACAAAGTTCTCACACCTGGACCGAGTGATTCTGTATAGATCACAGCAACCGTTTCAATTAGTTCGTTGCCTTCCGGAATTTCTCCTCTATTGTGGAGCACTGCGGCGCCCAGCAGATAAAACGCAGCGGTAACTAACGTGTAGATAACCATTGCCACAACGGCATCTAGGTACATGACTTTGATCCATCCTCGGGCTCTGTCCTTCCATTGCTCGGTGTTCTCCTTGGGGCCGGTATACGCGGCGTATCCCTTTTCGATGCACCAATAATTATACGCTATGATTTCGTCACTGGCTACGCCGGTTATACCGAATGCACCGATCGCAACAGCGACTACCTCTGCCGGCAACTTGAAGGTCAACCCGCTAAATATATCAGCCCAAGTAATGGCGTATGGTGTAAAGGTTAAAAATCCTACAGCCGTGAGCGTCAGCAGCGTGAAAAGTAGTGTCATGAACAGCGAAAACTTTTCAACCACCGCATAGTATCCTTTGTAAATGAGCAAGGCCAGCAACAGCGCGGCGGTGAAAACCCACACAGGCGTGGAAACGCGCGTAAATAGCAAATTCAAAACGATCGCCGCACTACCGATCATACCACCCAGTTGTACGACTTTTAGTAAGATCAAACCAAAAATTAACCATACACTCCACTTCGCCTTTCCGAACGTAGGGCCGGGCAGCTTATTGAAAGCTTGCATAGCCGTTTCACCCGAAAGGATTGTGTGTTTTCCAAATTCTAGCTGAACAGCCACTTTGACGAGGCAGCTGACGATGATGACCCAAAATGCGATAAAGCCAGCTTTGGCCCCCAGTGTCGTCGTAGCGATCAATTCACCAGACCCGACGATAGAAGCCGAAAGTATAAAGCCAGGGCCAAGGAACTTAAGCTTTTCACCGAGGGAAGTCGGCGGTTCCTTTATTGTTTCTATCGTGATATGATAATTGTTGGTTTGCATGAATTCAAATATCAACAACCCGGTATTGGGAATAAGCAAGTAATATACTGTTATCTACTTGAATATGTCCATCGGAATCCCATCATCCTAAGAATATACGATTCATTTTTTGGAAAAAGATACCAATCGGTATTTGAGCAGCTGATGTGTTCTCGTCAAAATCTACTATCTTCCCATAAAAAAGAAATGCTTGACCCCATAAGACTTGAACATTTTCGAAATCTTGTTTCTCTTTCGGCGGCCGATGGTAAAATCAAAGAGGTAGAGCGGATTGCGCTTTCAAAAATTGCATATGAGCGAGGAATACCGCTTGAGCGATTGAACGTGATGCTGAAAAAGGCCAGCGAATACGTCTATCTGGTGCCTCAAAACACGGATGAAAGGGAACGACAACTGGAAGAAATGATCAGCCTGGCCTGGGTCGACGGAGAATTTGCGCCGGCCGAACGTGAACTTATCAAGATGGTGGCGGCGAAGCTTGGATTTTCTGAATCAGCAACAGAAAAAATCATTGCATCTCACAAGCGCGAAGAATGAATGCCATTGCTATCGCGGTCGATTACTAGACTTTGATATAGATCTTGTTTCTATCCATTGCATACCCTACCAACCAAATTACAATTATAAATGCAATAGCGTATAGCAATGACGCGTCCCTGGGATGGGCTATGCGTAAGAAAAAGGTACTGAATATCCATGGCTGCAATGCCGTGCCCTGAATCTTGAATAGAGACATGGTTTTCACGAGTACGCCCGAAAGGGCAAAAAGGACCAGCGGATTCTTACCAAAAACTTCAAAAAAGTATGTCCACTTTTTCACGTTAGCGATCTCAATAGTATACATGAGAAAGGCGATAGCCATTGCGCTGATACCAATGGTCAGCACTACATAAGAGCTCGTCCAGATCTTCTTGTTGATCGGAAATAGGATATCCCACAACAATCCCAACACGATGAGGCCAAGACCTGCATAAATCAGGCGTACCACCGTGCTTTTGGAATTCCCATTTTTTACGATGTATTGCCCAACGAAATAGCCACCAATCACATTTACTACGGCGGGAAACGTGCTCAGGATACCTTCAGGATCAAACGGAATGCCCTCACCTTTATACAAATTTATCGGGTTGATGAGCAGCAAATCAAATTTAACGGCAGCATTGCCGGCAAGGCTGTATGGATCCGTTGCGTCTCCAAGAAAGTACATTACGCCCCAATAGCCGACGAGCGTAGCGATGCTGAAGATCAATGCGCCTTTTCTACTGAGAAAGTGGATCACCAGGGCGGCAATGCCATAGCACAGCGCAATTCGTTGCAATACACCAAATATCCGGATGGTAGAAAAATCTTTTAATGTCAGCGCGCCATTGGCCGCAAGTTTAACAAACGGGTAAGCATTCAAGAATAAACCGATTAGAAAAATGATTACGGTCCTTTTCAAAACCTTCTTCAGAAATTGCGCATCATTTTGGTTTTGAAATTTTCTCAAACTAAAACTCATGGCATTTCCCACCACAAAAAGAAATGAAGGAAAAACCATATCGGTTATCGTGAAGCCATGCCAGTCGGCGTGCTTAAAGGGTGCGTAGATGGATCCCCAGGTGCCGGGATTATTGACGAGCACCATCAGTGCGACTGTCAGTCCCCTTAAAACATCCAACGAAACATAACGGCCAGCGGTGCGTTCAATCCCGAGTTCGGTTAGCGTGTAGGTATTCATCACTTTTTTGCGATTTTTTATAAAGGTAA
>CAVQQL010000020.1:0-111165 GCA_963714945.1 uncultured Bacteroidota bacterium | reverse complement strand
TTCGGCAATGGAAATCCATTAACTCAGGTCCAGCCTGTAACGGTTGTTGTGTGTTTTGCGGATCAGTTTTAGACCGAGCTTCTTTTTCAGATTGTGTATATAAGCGTCAACGGATGTATCGAATAGATAGGTTTCTGATCCCCATATGTTGCGCAAAAGGGATTCCTGCGAAATAGCTTTTCTGGGATTCTGGGCAAAAAAGAAAAGCAATTCAAATTCGGGTTTACTGAGTACAAATTCCCGATCGCCCACAGATACCGAATTCGAACGTCGTTTAATGGAAAGATCTCCAATCTTTAGTTCCGGGACGCTTTTCCGAATGACAAATTTTCGCTTTAGTACAGTCCGCACTTTGTATGTCAGGGCTCTGAGTCCAACAACTTTTTCAATGAAATCATCGCCGCCTGTGTCCAGTGCAGCTTGCAGATAGTAGTGCTCTGACTTGGCAGTGAGAAAGAATATGTAGGTATCTTCAAAACGCTTGATGCTCCGCAATTCTTTACATATTTCAATACCATTGGGGTGAGGCATCATGATGTCGAGGATGATGAGGTCTGGAGAAAAATCAAGGGCAGCGCCTACGGCACTGAGGCTATCGGAGAGCGCCATTACTTTGATACCGTCTTTTTCCAGGTTATATGCCAACAGGTCCAGAATATCAGGGTCATCATCCACCAACATCACCCGCGACGCTCTCTTATTCACCATATATTTCACCAAAGATACTTTTCACTTATTACCAGACGTTTATTGCGCAGTTAAGGATCGATTAAGATTCCAGTTGTCGTAGATCGTTTGTTATCAGGCTGTTAAAAGGAAGCCTATTTTTTCCCCAGTTTAACAGCAAGACTTACGGCCTCAGCAGTAATATCATTGTACTCCACGGCTATCCTCCCATCAGTATCAATCCATTGAACTATCTTTTCGAGACTGCTCTTTTTTAGTTTTTTTAATACAGGTACACCAAGTTGCTTCAATGAAGCAGCATTGTAGTATTGCTCAAGTTGAGATTTCATGGGTATCACCATCAGCTTTTTGTTCAGAAATAATGCTTCGGCAGGTGTCTCAAAACCAGCGCCACACAAGACCCCATTCGACGATGTCATGCTGTTAGCAAATTCATTCTTGTCTACCGGAAATACTGATAATTTTCCAACATGATAGGCCTTCCTGGTGTGCTTTGAAAAGATGTGCCACCTCACATGGGGAATTTTTGCCAGTAAGGGCACAAGTTTTTTGTCATCAAAGGCAGGGAGGTATACAGTATAATGATCTTTTGCTTTTTCATGGCAATGACGAATCGCCGCGCGAATAACTGGCGTAAAAATATTCTTGTCGTAGCGCTCAAAGTGAAAAGAGACGTACTTTTCAACCGGGGCATAATTGTGGAGTACCCACTCACCTACTGGATCAATTTTTTTTGGCTTGGGGACCTTTGGCGATAGCAGTGCAGATTGGTGACTCAGGCCTACACACGGAACACCTCGCCGCTTGCACGCCCAGGCGGATATCGGTTCGAAATCATTGATAACCAAATCGTACTTCTCCACTGGGAATTTCTTGATTTCTTTGTAGACCTCTTTAGAGCTGTTGTGTTTAAATGTTTTGAGAAAGTCTACCCCACCACGTGTTCCAAAATAAAAGCTTAAACCCTTCGATTTATATTTTACGGGGTAATTAAGTCTAATATCCGCCTGCGCACCGCTGACGAATAAGTCGAGCTCACCGTATTGCTGCAATGCTGGAATAACGTCTTCAGCGCGAGCGAGATGACCGTTGCCTGTACCCTGTATGGCATATAATATTTTCACTTTTTTATCTTTATAAATTCATTAACCAGGTCATTGAATATTTGATTATTGTCCAGTTTTGTAATCAACCGCTTGGGCAGTTTAACAGCCTGGGCTTTGCGATCATCGTTGTACCGATAAATTTTCCATTGCCCATTATTGTATTCCAGCGATGTGAGATTCTCCACCCAATCGCCAGAATTCAAATATTTCACATGACCTTTGCTCGTCTGTACTTCTTTGATTTCAGGATGATGGATGTGTCCACATATTACATAGTCATACCCGTTTTCTATGGCAATGTCAGCCGCAATCCGTTCAAAATCATTGATGAATTTGACGGCGGTCTTAACGCTGTCTTTAACGCGCTTTGAAAGTGAAATCTTTTCTTTCCCGAACTGGTACAGTATCCAGTTTACGATACTGTTAATTATGATGAGCGCATCGTAACCAATAGCCCCCAACTTCGCCAACCATTTGGAATACTTCATCGTGACATCAAAAACATCGCCATGAAATATCCACGCACGTCTGCCGTTTAACTTGAGCACCAACTTATTGTCAATCTTGAAAGATCCTATTCTAAGCCCAGAGAATTTACGAAGCATTTCGTCGTGATTGCCTGGAAGGTAGGCGATCTTAGTACTCTTCGCCAACAGGCCTGTAATGTGCTTGATAACCTGCATGTGCGACTTCGGCCAGTACCGTTTGGTAAACTGCCACATATCAATAATATCACCGTTGAGGACGACTCTTTTCGGATTAATGGTCTTCAGATAGCGGAGAAGCTCCTCCGCCTGACAGCCGTAGGTGCCAAGATGGATGTCAGACAATACAACGAGCTCTACATCTCGTTTTCGTTTTTTGCCCATGCGTTTAAAAAATGATTCCCAAAATCATTGCGTTCTGGGGAATCTATGCAACATTGTCCACGAGTACGTCAATAAAGATAAGATTCTTATTGGAGAATATCACTATGCGCATTGTTATGAAATTGTTATCGGAAGTCAAAATCTGAAGCGAAGGTATTTGATCCGCTCACCTTCAGCCGTAAATTTTTCCTCATACCGCGTCTTGATATCAAAGCATTCCGGACGAAGGGCAGAGTTGTATAAATCATCAGTAAACCTGACGTCGCTGGTGTCGTTCCGCGCTTCAATCTCCCCAACGCTATACAAGTACAGTTGCGTATTATCAGTCTTGATCCGGACATAGCTGCCTGGTTTAACAAGCTTCTTATAGATATCCAGGTAACGCGGGCTCGTAAGTCTTCGTTTGATATCTCGCTTACGTGGGCGTGGGTCGGGAAAGGTTATCCAAACCTCGTCGATCTCCCCCTGTTCAAAAAAATTCTCAAGCAAAAGAATAGGCGTACGCAGGAAAGCCACATTATTGAGTTTATCCTCCGTGGCAAGGGTACTGCCCTTCCAGATTCGCTCGCCTTTTATGTCCACACCGATGAAATTTCTATTGGGGAACAACTTCGCGAGGTTGACGCTATACTCACCTCTGCCGCATGCTAGTTCGACCGTTACTGGATTCTCATTCTTGAAGTATTCCGATCTCCATTTTCCTTTAATCGCGTCGTAAATTTCCTTGCTCCGCTCGATAACATTTTCTCGTGCTTCAATAATCCTAAAACGCTCTTGCTTTCGCTTCATAGATCTTCCAGTTCAGCCACCACAAAGGTACTCCCGCCGATGAAGATCATATCCTCGGTAGAAGCATTTCGTGCGGCTGTTGCTATCGCTTCGGTGATATCCGGTATTGCAATCCCGGTCAGCCCAACTTCACGCCCCTGTCGCTAAAAGTATCTTTGCTGAAAGTGCCCTCGGGACTTTGGCTTCGCAAAAGTAATACGTCGCATCCTTCGGGAGCAACTGAACAATTGGTACAACGTCCTTGTCATTCACCATGCCAATAACCATGTGCAAGTTTCGGTATGGCTGTACCTTTATTTGATTGACAACTTCTAATATTCCTTCAGCGTTGTGTGCTGTATCGCATACCCTCAATGGCTTCTCGCCCAAGACCTGCCACCTGCCTTTTAGACCCGTTTGGCTGGCAACGGTGCCGAAACCCTGGGCAACATGATCGTCTGAGACTTTCCATCCCATTTCACGGAGGACTTCAATCGCCTGGACTACGCCAAGAACATTTTTGAATTGATAAAACCCTTGCACTTCTATTGCTAAATTCTTGAACACCAAATCTGCATTCCGATAAATATTCAGTCTTTTCAGCCCAGCTTCATTATGTTGTATAGCCTGAAAGTGATCTGTGGCGAAGTAAATGTCCGAACGCGATGCATCGCTGTGTGCCATGAAGATCGCGTCGACTTCAGGCTGTCGTTCGCTGATGATCACGGGCACACCCGTTTTTATTATACCTGCCTTTTCCCTTGCTATCTTTTCCAGTGTGTCCCCCAAAAGACTTTTGTGGTCCCAGCCAATATTAGTAATCAAAGAAAGTTCCGGGTGGATAACATTGGTGGAGTCAAGTCTGCCGCCTAATCCCACTTCCACTACTGCAATATCAACTTCATTCATGGCAAAGTAATCAAATGCCATGGCTACGGTAATCTCAAAGAACGAAGGTTCTATTGCCGCTATCACAGTACCAACGCGGTTAACAAAATCGACAATATAATTTCTGTCGACTTCTTTTCCATCAATGCGAATTCTCTCTGTAAATTCTTTCAGGTGAGGTGAGGTATAGAGTCCTGTTTTATAGCCAGCAGACTGAAGTATTGAAGCGAGCATATGGGCGGTGCTGCCCTTACCGTTTGTGCCGGCAATGTGTATGGATTTAAATTTTTCTTGTGGGTTGCCCAAGACGGCACAAAGTTTCCGGGTATTGGACAGATCATTCTTTAATGCTGCAGCACCGATTCGCTGAAACATTGGTAAGGCGTCGTATAGATATTTAATTGTTTCTTCGTACGAAAAAAGCATGGCGCGAAAATACGAGGATTTGTCAAACCAAACCGAACTCTTTATGACGCTGTGTTGATTACCTGATGCGGACAAAGCCATCCTCTCCCAAACATAGCGCACAAAAGTTGCGGAGAGCATCCATAACGCAGCACTGCGATGCGTCGCCAGAATTTACTTAGAGACGACCCGGAAGGTAATGCGCCCCTCCGACTGAGGCGGTAAATTTGAACCCTTCGGCAGAAATACCAAACGCTGGATCACTTCCTTCAACTTTCGCTCAGCCTCAAGACTGAGGCCACGCTGCAGCGGCGTAACGGAGATCACGTCACCCTGATCGTCAACCTTAACCAAAAACTCATACACCCCAAAGGCTTCATCCGGCAGTGTTGGTGTTTGCACTTTGGGCCAGTCGAATCCGTTGAATCCGGACATCGCCACGCCTCCACTACCACCCCCCGGTTTACCATACAATGCGTCCGCATCCAATTTACCTTCAGGACTTCCCTTGTCACCCACCTTCCCAGCATCATCCCCCTGATTTCCCGGCTTGCCCGCTTTGTCTCCATCCTTATCCGATGCTGCAGCGGTATCACCAGGCTTGTAGACTGCCTTTAATTCTTTCGCAGGTTGTGGTACTGGCGCTGTCTCTGCTTTCACTGCGGGTTTTTCCACTACCTTCTTATCTGCCACTTTTTCTTTGGGCTTGTCCAAAGGTTTAACTTCTTCCTTTTTTTCCTTTACCACTTCTGGGCTCTCCAATTTGGATACGACTTGTTTTTCAACGGGCTTCACTTCAGTTGGCTGCGCTTCCTGTTGAATCGTTTCCTGCGTGGGTTCAGGTTGAACTTCTTCGGGCGTTGATTGGTCCGCCTGGTCAGGTTCTGTTCCCTCGTTGCCCACTGGTGTTTCCGGTTGAACCGCCCCGCTCCCTTGCTCATCCATTCCAAAGTTCAATTCAATGCCATACTCCGGGAGCGGCGGGTCTGGCGGACTCCAGGCAACGATAAGGAACAACAGCAGTAACACGACAACTTGAATACCTGCAGTTGTAAAAAACGCAATTCGTTTATTCTTCTTTTCCTGTTCCTCCTCCTTCATCTTACTTTGGCTTTGTGGCGACCACTACTTTCGCTTCCAAGGAAGTAGCCAAACCGGCTACGTATACCAGATGCTCGGATGGAACATCTTTGTCAATATGCAAGACAACGGATCCGCCGGCGCCTCCGAGTCTGCTTTTAAGCTCACCTTCAAGCGTTGCTTTGGTGATTTTTTTTTCATTTATATAGTATTGCAGGTTCTTTGTGACGGTAACGGAAACCTTTTGCACTTCAATAGAACTGGCCTTACTGCTAGGCAAATTTACCGGTAATCCGGAGGGCGTAACAAAGGAAGAAGTGAGCATAAAAAAGACCAACAATAGAAAAATCAAATCTGTCATTGATGACATATTGAAACTGGGGTCGATTTTATGCTTTGAATTGAGGTTCATAGTCGTGTAACAAAGGCCGGTTTATCGAGGTTCCTGAAGGAGGTCAATAAAATCGATTGAAGTATACTCCATTTTATGGATTACCTTTTGCACCCTTGATACCAGGTAATTGTATGCCAGGTAAGCAATGATCCCCACTATGAGACCTGCAACGGTGGTAATCATCGCGGTGTAAATCCCAGACGACAGTAATTTTGGGCTGACAGAACCTTCTTCCTGAGAAATTGAAATGAAAGCCTCGACCATTCCAATTACGGTACCCAAAAAACCCATCATTGGAGCGGAACCCGCTATCGTTGCCAGCGTGGGTAGGTTTTTTTCCAGTTTAAAAACTTCAATTTTTCCCACGTTTTCAATGGAAGCTTCAATGTTCTTCAGTGGGCTACCGATGCGTGAAATGCCCTTTTCAATCATGCGCGCAACGGGTGTATCATTTTGCGAACAGAGCATCTTCGCGCCGCTGATATCGCCACGCAGTACCAACTCCTTTACCCGGCCCATAAATGCGTCAGGTTCCTGATTGGCTTTGTTAATTGTTAGGATGCGTTCAATGAAAAGGTATATAGCAAGTACCCAAAGTATGGCGATGGGCACCATCATGAATCCGCCTTTAACTGCGAGGTCAATAACGGAAAGAGACTGTCCTACAATTGTCTCGGGAGTTGCAACAGAGTCTGTCACAATTTGAAGTAAAATCATTTAGAAGCGTTAGTTTAAAAAATAATTGCGTCGATAAGCCAACTAATATTTCACTACCCAGACTTTGTCCCCATATTCTCCGCCTTTCATCCCGTCTGCCGTGGCCTGGGCGCTTGCGTATGTATCGCCCTCCGCGACGGCTAAACGGTGAAACATACTTTTCCCAAAAGGCGGAATAATCTTTATTGCGACTCCACTGGCCGTTAATTTCTTAGCGTAGTCCATAATCAGGTCACCGTCAATTGAACTCGCAACGATCACATAATAAGTTCCCGTACGTCCGGCGAGCGTTTCAATCGTACCCGCGACTGGTTTCGCAGCCACCGCGGCTTCTGCTTCGGCAGCTTTCCGCGCCTCTTCCGCCTGACGTTGTTGCTCAGCCTGCTGTTCCGCCTGCTTCTTCCTGGCTTCTTCCTGAATGGCCAACAGCTCTCTCCTTTCTTTAGCCTCAATGGCCAACTGTTTTGGTCGATAACTCACAAAGTACCAGATAGCCCCCGCAGCAATAATCACGACGAGCAAAAGACCAAGAACTTTAGGCCACACCGCAGGCCTTTCATCCTGGTAGGTGTAAGGTTCATAAAACTGGTTTTCTCCGACAAACTCTTCCTCTTTTGGTTGTGTTTCCTCCTGTGCCTGTTCAGCAGTCACTTCCTCCTCTTGTTGCGTGTAAGTACGCTCAGGTTCAGGTTCAGGTTCAGGCGTCGGTTCTGGTATCTCCTCCAGTTCCGCCGCTTCCATTGGCTCCTCCCGTCTGAGCGGTTCATACTCAATCTCAGGGAGACCAAAGGTATCATCAGAACTGTCAAGATTTTCTTGTGGTAGATCTTCGTCTTGCTTTTTTCTTCTGGCCATATTATTAGGCGTTATTAATTTACTATCAGGTTATTATACAAAATTAAGCTAAAATTTCACCGATACAAACGGTGCACCGAAAGCATTCATACGATTAGTTCTGGTCGTCATCCATAGGCAACTTAAAAACTCCAGGTAATGCCGCCCATAATTTGGAAGCCACGCACTGGATAGTGAAAAAAAACAGGATACTTATAACCTGTAATATTGTTGAATTGTAAAAACGCAGAAAAGCTATTGGAGAACAAATACTCAGTTTTAAAATTAAGGTCGAACGCAGCCTTGAGCTTCACGGTATTGTCTGTCACAGGATCAAGTGCACGCATACCACCTTGCGTTATCAGGTCTGCTTGAAAAATAATTTTTTCGTACAAGTTGTATGACGCGTTTGCCGTTAGCTTGTACGTGGGACGATGCCATGCTTCTGCAATCGTGCTCGTACCATAACCAAAAAGATCGCCACGCAACATGAACTTTGCCGTCTCTGACTGTGCGTATTTTAAAGCGGCATAGAAATTAGTCCGTTTTGTCCCGGCACCACCATCATATACTGTCGTAAACTTCGCCTGATCTGTCTCTGAATTTATGAAGTAATGCATGTTCTTCAGGCTGGCAAAAGAGAAGCCCGTATGTGCTGAAACCTTGTTTCCGAGTTTGGCATTAAGGCCCACACCAAAATCAAGCGCCTTGTTGGTGTGAAAGACCGGAACATTCGGCGCCAGCCATAGGTTTTCATAAGAAAGTGAAAGCAGCGATACTTTTTCAATGCCTCCGGTTAAGGTTGCCACCACGTCAACCGTTGGGCTTAGCGGGTACGTGGCGCGGATATCAGGATAGAAGTGCAAGTTCTTGGTGTCTATTGAATCATTTTCAAAGGCAGCAATTATCCCAACGCTTACCTTGAATTCATCAATTGGAATAATCTCGTAAGAAGGCGCCACAACGAAGAGATTGCGTGGCTTTGCCTCTACCAAAGCATCTTTCCGGCTGATGATGTAGTAGTCTGCCTTTAGGTTAATTTTTGAATCCTCGCCCAATTCGTACGCAGACTTGAAATTGAAACCAACTTCGGTTTCGCGTGCACTGTACTTATCCGTAAGGTGGCTGAATCCTGCACCCAGCGTATAGGAGAAATCCGTATTCTTTGTGTTCGACAGTTCACCCGAAAGGCGGATTAGATTAAAAGATTGCTTGATTTCACTTGCCTTTACCTCTGCCCCTTCCGGGTATCCGTAAAAATGGGTCGTTCGATTTTCAAAACCCGCGTTGCCGGAGAGCGCAATATCCTTTTTGAAGGACTTTGCAAAGAGCGAAACTCCGGAAGTGCCACTGCCGGAATTCCGGTCATCTACTGGCCCTTTATCCGAACTGTTGTGATAGGCATGTGCGCCAATCAGCTTGTCTTTGTCGCGTGTACTATTGATGTAGCCCTCCAATAGTGGCGAAACATAATTGCCATAGCCAACGCGCAAATAGCCGCCATAAACTTTTGACTGCTGCTCTTTTTTCAACTTTAGCGGCCTGATCTGGGCATTTATTTGAGGAGCATTAAAATTAAACGCCTGGAAGTCATACGTGATCGATGGTTTAATGGGCTCCGAGGCGCGTGGCGGTATCTTCTCGAAGTTGCGGTTAGCTTTGGGTAGCGAAATCTGGCGCTCTTTCACGATTTCTATTTCAACGTTTTCAATTTCACCGTCACCTTCCCAATCATTTTTTTCCTGCGCCATCGAGGGGAACGCAGACAGCATACTGATTACAATCACAGAAGCCCAGGAAATCGGACGACCATTGCACACGTGCATTCTTTTTATAGCTTGGGTTATCACTTCAAATGGGCTGCGCGTCATAGAAAGGTTTTAACGATTGTTTTCCAATGTGTCCAATTCAATCTGGCGCTGATTTTCTACTTGTCGCAGTTCCAGCTGACTCAATTTTCGCCTCGCTTCATCCTTCACGGACGGTAACGGGAAATGGTCGATCAGCGACTGCAAGGTTCCCTTGGCTTGAAATACATCCTCCATAGCCACGAAATTGTCGGCGAGCAACAGATACGATTTCCCTACCCATTCCTCATATGCGCTAAAGTCATTATTCAGACTCACCAAGGTCTCATAGCACTGCTTATAACGCTTCTGCTGATGGAAAATTAGCGCCAGCAAGTACTTGGCCTCAGCTCCATACTCGTCCCTGGCAGCATTGAGTGTATTTAAGAATTCATCCTTGGCGGTTTCAAAATCTCCACGAGCCATGGCAGTTTTTCCTAAATACAGTGAAGCTTTATTCTGTGCTCCTGCATTTACATTGCCTCGCTCAAGAATAATTCTGGCATAGTGGTCGGCCGAATCGTATACTTTCAAGCTGAAAAACGACTCCATCAAACCTGACCAGGCGGTGTATTGATCCTTCTTATTTGCCGCCAACCGTTCTACCCGATGAAAAGCGGCAACTGCGGCATCATACCTTCCCAGTCTAAATTCTATCTCTGCCACGCGGGATACCGACTTACTTGCCAGGCTAAAGGACATATCATCACTCAGAGACGTATAGATAGGCAATGCAGCCGCATAGTCACGAAGCCTGTAATGCGACTCCGCCAAATAGTATTTTGCTTCTTGTGCTTTTGCCGTTTGCGGATACTCCGAAAGAAAGGCATTCAATGCGGCGATTGCTTTTTGATACTGCTGGTCGAAATAAAGATTTTTTGCCGTTTCATACTCCAACCCTTCAAGACCTTTACTGTCAGGGTTAGCGCGCTTGAAGGAAACGAGATACTGCTCAAACTCAGCGGACCGCCCAGCGATGGTTAATGCCTCCTGCAAGGGTAACAACGCTTCTTGTGCAGCTGGATGCCCCGGAAATTGTTGTATTACCGCTACATAGTCACCAATAGTTTTATCGTACTGCTTGAGATTAAAAAAAGAAGCACCTCTCCGCATAAAAGCATATGGCAAAAACCGAGAATTTGCCCCGCCCGAATTAGTTGTGTAAGTCCGTCCACGGCGGCCTGGTAGTTTCCCTGCTCGATTTCAAATTGTGCCTGTTGAAACATTGCTTCATCTTGGTATTGCGATTTTGGGTATGCCCGTATCAAATCAACAAACTGATTACGTGACTCGGTATAATTGCGCTGAATGCCGTAAATCACACCCGATTGGAATAAAACATAATCATTGTCAGGTGAGCCAATTGTCCTGGCACGTCTGTAATACACCAACGCGTCCGAATATTGCTTGCTTACATAGTAGCAATCTGCCAACCGTATCATGCCATCGGCATAGTTCGGTGTATCCTTGTTGCCCCTGCTTACAAATTCTTTAAAACTGAATAACGCCCGGTCGTACTGCTGAAGATTGAAGTATGCATAGCCCAGGCTATACCTTGTCTTTAGTATAACTTCCGGCTCAACCGCGCTGCCTGATGCAACAACACGAAGGTAATTCGCAGCGGCCTCATCATATTTTTTTCCAATCGAATACGCTTCTCCACTCCAAAAGCTAGCCATCGAAACATATGTTTTATCGATCGGATACTCCAGTGATTTTGAGAAATACTGAACTGCCTCACTGTACTCGTTTTTGTTGAACAGCTCCGCACCTTTTAGGTATGCTGCCTTTTGATAGGCCTGATTAGTATATTGATTCCTCGATGGCAATGCCTCAATGTACTCGATGGCCTTATTAAAATTGTTGCCATTAACATATGCTTGTGCGAGTAGTTCCTTTACTTCCGTGGCATGCTCACTCTTAGGGTACATATCCAAAAACTTCTCGAATTCATCAATGGCGAGGTCGGGCTTACCTGCATCATAGGCAACTTTTGCAAATTGAAATGAACTCTCTTCAGCCAGCTCTTTATCAGAAGGGTTTTTCTTGGCATAATTGAATGCATTCAATGCATAAGGCTTATTCCCTTGCTTCAGGTACAAAATGCCAAGGTAATAAGAGGCGTAGTAGCTTACCGTGTCTTTTGCAGCCGCAGCCTTATCGAGATACTGAATTCCCTTTGTTGTATTGCCGGCAACATAGTTGGCATATCCAGCCCTGAACAACAGACCAGTTTCCGCTTTCGCAGTGTTGTCAAGGTACTTTTGGTACGCATCCAGCGCTGTTTTATAATCACCCTTATAAAATTGAGCTTCCGCCACCAACATCGAAATTTCGTTCGCATTGGAAATATCGGTCCGGTCTTTAAGCGTAGCCGCATATTCAATCACCGTATCATAACGCCCTTGCTTGTAGTAGATATTGGCAATCAAAAAGGGAACAATCTTAGCATACACTGAGCTTGTTTCCGCCTTCTTCAAATCGAATAGTGCCTCATCAAATTTGCCTTTTGAAAATTCGATAAAGCCTGCATAATAATTCGAGGCAGGCGAAAACGCATTGCTTTGTCGCTTAACAAAATTGAACTGGTCAAGCGCATCATCCAACTTTTTCTGATTGAAGAAGCAGTAGCCCCACTTAAAATGTCCTTCACTTTGCTGCGCCAGCGTAAGCGCGGGAAAGTTTACCTTCTCATAATAGCCAGATGCTTTGATATAGTTTGACTCCGCATAGAAGAAGTTAGCGAGATCAAAATACGCGGTTGATGCTTTCGGACTTGACGGATAATTATCGATAAAGTCATCAATGAGCTTTTCTCCGTCGCGATGGCGAAGTGTCAACGCGCTGAAGGCGACATAATACTCCGCTTCGCCCCGTCGCGAATCGGTAGGTGACGCCTGCTGCAGGAAGTCGGAAAAAACTTGCCGCGCAGCCCCATAATTGGAATGGTTAATCAATTCCGTACCCCGCTGATAAAGCTTTTCGATATTGTTTTGAGAAAGCTGATCCTGAGCAAATACAATTTGAACCGAAAGTATAATAAAAGAAAAGGCAAAAAACCTATGCATTAAGCGTATGGGTCAGTTGTGATTAAAACAGTGTTCCAAAAAAAATATTGCAAATTAGGAACCAAAAAATAAGCTAAAAAAGTCGACCACTGTGGATCGCATGGACTTAAAGGTAATGCGCTAATGTGTAATTGTCCAAATTTCTGTGAGATTAATACGTTCGGCTAGTGCATAAGTCGCCAAATCAATTCGCGAAAAATTTGACCATCAGGGGTAGATCCCGTGTTCACACCTTTTAGTTTCAGGTCAGCCTCTTTCAAAAAAGAGATACTCTCAATGATTTTTGGGAGTTGATAACGACGTAAAGCTAAGGTATAATCTCGTGCAGCATAAGGGCTCACTTTCAGTTCACTAGCTATCCCCTTTTCACTGGTGTCCGACGCTTGCGACGCCATCAGCAGCTTGCTAAAGAATGAAAACAAAAAGGCGACCACGGGTATGATGGGGTTCTTTCTGGTATTACTTTCAAAGTAGTTGACAATCTTGTTTGCCAGCAAAGCGTCACCTTTAAGAATTGCCTTCTGCAGTTCAAAAATATTGTATTCTTTGCTCACGCCGACCTGGTTTATCACTTGATCTGCTGTAATTGTGCTGCCAGACTTCAACGAAATGATCAGCTTATCAATCTCATTGGCGAGTCGGTGAAGGTCGGTACCGACAAATTCACACAACGCCTGAACGGCACGATCTTCGATGGGAACTTTTCTTTCTCTTGCATATTCCGAAACAAATTCCGGTAATTGATTCTCGTATATCCGCTTAGCATTAAGCACAACAGCATGTTTATCTATCTTTTTCCCAAGCTCCCTGCGCCTGTCCAGGCTCTTGTGTTTGTGGCAAAATACGAGTACCGTACTGGGAACTTGTTTCGTTAAGTAGTCCAACAGCAGTTTGGTACCAATTTCCTTGCTTAGGTCTTGAATGTCTTGGGCTTCTTTTACGATCACAACCTGTCTTTCGGCCATCATTGGAAACCTTCGGGCATGGGTTAGTATGGTAGCCATGGTGGCATCCTTTCCATACACAATCACCTGGTTGAAGCCTTTTTCGGCCTCTGTCAATGCGTTCTGCTCGATAAAATCAGCGATCAAGTCGATGTAATACGTTTCTTCACCCTGCAAGAAATACAATGGTTTGTAGGTATTTTGCTTCAGTTCGGCCAATATCTTCTGTGCATTTGCATCCATGCTAGCTCACTTGTTTTCTTTTGCTAAAGGTAATAGCAGAACTTATACCCACCAACGCCCCCGCAAAATGTGATTCCCAGGAAACGCGGGCATCCGTGGGAAGAACGCCATAGAATATGCCTCCATAGAGCAGGAGCACTACAATGGAAATGAATAGCGAAAGAAAATCTCTTCTGAAGAAACCAAAAAAGATGAGAAAGAACGCCAGGGCATAGACCACCCCACTCGCACCTATATGGTTGGCCGGTCGCGCAAACAACCAGACTAATATATTCGTCCAGAAATAAGCGCGAAAGAAAACCCATGAGCCGATTTGACCATAAAAGAAGAAAAGGACCGCTCCCAGAAACAATAATGGGATGGAATTAGAAATCAAATGCAGCAGGTCGCCATGGATCAGTGGCGCTGTAAAAATGCCAATCAAGCCGTAAAATGTTCGCGGAACAATTCCAAAAAGACTGAGTGGTATCCCTGAGATTAATTCTAAATAGAAGGCCGCCCACATTAAAAACACCAATCGGAAAGGAACAACTGAGCTGCCAAAAAAGGAAGATTGAGACGCCATACGTGGTTGTCGAAGACCAGTTGAGTTGCAAAGATGAAAATTGCCAGCACAATCCTTCGAGTAAGAAGAAAGAAATCAGGCATTAAATTTCAGGAAGGCTCACTGATCATTGAGAGCTGAAGAAATTTCGCTTCCTCACCGGTTACGCGCTGCAAACCCCATAGACCACCGGAAGACGCAGCAATTGTTTTGGCAAGCTCTCGCAGCATTTTGTAAAACTGAACCGCAAAACCTTTGTCGATTTTATCCCACAGCCCATTCAGTTGACCAAGTTCTTCAACCAGCATCGGATTTCTGTCTGATGACTCGTAGGGATAACTTTGAATCAATACCTTAAGTTTGTCCTCGAAGTCGAGAGAAACCTCTCGCAGATAGTTTACCAGTGAAGGGTTTTGCTGTTTTTGGGTTTGTGAAATCGCTTCTTTAACTTCTTTTCGGTCGATGTTCCCATCGGCGCCAGCGATAAGAATACAAACCAGAACTGGTGCCTTCAACATCAGCTCAACTTCGCTACTCGCAAGATTGCCAAACTCTTTAATCATAAAGTCAAATGTGGTAAGCTATTCACTAAATATAGCGCAATCAATGGCATTTTTGAATTTTTCTTTTCACTATTTGGCACTGTTTATTTCCAATGACATATATTGTACAGTATTGTATTTTTTGAGCCACGGGTAACTCCTGGTCAGTACACTTGAGCCCGAATTGTATTAATTAATAAACCTATCTTAGCACATGTACGAAAAAGACCCAGTCAAGATCTTTGTCGTTGAAGATGATCCTGCGTACACCAAGTTTTTGAAGTATGTTCTCGATCTTAATCCGGACTATGAGGTCGACTATTATACTACCGGCAATGATTGCCTGGCTAACCTGTACAAGAACCCTGCGGTTATAACCCTGGATTATTCGTTACCCGATATGCCCGGCGAACAAGTTCTCAGCCAAATCCGAAGTCAGGACCCCAACATTAACGTGATCATTGTATCGGCGCAAGAGAAGATCCACACTGCCGTTGAACTCCTAAAATCTGGTGCCTTCGATTACATTTCCAAAGACCACGAAACAAAAGACAGACTTCTTAACGCGATCAACAATGCCAGAAATAAGACTTCTTTGATAAAGGAGATTGACCATCTCAAAAAGGAGATTTCGGAAAAATATGAGTTTGAAAAAAGTATAATAGGCACAAGCCCTGCTATCAAACGGACTTTTGCTTTGCTTGAAAAGGCGGTTCAAACAAACATTTCAGTTAGCATCTCGGGTGAAACCGGTACCGGTAAAGAGCTTGTTGCGAAGGCAATACACTACAACTCCAAACGGAAAAATAAAGCCTTTGTCGCCGTGAATATTGCTGCGGTTCCGCGTGAACTTATTGAAAGCGAGTTATTCGGTCATGAAAAAGGGTCTTTTACGGGGGCTGTAACGCGGCGCATTGGTAAGTTTGAAGAGGCAGAAGGTGGATCCATTTTTTTGGATGAGATTGGCGAGATGGACCTCAGTGTTCAAGCCAAACTCCTGCGCGTTTTGCAGGAGCGTGAAGTCACCAGAATAGGTGGCAACCAGGTAATCAAACTTGACGTTCGCATCATTGCAGCCACGCATAAAGACCTCGGTGAGGAAGTAAAAGGTGGAAGATTTCGCGAAGATTTGTACTATCGATTGCTTGGTCTTCCAATTCATCTTCCACCGCTCCGCGAACGGGGAAATGATGTATTGCTCATCGCCAAGTATTTCCTTGATCAATTTGCTATTGATAACCAAATGCCAAAATTCAAGATTTCTGCTGAAGCCCAGGAGAAGATTCTACAATATCCGTTCCCTGGAAATATTCGAGAATTGAAATCTATTGTTGAACTGTCCGCGGTTATGGCTGAGACGCAGGAAATTGGTCCCCGTGACATTAGTTTTAATACCACCGCGAGGACCGAGTCATTCCTTTATCAAGAAATGAGTATGCAGGAGTTCATGTACAGGATTATACGCCATTATCTTAATAAGTATGACAATAATGTTTTGGAAGTGGCTAAAAGACTTGACATCGGTAAATCGTCGCTCTATCGATACCTAAAGGAAATGGAAGAAGCTGGTATTTAACTAAGGATGAGACTTCAGCAATACGTAAAGAAAAGATCATTCTTCAAAGCCGTAGTAGAAGATGGTTCGGACATAATTTTTGTAGTGGATTTTGATGGGAAAATACATTATCACAACACCTCTGTCCACGAAACGCTAGGCTATCGATCAAATAGCCTTATCGGGAAGAACTTCTTCGATTATATTCTTCCTGAAACGATGGCAGATCTCAGGCGACAGTTCAAGCAAAGTCAACGGCGTTCATTTACCGAAAATGTAGAGTTTCAATTTCGGCGAAAAGACCTTAGCTACCGCTTTTTGGAATTCAATGCGATAAATCTAAAATTCAAGGAAGGTCTCGACGGCTTTATTCTTGATTGCAGGGATATCGCCCAGCGCAAAGAAAGTGAAGCAGAGCTGGTAAGGCTCCAAAAAGCAAAGGAACAGTTTCTGGCAAATATGAGCCATGAAATACGAACCCCAATTAACGGTATCGTAGGAATGGCTAATTTATTGGGTAGAAACTCAAGTCCGGAAGAGCGTGATACTTATTTAAGTGCCATTAAGCATTCGGCTGAAAATCTGACTGTTATAATAAACGATATTCTGGACTTGGCTGCGATTGAGTCTGGAAAGCTGAAGTTTGAGAAAATAGCCTTCAATCTTCAGGACTTTATTCCGTCGCTAATCAGCACGTTTACCTACCAGGCTCGCGAAAAGCGTATTGCTATCGAATATGAAATTGAAGACGCCCTGGACAGAATCCTCCTGGGAGATCCGGTTAGATTAAATCAAATACTCATCAATCTGATTAGCAACGCCGTGAAGTTTACGCATTCGGGATCCATTAAGGTTGTTTGCAGCATTGATCGCCAACAGAAAGACCTTTGCTGGGTCCGCATTGAGGTCGTGGATACGGGCGTCGGGATACCCAATGAAAAGTTAAACACGATATTTGACAGCTTCAGCCAGGCAGACGCTAGCGTTACCAGGAAGTATGGCGGTACAGGACTCGGATTGACCATCGTAAAGCAGCTGGTAGAATTGCAGAAAGGAAAGATTTTCGTGAAAAGTAAAGAACACGTGGGTTCGACGTTTACAGTACATATTCCCTATGCAAAAGGAAAGGCGACAAAAATATCGAAGTCATCCCCGTCGAAGCATGCCAAAGCGGTAAAAAACGCCAGGGCTTCCCAGTTGTACGTGCTGCTGGTTGAGGATAACGAAATTAACAGACTGTACGCAAAAAGTGTATTGAAAAACTGGCATTGCATCACTGATACAGCGGAAAATGGCTTGATAGCCATTGAAAAAGTAAAGAGTCAGGAGTACGATGTGGTGCTAATGGACATCCAAATGCCTGTCATGGATGGTTATGAAACCACTAAGGCGATTCGTATGATGGAATCACCGCAGGGCAACGTGCCCATTTTGGCGCTGACAGCAAACGCCATAAAAAACGATGTGGATAAGTGCCTGGCTGCAGGAATGAACGATTACTTACCCAAACCGTTTACGCCAGATGATTTGTATCGCAAGTTATTTACGGAACTCAAAATTACACCCAGAGAAAAGACAAGGAAGAAACCATCTGAAGCAACGACGAAACCTTATAATCTGGATTACCTCAGGTCTGTATCCGGCAACAACGAAGAATTCATCCGAGAGATGATATTGACATTCACTGAAAGCATACCTTCACAACTGGTAGAAATGAAGAACGCGTTGCTATTAGAAGATTGGGCGCAGCTAGCACGAAATGCCCATCAAATCAAACCATCATTTACACTCATGGGACTAAACGCGTTACGCAGCAGTATAGTATTCATTGAAGAAAACAGCAAGTACGGAACGAAGCTGGATGAGTTACCGCAGGTTGTGTCAGAGTTTATTGGGAGCTGCAACGACATTCTACCAGAACTTGCAAAGGAAGTGCTGCCGGCTTAATTTCTATTCATCACGGCAATCTTTCGGTGCACAACAGACTTATCACCTGTTTGAATCGCCATGAAGTAAATGCCGTTGGCTACTCCACTTACATCGATGCGCTGTGGGCCACTGGAGAAGTCTTGCTTAAGTTCGCCGGACAGGATGGTCACGCCGCGCTGGTCGATCATTGCCCAATTATATTGTCGAGGCAAATTCCCTCCCACGGTAATATTCAAAACGTTTGAGGCGGGATTCGGATAAATACTCAGGTCTGCAAGATCACCCGTAATCGGGTCGTCGGGCAAGCCAACAACGGTAATCCCTTTTTTCCGGCCAGATTTAACAATTGCCGTCTGCAATATTCTTCTGGAATCAAGCACCTGGTCCTTTTCCTGGACGAAAGCGAGAATAAACAGGCTATCGGAATTCACAATCGGAACATCAATAGCATATTGAATATTAGCAATTTCAGTATCTCCCTTGGCCCACGATCTGGTCACGGTTCGGCCCTCACTTTGCAGCAGCAACTTGCGAACAACATTGCCACCGCCGGCGCCACTAACTCCACGCTCCAGCAGTGCGGCATGAAACGTAACCGGGGTATTTAACGGCTTGAGCGAATCTACATAAGTAAATGTTACAACAAGCCGAATCAGATCGTTTGTACCGGGGCCGGCAATTGTATCAATCTGAATGTCGAAGGGAGCGTCTTCCAAGGCCCTGCGATCAAGCTCTTCATCGCTTATCGTCGCAATGAAGCCGTTGAAATAATTATCCTGGATTCCATCCATTATCGTCGTTGGCGGTTGAGACACACCATAGAGCAACGCGCGCGCGATCGGATCCTGTGGATTGTCGGCGTTCAACTGGTCGAATCCAGGATTGGTCACATGGTATTGAATCGGTATAAAATCGGATGAATCTTTTTTCGTTATTTGATTGCGGTATAGATTTTCCAGATAAACATTAGCCTGATTGCTCGGCGTTGAGTTAACATTGGTAAAATGCTCTACCAAAACGTTTCTGTTTTTTTCACCAATATAAATATCATCGAACGCAAACCCATTGAGAACACCACCTGAGGGATTATCACCGTTACTGCCAAATGCTATTCTGAAAATAACGGTGTCTCTCAGCGCCAATGGAATCTGATCCAGGTTGTATCGACCATCTCGCCAGGATACGGTGTTGTCTGATCCAGACCAGGCAAAGTTACTCTGCCCACCCGGTTGGCCTGATAAATTTCGGCTATTATACCATTCAATTCCACCACCCTCAGCATCCCCTACCGTCGACCAGGTATCTCCTCCGTTGGTGGAGTATTGTACCACAGCCCCGTCAAATCCGTCTTGCGCATCTACCCAATACTTAATCGAAATCATGGGTCTCTTCAGATCGCTTAGGTTAAGGCATGGACCAATGACGAACGATTTTTCATTGTTAAAATAGGAGTCGGCATTTGCCCCGGTCCACCACGCGTTCGCACCGGAATTCGCGGAATTTATCACATCACCAGTTGGCGTTCCAAAGATCCAGCTGTTGTTCACACTAGCGCCGTCGGCTACATTAACCCACGTCTCTGGTCCATTTTCAAAATCAATTGAATAGCCCGCATTACGCAATGGAGTCTTCAAGTCCTGTATATAAACTTGTTTGGTCGTATCACTAGAACATCCGGCATCGGTGGAGACAGTAAGGTTCACGTCATACACGCCATAGGTCGCATACTGATGCACGGGGTTCATAACAACGTCTGACTGACCATCCCCAAAATCCCAGGTATACGTATCAACCAAGCCAAATTCGGATCCTGAAGCATCTTTAAACCTGGTGCTATCGCCTTTGCAATACGACGACCAGGTAAAGTCAGGCAAGGGCAGTTTACCGATTACGATAGTCTTGAATGCTTTATTTCGGCACCCTTGGTCCGTCAGGACTTCCAGGCTAATGTTTTTCGTTCCAGGATTCAAATAAGAATATTGCGGCTCTGGAACAGGGCCGTTACTTCCGTTCGAAGCTTCGTCAAAAAACCAATTCCAGCCAATTATGGTGCCCCCCGACAGGTTATTGGGGATGTTCGATGACTCTGTAAAAGTCACGACGTCTTCAATACAATTGTTGCCAACATCAATGACTGCCTGCGGCGCCGAAAAGACGATCAAGTCTTTGGTCAACGTGTCCGTGGCATTAAACATATTCGTAAAAATATACTGGAGTTGGTACGTTCCGGCAGGCAGACCATTGGTGCTTATTTTCCAGTTTGTTCCATCGAATGTTATCCGGGTCAAAAGTTCCGGAGATATCGGGCGGAATTTGGTCGGATCAAACCCATCGCTAACTGGCGGAATACCAATAAGCGTCAACTCGTTTTGATTAGCGCAAATCTGAGGAAATCCGCTTGCATTGGGTCGGTTATCTTCAAGGACATAGAAATCCACGCTCGTCACTGGATTTACGATCGTACTTCTCTCAGTAAAATTCGTACACGAAGAGCTAGGATCTGTATATGTATAACGGATCACGACAATTCCAAATCCCGCAGTGGCAGGATTGAAAATATTTGTCCCTGCCAAAATTCCCGGCCCGGTAAACGTACCGCCGAGCGGAAATCCATCCAAGTTTACTAACCCGCTATTCTCAGCATATACAGGATCGAGGCCAGAAAGAAATACGGCAGGCAGTTTATTGATTTTAATGAATATTTGATCTGACGCGGCCGTGCAAGGTCCCGCGCCATCCGGGTCATTGGTGGTGATCGTTAGGGTTACGCCGCCCGCCGCAATGTCGGCTGGCGTTAAGGTATAGGTAGAGTTAACATTGTTTACCGAAGAAAACTGCGGAGCGCCACTCCCACCACTCCACAGCACGGTAGACGTTGCACCGCCGGCCGTTGCAGCCAGGTTAATTACTTGATCTTCGCATACCTCAAAGTCAGCCCCGGCAAAAATCTTCGCGGATTCATTAACCAGGATATCGATCTCGTCAAACTCTGCCACACACGGGCCAAATCCATCTGGATCATTTGTGGTAAGTCGGAAACGCAATGTGTTGGTAACATCAGCCGCTACAACATCATAAGAGGCCGTCACGGTAAGTCCGGTGACACTGGTGGCGGATAGCGTACCAGCGCCCGAAACAAGGCTCCAAAGTCCGGAAGTGGCGCTACCACTTAATGTTCCAGAGAGGTCAATTGAAGTTGGCTCGCAAACAGTGTAGTCTGGTGGCAAGGTGAGCCTCGCCTGTCTATTTATGGTAACGTCAAGGTCGTCCCTGGCACTTTTGCATGGCCCTACCCCGTCGGGATCATCAGAAGTCAGCACAAAGCTTATTACCTGCGTGATATCAGTCGGATCAACTGTATAAATAGCGGTGGCTATTGATCCAACAACCGTCGTGGCAGAGATTGTACCCGCTCCGGAGATATTGGTCCAGGTAGCTGTTGTCGCACTTCCTCCTATAAACCCGGAAATGGGGAAACTTGCCGGCTCGCAAACAGCAAAGTCGAGTCCTGCGAAGACTGAGGCAGCAGGGTTGACGGTAACGGTGATTGGTGAGATCGGACCATCACACGCATTTGCTGTTGGCGTTATATTATACACAACCGTTCCTACAACCGCATTTGTAGTAAAGAGTTGTTGGTTGATTATTGATCCGTTTCCATTGGCTGCGCCGGAAATATTTGCACTCGGCACGGCAATCCATGCAAAGGTAGTCCCTGCCACATTTTGAGGCGTCGGTAGAATATTGATCACAGCGTCTTCCCCACTGCAAATGGTAATATCAGGAGCTGTTGCAGAAGGCAGCGGTTTGACCGTAACCACGAGATCCACAGGCAGGCCACTACAACCGCTAAAGCTTGGCGTGATTCTATACGTAACTGTCCCCGATACATTACCACTATTTTGCGGGGCATCCACAATTGGGCCACTTCCGCTGGCCGTTACGGATCCTGGAACAATAGGACCCACAATCGTACTTGTCCACGCATAGGTTGTGCCACCAATTGTAGCGGTCGGAATGAAATTCAGGGATTCCGTACTGCATATCTGCTGCGATAAACTTGGGGGTGTGTTTGTCATGACGGGAACAGGGTCTACCGTCACCATCACGTCAAACGTCGGTCCCGGGCAACCATTGGCGGAGGGCGTTATTGTGTACGTTACTGTCCCATTAGTCAATCCGTCCGTGCTTGTAAGCAATTGCGAGATTGTGTTGCCGGCCCCTGCCGAAGCGCCGGTCGTGTTTGTCCCTGATACAGTCCACGTATAGGTTGTTCCCGAGACCAAATTAGGGTTGGTAATATTGATGCTTGTTGTTTGACCACTGCATATTGTCTGATCAGATGCTAACGCTGTGGGTACTGGTCGGACGGTCACAACAAAGTTAACAGCTGCACCTGTGCAGCCGCCAATCACTGGTACGATGTTGTAAATAATTACGGCACTTGAATTCGTGGAATTGACGGGGGTATCCAAAATGGGACCGGAACCACTCGCCGTCACACCTGTCAAGGTTCCGATTACAAAGGATGTCCAATTAAATGTCGTTCCGCCGATAGACGATGTAGGCATGAAATTAAGCGACGTGCCGCTGCAAATTTCTTGTATTAGCGAAGGTGAGGTGTTGGTAACTACCGGCTCAGGACTGACCGTCACCACAACATCTATAGAACTTCCTGCGCAACCGTTGGCTGATGGCGTTATCCTATAAGTAACACTTCCTGGATTAATTCCGTCCGATGACGTCAGCACCTGGCTAATCACTGTACCACTACCAGCAATTGCACCTGTGACATTTGAAGTGCTGAGGACGCTCCAACTAAAGTTCGTACCAAACACACCATTTGGATTTGTAATTGCAACACTTGTACTGGTTCCGGAGCAGATTGTCTGGGGCGATGCAGCAACATCCGGAATTGGTGTTACGATCACGCTGACAGCATATGGAGCGCCGTTACACCCCGCTGCAGAAGGCTGAATGAGATACGTTACCGTTCCTGGATTTATACCGTCTGTTGACGTTAATGTTTGTGCAATTAAATTGCCCGCGCCGGGCGATGCGTTAGAAACGTTGCTAGCACTTTGAACAGTCCAGGTAAAGGCCGTACCAGGTACCAGGTTTGGATTTGTAATTGCAATGTTAGTCGTCTGACCGCTGCAGATTGAGGCGTCAGCAGCAGATGCATCTGGAACAAGATTAACCGTAAGGGTACCCGCTGCACTGGTTATCGGTGAACATGTCCCCGTTACCACTGCCTGGTACTGGTAGCCCGTCATTGCGGCCATCACACCGGTGAGGGAAAGGGTCGAGGTGGTCACGCCACTGTAAACCCCGCCATTGGATAAGTTCACAAAAGGGCCGCCCGTACTCTCCTGCCACTGGTAGGTCAGCCCTGTGCCGGTGGCCGTCACACTGAATGTGGTATTGTTACCCTCGCATATCACCGCATTCGCTGGTGACACCGTCACGATCGGATCTTTCTGCTCGGTCAAGGTTGCCGCTGTCGACGTGGATGCCGGTGAACAGGTGCCGCTCACTACGGCACGGTAGCGGTTGCCCCCTAGCCCGACGACATCGCTGATGCTCATGGTGGGCGTGGTGACGTTACTGTAAACCCCGCCATTGGATAAGTTCACAAACCCTGCTCCGCTGTCTTCCTGCCACTGGTAGGTGATACCCGTGCCCGTGGCCGTTACGCTGAAGCTCGTGCCCGTGCCTTCACATACAGCAACATCTGCTGGATTGGAAGTCACCAAAGGTAAGGTGTTCACCGTAAGGGTACCCGCCGCACTAGTTGTCGGTGAACAGGTCCCCGTTACCACCACCTGATACTGGTTGCCGGTCATTGCGGCCATCACACCGGTGAGGGAAAGGGTCGAGGTGGTCACGCCACTGTAAACCCCGCCATTGGATAAGTTCACAAAAGGGCCGCCCGTACTCTCCTGCCACTGGTAAGTGATGCCCGTGCCGGTGGCCGTCACACTGAATGTGGTATTGTTACCCTCGCATATCACCGCATTCGCTGGTGACACCGTCACGATCGGATCTTTCTGCTCGGTCAAGGTCGCAGAGGTAGATGTTGCTGCCGGTGAACAGGTGCCGCTCACTACGGCACGGTAGCGGTTGCCCCCTAGCCCGACGACATCGCTGATGCTCATGGTGGGCGTGGTGACGTTACTGTAAACCCCGCCATTGGATAAGTTCACAAAAGGGCCGCCCGTACTCTCCTGCCACTGATAGGTGATACCCGTGCCCGTCGCCGCCACAGTGAAGCTCGTGCCGCTACCTTCGCATACCACTGCATCTGCTGGATTGGAAGTCACCAAAGGTAAGGTGTTCACCGTAAGGGTACCCGCCGCACTAGTTGTCGGTGAACAGGTCCCCGTTACCACCACCTGATACTGGTTGCCGGTCATTGTCGCCGTAACACCGGTTAGGATCAGCGTCGAGCTGGTAACCCCGCTGTATACTCCCCCATTGGATAAGTTCGCAAACGGACCACCGGTGCTCTCCTGCCATTGGTAGGTCAGCCCTGTGCCGGTGGCCGTCACACTGAATGTGGTATTGTTACCCTCGCATATCACCGCATTGGCGGGGGCCACCGTCACGATCGGATCTTTCTGCTCGGTCAAGGTCGCAGAGGTAGATGTTGCTGCCGGTGAACAGGTGCCGCTCACTACGGCACGGTAGCGGTTGCCCCCTAGCCCGACGACATCGCTGATGCTCATGGTGGGCGTGGTGACGTTACTGTAAACCCCGCCATTGGATAAGTTCACAAACCCTGCTCCGCTGTCTTCCTGCCACTGATAGGTGATACCCGTGCCCGTGGCCGTTACGCTGAAGCTCGTGCCCGTGCCTTCACATACAGCAACATCTGCTGGATTGGAAGTCACCAAAGGTAAGGTGTTCACCGTAAGGGTACCCGCCGCACTAGTTGTCGGTGAACAGGTCCCCGTTACCACCACCTGATACTGGTTGCCGGTCATTGCGGCCATCACACCGGTGAGGGAAAGGGTCGAGGTGGTCACGCCACTGTAAACCCCGCCATTGGATAAGTTCACAAAAGGGCCGCCCGTACTCTCCTGCCACTGGTAAGTGATGCCCGTGCCGGTGGCCGTCACACTGAATGTGGTATTGTTACCCTCGCATATCACCGCATTCGCTGGTGACACCGTCACGATCGGATCTTTCTGCTCGGTCAAGGTCGCAGAGGTAGATGTTGCTGCCGGTGAACAGGTGCCGCTCACTACGGCACGGTAGCGGTTGCCCCCTAGCCCGACGACATCGCTGATGCTCATGGTGGGCGTGGTGACGTTACTGTAAACCCCGCCATTGGATAAGTTCACAAAAGGGCCGCCCGTACTCTCCTGCCACTGATAGGTGATACCCGTGCCCGTGGCCGTTACGCTGAAGCTCGTGCCCGTGCCTTCACATACAGCAACATCTGCTGGATTGGAAGTCACCAAAGGTAAGGTGTTCACCGTAAGGGTACCCGCCGCACTAGTTGTCGGTGAACAGGTCCCCGTTACCACCACCTGATACTGGTTGCCGGTCATTGTCGCCGTAACACCGGTTAGGATCAGCGTCGAGCTGGTAACCCCGCTGTATACTCCCCCATTGGATAAGTTCGCAAACGGACCACCGGTGCTCTCCTGCCATTGGTAGGTCAGCCCTGTGCCGGTGGCCGTCACACTGAATGTGGTATTGTTACCCTCGCATATCACCGCATTGGCGGGGGCCACCGTCACGATCGGATCTTTCTGCTCGGTCAAGGTCGCAGAGGTAGATGTTGCTGCCGGTGAACAGGTGCCGCTCACTACGGCACGGTAGCGGTTGCCCCCTAGCCCGACGACATCGCTGATGCTCATGGTGGGCGTGGTGACGTTACTGTAAACCCCGCCATTGGATAAGTTCACAAAAGGGCCGCCCGTACTCTCCTGCCACTGATAGGTGATACCCGTGCCCGTCGCCGTTACGCTGAAGCTCGTGCCCGTGCCTTCACATACAGCAACATCTGCTGGATTGGAAGTCACCAAAGGTAAGGTGTTCACCGTAAGGGTACCCGCCGCACTAGTTGTCGGTGAACAGGTCCCCGTTACCACCACCTGATACTGGTTGCCGGTCATTGCGGCCATCACACCGGTGAGGGAAAGGGTCGAGGTGGTCACGCCACTGTAAACCCCGCCATTGGATAAGTTCACAAAAGGGCCGCCCGTACTCTCCTGCCACTGGTAAGTGATGCCCGTGCCGGTGGCCGTCACACTGAATGTGGTATTGTTACCCTCGCATATCACCGCATTCGCTGGTGACACCGTCACGATCGGATCTTTCTGCTCGGTCAAGGTCGCAGAGGTAGATGTTGCTGCCGGTGAACAGGTGCCGCTCACTACGGCACGGTAGCGGTTGCCCCCTAGCCCGACGACATCGCTGATGCTCATGGTGGGCGTGGTGACGTTACTGTAAACCCCGCCATTGGATAAGTTCACAAAAGGGCCGCCCGTACTCTCCTGCCACTGATAGGTGATACCCGTGCCCGTCGCCGTTACGCTGAAGCTCGTGCCCGTGCCTTCACATACAGCAACATCTGCTGGATTGGAAGTCACCAAAGGTAAGGTGTTCACCGTAAGGGTACCCGCCGCACTAGTTGTCGGTGAACAGGTCCCCGTTACCACCACCTGATACTGGTTGCCGGTCATTGCGGCCATCACACCGGTGAGGGAAAGGGTCGAGGTGGTCACGCCACTGTAAACCCCGCCATTGGATAAGTTCACAAAAGGGCCGCCCGTACTCTCCTGCCACTGGTAAGTGATGCCCGTGCCGGTGGCCGTCACACTGAATGTGGTATTGTTACCCTCGCATATCACCGCATTCGCTGGTGACACCGTCACGATCGGATCTTTCTGCTCGGTCAAGGTCGCAGAGGTAGATGTTGCTGCCGGTGAACAGGTGCCGCTCACTACGGCACGGTAGCGGTTGCCCCCTAGCCCGACGACATCGCTGATGCTCATGGTGGGCGTGGTGACGTTACTGTAAACCCCGCCATTGGATAAGTTCACAAACCCTGCTCCGCTGTCTTCCTGCCACTGATAGGTGATACCCGTGCCCGTGGCCGTTACGCTGAAGCTCGTGCCCGTGCCTTCACATACAGCAACATCTGCTGGATTGGAAGTCACCAAAGGTAAGGTGTTCACCGTAAGGGTACCCGCCGCACTAGTTGTCGGTGAACAGGTCCCCGTTACCACCACCTGATACTGGTTGCCGGTCATTGCGGCCATCACACCGGTTAGGATCAGCGTCGAGCTGGTCACGCCGCTGTATACTCCCCCATTGGATAAGTTCGCAAACGGACCACCGGTGCTCTCCTGCCATTGGTAGGTCAGCCCGGTGCCGGTGGCCGTCACACTGAATGTGGTATTGTTACCCTCGCATATCACCGCATTCGCTGGTGACACCGTCACGATCGGATCTTTCTGCTCGGTCAAGGTCGCCAGAGGTAGATGTTGCTGCCGGTGAACAGGTGCCGCTCACTACGGCACGGTAGCGGTTGCCCCCTAGCCCGACGACATCGCTGATGCTCATGGTGGGCGTGGTGACGTTACTGTAAACCCCGCCATTGGATAAGTTCACAAACCCTGCTCCGCTGTCTTCCTGCCACTGGTAGGTGATACCCGTGCCCGTGGCCGTTACGCTGAAGCTCGTGCCCGTGCCTTCACATACAGCAACATCTGCTGGATTGGAAGTCACCAAAGGCGGAGCGTCAATCGCAGTAACGGTAGCCTTATTGGTGAGGTCGCCATCGCAGGACGGAGAGGAAGCATTTCTTGAATATACTTTTATGGTAAGCGGGGTCGTTAATGGATTTGAAGGGATGACCAGATTAGCACCAGTACCCGGATAGAATCCACTCAAAGGACTGCTGGTTCCATCGTCCTGCAGCTGATACAGAAATCCAGCTTCAGCGTTCTCAACTGTGATATTGACTGAAGTGCCGTTGCAGACCGTGGTCGCGACGGGTGCAACGTTTAATCCAATATTGGGAACTCCATATACGGTAACAATTTTGGAATCCAAACATGCCGGCACGAATGCTTTGTAGTCATTGGTGGCATCCCATGACTGATTATCGCGGCCAGGAATTGGATACCCTGTGGCGCCAGTTGCATCTTCAATACCCTGGGTAGCAAAATTGCCGTTCGTAGCAAATAGTGCTGTCTGGGTATGAATTTCAATGATGTTGGATGACTCATACAACTTTACTTGCGCAATGGCGGCGTATGCACCAGTTGTACGAAGCAGATCAAAGTCAACAATAAAGATGCGGGAAGGGGCTGTCCCAATCGTCCAATACTTTATCGTGCCACCAGTCATGTCATCCCATACAGCGGCAATTATGTTGTCTGGATTAGTTGGATCGGGAATGTTAACATTATTGGGGTCTGTTACTGCGCCAGTACCGATACCGATAAGGCCGTTTGATCCAATTCGCAATTGGTTATACGTATTTCCAAAAAAATCGAAATCAAAAAAACCTTCAGCGACACCCAGATTACCGCTGTCAGTATCTTTTCCCAGGACTAAAGTTGTCTCTGTTCCCGGTGGCGCAATGCGATTGAAGGTACCGGAAGTAACAATACCATAGGTGCTGGCCTGATCATTGGCATAAATCGTGTGGGTGCCAGGGCCGGCCACGGATGGGTCAAATACGCCAGCCGTTACACCGTTGCCAATGAAATTGGTTGCGGCGCCTGCGCTCAGCACTACCGGAGCATCATCTTCACAATACGAAGGATTGAGATTGGTTATGGTGCACTGCGCAAGGGAAAAATGGGGCGACAAGGCAAAAACTGCCAATGCGGAGAAAATAACCCATTTTATACTGTAAAATCTTAGCATCCAGCGCAGCGATAAGCGACCAACAATAAACTTAATTTTTATTTACATCTAAAAGTAACCTCAAAATACGCTGATTCTCATCAGTTTGAAAATTTACCGTTCGGGCTGACAATCATGAGTGCAATTTTTTGTTGCGTTTCAATCTCGATAGTCCCTAACAGTGCGACACGCCCATCAGGAAGTACACGCACTGCTCCGCCAATATCATCCCCTGCTAATGATCCGAAACTAGTTGAGCCTAAGACCGCCCCGTCGCTAGACATTTTAAGCAAAACAATATCGCGTCTACTGTTCTCACGGAGTTCATTCGCCAGTATGTAGAAATCATCAAATGCTCCGATGGCAGCAGAAACACCTTGTAGTCTTCTATTAAGTTTGAGGGGTATATCCAGCCGTTTGATGCTAAGTGTTTTGTCGTATTGTGTAATATATACATCATTGGTATTCGTACCATAAGTCGTGCCGACTGTAAGATAACCATCTTGCAGCGCACCTTGCGTTTCGATCACATCAGCCGCAATTTGTATTTCATTGCTTGTGCCAGAGACTTTGCGTATCCCGGTTGGTGTACCGAAAAGATCGATCCCGATTACTTCGAAGGACCGTTTGTAAGGCCCGTCGTCAGGTCTGTCTGAATCACCAAAAAGCAAATACTGCAAACTTCCACCTAAAACAGATTCAAATATCTTGACGGCGGCGCCAACATGTTCTCCACCACCGAGATCGATAAATGATAACTGCGGCGTGGTCAATGCCTCGTCGACCCTGATGAATGTGACATCAGCCTCATCAGGTGGTGGAACAATCAATTCAGGATTTCTGGTCGGATTTGGCTCGGCGTAGCCAGCGATCAAAAAACTATTATCCGCAATTTGCGTAACAGATTTTGCGACCTGCTTTTCTCCCAGTTCAATCTTAATACTGTCAATTCCTTTTCCTTGCTGGTCTATCCTAAATAGTCGGACTCGGGAGTTTGATTCATCCCCAATATTTGAAACAATAATCAAATTACCAAGCCGGTCCAACTCAACATCCACAGCCGTCTCACCCAACTCACCGAGCTGGCGCTGCCACAGGACATTGCCCATTGGATCAACCTTCACGATGAATGGCTGGGTGGAGGGATTGATTTGAGAAGACGTGTTCCCCAATAAGACCATAGAGCCATCAGCGCTAACCAGCAAGTCAACTCCCTGCTGATTGCCATCTTCACCGTAGTATTTAATAAAATAGTTCCGAAATACAGGATCAATATTGCTGGTCGTATCACAGGACAGCAATAGCAGTAGAACAATAAAATAAACGGGACTATTTCTTCGCATTATCTTCCTTTTCGATTTTACGAAGTACAGACTTCGTTCTGGCCTTTTTCAGTTTTCTCGGTTTATACAAGGGGTGAATGTATCCTACAGATAGCGCAAAATTGTCCATTCTAAAATCATCGTCCACATACGGATAGGGTAATCCGTCGGTGGTACTGTTGAAGCGGTTCTCCACGTTGACAACATTCTTGATCCCAAACGAGTACCGCAAGTCCAAGAAAAAGTAATCCAGCTTGTATTTGTACTTGACGCCACCGCCAAGAAAGAACGCCGCATTAAACCTTTCTCGCGTTTTCAAAATATCAATGTTTGAAATAGATTTTGGGAATTCCGGGGGATCTGTATCGTCTGCACTAGCTTCCCTGTTCTTGATGTCAACATTAGCATTGTCGCCCATCAGATAATTGAACGATATCCCCGCGTATCCATAGCGTATGAACTTACGCGGTCCTTCGGAGTACTTAATGGCAAACGGAAGCGTCACCCAGGTTTGGCGGTCAACGAAGTCAACAATATCTTTGTTTCGCCCAAATAAATTAGTTGTGGTATGCCGAAATGAGGTTCGTGCAATACTGACGCCTGCTGAGGCAGAGATAAAATCGTTATAATGAAAATCTGCTCCTACGCCAACATGCCATCCGACCCTGACTGTGTAGTCCTCCTTGGTGTAAGGTTCGCCACCAATCTTGACATCATGAATCACCCTAACGGGTGAAATATTTGGTCCCGCATATCCGTGAAGAGAAAATATTGGCGAGGCTGTAAATTTTCCACTGAGGTATACCAGATCAATAGGGTCGCGATTTGGATCGGTCAGGAATTCAGGGTTAGCACGTAGCGCACTTAGATAGCTCTGCTCAGCGCCCAGTGGGTCTTCTAATAGAAGATACGTTTCGGCCAGCAATAAATAGGCACGTTGACGCCACTCCCGTTTTTGATTTTTGTCGAGACAATCTTTCAGCATTGCTGAAATGCCATATAAATGACCGGCATTGAACTCTTCTGTAGCCTGCACCAGCGCCAATTCGCACTCATCCTGCGCCAGACTCTGTTTAACAAGGCATAAAACGAGCAGCACAACAACGTTAAATTTATTGCAGAACATCAAAAATCCTTAATTAACAAACGAACGCAAGTATATTCATATGGGATCTCGCTAACATCCCCCACGTATTTCTTCCATTCATCCTGGGTCATATTTCGTTTTAGTTTGGGGCAAATTTGTTCAGCAAGCAAGGAAGGATCCGTGGGCCACACGCGAATCTCGGATTCGCTACACGCAGCGATAAGATAGTCGGAACCCTTGGCAAACTTAATGTCCCAAATAAAACCCGCATTGTTGCCCATGACGACCGGAAGATCTTCAGGGTTATCCAACACATACAATTGGAGGCGCTTGTCCAACCCTGCACTGGCCAGCAGCTTTCCATCCGGGCTAAATTCGACATCGTTAACGCCTGCTTTGTGCCCGCTGAATTGCCGTGCCACCTTGGTGTTGAAGTCGTACAGTTTTACCAAACCCCGCTTGTTCACGATATCATCAATACCATAGGCAAGCAATTTTCCATTAGGACTAAACTTAACAGAAAGAATTCGATTGGGACTTTCGTTAGCAATGATTGACGTTGATTTGTCGAGCAAGTTCAACAAGACCACTTGCCCGGACCATGAAGCGCCTGCCAACCATTTCCCATCAGCACTGATACTGATGGCCTTAAGTTCATACGGTAATTTCGCGAGCACTGTCAATTCCCCGGTCTCCGGTGTAACTAGTGACAAGGTATTGCCAACGCTGGAGACCACAAATCTGGAATCATCAGGCATAAACTCAAGGAAGTTCGTACCGCCGCTAAGTCCAGATACAACTTTTGGCCTGCCTCCATTCTTCAGATCATAAATCTGAACAAAGGATGAATCGCTCCCGCTCACCAGGAAATTCTCATCATGACTAAGCGCTATCGCTTTTGAAGGATATGGGTTAACATAATTTGTCGCTGCATTGGTGAGCTTACTGTAATCACCTTTGTAGATACGACCATCTGCTCCGGCAACGTAGAATCCATTGTTCGTTTCGGACACAACAAGGGACCTCATGTGCACTCTGGGAGGACCCTGGATTTTCATGGCATTGTAGGTTAGACCATTGAGCTGGGTTAATGCGTTATAGAGACCAGTATAAATAAATGGCTCATACTTTTTGCCTTCGAACCTGCGATGAAACATAAATCCTTGCATGGCCATTAGCCCTGCGAGGTCTTGATCATCCTCTTCTGCTGCGGCTTTGGAGGCAAGCTCCTGTGCCTTAGTAAGCATAAAAAGGCGGTTTGCCTCTTTGTATGCTTTTTCTGCGCGCAAGAATTCCGACTGGGCCTTGTTTCTTGCTACACGCGCCGAGTCGCGTTGAATATTGGCTTCCACCATATTTCTTTCAGCCTCGTTCTTGGCCACCCTAGCCTGGTATAGCGCGGCTTCAAGTTGGCGAGCTTGTTTTTGTATTTCTTCGTTCTTAAGGGCAAGCTCATCGTTTTGCTGCCTGACAATTCGCTCCTGCGCCTCGGCCCTCAACTGATTGTCTTTGGCAATTTGCGACTGCTCCTCCGCGTAAATTCTACTCTCGTCGGCGCGAATTCTGTCGGCATCAGCCTGCAGCTTCTGCAGATAGGCAAACACGAAGAAAATAATAGCGATGATAAAGGCTATCCCAAGGATGATGGCCGTCGTTCGTGTCCGTTGCAGGACGCGGCGTTGCATCATCTCCAGGTTTTTTAACTCAGCTTCGTAGGTGATACGACTCGTGTCGAGAAACACTATTGCGCGTTCAAATGTCTCGTCGTAACGCTGTCCCCATTCTCGGGTTGGATTTTGCTTCCGCTGCCAGTTTAAGGCCAGCTGAAGATCGGGAGGCCGCCACAATCCGGTCTTGCCGATTTGGTACATCGCAGCAGCTTCCGATAGCCTTTTATACATGCTGGCCGACTCGAATTCTTCTTCTACCCAAGTTTCTAACCTTCTCCATATACGCATCAAACTCTCGTGCGAGAGTTCGATCATGGAGTCTTCATCTAATGCGATATTTGCGGCCGGCATCAGGAATGAACGTCCAGCCCTTCTAAAGTGGTCTACAACAAAAATAACTTCTTCTTCACTTGCTTCAGCAAGCCCGGCTACGAGTCCGAGCCGGCATGCCCTTCGCATTCCACGGTCGTCTCTATTTTTCTCAGTAATATTCTTAAAAAGGACTTCTGCAATCTGTTTATTCCTTGTTGAAAGTTCATCATAAGCCTCATTGGCATGCTGCGCGAGCGCCTGCTCTACTTTTCCGACCGCATTATAGTGCCTCAGGTCTACTGGCTCACCAGGCTCATGGTTGGCAATCCAGTAATCCCATGTTCGCATCAATGCATGCTGTAGAATGGGTAGCTGGTCATGGAAATTGCCAATTTCACTGAGCAATCGTTTCACAAGACGCTGCGATATATGCCCACCCGCAACACTGATTGGGCCTTCTATTACTGCCCTTTTCTGTTCCCGCGTCAATTGTGGGATTAAATAATTGCTATCGTTTATTTTCTGGGTCAATCCGGAAAAAACAGAACATTCTCCGATAAAATCAGAACGCATTGTCAAGGCAGCAAACGTGGGGACATCGGTCTGACCAACTGCCGTAAGGATGAGATTAACATAGATTTGGGCATCATTCAGGGCTTCATCGCTGGCTGCATGATCGCGGTACCTGAATACTTCTTCAAACTGATCGATTAAAAAGAAAGTGTTCTCACCGTCACTTTGGTGCAAAAACCGCGAGATCTCAATCAACCCTTCCGATCCGCTTCTCAGAACAGAATTGATGATGGCCTTGTAAACCAGCGCATCTTCTACTTCAATTCTATTTGTCTGTACCATGAACTCGGTGATGGAATCCGTAAGACTGGCTATCGGAGAAGAGCCCGGCCGTGTGGTAATAACATTCCATTGCGAGCCTGAGCCCGCCTTGATAAATCCGGCATATAAAACTGGAATGAGTCCACAATACATTAACGAAGACTTCCCACTTCCGGAATAACCCATTACTGTTACGAAACGATTATTCGCAATTTTTACCAGCAGATCATCGATCTGATTTTCGCGACCAAAGAATAAATGACTATCAGCAATAGAAAATGGCCGTAGTCCGGGAAAAGGATTTTCACCTCCGGGCTGAATGTTTATGGAAACATCGTCGGAATATTGATCAGGCGCATCACTATGTAAAGGCTTGTTCAGCATTGACATATAGTTGGACCCTGAAATTTAAAGAAATGAAGCTGAAAGGCTACATTGTTCACCACGTATTGCGTTAAAAAAATAGGTACTTCTTTAGTTTAAAAAATGTCAAGTGCCAATTTAGGCTAAAATTAGATAAAACAAAAGGGGCACACGGCCCCTTTTGTCTACAAATCCATACAATCGAAGCTATTTAACCTTACTCACCAACGCTTCAAAAGCGGCTGGATGGTTCATGGCAAGGTCAGCCAGCACTTTTCTGTTGAGGTCAATATTGGCCTTATGCAACTTACCCATTAGACTCGAATAGGAAAGTCCATGCACGCGGGCGCCTGCATTTATGCGGGCAATCCACACGCCCCTGAATTCTCTTTTCTTTTGCTTTCTATCCCGGTAAGCATAAACTAATCCTTTCTCAACGGCATTTTTGGCAACCGTCCATACATTTTTCTTGCGGCCAAAGAATCCTTTGGCCAGCTTCAGAATACGTTTTCGTTTAGCGCGCGAAGCGACACTGTTTACTGATCTTGGCATTTTTTTTCATTTTTTGGCGGATGGCGTTCCTGTAATTGCTCAGAAATCTTAGCTGCCAGCAACCGGGTTAAACATTGAACCACTAAAGAATAAGCATAGCTTTCACGTTGTTCATATCAGCCTTTGAGACCAACGCTTTGTGACCGAGCCTCCGCTTCTGCTTCGTCTCTTTTTTAGTCAGGATATGATTCTTAAAAGCACACTTACGCTTAATTTTACCAGTGCCAGTCACTTTAAAGCGCTTTTTGGCTCCGGATTTTGTTTTTAATTTAGGCATTGTATAAAAAATTAGACTTACTTACTTTCTTGATGCTTTGGCCATAACAATCATGCTCATTCTCTTGCCTTCCAGTTTCGGCAATTGTTCCACTTTCCCAACCTCTTCTAATCCCTGTGCAAATTTTAACAGCAGTATTTCCCCTCGCTCTTTATAGACTATGGACCTCCCCGGAAAAAAAACTGTCGCCTTAACTTTTGCACCCTCCTTCAAAAAGTTCTCTGCGTGCTTCAGTTTAAAATTAAAGTCATGCTCGTCGGTATTCGGTCCAAAGCGTATTTCCTTTAAGACTACCTTCAGCGCTTTCGCCTTGATCTCTTTTTGTTTCTTCTTTTGCTCGTATTTAAACTTCGAGTAATCAACAATTTTACATACCGGAGGTTCGGCGTTCGGTGATATTTCCACCAAATCCAATCCCTGATCCTGCGCCATTTTTATGGCCTGCAAAATCGGATAAACATCTACCTTTATGTCTTCCCCAACTACCCTAACCTTAGGGGCAGTGATTCTTTCATTCACACGATAAGGTTCCTCGGGGCGATGCGGGCCTCTTCTAAAAGGCCTGTTAAAACTGGGTTTTTTGCTAAAGATTGCGATACGCTTAAATTTTAGGTTTCAAAAACAGGGTGCAAAGATCGTTATATTTTTAGTTATTCAAAATATCAATTTGGTGCAGCGCATTCAAGTCTGAAATTGTTCACGAATTCGTCGAGTGCAACACTGCCCTGGTCTCCCTGGCCATGCTTCCGCACGGCCACCATTCCCTCCGTGGCTTCCTTTTCGCCCACGATGAGCATATACGGTATTTTCTTGGTTTCTGCATCCCTGATCTTACGCCCAATCTTCTCGTCCCTATCGTCCAATAAACCTCTGATATCCTGCTCCTTAAGCTTATCATATACAAGTTTTGCATAATCATTAAAGCGTTCAGAAATCGGCAACACCGCGATTTGGTCTGGCGCGAGCCACAGGGGAAAATTGCCGGCGCAATGCTCTATCAGCACTGCTACAAAGCGTTCAAGCGACCCAAATGGGGCACGATGTATCATAACCGGCGTGTGCTTCATGATTATCAGAACCCACATATTCCAGCTCAAATCGCTGAGGAAGCTGATAGTCAACCTGGATAGTGCCCAACTGCCAGTTTCGGCCAAGGGCGTCTTTTACCATAAAATCGAGCTTTGGCCCATAAAACGCTGCTTCACCGACCACGGTAACAGTCTTGAGGCCTTGGTCATCCGCTGCTTCCTGTATCTCCCTTTCTGCCCTTTCCCACAAATGATCCTGACCGATATATTTTTCTTTATTGGTTGGATCACGCAGTGAAACCTGCGCGGTGAAATTCTCAAATCCCAACGACCTGAAAACATGCAGTACAAGGTCAATCACTTTTATGAATTCAGCCTTCACCTGCTCCGGTCTGCAAAAGATATGCGCATCATCTTGTGTAAACCCGCGAACCCGTGTCAATCCGTGTAATTCACCACTCTGCTCATAGCGATAAACGGTTCCGAACTCTGCCAGGCGAATAGGAAGGTCCCGGTAAGAACGCGGTTTTGTCTTGTAGATTTCGCAATGATGTGGGCAATTCATGGGCTTCAGCAGGAATTCTTCCCCTTCGTCTGGCGTATGGATAGGCTGAAACGAGTCTTTCCCGTACTTTTCGTAATGCCCTGATGTTACATACAGCGCCTTACTGCCAATATGGGGTGTAACAACAGGGTCATAGCCAGCCTTTATTTGTGCTTTGCGCATGAATTGCTCAAGCCGTTCACGCAGGATTGTTCCTTTCGGAAGCCAAAGTGGCAACCCCATTCCTACCTTTTCCGAAAAGGCAAAAAGCTCCAGTTCCTTTCCCAGCTTTCGATGATCCCGCTTTTTAGCTTCTTCAAGCAAGTGCAGATATTCCTCGAGTTCTTTTTGTTTGGGAAATGTGATGCCATAAATCCGTGTGAGCATCTTGTTTTTTTCATCGCCACGCCAATAGGCACCAGCGACATTCAACAACTTTATAGCTTTGATAAATCCTGTATTCGGGATGTGTGGCCCTTTGCAAAGATCAACGAAATCCCCTTGTTGATAAAAGGTGATCTTGCCGTCATCCAAGCCGTTGATCAATTCAATCTTATAGGGGTCGCCTTTTCCCGTGAAGTATTCCAATGCATCAGCTTTGCCAACATCCTTGCGGACATATACGCTGTTCTTTTTGGCCAGCTCTTTCATTTTTGCTTCCACAGCAGCTAGCTCTTCATCGCCGAACGTTTGCTCCCCCAAATCAACATCGTAGTAGAAGCCGTTTTCGATGGGTGGGCCAATTCCAAATTTTACACCGGGATGCAGGACTTCGAGTGCCTCAGCCAGCAAGTGCGCCGATGAATGCCAAAAAGTAGTCTTTCCCGCGCCATCGTGCCACGTAAGAATTTTTATCGTTGCATCGTTCAGGATGGGCCGTGAAAGGTCCCAAACTTCTCCATTTACTTCGATTGCCAGCGACACCCGGGCCAGCCCTTCACTGATGCCAGCCGCTATCTCAGAACCCCTGACCCCTTTGGAAAACTCGCGAATGCTCCCATCCGGAAGCGTAATATCTATTTTCATGATTTGAACTAAACTACAAAATTAATTCAGGGCACAAATATGCAATTTTTAATGCGGATAAATGTCGTTGGTAAAGTAAAGAAGCCCCGATCAGGGAAAATCATAATCTGTGGCAACCCCGGATCATAGGTCGAATTGGAATCCCAACAAAATGCCAAATTTCCTTACATCCGGGTTATTTAGGTAGGTAAGCCGGTGGACAAAATCTATCCGTAAGAACTTGAAGATATTTTCAACGCCATAACCCAATTCAACGTAAGGCCTGTTATCAAAATAACCAAATGGTAATGTTGGCTCGCCATCCGGTGTTATCGGTGAATTGATATCTAGATTAGCTTGACTTATCGAACCGTAAATTATATTGGCAGTACCCACAAGCCTCCATTTCAATTTTCGCATGAGGGGAATTCTATTTAAGAGAAAACCTTCAAAATGATGTTGATATTGGAGCGTTGCATAGCGATCGCTGATAAACTCGCCATAGTTCATGAGGTTGTATGTAACCGACGTATAGATCGGCGATTGGTTTCCCAAGTGGAGGCCAAGGAGCGGATAAGGGAGTGTAGTAAAGACTGACTCTCCTGCAAGGTTCACGTAACCCGTACCAAGCGGTCCGAAGCGAATGCGCTTATACAGGCTAAGTCTCACCTTGTGGTAATCGAAATTGCTATCCAGAATTCCCTTGAAACCTCTTATGTAGCGAACGGTTATTACCGGCCATTTGGTAGTTCCGAGGCTATAGCGGTCGTTGTCGGACTGGATAAACAATTCGTCGCGGGCATAACGGGATTCCAAAATCAGCTCTGAGGACGCGAAGCTTTGCCGCACTTGCGAATTGACGATGTCATCGGGATTATCGTAGTAAGCAAAATTGAAAGTAGGATCAAATGTAAAATAGCGAAAGCCAACACGCTGGGTAAAGCCCTTGAAAAGTTCTCGTTTGAATTCTGCACGGACTGCGTGCGTATAGTATCCTCTCCTGAATACCCCAAAGCGCTGGGATGCCGAAAGCAGAAAGTTGTCGCCGGCACTCTCCTCATCAATGCCTACCCTTCCCAGGTCGGATGTTGCTCTGAGTGACAATGTCGTCCATCGTTGCCTTGATAGAATGCGTTGCACGTAGGCGGTGTACTTCATGCGTTTATCGCCGAATCCATACCCGACTTGCGCACCCAAAACCCACTTATTACTGAAACTAATATTGGTTTTAAATCCCGGTTGAATCCTCACGCCCTCAATGTTGTTTATCGCCAACATAGAGACATAAGGCCCAACGTCAACCTTACCTACCTTGTAATATCCGTTAACAAATATTTTCACGATATCGGTATACGTCCGGACCACCGGGATTTGCGTAAGCGTGTCGATCATTTTATAGACACTTTTTTCAGTTTCCGAAAGTGGCTCATGCCGCAGTGAGTCCCAGAATTTTTCTTGCTCATTCATTCGGGCATCTTCCGCCATGATGATCGGCTGCTGATAAAATGACGCCTGATACGGCTTGTTAATCACAAAATTCTTATTGGACGTGTAAAATTTGGCCAACATACCTGCACTTACTTTCGTCAGCTCGCCCACGTCGATCAAGACCCTGTTCTTTACGGGCAGCCAGGCACCCCCTTCAATAGGTGCCAACTCCTGCTGAATTTTTATTTTTTCAATGAAATTAAGATTTGCTTCTTTGCCCACTGAGGCATCAATTTGCTTCAGTGCATAATCATCACGGGTAATCCACATACTGCCCGTAAACGCCAAATCCTGTGGACTTTTGGGAAAAAAATCGAGGCGATAGCAAAACTCATCACCAAGATAAAGACTGTCTACCAGATCGTACTCGTAATACAATCGCCATCCGTCAGCAATCGGAGACACAAAATCTTTACTGACAATATTCAGCCAGTTTTGATAGAAGTTATACTCTTGAAAAGACGATCCGACAAACTGTGTCACCATGGCCCCATCTTCAACGCCCAAACCATTAATTTTAGATTTCAAAATATTTTCATATCGGAGCTTTGGATTGTCGCGGTAATAAATTTTCGAAACACTTTCCGTGATCAATACGGGCAGTATCGGCTTACCATCCTCTCCTGCTATTACGTCGATGCTATCGAGCACCTGAGTGATTTTCTGAATTACTTTCCGCTGCCTGAATTTATCAGTAATGTTATCGACGTCGATTTCAATCTTCGTATAGGTGTCGTACTCATATGCAGTCAGCTTCCTTTTGTCGTTCGTTTTCTTGTTTTTTACAACATTCCTGAGAATTTCATAGGCAGGATTTTCACCTGCAACAAATACGACTTCCTGTAACCTCGTAATATCTTCTTCAACCTGAAAATTAATGACTTGTTCAATCCCCTTTTGAACGCTCTTTTTTTTTGGCTTATAACCTATATACGATACCACTATTGAGTCCGTTGGCGTCTGCGTCCGGAGCGCGTAAGTCCCCTCAAAATCAGTCGTAACACCAATCGTAGTGCCGACGAAAACTACATTCGCATAAGGAATCGGATCCCCTGAATTCACATCGGTTACTTTACCGCTGACAATTGTTTCCTGAGACCAGCCCCAGGACGGCAGAAGGCAAGCAATCAGAATACAAAGCGTCTTGATACTAGGATATCGTTTTTTCAGGGTGTTGTGCACAAATGAAGTTTAATGCCAAAATAGTAATTTAACTGAAGTCGCGACCGATAGGTTTCATCTTGGTTCAAAGATTTCTATTCGCTCTTTCTCGCCAAGGAACCGGGGAGAAGTCTTCAAAATGTATAAATCTAAGATCGCTTTAGTCCTCGCCAAGTATTCCCGCAATCGAACTTTGAAAGAATACTCAATATCAGCCTCTTCGGTAACCATTGCCACAGCTTCTATATCATAATACTGGCTAATAAATAGCGCACGATAGCTGTGGAATGGTTGTGTTATGATGATTATTCTATTCTGGCCAAAGATCTCTTTGCTGCGGACTATTGAATCGAGCGTACGCAACCCTGCGAAGTCAAGTGTGATAGCGGATTGCGGCACACCCAGCTTAATCAACGCTTTCTGCATTGCCATGGGTTCGTTGTAGTACCGCGATCGGTTATCCCCGCTCACGATAAGGTGGTCGATCTTTCCCAGATGGTAGAGCCTTGCGGCGGTTTCCATTCGTTTCTCAAAATAGGGATTCGCATTTCCACTGACTGTCTTGTGGCTTGTACCCAATACTAGTGCAACCTTGTGATAAGGTATTGTTGATAGATCAGAATATACTTTGTCCGCGGTACTCCAAACTATCCAAAGATTGGAGGCTACGATTAGAAGCAAGAATGCTGTTAAACCAGTAAGTACAATCTTCTTCAACCATCGCATCACCATGCATGTTATCTTCGCCGTAAAGCTAGTCAATTGCGCGCATAAATTCGCGTTCGATAAGAGCGGACTTTCTCACTATCTTTCGATACCACTGTAGTCTAATTATGTTTTTTTCGGCTTGCGTAAGTCCGTACTGCAAAGTGCTGGATCGCAACTTGGTAAGCATCGTGTTCAGACAAATTCCCACACTTACAGAGATGTTGAAACTTTCCGTAAAACCATACATCGGAATTTTTATTTTTTGATCTGCGTGGGCAATTGCTTCTCGCGAAAGACCGCGTAGCTCGTTTCCAAATATTAATGCCTGCTTACTATTCGTAGCATCTACGTCCTGGATGGAAACGCCATCCTCATCAGGATCCGCGACCAAAATATTATATCCCTGTAATTTGAGTTTGTTAATGCAAGTGACTGAATTGTTTTCTGATTTTGATGCATAGTGGTGAATGTCAATCCATTTGTTAGCACCTCTCAATACCTTTGGATTAGTCGTGTACTTGCCAATATTCTCTACCATGTGTACATCTTGTACCCCCATACACTCACACGTTCGAATTACAGCACTGGCATTTTGTGACTGGAATATATCTTCCAGGACTATCGTGATATGCCGCGTACGGAAGGAAAGGACTTTTTCAATCAACTGTTTTTTGTGCGCTGACACAAACTGGTCGAGGTGTTCAAAAAATAATTGTTCCGTAGGCGTGAGCATATACCTGACTTATCTTAAATTTTTTTATGCAGTTATCCCGCCGTCCACGATATGTCTAGGGGTCCATTAGACGGGATCAGCTGAACAATGCGCCCGCAATAGTACCAGATAGCATCGTCGCGAGCGAGGCAGCGAGTAACGCCTTTAATCCCAGCTTAGACAAATCGCCTTGGCGGCTCGGCGCCATGCCCCCTATTCCGCCTATCTGAATCGCAATAGAACTGAAGTTGGCAAATCCACAGATGGCATACGTCGAAATAATGATAGATTTCTCGCTTAGCAGCCCCGCTGTTTTCATCTCCGCAAGGCTCAAATATGCTACAAATTCATTGATCACCACCTTTTGTCCCAACAGACTCCCCACTTGCAGCGACTCAGACCAACCGACACCCATGACAAAAGCAAAAACGCGGAAAACCTGGCCAAAGATATACTGCAATGAAAAACCGCTGAAAGCGTTATCGGTAGACTGTACCACCCATGTATTAAGACCAGTCCAACTACCAATGCCGTCGACCAGGATCCAGTTCATCGCGTAGATCACGGCAATGAATGCCAACAACATGCCGCCGATGTTTAATGCCAGTTTCAATCCATCTGCTGCACCCGTTGCCAGTGCGTCGATGACATTCACACCCATCGACGCTTTCGTTACCGACAGCGACCGATCAATCTTCTCGGGCTCGACTTCGGGCAGAAAAATCTTTGCCATTACGATTGCCCCGGGTGCATTGATAATTGAGCCAGACAATAAGTAGGTTGCAAATTTCACCAGTTGAATTGGATCCGCCCCTCCCAAGAAAGTGATGTATGCGCCCATAACACTTCCGGCGATTGTTGCCATGCCGCCAGTCATGAGGCAGAGCAGTTCCGACTGCGTCATATTGGCGATGAAGGGGCGGACCAGCAAAGGTGCTTCCGTCTGGCCAAGAAAGATATTTCCTGCAGCGGAAAGGCTTTCAGCCCCGGATAGCCGCATCGTTTTCGCCATTACCCAGGCAAAAACATATACAACCCGTTGCAGGATGCCTAGGTAGTAAAGTCCTGCAGTTACGGTCGAAAAAAAAATTACAGTTGGAAGTGCCTGAAAGGCAAACAAAAATCCCAAGCTATGCTTGGCGCCTGCAACCATCTGGCTGTTCTTAGCAAGGTCGCCAAAAAGAAATTCTGCCCCATTGGCTGCAAAACTGAGGAACTTCACAAAGCCGGCTCCTATCGTTTCAAATCCACTCCTGATAAATGTAACCTTTGCAATAAGGAGGGCAATAACCACCTGGAGGATTATGCCCGTAGCGACCAGCCGCCAATCAATTCGTTTTCGGTGACTCGATAGTATGAAAGCAATTCCGATAAGAACGGCGATGCCGATCAGTCCGCGTATATAATCCATTCTATCCAGTGTAAGGCACAAAACAACGATGGCAGGGACACTTGAATCCCGCTTCGGCTGCGCTAATTTCTCTTGCTCAGCTCATCGCGAATTTTTGCCGCCCGCTCATAATCTTCCTTATCGATCGCGTCTTTCAGCAATTCGTTAAGCTTTTCCAGAGAATAATTCTTGAAGTCATCTTTTCGCGAACTTTCCTTTTTTACTTTCGCCTTTACCTCTGTTTTTGGCTCAGGCTTATCTTCCTCGACTTCATCTGTGAGTACGATTCCAGCTTCGGCGAGAATATTTTCATAGGTGTAAATTGGAGAATCAAATCGAAGTCCAATTGCAATCGCATCAGACGGCCGTGCATCTACTTCACTCTTCTTCAATCCATCCGAACATACAATCTTGGCAAAGAAAACACCCTCTTTGAGATCCGAAATAACGATCTCTTCTACGGTAAAATGAAAGTTGTTAGCAAAGGCCTTAAAAAGATCATGTGTCATTGGCCTGTTCGGGATAATCTTTTCGATCTCGATAGCGATTGCCTGTGCCTCAAACATACCGATGATAATTGGTAACCTTCTGTTTCCTTCTGTTTCCCCCAGTACCAGCGCAAACGAGCCTGTCTGCGATTGGCTTGACGAAAGTCCGAGTATTTCCAACTTTATTTTTTTCACTTACTTCGCAGCTTTGATCGCTTCAGTCAATTTAGGAATAATTTCGAAAGCATCTCCAACAATACCATAATCTGCCGCCTTAAAAAAAGGTGCCTCAGGGTCCTTGTTAATGACCACGATATATTTAGAAGAATTGACACCGGCGAGATGTTGTATTGCACCGGAAATACCCACGGCAATGTATAGCTGAGGTGCTACTTTAATTCCAGTCTGGCCAACGTGCTCATGATGAGGTCTCCAGCCCATGTCCGAGACTGGTTTGCTGCAGCCTGTTGCAGCGTGAAGTGTCTTGGCCAAATCCTCCAATATCCCCCAATGTTCAGGACCTTTCATTCCGCGCCCACCGGAAACGACAATGTCTGCTTCGGGCAACAAGTATGTCACCGGTCGCTTTCTCAGTCGAAATAATTTTCGTTGCAAAATCAGACGCGCTAAGCGACGCGGTGAAAGGTGTGATCTGCACAGGGCTGCCAACCTCCTTTATCTCCACTGCATTTTTGCGGATTCCAATAACTTTCTTCTGATTCCTTAATGTGACCAGCGCAAAAGCCTTTCCGGTATAAATGCTGCGTTTTATTACAAAACCCGATGACGTATCAGGCGGTTCAACAACATTTGACGCAAGACTTGCGCCGATCTTGGCAGCTACCCTGGCCGCGACGGGTGTACCAAGCGAAGAATTCGCTAATACCAGAATGTCGGCACCTTCCTCTTCAAGTGCTTTTTCCAGCACCGAAGCGTAAGCCTGTATGATGCCTTGATTTAATTTCTCGTCAGCGGCATGCAGTACTTTCTTCGCCCCATATTTTCCGAGCGCCTCCAACGCAGTTTTTTCCGCCGCGCCAAGTGCTATGGCTGTCACTTCACCACCCATTGCATGTGCATACGAAACTGCTTCAATGGAGGTGTTTTTTATTTTACCTTCGGCACTTTCTACAAAAACAAGTATAACCATAGACAAACGCTTAGTGCTCAGTTTACAATCCCCAATGATACGTTATCCATCACAGAATCTTCGCCTCATTCTTCAATAAATTAACTAACTCAGGTACATTATCCGCATCAATCATCCTTACTGAGCCCTTTGGAGGTGGCAACTCAAATTGTAACAGATCGACTCCGCTGTCCACTGGCTTAGCCGCAACTACTACCAAAGGCTTTGTCCGCGCCGACATAATGCCGCGCATATTCGGAATTTTCCATTCGGCAATGGGTTCTTGGCACCCGGCAACCACCGGCAGGCTAACCTCGAGGAACTCTTTACCGCCCTCAATTTCCCGCGCTAGTTTTGCCGTGCTACCATCAATGTCCAGGCTCATGACAGGTGAGACTGATGGTATGCCCAGCAACTCCCCCACAATACTGTGGACTACACCACTGTTGTAATCAATAGATTCTCGGCCCATAAGAATTAGGTCATAGCCAGCAGACTTTGCATAGTCAGCAATTTGAAACGCAACAAAATAAGAGTCCAATGGTTCAGCGTCGATACGCACCGCATCATCTGCCCCGATCGCCAGAGCTTTGCGCAGCGTAGGCTCAGTATCAGAAAGACCTACATTAAGTACCGTGACCGAGGTGCCGGTTGTTTCTTTCAGTTCGACGGCACGCGCAAGCGCATAATCGTCGTATGGTCCAATAATAAACTGAACTCCATTACTATCAAATTTGGTGTTGTTATCGGTAAAATTAATTTTGGATGTGGTGTCCGGAACGTGCGTAATACAAACCAATATCTTCATCTTGCTCTAAATCAATAGGTTCAAATCTTATCTTTGAAACAGCGCTCAAGATACAAAAAACCGCTTTCCAATTGCCAAAATAGGGACAAATTTCAAATTTACGCCTGGCAGCGCGAACTAGCCTGTTGAGGTAGCAGGATATCGACGACGAAAATTTATTGTTATATTGCATTTAGGAAACTAACATGGCAAGCCGTATTGAACAACTTCAGGAATTCGTAAACGAAGATCCTTCAGATCCGTTCTCGTTGTATGCACTGGCGCTTGAATACCAGAAGACCGACACGCCGAAGGCAATCGCAATCTTCAGCCGCCTGTTGCATGATCATGAAAATTACCTGCCCACATATTATCAATTGGCAAAATTGTATGAAACGGTGGCGGAAAGCAGCAAGGCGCTTGATGTGTATGACTCAGGGATAGCCTTGGCCTTGAAGGATAATGACACAAAAGCGCTTCAGGAACTCCGCACCGCGCGGCAGGAATTGGTGGCCGACGATGATCCGGGTACCTAGTTCTCCAAAGCGCCATCGTCTACCCAACAGCCAATAATATCAATTTGATTCTGGGAAAGCGTGCCGTCTCTGGGCATACTTCTGTCCTTGGTTTTCGCCTTTATACTATTCGCGTAGAACTTCGCATTTTCATATATGCGCAAGTCAGGTCGTGAAGACCCATTGTGACAGCCGCTTTTCGAGCAGGAAGCCTCGATAATCGGTTTGATTTCATTTGCCCAACTGGTTCCCGTAAAGCCCCGCGGCACGGTCACGACTCAGGGTAACGCTGCAATTATTATTATCCTTGACTGAAATAGCATGATTGCCAGTGGGCAATCCCGAAAACATATTGTTATCAGAGAAAGTACCATTCCCCAGCTTGTAGGTATAAGGTGGATTGCCTTCCGAGACCTCAATTACTACCGATCCGCTACCCGACAGGCAAGCATCATCTGCGGTTATCGTAGCAGTTAAAGAAAAGTCCAACGCATTCACATTGACATTATCTACCGCGGCCACGCAGCCGTTACCATCGCGCACCGAGATCGTATATATACCCGCTGACAAATTCTCAAACAGACCAGAAGATTGCGCAGGCAGATCATTGAGAAAAAATTGATAAGGCTCTTTACCCTGGCTGGCAGAGACCTGTATGCTCCCATCCATAACGCTGCAACTTGCCGCGTTAACCACGGAACCAAGACTTATAATGGGCCCATTTTTGGCGCAGTCCACCGGATTAACATCTTCATTACACGCGAAAAGTAGGGACACAAGAACACTTAAAAGCAATATCCGCTGCATAGATCGACTTATTAAAACTAAACCTGGACGTGACGGGAATACACTAGACGATATGCCTGCCGCTCGCGCATAACGTAAACGTAAAAAATTTGCCTTTGTTATTCCGGAATTTTTTAGAACGGTGTTTCATCATCTGTAGCCGGGGGCAAAAGGGGGTCGCCTTCGGTATTCAGCCTGCTTTCTCGTGTGATCATCCCGGAGAAAGGATTCTCATTTGCCGAAGAGGGGGAATCGAAATCGGCGAACTTGGTGTATTTTCCAATGAACTTAAGCTTTACACTCCCTACTGATCCGTTACGGTGTTTTGCGATTATCATCTCCCCCATGCCCTGTGTCGGCATGCCCTCTTCATCTACGGTAATTTTATAGTATTCAGGTCGATATAAGAACATTACAATATCTGCATCTTGTTCGATAGAACCAGATTCTCTTAAGTCAGACAATTGCGGACGTTTATCGCCACCTCGCGTTTCAACTCCCCGACTTAGTTGTGAGAGCGCAAGCACAGGAACATTCAATTCCTTGGCAATGCCTTTAAGTGCGCGTGATATGGATGCAATTTCCTGTTCACGGTTACCGCCTTGATCACCGCGCATGAGCTGCAGATAGTCAACAACAATAATCTGAATATTGTGCTCAGCCTTTAACCTCCTCGACTTCGCCCGCAATTCGAGTACCGAGAGTGCCGGCGTGTCATCAATAAATATGGGAGCCGATGACAACTTGTTAGTCTTGTGAACCAGCTGCGTCCACTCATGATCTGCCAAAGTACCGCGCTTTATTTTCTCACCTTCTAACTCCGCTTCTGCGGAAATCATCCGGTTGACCAATTGAATTGAGGCCATTTCAAGAGAAAAGATGGCGACGGGCACTTTGAAATCTACAGCCGCATTCCGCAGTGCGGAAACCACAAATGCAGTTTTACCCATGCCAGGACGCGCTGCAATGATTACTAATTCGGACTTCTGCCAGCCGGACGTCATCCTATCCAATGCCGTGAAACCGCTCGGTACGCCAGTCAATCCATCTTTATGTTCCTTTAGTACTTGCAGTTCCTGAATGGCTCGCGTCATCAGGTTCCGCATGCTATCATAATTCTTGCGAAGGTTGGAATCTGAAATCTGAAAAATGGACTGTTCCGTCTTATCGAGTAGCTCGAAAACATCGGTAGTATCTTCGTACGCATTATGATGGATCTGCGAGGCGACCTGAATCAATTCACGCTTGATCGCCATTTCCATGATCACACGTGCGTGGAATTCGATATTAGCAGCTGAACTAACCTTAGAGGTCAACTCCGCAATGTAATAGGCGCCACCTACCAATTCAATCTTTGCAGTCTTGCGCAATTGATTGACTACAGTGCGCATATCCACCGGATCGGATGACTTGAACAGATCTACAATAGCCGTATAAATCTCCTTGATGCTGTCTCCGCATAAAAGTGCTCTGGCTTCAAGAATTCTATGACTGCATTGAGTGCATTCTTCTCCAACATGAGGGCACCCAACACAGCTTCTTCAAGATCAAGCGCCTGAGGAGGCAACTTGCCAAGACTCTCCGAGATATCTCTCGGAATTAGCTTACTTGCCTTGCTGCTTAACCTCAGGGACGTTGATCTGCCTTGCTCCATACAGTGGTTGTTGTATTTTGTGCGTTGTGAAGGGGACAAACGTACAATCAATCCTTTTTACAATCTCCACAACTTATACACAAATAGCGAACAAATTAATTGTGAATAAATTCCGTCTACCGCAAAAATCGCCATTGATAAATATATTAACAAGGGACTACCGCTAATGTAGTCAGGCTTTTAAACACCAAACATTTTACTTTACTTTAACACGGAATATCCCACATGCGACAGGAAAAACAAAGGATACATTTTATTGCAATCGGCGGGAGCGTAATGCATAACCTGGCTATCGCGCTTAAAGAGACAGGGCATGACGTCACCGGATCAGACGATGAGATTCAAAATCCTTCCCGCAGTAGACTGGCGCAACATGGTCTGTTACCTGACAAAGAAGGCTGGCGACCCGAATATGATTACCGCTGACGTTGGATGCCGTAATCCTGGGCATGCATGCCCAAAAGGACAACCCTGAGCTGCTGAAGGCACAAAATCTTAATTTGAAAATATTTTCCTTTCCGGAATACATCTATGAGCATTCAAGAGACAAGCAACGAATCGTAATTGCTGGAAGTCATGGCAAAACCACCATCACGGCCATAATTATTCATGTATTGAACTATTTTGATCGCAAATTTGACTACGTGATTGGCGCCCGGGTCAAAGGCGTTGAAAATACCGTCAAACTATCAGATGCGCCCGTTATTGTTATCGAAGGTGACGAATACCTTTCGTCCGCGCTTGATCTGACATCAAAATTTTTGCGTTACAAGCATCACATTGGTCTGATCAGCGGAATCTCTTGGGACCATGCTAATGTTTTTCACGCTGAGGAAGAATATGTAAAACAATTCGACCTATTTGCTGACGAAACACCAAAGGGCGGAACGCTAATCTATTGCGAGCAAGATTCCCTGGCGTTAATAATCGGAAAGAAAGAGCGCAGTGGTGTAAATGCAATTCCCTACAGAAGTCACCCTCATAGCAGCGACAGCAAGGGACAATTCTATTTGACAAACGGCGAAAAGAAATATCCAATAAAAATATTTGGCGCCCACAATTTTCAGAATATAAACGGGGCGAAGGAAATTCTTAAAAGAATTGGAATTACCGCAGAGAAGTTTTACGAGGCTTTCTCCAGTTTCGAGGGCGCGGCAGGACGATTAGAAAAAGTGCGGGATGATGAATCTTCTACCGTGTTCAAAGATTTTGCTCACGCACCGTCGAAAGTAAAGGCAACCGTACGGGCGCTAAAAGAGACCTATCCCACGCGTGATTTAGTAGCCTGCCTCGAACTGCATACCTACAGCAGCCTCAACAAGAAATTTCTTCCACAGTACACCGACAGTATGAAACCCGCTCAGGTGCAGGTTGTATACTTCAATCCCGAAAAGATGAAAGGTAAGGGCCTTGAGCCGCTGACGGAATCTGAGATCAGGAAAGCCTTCAATGCTCCTGGAATCATCGTATTTCATGACGCATCAAAACTCAAAGATTATCTTACGCAACTTTCGTGGAAGAATAAGAATCTCCTCATGATGAGTTCCGGATACTTTGGTGGAATTGACATTCTGGCGCTGGCACAAGTTCTACATGCATAACAAATCGTTAATAAATTCATTTTTATAAAATTCTCTGCTGAGTAACAGCCCTATTCATGAAACTTAATTTACGCACCCCGCTTTGCTTTTTCGATCTGGAAACAACTGGCATCAATATTTCAAATGACAGAATAATAGAGATCGCCGTTATTAAAATGTTACCCGACGGTAGCGTGGTACGGAAGTCAAACGTGTTGAACCCGCTCATACCGATCCCGGCGGAATCTTCAGCATTCCACGGATTGACAGACGACGACGTCAGGGATAAGCCCGCCTTCAAGACAGTAGCCAAAGATTATGCCCGTTTTTTTGAAGGCGCAGACCTTGCCGGGTTCAACATCCTGAAATTCGATATACCAATGCTTGTTGAAGAATTCCTTAGAGCGGAAGTAGATTTTGACTACAGTCGAAAAAAAATCGTTGATGCACAAAAGATTTTTCATCTTATGGAGAAGCGCACCCTCTCTGCGGCATACCGTTTCTATCTAAATAAAGAATTCCAAAACTCTCATACTGCCGAGGCAGACACACAGGCCACAATGGAGGTCTTAGTTGCGCAAGTGGAAAAGTACGAAGGCCAGGATGTAACCGATGGACTCAATAGGAAAATCGGAGAAATCAGGAACGATATAGATATCTTAAGTAAGATTACAGAATCAGGTTTAGTTGATTTAGCGGGGCGCATGGTCATGAATGACAAAGGGCAGGAAATCTTCAATTTTGGCAAGCACAGAAATAAAATCGTTACTGCGGTACTGACGCAGGAACCATCATACTACGATTGGATGATGAACGGTGATTTTCCACTTGATACGAAACGGAAACTAACCGAAATCAAACTTAGAGCCTTCAAGAAATGATCAATGCGAAAGCGGAAAGTATCTTTTTTCTCCAGCCTGCACTTCCGTTGCTAGATAATTCGCTGCCGGCGGTATTGGGCAGGAGTATTTCCCGTTGTAGCTGCAATAAGGGTTGTAACACTGGTTGAAATCAAGCCTAACGTCCTCAGATGACGGTATCCTGAATTCCAGATAACGCCCGACGTCGTATGTCTCTTTCCCGTTGGTCTCATCAGTAAAGGGAATAAACAAGTAATCTTCATAACCTGGCCGCTTGATGATATCGGGGCTTTGGTATACTTCCAGTGTGAACGCCCTGCCGTGCAAAGTGAAGTGAACTTCTCCATACTTGACATACTCAGGCAGGCGCGCAGTGGTTGTCTTCATCTTGAAGAACTCAGGTTTTTCCGTTTTCACAAATTTCGCCTTCACGCTATACGCAAGATCAATCGGATAGTAATTTAGCCCTTTAAAATGCCGGCGGTCCCTTCTTTCCAGGGGAGATTTCTTTCGATCACGAAATTCTTTTTGTTGCTGTTCACGGTGCGCGTTGATTTCCCGGATGACGGCATCATCAGACTGACTGCAACCTTGAATAAATACAAGCGTCAGCACGGCAGCCATCCCCGATCCTTTAATTATGCGATTGACCATATCATATAAAATCACCAACGCCGAAGGACAGAAAGGAATGTTATCAATTCTTTTTATAGCTCAACGCCTCAGGTATCCAACCTTTTAGATCGCTGATACGGGTAGCATGCGATGGGTGTGTGGACAAAAACTCAGGTGGCTGTTGCCCTCCACTCAATTCCGTCATGCGTTCCCAAAATACGGGCGCTTGATTTGGGTCATATCCTGCCATTGTCATAAAGATCAGTCCAATGTGGTCCGCCTCGGATTCATGCTCTCGACTGAATTTTAACATGCCAATGTTGGTGCCAGCCCCTACCGCCTGCATCAACAAGTCCTGCCCTGCAGTGGGGTTTTCTCCCATGAGGGCACTGAGTGTACCCAGCCCGTATTGTGCCAGCATCTGCTGACTCATCCGTTCCCGTCCGTGATTAGCAATGGCATGCGCAACCTCGTGGCCCATCACAACCGCGACTCCGGTCTCATCTTTGCAGATCGGCATAATGCCAGTATAAAAGGCTACTTTACCCCCGGGCATGCACCATGCATTCACCGTCTTGGGATCGTCAATCAGGTTGAATTCCCACTGAAACCCGGCCAGCGCTGATGACAAGCCTTTATCTGCCATATACGTTTCTACAGCCTTTTGGATTTTCCCCCCTACCCGCTTTATCATCTGCGTTTGCTGCTGGTCAGTCGAAAGTGGTCCTTTTGTAATCACTTCCTGATATTGGGCTGTGGCCATGGGAATAATCTCTGTATTCGACACCAGACTTAGTTGCTTCCTGCCGGTTACTGCAACGGATGTGCACGCATAAAAGATAAGGGCAATACTGGACAGGATGAGTACCTTTTTCAACATGATATTTTTTTGGACAAAAATACAAATACAGGCGAGTATTGTTTCATAGATTTACTGGAAGTTATTTTACTGGGATTATTTCCAAATTGATGGACCTATCATAAAGTAGATTACTTTTGCCACGTTTATGTCATGTTACTGAAGCTTTATCTAGCCACGAACACAGAAATACGCCATGAGAATATTTGCCGTCGGAAGAAATTACGTTGAGCACATAACGGAATTAAACAATGAAAGACCCGACGAGCCGGTCATCTTTACCAAACCGGATACTGCCATACTCCGCAACAATGCTCCTTTCTATTATCCTGATTTTTCCAGCGACGTGCACCATGAAGTTGAACTTGTGCTCCGAATTTGCAAAGATGGAAAAAACATTGAAGAGCAATTTGCACATAAGTACTACGACGCCATAGGTATCGGCATTGACTTTACGGCCCGTGATTTACAGCAAAAAGCCAAGGCCAAAGGGCTGCCCTGGGATATCGCGAAGGGCTTTAACGGATCTGCTCCTATTTCCGACAAATTCATCCCAACCAAGGACTTTAAGGATTTGCACAACATCAACTTCAGTTTGAAAGTAGACGGCGTGCTCAAGCAGCAAGGCAATACCAGTCTTATGCTTTTTAGTTTTGATTACATAATTTTGTATTTATCCAGATTTTTTACGCTGCGAAAGGGCGACTTAATTTTTACGGGTACACCGAAAGGCGTAAGCCCAGTCAATGTTGGCAATGTGTTATCAGCTTTTATTGAAGATGAGAAACTCCTGGAATTTGAAGTTAAATAGTGTTCTACCCCTCTTGCTTGCCGCACTCCCCTGCCTAGCACAGGCGCAATTCAGCAAACCCGAGGAAAAATTTCCGGATGAAGAGCGGTATCTATACCCCATTTATCCGGGTAGGCCCGGTTCGATAGCAGGGACGATGGGTGAGCTCAGAAGTACGCATTTTCACTCTGGCATCGATATCCGTACCGATAATATGGTTGGTCGTCCGGTTCAGGCTTCAAAAAGCGGATACATCTCGCGCGTATCGGTGTCGGGAGCGGGATATGGCAATGTTATTTATATCACACATGCAGATGGCAATACCACCCTTTATGCCCATCTTCAAAACTTCCTCGGACGGCTTGGAGACTATATTTTGGAAGAGCAGTACCGTAGGCAGGCTAACGAAATAGATCTGCAATTCCGCGAAGATCAGTTTCTTGTCAAACAAGGCGATACCATTGCTTTGTCGGGAAACACAGGCTCCTCAAGCGGTCCACACTTACATTTTGACATACGTGACGCTGAGAATTACGCGCTCGATCCAATTAAAGTTGGCGGGTTCCCAGAACTCGTGGACAATCTTCCCCCGGCGGCAGAAAAAATTGCTTTGCGCACACTTGATATTGACGCACGCATTAATGACCGGTTCGGGCGTTTTGAATTCTATGCTCAACGTGTAGGCAATAATTATGTGCTCTCAAAATCCATCATGGCCAGGGGGAATATTGGTATTGAACTGATTGCGAAAGATAAGTTTACGCCGCATAGCCAGTTCTACGGAGGTGTCAACTACATCGAGATGCGGGTTGACAGCCAACTGGTTTTCAGCCAGGCGATCGAAAAGGTGAATGTTGATGAGACGCGCGCCATTTATTCCCTAATGGATTTTAAAACCATGCGTAACAAAGGCACCCGATTCTATAAACTTTACATCGATGATGGGAATGACCTGAAATTCTACGATAGCTCCCCTGGGACGGGCAAAATAACCGTTAATCCTTTAAAAGAATCGACTGTTCAAATAAAAATGGAGGACAGCGATGGTAACGCCAGCACCTTGACATTTCGGCTAATGCCGACCAAGCCCATCCAGGAGGTGAAGTCATTGGAAGTCGTAAGTTCAGCGGTTAGCGCCGATATCAACGAAAATATCCTGATGGTAACAGCAAAGCCCTGCAAGCAGTCAGGCAATATTGCGCTGCTCCACAAGGACGGCGCCGCTTACGAAATTGAGCCAGACTACTTTAATTACAATCAGGCAGTCTATCTTTTTGATCTGCGAAAGACAATACCTGACTCCATCACAATTTGTGGAAATTCTGTCGTTCCTAATATTGACCTAAGCATCCCGTCTGGAACCGAATATACATTTTACAGTGATCTGATGGACGTCCAATTTCCGATGAATGCATTGTATGATACCCTTTATCTGAAGACGGGCTATAAGCAAGGTACAGACGGCGCCGAAATATTTACTATTGGATCCTACGACGTGCCGTTGAACAAAAGCATTAACGTTTCCATTAAGCCGCAGCATGGCTATGCCCAACCAGAAAAACTGGCTGTCTATCGCCAATTGGGCAAGTCTTTCTATTATCTCGGCGGTGAATGGCTTAACGGCCGGATGCACTTCAGCACACGCGATTTTGGTGATTTCACGATGCTTGAAGATTCCACCGCGCCGGGGATTAGCGTATTATCCATAAACAACCGCGCTGCCCGGTTCAAGATTAAAGATGATCTCTCGGGAATTGCGTCTTTCGAGGCGACCATCGACGGCGCATGGTTGCTGATGAGTTACGATAATAAGTCAAATACACTTCAGTCAAAAAAGATTGATCCAGCCATTCCGTTAAGGGGCATGTTTGAGCTCGTTGTTACAGACAACGCAGGCAACAAATCACGATACTCAAGAAAGATCCTTTGAATATGAAAAAGTTACAAATTGGTGACAAAGCGCCCGACTTTTCGGTCAATGATCAGGATGGCAACCCGGTTAGGCTATCAAGCTTTAAGGGCCGAAAGGTAGTGCTCTACTTCTATCCCAAAGATATGACGCCTGGTTGTACGGCGGAAGCCTGTAACCTGCGTGATAATTACAAAACGTTGATTAAACAGGGCTATGTAGTACTCGGCGTGAGTACGGACAATGAAACGACCCATAAGAAGTTTATTGCCAGGGAAAAACTGCCTTTTAGCCTGCTGGCGGATGTAGATAAAAAGGTTCATGGCCTATTTGGCACCTGGATTGAAAAATCAATGTATGGCAGAAAGTATATGGGAACGGCACGCATCACGTTCATCATAAACGAGGCCGGCGCAATTGAAGGTATTATTGAGAAGGTAGATACGAAAGACCACACAAGCCAGATCTTGGGTAACGGTGAACCCAGCCCACCGGTGACAACAAAGCTGAAGGTGGTACAAAAAAAAACAAAGTCAGTTAAGAAACCCACATCAAAGAAAACGGCTTCAAAGAAAAAATAACAATCCCTCGTTTTATTTTGATCATATTTGGAGTAGCCCTGGGTGCAGGGTATATTCGCGTCAAACTGCAATATTTCAATGAGCCAATCTACAGACACTGCATCACTTCAAGATATAGCATCTCAAATTCGCAGAGATATCGTTCGCATGGTACATGCATGCCAGTCGGGACATCCTGGCGCTTCCCTCGGTTGCGCCGATTTTTTTGTGGCACTGTACTTCAAGATAATGAAGCACGACAATAAGTTCAATATGAAAGGTGTCGGCGAAGATCTCTTTTTTCTCTCCAACGGTCATATTTCTCCAGTGTGGTACGCTACATTGGCGCGTGCCGGTTACTTCGATCCCAAAGAGTTATCAACTTTCAGGTTGCTGAATTCGAGGCTTCAGGGTCATCCCGCTACCCATGAGCATCTCCCTGGCATAAGAATTGCGTCTGGATCGCTGGGGCAGGGTCTTTCGGTCGCGTTAGGTGCTGCTCAGGCAAAGAAGCTGGAGCAGGATGACCGGTTTGTTTACGTCATGATGGGTGATGGCGAGCAGCAAGAAGGTCAGGTATGGGAGGCCGCGATGTACGCTGCATACAATAAGATGGACAACGTGATCGCCACTATAGATTATAACGGTCAGCAAATTGATGGGCCAGTCAATACGATCTTGAACTTATTCGACCTAAAAGCGAAGTGGGAATCGTTCGGATGGGAGGTTATTGATAGTAATGGAAATGACATGGAAGAAGTGGTTAAGACATTGGAGTATGCAAAGACCCAGGCAAAGAAAGGCAAGCCCATCCTTAATTTAATGAAGACCGAAATGGGCTTTGGCGTGGATTTCATGCTAAATGATCATAAATGGCACGGGGTGGCCCCGAATGATGACCAGCTGGCGAAGGCACTTTCGCAATTGCCGGAAACGCTTGGCGATTATTAAGATAACACAACTTTCGTTCGACACGCGCGTCAGCGTCGCCCCTGCGACGCGAAATGGTCATGTGAGTGTTCTAATTCTTCCACTTTAGCAATGCAATCTGCAATGGGGCGTTGTATTCAGCGATGGCAATAGAGATACAAAAACGTATGGCACAATGGGCTTTTTTTGTTTCCCTAATGCTGATGTGTCACATTTCGTATGGTCAGCGCACAATCCAGCAAAAATTGCCGGAAAAAACACGTATCCTTTTTCTGCTTGATGCCTCCGGCAGTATGCTTGAACAATGGGAACGACCGAATCAATCGCGGTGGGGCGTCGCTAAATCGATACTCACCAAACTAGTAGACTCCCTAAAGCAAAATAGCAATCTTGAACTTGGACTTCGAATCTATGGTCATCGTTCACCCCAGGAAATAAAGAATTGCAAAGACACCTGGTTGGAGGTTCCCTTTAAGGCAAATAATCACACGCTGATCATCAACAAACTCAAGGAAATAAAACCAAAAGGTGTCACCCCGATAACGTATTCCCTAGAACAAGCGGCAAATGATTTTCCGGCCGGTCCTGGCTATCGAAACATTGTCATCCTCATCACTGATGGCATCGAATCATGCGGAGGCGACCTTTGCGCCACCTCCAAAGCCCTGCAAAAAAAGGGCGTCTTCCTCCGCCCCTATATTATTGGACTGGGCCTGCTGTCCGAGAAAACGCTGGAATGCGCCGGTAAATACATCGATGCCGATACACCGGGAAAATTCTACGCAGTATTGAACGAGGCACTTGAATCCAGTTTCGCCAAAACCACCGTCAGCGTTGAGCTACTGGATGGAAATCAAAAACCCACCGAGACAAATGTTAACATAACATTTTTGAACTCAGTGACCGGTGTTCCCATGTATGACTTCGTGCACTACCGCGACCAGCGAGGAAAATCAGACACCGTACAAATTGACCCGGTAATCGATTATGATTTGATTGTCAATACCGTGCCGCCGGTTATCAAAAGAAACGTTGCAATTGCTATTGGCAAACATAATGTCATCGCCATCCCTACCCCGCAAGGTAATCTCCTCATCCAACAGGATGGCCGTAGAGACAACAATCTTCAGTCGGTGATCCGTGAAAAGGGCAAAGGAGAAATTATCAATACACAGCAAAGTAACGTGAACTTTCGTTACCTCACCGGGCGGTACATCGTGGAAACATTGACGATACCGCGGAGGACTTTTGATGTCGACATTCAACCGGATAAGACAAAAACCGTTCTTTTGCCAAAGCCTGGGGTCGTAAATTTCAATACGATTGCCACGGGATACGGCAGTCTTTACGAAATAAAGGAAGACGGTGTACAGGAATGGGTTTGCAATCTGAACGAGCTAAAATCGCAGTTTGCACTCAATATGCTGCCTGGTCAATACAAAATTGTTTTCAGGGTTAAACAAACGTCTGGCAGCAAGTACACTGGGTTCAAGAAATTTGTGCTGCGGCCAGGTGAAACATTGACGGTAAATGTCTTTAATTGACCGCGGCATTTTTGAAAATCAAATATACAATCCTGCGAGACCTGCGGTTTGCAGGGCATGTGCCAGATAATCTGATCCTGCAGGTTATCGACTGGTGCACAGAAATATCGAAACACTTTCGGAAGACTCGCAAAGATTTGCGACTTTCGCAGCGCTGACCCTCCAAATTCATGGCTGGGACGGATATAACCAAGCATCATGACCAAATTTACCTTTACGGAAAAAAAAGATACGCGCTCCGGATTTGGCGTGGGATTACATGCCTTAGGCAAAAAGAATTCTAACGTAGTAGCGCTTTGCGCAGACCTAACAGGTTCGATGAAAATGGGTGACTTTAAGAAAGAGTTTCCCGAGCGTTTCTTTCAGGTGGGCATTGCCGAAGCCAACATGATGGGATTGGCTGCCGGCATGACAATCAATGGAAAGATTCCGTTCACGGGAACCTTTGCAAACTTTTCAACCGGCCGTGTGTACGACCAAATCAGGCAATCCATCGCCTACTCAAGCAAGAATGTTAAGATATGCGCTTCGCACGCCGGGCTAACACTGGGCGAAGATGGCGCTACCCATCAGATACTGGAAGACATTGGTATGATGAAAATGCTGCCTGGCATGACGGTTATTGTGCCTTGTGACTACAATCAAACCAAGGCCGCTACGCTGGCTTTGGGCGACCATGAAGGACCAGCCTATCTCAGGTTTGGGCGACCAAGCTGGCCGATATTTACAGGCGAAAGACCCTTTGTGATAGGGAAAGCCGATAAGATGATTGACGGAAGTGATGTGACCATTTTCGCGTGCGGTCATTTGGTCTGGAATGCCATTGAAGCAGAGGCAGTGCTCTCAGCAAAAGGAATAAGTGTTGAACTTATTAACCTGCATACGATCAAACCGCTGGATGTCGAGGCCGTTCTTTCATCCGTGGAGAAGACGCGTTGTGTGGTAACCTGTGAGGAACATCAAATGAACGGCGGGCTTGGTGACGCGGTGGCACAGGTTGTAGCACGATTCAATCCTACCCCGCTGGAAATGGTGGCCGTAAATGATTCGTTCGGCGAGAGCGGAACACCGGTAGAACTACTTAAGAAAATACGGATTAGGGCCCGAAAACATCGTTGCAGCGGTCGAGAAGGTTCTAAAGCGGAAAAAGTAAGTACATCCAGCAGCGCCGGTACCACCTGTTATCGATTCCTCCGCACACCATGATTAAGCCTAATTAACAAACACTATTACATGATGCTAATGCATAATAACATACTGTAAATCAGTGTATTATATTTATTAATATAAACAAATTGGACAGTACCAGATGATGGCCTGCAAACAAAAGAACCACCCGAGGGTGGTTCTTTTTAAGCATGAAAATTTAAAAGAAATTAAGTATCTAAAACTTCTTAATTCAATACTTTCACGTTCACGGCATTCATACCTTTCTTGCCTCTCTCTACTTCATATTCGACCTGATCGTTTTCACGAATCTCGTCAATAAGACCTGAAGAATGGACGAAGATATCTTCACCTGAATCTGATGGTTTAATGAAACCAAACCCTTTGGCATCATTGAAAAATTTAACTGTTCCTTGCATTGTTATATTAATTATTAAAAAAAAAGAAACTAATCCGAAAGAGATGTGCTAATTCTCTGCAATAAGCTATTCTGATCCTTGTCTGAATATTTATCTAATTAAGTAAGGTGAAAGCAACTGTAGCTTTTACAGAAACAGTTGAATGCACGAATTCTTAAAATGCTGCGCAATTTACAAACTAAAAATCACAAATCTTAGTCGATACCCTATAATTTAGTAATACAGCTCAAAATACCCGATCAAAGCGTGTGCCTGCCTGTTTTTGGTCCCTCCCGGAAACCATTGCCCTTCGTTGCTTTGTCACAAATGCCTACAGCCCCGCGTACGACGTGCCAGCTTCGTATCGCAATGAATGCGCAGACAGGAAATTGCTTTTCGACCTTTCCACTGCATAAACTCGCTACGCCTCCAGAACGATCTTTTTTTGATCACCGTGCGCACTAGCCGTGTGCCGATTCATGGGGGGCACCGGGCTCTCTTCAGCTTACCAAGCAGCAGACTCGTTTCCTGCATGCAGAAGTCACCACATCCACTACGGTGGTGATAATGGTTTATTTTGTCCAATCCTTTGTGCTGGAATTGTTACCTGAAATGGTGGCCATTCCGCGTCGGTCATGCATCACTGCGACACGTAATTTGTGAGGCATCCTGCGGCATCCCCTGAAAGCGTGATTTTTCAAAAACACTTGGTTGTAGTGTTTAGAATAGCAACATTTATATAAGCATACAAGCATGCTCATGGCTATCCGAAATTATATTTTCACCCTTTTGATATGCCTCGCGACGACCTCAGTTGCCCAAACTATTCCCGATACGCTACTGACTAAATTAAGAAATGCCACAACCGATTCGGCAAAAGCCCGAACGCTGCTGGACATTGGGGAATCGATTGAGGCTGTGGCCCCGAACACAAGCCTGCGCTATTATCGGCAGGCCTTAAACCTTAGCAAGCGAATCATGCATAACCGGTTGATACTGTCGTCAATGGTAGACATCGGCATCTGCCATATCGAGCAAAATCATATGGATTCGGCTATTCACTTTTTTACATTAGCCCTTCCCGTTGCCAAACTCATGAATGACACCAGCAAAATAGCAGCGGTGTTAGCCAATATAGGTAATGCACACCTGCATAAGAAGGATGCCGTCGCAGCCATCGACTATTATTTGCAGGCTATTCGCTTGCTGGAAGTCTGTTCAGACCGTAGCAGGTTGCCTGGACTCTACGCCAATCTCACCTCGTTGTTTGAGACCCAAAAACAGTATGACAAATCCATTGAATATGGCAACAAGGCGTTTGCCTTGGCGCAGGAATTTAAGGATGACTATGCGGCTGTTAATGCGTTGCTGAATATATCGGGTGCATACAGTGCCCTTAATCAATTTCAAAAGGAACATGAGTTACTGGAACGGGCATTGATCCTGGCAGAAAAAAACCAGGACTTGGAGCAAATGGCTGCGGTCTACAACAACCTGGGAGACTGGTATGATCATCAAAAGCAATACGCCTCAGCACTCGAGAATTATCGCGAATCCTATCGTTATGCTCACCAGATGGGCAATCAGTACCATCTCTGCACGGCCTCATCGAGGGTTGCACTCGCTTATTACAATCTTCAACTGAACGACAAGGCGCTCAGCTATATTTTGCAGGCGGAGAAGCTAGCGATAGACGTCGGATCGAGAGCGGACTTGAAAGAAATATATAAGACCAGAGCGCAGATAGAACACCAAAGGGGAAATTTCAAACAAGCCTACGATTATCTTTCCAAGTCTTTCACGGTAAGCGATTCATTGTTTAAAGTAGCAAGCAGTGAAAAGATTGCGGAGATGGAAGCAAGATACCAAAACGAAAAAAAATTAAAAGAAATTCTGCAACTCCAACAGGAGAAGGCATTGCAACAACTTTCCATTCGGCAGCAATCCACCTTCAACTATGTTTTGCTGGGAAGCATTGCGACGATTTTGACCATCGGCTTCCTGGTATATCGCAATTCCAAACACAAACAACAATTATTACATCAGACTGCTCAACTACAAACCCAGCGCATCAAAGAACTGGAACAGGAAAAAAAATTGGTTGCGTATAACGCGTTGCTAAAGGGCCAGGAATTAGAGCGAAGCCGGATGGCGAAAGACCTGCATGACGGACTGGGTGGTATGTTAAGCGGTGTAAAATTATCTCTAGGCGCTATGAAAGGAAACATTATTTTATCAGAGGACAATACCCGTCTTTTTGCAAGGGTTCTTGATCAACTTGACCACTCGATCAGCGAAATGCGAAGAGTTGCCCACAACATGATGCCAGAAGCCCTTGTGAAACTGGGGCTTCAGCAAGCGATTCAGGATTATTGCGACGGCTTGAATGAATCCAGTCAACTCCAATTTAATCTGCACTTTCATGGATTAACGAACCGCCTGGAGGCGGCAACTGAGATTGTTGTTTACCGTATTGTACAGGAACTGCTGAATAATATAGTGAAACACGCCGAGGCCACGATGGTCTTAGTGCAAATCATGCGTCACGATGATAACCTGAACATTACCATCGAAGATAATGGAAAGGGGTTTGACAGGGGTATCGCACACGAATCAACTGATGGATTAAATAATGTTCGGTCTAGAGTTGATTACCTTAAAGGACAACTTGATATTCAATCCATGCCTGGAAAAGGTACCTCCATCCATATTGATTTCACTATTCAAGATACATGATGGAAAAGATACGCGTACTGATTGTAGACGATCATCCTATGGTACTGGAAGGGATGAAAGCATTATTGTCCAACGTTGAGTATGTCACTGTTACCGGCACCGCATGCAACGCTTATGAAGCAATAGACAAACTCAAAACCCTCGCTACAGATGTCGCAATCGTGGATATAAACTTACCTGAGGTAAGCGGTATTGAGCTCACGGCTAAAATAAAGAAAGAATTTCCTGCTGTAAAAGTGCTGGCCATGAGCACCTTTAAGGAACGGAGTTACATTTCACAAATGATTCAGAATGGGGCCTCAGGTTATTTGGTGAAGAGTGCTTCTAAAGATGAAATAGAAGCGGCTATCGTGAGCGCCAATGAAGGCAAATTGTATTTAAGCCTGGATATTAACACGACGGATGTAAACAGTGATACAATTTCGAAAATACCCATTGTCAGCAGAAGAGAAAAGGAAGTCTTGCAGCTAATTGTCGATGGCCTTACTAACCCGCAAATTGCAGAGAAACTTTTCATCAGCCTGCATACAGTAGATTCCCACCGCAAGAATCTTTTGGCAAAATTCGACGTGAACAATACTGCTTCCCTCATCCGAATCGCAATCAAGTACAACCTGGCCAATACCTAAAATCCCGATCAACGACGCTGCCCGCAATATTTGCAGACCATGCCACTTTCAATCTGACAAACTTGATATATCTTCACAAGATACTTCCAATTACAGTGAAATTCCAGATTTCGGGATTCGCCCATATTCCAGATTTCACAACTATTTAATGCTACCGTTTTTTTAACTTGTGCAGCCAGCGATCGGCTTCTTTCTCCAACTGTATCTTTCCATCTTTCAAATGATTACGCAACGTTTCGTTCATATCGCCTTTCGAGGTCAGGTGAAAATAGCCACAGTCTTCGCACTGGTACACTGCAACCGGTCCGGCGTTAGACCCATAATCGAAATGCGTCCTGGCATTGATCAATGCGTCAACAGCCAATTGATGGGTCTGATAGACCCGCTTGTGTGATATGCACTTCATCTTTGCAAAGGTCGCTTTTTTTGATGCTGAAATCAATTCAGTCAGTATAACCCTTATTTTTCGATCCTTCAAGTGCAATTAGCACTGCAAAATGAATATCTCGTACTAAATTACGGCCCAAATAAACTACAAATGAAGACAGCAGAGATTCACACAAAAAAGGGTGTCATGAAAATTCAGTTTTTTGAGAAAGATGCTCCAAAGACAGTACAGAACTTTATCGACCTGGCCGAAAAAGGGTTCTATGACGGATTAATATTCCATCGCGTAATTCCAAATTTTATGATTCAGGGCGGATGTCCGAATGGCATCGGAAACGGAGGTCCTGGTTATCAAATTGACTGCGAACTTACGGGCGAAAATCAATATCATGATAGAGGCGTTCTGTCCATGGCCCATGCCGGAAGAAATACTGGAGGATCTCAATTCTTTATTTGCCACACGCGAAAAACAACGCAGCATCTCGATAGAAATCACACGGTGTTTGGGAAAATTTATGAGGGCGTAGAGATAATAGACGATATCCGTCAGGGTGACGTAATGGAAAAGGTGGTTATCAACAACGAGGCGTAAGACGGACCCATTCTACATACCACGGCTGGCATTGGCACCATTCGGAAAGAAACTATGTTTGTTGTATGAATTATTTCTGGCATCATGTTTTCGCCTTGCTGGGGAAGGCTTTTGCGGCGTTTTGTACCCTGGGTATGGGTAATAATAAATCTGAAAGTTCTATCTTAGCAATATGCTATCGGACTGTATCTTTGCGTCTACTGGGGTATGAAATCATTTAGAATGCCTCCGATGAGGAGCGATCACGTTGGTAAGTTCGCGTTGGGTCTGATTTTGGCATTAGCGACTTTTTTTACTGACGTGTTCTTTACCTGGGGAGTATATACCTATTTGGTGGCATCCGTCTACACCGCCAGAGTGCCAGGCCCGGCCAGGCTCGTTGTCAGCCTGGGCGCCATCACATCAGCATTAATTATCGGAGGGTACTTTCTTCCAAGGGGCGATCTGCTAAGTATGCAGGAGCCAGCCAGCCGCCTGCTTTTACTGCTCATAATTTGGCTTAGCGTCTATATTAATTTGCGTTTTACCCCAGCTCCGGAAAGCCAAGAAAAATTGGAAGCACTGCTCCAATTGGCAAGCGCAGAAAAAGACAAGGCTGTCAGCAGACTCAAGAAGATAGCGTCAGATATAGAGACTTACAAGGAAGAAAGAAAATCCATAGAAAACGAGTTGCTAAAAGGAAAGCGATTGCACGATGCTATGGTTCATAATTTTCCGGATGGCGTAATTTGTGTACTCAACAAGGAATTAAAATACGTACTGGCAGACGGAATTGGTTTGGCGGAATTAGGATTGCATGGCGCTGAGTTAAAAGGCGAGCAGGCTGTAATCGGTTCAGGTGAAGAACTCAAACGCGCGTTTGCTGGGGAAAGCGTTTCATTCGAAACCATGATCAATCACGAGCCATACACAGTTAAGGCCGTTCCCATTCCAGACGTCAATAACGAAATCAAAGAGATACTTATTGTAATAAGAAACATCACGAATCGGAAAAGAATGGAAAACAACCTGGTGAAAGCCCTGGAAAAAGAGAAAGAGCTAAGCTTGTTAATATCGCAGTTTGTCACCATGGCATCGCACAAGTTCAGAACACCATTAAGCACCATTCTGTCTTCTGTTTTCCTACTAGAAAACAACAACGAAGCAGATGACCTGGAGAGAAAGTCATACTTCGAAAAGATCAAACGGGCAGTACACAATCTCACCGGGTTGCTAAACGATTTCTTATCATTGGGAAAGCTGGAGGAGGGAAAAGTAAAAGTTGCGTTCAGCGAGACCAACGTCGACGCTTTTTTTCAAGAATTTTTGCAAGAGATAGGGTCAATCAAAAAACGTAAGCAGGAAATAATTTATTCTTACAAAGGCGTGGCAAACACGATCATGACCGATCAACTTTTGCTGAAGAACATAATAATGAGCCTGCTGTCAAACGCCATCGAATACTCGGCCCATGATGCCGAGATTCAACTGGATGTTGAACTTGCCGCTGACAATTTGAAGATACGGGTTTCCGATCAGGGAATTGGGATTCCGAAGGACGAGCAGCATCAGATATTCAAAGGCTTTTACCGCGGGCAAAACACCAATAATGTTGAAGGAACAGGTTTGGGCCTGAATATCGCCAACAAGTATATTCGGCTTCTGAGGGGGACAATTGAGTTCACGAGCCAGGTAAACAAGGGTACAACCTTCATTGCAAAGATTCCTGTTGCTGCCCTTGATATTTTAGAAAAACAGATCTGACGTCCTCCTAATTTTGGCCTGAATCAACACGCGCTATGAAACACACCGTACTACTGATTGAAGATAATCAAGAGATGGCAGAGAATATCTGCAGTATTCTGAAGTTGGCCCACTATAACGTATTAAGCGCACCGAACGGCAAAATTGGTGTGCAGCTAGCGCAGGAGCAACATCCAGACCTGATACTATGCGATGTTATGATGCCAGAATTGGACGGATATGGTGTTCTTCACATATTGAACAGCGATCCTGAAACCGCACACATCCCATTCATTTTCCTTACGGCAAAGGCTGAAAAAAACGATTTGAGAACGGGAATGAATCTTGGTGCGGATGATTATATGACCAAACCGTTTGAAGGCCTTGATCTTTTGAAAGTTGTAGAGATCAGGTTAAAGAAAAGTGAGCAACTAAAGGCCAACTTCAAGAATGATATCTACGACGTCAATACTTTTTTTGATAAGGCAAGGGAATTAAAAGAATTCCAGAAGCTTTCAGAAAACAGGCCTGTACGGATTTTCAAGAAAAAGGAATTCGTGTTCATGGAAGGTCAAACGCCGTCTGACTTATACTTTATCGTAAGCGGAGAGGTGAAGACCTACAAGGCAAACTATGATGGGAAAGAATTAATTACGGGAATTCATAGTGCGGGGGATTTCCTGGGTTATGTTCCGTTGTTGGAAGAACGGCAGCACAATGAAAGCGCCGAAGTACTGGAAGAAGCTGAGATATCGATCATTCCTAAACAGGATTTTTTAACGCTCATTTATTCCAGCAAGGATATGGCGCGGAAGTTCATCAAAATGTTATCCAACAACCTGATCGAAGCAGAAAATAGACTCTTGGACATTGCCTACCAGTCCGTAAGGCAGCGTGTGGCAGGCGCTTTGCTGAAAATTTACAATGAGCATAACCTTCCCAACAAAAAAGAGATCATTACGATAGCCCGAAAGGACATTTCAAACATGATTGGTACGGCAACAGAATCCCTTAATAGAACGTTGGCAGATTTCAAGGACGAGGGGCTAATAGAAATTTCAGATGAAGGAATTAAAATCCGCGAAAAAGTAAAGCTTGAGCACCTTTTGATGATATTCGCTAACCGCGTGGCGCGACCAAAATAGCGTTTTTACTCCCATTAGCGTAGGTTTTTTCGATTGGCAGCAGCACCCCTCCGCCTTCTTGCGCCATTTACGGCCTCAATTCCGCCTAATTCTGCCAAAATGCCCCTCAAAAGAAGGTTTTTATGTAATGAGGAAGGTTTTCACAACCGATGATCACGGTCATCGTCGTATCGGGGTCTGATTTTTACTTTTGTACCATGTCTGGCTTTAACTTAATCTACAATGGAAGATAAATATTACTCCCGCCTCATTAAGATGATGGTATTTGTCTTTGATTTTTACCTCATTTCACTCGCATTTTCGTTTGCTAAAAAATTTGGGTTTGATCACGGCGTCGCAGAGAACCAAGAGACCTCTTTTTTTGTAATATTCAGTCTCATATGGGTCATTTCAGGATTTCTTAATGAGATATATAAGATCAATAAGTTCAGTGCGTTAAAAAGCATCATCTCAAGCCTGCTCGGCTCCCTTCTGGTTCATTTTTGCCTGCTTATGTTGGTGTTTTTCGCCACGCGTTCGTATCAGGTCAATACCAACTTCTTACTATTCGTTTACCTGGCGTCGGCAACATTCCTGGTGATCTCGAGGATCGTATACAAACTAACGTGGAGGTATTTTGAATTCTCAGGCTTCGATCAGCGGAAGGTGGTAATCGTTGGAGCGACACATTCTGGCAGGGCGCTATACGATTTTTTTGAATCTCATGACTTCTCAAAGTATGATTTTAAGGGTTTCTTTGATGATGCACCTGACCCGCTTATTATTCACAGGGCGCTCATAAAAGGAAAATTCTCTGAAGTGGCTGCGTTCTGTCTGAAAGAACACATAGACGAAATTTATTTTGCACTTCCTACTGGAAATGAAGCGCTGCTTAACGAAATCTCGAAGTTCGCCGATGATAATTTTATATATCTTCGGATAACACCTGACTTTGGCGAAAGCGTTACAGACAAGTACAATGTATTCATGTTGGATTCCATTCCAGTATTGACCACAAGAAAGGAGCCCCTTGGCGTTGCATTAAATGTGTGGATGAAAAGGCTTTTTGATATTGTTTTTTCACTCGTCGTAATATTAACGGTTTTTCCTATTCTCTTTCCGATCATTGCTATTGCCATTAAGCTTGACTCTAAGGGGCCAATCTTTTTCAAGCAGCCCAGGCAGGGTAAGAAAAACAAGCTGTTTGACTGTTACAAGTTTCGAACAATGTACGTTGGTGGAAGCCCAGAACGCCAGGCTACCAAGAACGATCCAAGGATTACAAGGGTTGGCAGGTTTCTTCGCAAGACTAACTTAGACGAGATTCCACAGTTTATCAATGCCCTGATGGGGAACATGTCCGTCGTTGGACCAAGGCCACACATAAGCAGCCAGTTGGAACAATACGGTCAGGCTATCAAGAAGTATAAAATACGGCATTTTGTAACTCCCGGTATCACCGGATATGCCCAGGTGAATGGATTTCGTGGTGAAACGAAAGAAGTTCGGCTAATGGAAAAGCGCGTAGAATACGACGTAACCTACATGGAAAACTGGAGTCTATCTTTAGACATCAAGATTATTTTCCTTACGGTTTGGAACATGATAAAAGGTGAGAAAAGCGCTTATTAATAGCCCTTTGGCTCGCTAAGAAAATTTGTTTCAGTTGGGATGATGGCAGTCCAGGCTTGAACAACATTCGATAGCAAATAAGGTTTGCTTAGCTAATTCATAGATTCTCTATTGTTGGGATCGCACCAGTACCAGCGGCGTTGGCAATAGTCAGGAATTCGAAAAGTTCAACAGCGTCAATGCTTGCGCGTGGAACGCAAATTCTCATAACCGCTTACTTGCCCACGATGCAACTGTGCCTCCAATGGCCAATGACGAAGTTGCTGCTGGAGAAGGCGCATTGCATACATTAATTACTTGTTTGTCTTCCAAGATGAGAAAATCATCCAATAACCCACCGGTTCGATCGCAGGCTTGTGCCCTGACGCCTGCACCACCTGCAATCAAATCATCCTCCCTGATCTCAGGCATAAGCTTTTGAAGTGCCCTTGTGAACGCGGCTTTTGAATACGAACGGTACATTTCGCCAACACCGGTTCTCCAGTATTTCGATACTATTTTCCTGAATCCAGGCCACGCGAGTGTCTCCGCGAGTTCTGCCAGGTTAATGTCACTTTTTTTATACCCCTCCCGCTTAAATGCCAATACCGCGTTGGGCCCGCACTCTACGCCACCACCTACCATCGTGGTAAAATGAACACCCAGGAAAGGAAAATTTGGATCTGGTACCGGATAAATTAAAGTTTTTACCAAGTACTCTTTATCCTTTTTCAGTTTATAATACTCACCGCGAAAAGGAATAATCTTAAAGTTCACGTCTTTCTGCGTTAGCCGGGCGATTTTATCGGCATACAATCCGGCACAATTCACTACCAGCTTGCCTGTATAGCTATTTTTTTGCGTTACGACTACAACCGCTTCATTGCCCAATTGAATATCGATTACCTTCTCTCCCAGGCGCAGCGCTCCATCCTGTTGTTGAAAAACTTCGGCATATTTTTCCGCTACCACGCGATAATCGACAATGCCCGTTTGCGGAACGTGAATGCCGGCAATTCCTGCTACATGCGGCTCGTATTCCTTTAACTCCTCGGCTCGCAACATCTTTAGGTTCTGCAGCCCATTTTGCTGCCCGCGTTCGTAAATGGTTTTAAGTACGGGAAGTTCTCTTTCTTCTGTTGCTACAATGACTTTTCCGCACAGGTCAAAAGGGACCTCATGGCGTTGACAGAAGTCGATCAACAGGTTATACCCCTCAATACAATTTTTGGCTTTCAGACTTCCGGGCTTATAGTAAACCCCGGAATGAATTACGTTGCTGTTATTCCCAGTTTGATGATTGGCAACAACGGAATCTTTTTCAATGACAACAATCTTGAGTTTAGGATCGTGCTTTTGCAACTGTAGGGCCGTAGCTAAACCCACAGCGCCCCCTCCCACTATAATTACGTCATATTGCACAGGAATTCATTATTTAAGTGTAACTACATTTTTATCAAATTGACTGAATTGATAGCAGCGCCCGCTGATAATCTGCTAACGTTGCGCGGGAATAGCTTGCAACACAAGACAGCCATCTGCAAGAAATTCAGGAATACAACAATCAATTCCCAGAACCTAAGCAGTAATCTTGAAATATTCATTTTGTTCCTGTCGAAGCTTATCTGAAAATCTGCCTTCCGGAAGCGTGACATCAGCATAGGTAATGACTTGATCTATTGGAATATCTCGTTTCAAAATACATCCTTCGGCCAAACCCATGGGGAGCAGCGTTTGCGCGGCGGTGATGTCCGCTGTCTCACATTGGCCATAGGAATGGTATCCTCCGATTCCATCAATTGTTTCACCTGCTTTTAAGTTCTTTTTTGCGGTCGCCACTACTTCGACAGCCGGTGCTCCGATGGGCGTTATCGCCGCGTCATGAAATAAAGCAGCTCTGGCACAGGTTATGGGAACTTCAAAATGACAGTTATGATAGGGTGTGTAGAAAAGGTACAGCGGACCATCTCCCACTTTATACAATTTCAAAAAATGCCGTTGCCGTGGATCGTCATGTGTCGCCAATATGAATATTCCAGCCGGTGGGCTAGCGCCCACTACGTAGTCAACAATACCTGGCCCCGATGTAAGCGCTTCCATTGGATACTTGTCAATTATATCCTGTAGCGGCGTGCCGGCGGGGACAGTCGGCCCATACATGCCACGTTGTCCTATCGTCATACCCGTGGCATTGGCAACGACGGCTTGCTCGAATGAAATCTTGGTGCCATCGGCAAATGAAGTAACCATATGGGCATTCTGTGCCCATTGTTTTGCGTAACTCTGTTGTGTTGTTGGGTTCCGATAATGGTCCTGAAGCCCTTTAATATTTCCACACAGCACCGGCTTGAGGCCAATCGTCTTAACGTATCGGTACAGATTCATCTCGACGCCTGGCTGATCTCCATCCACATTGGTGATGATCACACCCGCTTTGTCGGCATGAACTTTCAAAATAGCGCCAACGGTGCCATCAAGCTCGGCATTCATCAGTACCACATGTTTCTTATGTTGAATAGCTTCAAATACGACCTTTGCGCTGAACTCGACTGCCCCGGTTACCTCCAGCAAGACATCTATATTCCCAGCCCTCGCCAGTAAGAATGGGTCTTCCGTTACGGAATACTTACCACGCGAAATTCTGTCTTCCAGTGCTGTTTGGTCGCTTACGACTTCAAACTCGTCAATACCCGCTTCCTGATAAGCTTTTTTTGCCTTCTCCAGCGTGCGATTATAGATTGCGACTACCTTCATGCCGGGAACAGACTGCGCAATTTGCAAGGTTACAGCTCTCCCCATAAATCCGGCGCCAATCAAACCCACACGTACAGGTTTATTCTCTGCATGTCGCTTTGCAAGTGCAGTATCAACGATAATCATAGGCTAATGATTTTTTAGAGTTTTTAGTTTATTCTACCAACATTTCGTCGACAAAAAGCGGATGATTTCTGTCTTTATCCGAAACCGCTACCGGCGTCATCGGCCACTTAATATTGAAAGCAGGGTCATTAAATCTGATTCCGTGTTCCGCGCCAGGAGCATAATATTGCGTAACAACATAATGCACAGCAGTATGATCTTCGAGCGTTAGGAATCCATTCGCGAATCCCTCCGGCACATAGAGCATCCGGTAACTTTCCGCCGTTAGCTCAACGGATGTCCATTGCTTGAAGGTAGGAGATTTCGGCCGCAGGTCAATTATAACATTGTACGTGGATCCATAGGTACATCGCAACGTCTTGCTCTCCTGATGGGGAGCAATTTGGTAATGCATTCCCCTGATCGTTCCTTTAACCTTACTGTAAGAAACATTGGCCTGCACTGCATTTGAATTGAGCCCATGCTCCTCAAACTCTTTCTTGCACCATATCCGTCCAAAAAAACCGCGCTCGTCCTCAAATCCCTTGAAGTCTATTATAAATGCACCCTTTAACTTTGTTTCTGTAAAAATCACGCTGCTATTATTTTTTCATGCCCTGCACTAACGCCATCTTAGGTCATCACCTAACTGGTTTTTCTCTTGAAGTGTTGTCAGCACCTTAAGCCGCATCAACCTGGAATCCCTGAAATCAGGATCTTTGAACTTCATAGCTTCTAAACCTTCTTTTAATTCCTTGATTGTGGAGACAAGGTCGTACTGCGGTTGGTGGTCTGGCGCCAATTTTTTATACAATCCGAAATTTACGCGATAAGATCGCTTGTCCGGAGGTGCGTCTGTATTAATTGAAACCTTAACGCCAGGGATAATCTTTGCCACTGCCTCAGCCAAATCTTTCACCTGATAATTCCATTGATCAGTTCCCGTGTTCACTGCCAAAAAATCTCCAATAGCTGCTGGTCTGCTAATCGCCCAATCAATTGCCACCGCCATATCCTTCACATTAATCAGCGGTCTCCAGGGCGTGCCATCGCTGAGGATGGTAATGACTTTAGTTGCCAGTGCGCATGCCACAAAGTCGTTCAATACCAAGTCTAGCCTGAGTCTGGGGCTCATCCCGCAGGCTGTGGCGAACCGAAGACAAGTAATCCTAAAGTCTTTGTCAGCCAAAGGTTTCAAATCACGCTCGGTGAACACTTTAGATCGTGCATATGCCGTAAGTGGATTTAATTGGGAATCCTCCGTCTTTGCCGTATCACTTGCAGCGCCGTACATGCTACAACTTGAGGCAAAAACGAATGATTTCACGCCTAAGGCCTTGGCCCTTTTAGCAAGATCTATCCCGGATTTATGATTGACATTCAAGGTTACATCTTCAAATTTAGTCCCCATAGGGTCGTTTGAAATGGCCGCCAGATTTATAACAGCGTCAGCACCCTGGATTACTTCATCAGGAAAATCTCTGATATCGCCAAAATATTGGTGGTCAAGTTTTCGCTCCGGCAAGTAATCCACGTCGGTCAGACAGCTTGCAAAAAAACCAAGATCATAGCCAATTAACGTTGCCGCTGGATAGGTGGATCTAAGCCTTTCAACAACGCCAGGTCCGACATATCCCATGTTCCCAAAAATGACAATCTTCATAATAAAATTTTGCGGTAATTATAAGAAATTTTTTAGATACAAACTAAGCGATATCAATTCACCAGCGCTTCCATGGTGCTTTCCCGGACTTCCAGAGGTCTTCCAGCACATTCCTGTCGCGGAGCGTATCCATGGCCTGCCAAAAGCCTGAATGCTTATAGGCAGCGAGATTTCCCGATGCTGCCAGCTTTTCCATCGGTTCTCTTTCCCATGTTGTAGAATCGTCTTTGATCAGGTCTATTGCCGACGGCTCACAGACAAAAAATCCACCATTTATCCACGGAGAATCTCCGCCAATTGGTTTTTCCTGGAAATGCATGATTCTAACATCTTCAGGACCCAAAGTAAATGCCCCAAATCGACCGGGCTGTTGCACCGCAGTCAATGTTACTTTGGCACCTTCCTTTTTGTGAAACGCGATCAATTTTGCAATATCGACATCGCTGACGCCATCACCGTAGGTCAAACAAAAGGTTTCATTGCCTATATAGTCTTTTACACGCTTCAGCCTTCCCCCAGTCATTGTATCTTCTCCAGTCTCGACCAACGTAATCCTCCAGGGCTCTGTGGAGACATGGTGAACCTCCATTTTATTTTCTTTCAGATCGAAAGTAACATTTGCGCTGTGTAAAAAATAATTCGAAAAGTACTCCTTAATGACATACGACTTGTACCCACAGCAAATAATAAAATCATTGATTCCGAAATGGGAGTAAATCTTGAGAACGTGCCAAAGGATTGGCCTGTTGCCAATTTCAACCATTGGCTTGGGCCTAACGCCGCTTTCTTCGCTTATTCTTGTTCCAAATCCCCCCGCAAAGATGACTGCTTTCATAAATTATTATAAGTTGACTTTTTCTTCATAAACAACACACGATTTCGTGCCCTAAAAAAGCCTATTATCGCGACTTTCCCAAATGATTGATATCATCGTTTTGTGAAATATAAATCATCCACATTCGACAGGAAATATTCGCAAAAATAGCCGACAAACGGAGTCCAAATTGTATACCAAATTAATCACAATACTGCGTGCCAGCCAGGCGCTGCCAAAGGTAGACTTTTCACATCGCCGTTTCAATGACGGCTATCGGCACCACTCATGACCGAAATCACGATGGCCGGCCAATGTAACAAATCACGCTATCCTTTTGTACGCTTATCGAGCAGGGATCGCCAACCCCATTAGTACTTATAGCCATACTCATATCCATACCCGTATCCAGAACTCTTCGTCGCTTTTACATCATTCAACAAAACACTTACGTTGGTGATCTTCTTCCGTTCATGGAGTTTGTTTATTTTGCCCAGGCTATTTCGGTTGGTATAGTCAGACCTGACAATGTAGAGGTTGGCATCAGTGTATTTCATGAGGATTATGTACTCAGAAACATATCCCACTGGCGGAGAATCTAATATTATCGTACTGTATGTTTGTTTCAGGGTGTTAATCAATTCTTCCATCTTGGGATTGCCAATCAAATCTACTGGATTTGGTGGAATCGGCCCTGATCCGATTACATCAAACCCTTTATGTTCGGTATTATTGATGATTTCTTTTATGCTCCCATCATCAACCAAAAAATTGGACAATCCCTTTCTACCCTCTAGCTGAAAGTATGCGGCCACTCTCGGCCGTCTCATATCCGTGTCGATCAAGATTGTTCTTCTCCCTGCGTAGGCCATCACTGCTGCTAAATTCACAGCACAGAATGTTTTGCCCTCGCTTTCCCTGGAAGAGGTAATCCCTATTACGTTGGCGTTTTGACCCAAGGTTAAATACTGCAGATTGACACGCAATGATCTGAAAGACTCACCGACAGCCGATCTGGCATGCGCGACAATTGTCGACTGTTCCCGCTTGCTTGCATGACTAATCGTGCCGATAAATGGTATTTTTGTGAACTGCTCCAAATCCTCCTGCGTGATAATATTTTCATTAAGGATGTCCTTTACGACGATAAGTCCAATGGCAATGCCGATACCACCGAACAAGGCCAGGAGATAGATCAACTTTGAATTGGGAGAAGCGGGACCATTACCCACCTGGTACGGTTTATCGACTATGGTCGTTTCCACCGAGTTTGAGGCGATGGCAATTCCAGCCTCCGCCCTCTTCTCAAGCAAATAATTATAGACATTGTCGTTAAAATCAAATCTTCGCTGAATATTCACCAATTCACGTTCATTTTGCGGCAACACGCTCAAGTTCCTTCTGATTCGCGCGATTCTTTTATCAAGGTCGCTTAGCGCAATGGTAGAAACATCGATCGCATTGGTTACGGTTTTGCTCAATGATTTTTTCGTGTTGCTTATTTTCTGTTCCACGATTTCGGTGAGCGCACTATTTTCAGTCGGATTGCTAATCAATCCTTTCCGTTCCAAGTTCAATTTTGATAATTCGATCAATAAGTTATTCAACACCGGGTCCACTAACCCAATTGCAGAGGGTGGGGTAATTTCGGACAGATCACTATTACGCTGAAGCGAACTACTAACAAACCTGTAGTACTTTAACTTACTTTCTATTTCCGCCTTGTTTGCTTCGATCTTAACGAGATTTCTATGAAGATCTGCAGCAGCCGTGTTTACATTTAGAATACTGTTCTTGGATCTGAACAGCTCAAGAGAGCCCTCAACCTGCCTCAGCGTATCGGAAACACCAGAAAGTTGACGATCAATAAATTGTATTGTCTTCAGGCCCAACTGGTTCTTCATATACAATTCGTTCCGCAAATAAAGTTCTAGTAACTTGTCCAGGAATACCTTTTCCTTGGTAGCGACAGAGCCTGTTAAACCAAGCTCTACCATGAATGACGCCGACGAGATCGGATCGATTCGTAAGTTGTGCTGATACGCTTCAGTAATGGATTGAATTCTATTCAATTTAAAAAAGTGCTCTGCGTCCGGATCGGCCTTATGAAAGTCGCTGAAATTGATCTTAAATGTTAGATACTGGCTTTTGAATGGCTTGTCAATTGGAACCTCCTCGTTTATCTCAATTTTATCAATTTTGCTTTCAACCTGATTGGTATAGAAGTTATAGACCTCCACATTCCTACCGGATACGCGAACCTTATATCGTGTAGAAGATATGCGTTCTATAAGAACGGGCTCATCGATAATCTGACTGACCACAGAATCAATCTCAACGGTAAATGGTGCATCACCGTACAGCTCTTCGGCGACAAAATTCTTTCTCTTAAAATAAGTAATACCAAAATCCAATTCCCGCATTGCCCTTTCAATCATGGAATAAGATTTAAGTATCCCAATTTCATCTTCAATTCCGGTATGGGTCGCTGTACGAAATATCCCACTTAAGAAACTGTCCGAGCTGATCCCCGGGTTGGGATCGCTTCTTAACAACAAGGAAGCTTTGACAAAATATTGTCTGGGGGCAAATTTCAGATAAACAAAAGCCGTGAGCACCGTTATGAGCAAAACAATAGCGAAATAATACCAGCGCGTCAGAAATTTTCGAAGTATTGGTTTTAAATTTTTCTTTCCATCCATATCTTCTTGTATTAAGCAAGCTCACCGCCGTATAAAATGTCTAATTTCGATTTATGGCATTCCCGAATGGCAAGGCTGCCACCAAGAAGGTCACAGACAAACGCTTCGAGATTCTGTCGTTGCATCCTCGATGGCGCAACGTATGGAATAGCACCGGGCATAAAATTAATATCTTGACTGCTTTTAATCATCAACGTAAATGCGAAATAAATTCTGACAGTTTTTGCAATCGGTGCATCAATTTAATGGATTCATTGGCAGCGGAAATCATCCCCTAACATCAGCCGCTGTCCTTTTCGTATTCTAATATATTGCTTTCCTGTGACTAGACCAACCTGCGAGCAAGATTGCCTCGGCGGCGCCCTCGCTGTAAACGTTTGTTAGGCCTCAGCATATGCGAACCCTGATTTGGCCAGGTGCAAAACAATCTCTAATTTTTCGTGAATTTCATCTAATTTACCGTTAAACAAAAAAAGAAAGGTTGGTCTGAAACCAACCTTTACTTCACAATTTCCTAACGTAATGACTACCCTCTACTATTCCATTCCCAGTTCTTTTTCCCGCTCTCTAACCCTTTTTAGCTGCGGCTGTAAATCCAGGTCGGTGTATATGCTGTATAATGTGTCAAGCACCTCCTGATCATCAGGATTTATTTTCTCTGCTCGCTCCCAGTATGGCAGGGCCAGCTCCAATTTTTCAACCAATTTACCGTCCAGCTCGAATCGCTTCTTTTTGTCTTCTGCTGAGATCCCCAAATTCGACATGGCTACCTTAATTTCGAGCGCATCCTTATACATTAGCTTAGCCAAATAAAGTTGCGCCTCGAAATATTGTGGGTCAATCTTCAATGCAGCTTCATAATTTTTCTTGGCTTCCTCAAAAAGCTCCAAACTAGAGTTTGTGTATCCAAGATAGAAGTGCAATATTTTGTTATCAGGCTCTGATTTGATGGCCGATACTAGCCCTGTCTTTGCCTCATCAATACGCTTTAAGTCGATAAGCAATCCAATCTCAACCTTGGGCAGGTCTGCGTTGTCGGGAAACTTTGGCTTGGCTAGCCTAACCCACTTTAACGCTTCTTCTTTGTCTTCCTTTGGTCCGCTGTAAGTATTGATAATACTCAGGTATGCGTCCAATGATTCTCCTCCCAGCTCTATGTACTTTTGAAAGGCGGCAATGGCTTTATCATAATCTTCCAGACTATTGGCCGCAAAACCAGCATAAAAATAGGCAAGTGTGTCCGTGGGTTGAACAGCCTGCGCTTTTTCAAAGGACTGAACCGCTTTCTCCAATTCGTCCTCTTGATAATAGGAAGCACCTTGATTGAGGTAGTTAATCCCCCAGTACGCCATCTGTTGCGACTTCAGAATAGGTAATCCCAGGTCATCTTGTATGAATAATTCTTTGCCGGCGCCATTCATCTCATCAGCCTTGTTGAAAGACTCAATGGCAATGGCAAATGCGTCGGGTGACAACGCCTTGAACGTCTCGTTTGAGGTCGTATCAATCGAAGCATAGATAAGGCCACGGTAATACCATGTCTTCACATCGTTCATCGTTTTTTCATAGGTGGTCGCTAAATCGATGATGGTCATGGCTTCATCCAGCTTACCTTCCTTCCAGGCGCTCAACGCCTTATTCAGGTTTGGTTTTACGGTCTTTTGTGCATAGACAGATACTGCGGCCAACATCAACAGTAAAAGTGTAACTCGTTTCATTTTGCGTACAGGTTTATGGTATATTAATTATTTACTGGGTTCTTCCTCTTCAATCTTGTCAATTTTCTGAATTTTCTCAACGGATGATATATGGTCGTCTTCGTTCAGTTTTATAAGCCTGACCCCTTGCGTTGCGCGCCCCATTATGCGAAGCTCATTCACCTTAATCCTGATCGTAATGCCCGACCGGTTAATGATCATCAATTCATCTTCATCAACAACTTCTTTTATCGCAACAAGCTTGCCAGTTTTTTCTGTGATATTAAGCGTCTTTACACCTTTTCCACCCCGTTTTGTGATCCGATAGTCATCAATCAGGGATCGTTTACCATAGCCCTTTTCTGAAACCACCAGCAAGTTAGCATCTTCACGGCTTATGCATACCATCCCGATTACTTTGTCAGTTTCTGATTCCAGTTTTACAGCCCGAACACCGGCCGCAGTCCTGCCCATTGGCCTTACATCAGTTTCGCTGAAATGTACCGCCTTGCCTTCACTTTTAGCTATAATGATGTGATTGTTACCATTTGTTAATGAGGCATTTAATAGTCTATCTCCCTCGCGGATGGATATGGAATTGATCCCGCCCTGACGGGGTCTTGAAAAGGCCTCTAAAGAAGTCTTCTTGATAATTCCTTTTTCTGTGCACAGGATCACAAAGTTATTATTGATATAGTCTTCGTCGGTCAAATCCTTAACATTGATGATCGCTCTGACATTTTCGCCGGGCTCAATATTGATCAAATTCTGCACTGCACGGCCTTTAGACGTCTTCGTACCTTCAGGAATTTCATAAACCTTTTTCCAGTATACTTTTCCCTGGTCGGTGAAAATCAAAAGATAGTTGTGTGCCTGCGCTATAAATAGGTGCTCGGTAAAATCATCTTCTTTTGTAGCGACGCCACGCGAGCCTACTCCGCCTCTCCCCTGGGTTCTGTATTCTGACAATGATGTCCTCTTTATGTACCCTTGGTTCGAGATTGTGATAAACATGTCCTCATTCGGAATCATGTCTTCATACGAAATATCATCTTCATTGTGAACAACCAATGTCCTCCGCTCGTCGCCATACCGTTCCCGAATTTCGACCAGCTCATCTTTGATGATTTGCATCCTTACAGGCTCATTGGCCAGAATTTCCTGTAACCTTTCAATAAGCGCTTTCACTTCGTCGTACTCCTGCTGAATCTTGTCGCGTTCCAATCCGGTAAGCCGCTGCAATCGCATATCCAGAATTGCCTTGGCTTGAATTTCGGACAGCGTGAACCGGGCAATCAACCCTTCCTTGGCAGTCTCAGGATCTTTGGAGTTCCGTATAAGTGTGATGAGCTCATCCAGATTATCAAGTGCAATTAGGTATCCCTCCAGGATATGCGCCCGTTTTTCCGCTTCTGCTAGTTCAAACTTCGTTCTCCGCACAACCACTTCATGCCTGTGCTCAACAAAGTATTTTACCAAATCCTTCAAATTGAGTGTCAGCGGGCGTCCTTTAACCAGCGCAACATTATTGACATTGAAGGAGGATTGAAGTTGTGTATACTTGAACAGGTTGTTGAGTACAATATTCGGAATGGCGTCTTTCTTAAGGTCATATACAATTCTGTATCCTTCACGATCAGATTCATCGCGGATGTCTGAAATGCCCTCTATTTTCTTGTCGTTTACCAGCGCGGCAGTCTTTTCAATCATCATGGCCTTATTGACCATGTAGGGAATTTCAGTTACAATTATTTGGTCCCTCCCATTCGCCGTGGTGACTATTTCCGCCTTTGACCTGACGACAATTCTACCCCTTCCTGTCAAATATGCCTCCTGTATCCCGGAGTGTCCATAAATAATACCACCTGTAGGAAAATCCGGAGCCGTTATGTGCTGCATTAGTGCAGGAATTGAAATCTCCGGATCGTCAATAAATGCGATGATACCGTTGATCACCTCCGTCAGATTATGGGGCGCCATATTGGTTGCCATACCCACCGCGATACCCGATGAACCATTCACCAGAAGATTAGGCAGCTTCGCCGGGAAGGACGGTTGGCTCTTCCAGCGAATCGTCAAAGTTCGGCTGAAAATCTACCGTATCTTTATTGATGTCGGCAAGCAACTCTTCTGCTATTCGCTTGAGCCTGGCTTCGGTGTAACGCATGGCTGCTGGTGAATCCCCGTCGATGGATCCAAAGTTACCCTGGCCATCAACCAGCGTATAGCGCAGAGACCAGTCTTGCGCCATTCGTACCATCGTATCGTATACAGATGCATCGCCGTGCGGATGATATTTACCCAATACTTCACCAACAATCCTTGCTGACTTCTTATGGGCTTTGTTATAGTTCACGCCCAGTTCCTGCATGCCGAACAGGACTCTTCTATGCACTGGTTTTAGTCCGTCGCGTACGTCTGGTAAGGCGCGTGAAATAATAACGGACATCGAATAATCGATGTACGCTCCACGCATTTCATCTTCAATGTTAATTGGAATTATACTTTGCCTAGCTGGTGGGAGGCTATCACTATCATCTGCCATGTAAAATCAGTGTTTTTAGCGTTTTAAGGCTACTTTTAAAGCTGTGCAAGATAGCAAAAATCGGTACGATGCATGGGCAGAATCCCAATTTGTTTTGCATATTTTTCAGTGTAAGGTCCATGCAAAATGCGCCTGAATTCAGCTTTCAAATAGTCTAGTACGGGTTTAACTTTCTCTTATTTTTTCCTTTGTATTTTATGAGGTTGGGGTGATTCTCCCCATAGTGCGGATTTTGTTTCTTGTAGATTGGATGTACACGACTGCGATAGTCGCGATTCCCGTGAGAATGGTTCATTTGGGCTTTGCAATTTTTCAGGAAGCACTTTCTGAGCTCAGGAATACGGTAAGTCGCCCCCACGTTTAAATAGAAGGCATTGAACTTATGCGTAATGCTTTGACTCGTCTCAGGAATATTCAATTTGTAACTTTTGACCTCAAAGGATGGCCGAATAAATACGCGAAAATACTCCGACATCTCACGTTCAACCGTTACACCAAGATTCAGGAATATACCTCTCTTAATCAAACTCTTATCAAAATTTTTTCCCAGGCTGTAGCCCCCTACGTTCGCGTCTACCACGAGTAAGTATTCGTAGTAACGATAGACCGTTCCGCCAATCATGCCAAAGTACTTTTGCAGGAAAAAACTCCCGAACTCAGTGGAGAAATTGTCAATCCTGTCACCGAATTGTGCAGGCTTGAATTCCCCCATATTTACATATTCGTAGGAGTACCCCCCGCCAATCCTATACTTATCAAATTCAACGTGGAGCGTGGCCTTGATTGGAATATTAAAAGCTTTGCTTTTGAATCCGATGGTGGTAGTATCGCGAATTTACCAAAAAGGCTCCGGGCTGTGTAGTGTTTCCCGAAGTGGTCACCTTATTTATCCAATTGGAGTATCCGGAAGTGAGGTTGGCAGATTGAAATAGTTTGGGAATACGAATCAGGATTCTGAATAACCCCAAATCCATCAAGCTCGTGCTTAAAGGTAGTACTGCCGTACCCGGTACTCAGCCCCACCGTAACTTTGCTGAGAATCTTTCTGAAGAAGCCGCTCCCCTGTCGTTCCACATAAAAGTATTCCAACGGAATAGTAGCGTCTTGCTCATTCTCATACTGTGCATAAAGCATCCCTGGCAAACAGACAAGGCTAAATACGACAAAGGCGGCAATTGTGATAAGACGAATCAGAAAAGAAGGTTTAAGCTCCTAAAACTAAAAAATGGAAGCCGTTCAAAGTCTGGCCATTGGGATTTAAAGTTAAACCAAATTATGGAATCATCCTATTCCTCTGAAAGTGGCCATATTGAATATTCCCACATCTTGATGGTGAATCACGCAAGCTCAGTAATACCGATATTGTGCTGATGAGGACTCTAACGATGAAAACGTGTGGAATAGTGTTTGCTGCTTCTTGGCCACGTAGGTGAAGGTATACTCACTCCGACGATGGTCGTCGGAGAACAGGGAGAGTTTCACTTCATTTTTACCTTCAATCAAGGGAATCCGTGAATAGTAGATAGTATGGGGTAATGTTTGCCAATTCCGTGTATCCGCCTTCTCCGTTAGGGCATTGACCAGCCCAAGAATGGCGCCTAGGGTATCATCCTTCTTTCGCAAGCTTTGCTCAGCCGCTTTTTTTAATGCTGCCCTGAGCAAGCCTTTGGCAAACTCCTGTAGCATCCTCTGATTCAGGCTATAAAAAGCTACTTTGTTAATATCCTCGGCTATTTCCAAAGGAAATACATTTCGCTCAGTCTCCAGCGTTGCGGATTGAAAATAGGGTGGCCTTTCCACGTACCGCGGAAATGCAACCCTAAAAACTTCCAGCGTTCCAAGATCAGCCCTTTCCCGTTGGTCATCCACGGCATATGGAAATGCAAGGCCCAGATTGCCGTTACTGAAAACCATGGTATTTCCCGGCCCGGGGCTTATGACAAAGTTTATACTCCATTCGTCCTTTATCGGCCCAAGACCGTTATGCCAAAAGAACACAAGGTCGGCATCCCGATTTGAAGGAAAATAATCTGGCATCTCAAACCTTGTTTTATAATTTTCAAATTCAGACGAAAAACCAGTGCGCCATGCAGCGTCCATGAGGTCTTTTTTCAACTGCTCTGGCACTTTTATTCCAAACAGCTTTGCGTAGTCATTTTCATAGACCTCTAATGCGTTGCGATAGGCTATGAAAGCGTTGTTGTAATCCTTTGTTGATTGATAGATAATTCCCATTAATGTATGAATGAAAGCGTTGCGTTGAAGCTTATGCTCGGCGGTATATTTGTCTGCCAGCTGATTAAGGCGGATGTTAAGTCGCCTGCATTCCACCAAAGCCTCCTCAGGTTTGTTCATTTTCAGAAAATTAATGGCTTTATAATACAGCACCATGAGATGCTCATGGTCTTCCCCGCGATAAACGGTCATGTTGGGGTTTGTGAGGTAGGAAGAGGCTTCGTTAATGTAGTTGATGCGGTAGTCTTCACCAAATAAAAATGCTTTCTCAAAGTAGGCGTTGCTTTCTTCATAGTCTCCCAGCATGGAGAGTAACAACCCTTTGTTTTCATAATAGATAAATCGTGTTTTTCCGAATGATTCGGAATCATTCTTCCGCAGCGCTTCAAGTGCCTGCGTAATATTCCCCCTTTCAAATTCCGAATTGAAGTCGAGATGCCGATGATAGTAGCTAGCGCAGGCATACAATCCAATAATTGAAAAGCCGATCAACAGGATTCGAAAAAACAATCGCTTCATGTTTCCTACTTCAGTTCTTTACAATCTTCTTGATCTCCTTTTGTCCGTACCAAATTCGTTTGTTAGTTTCTATGTCCGTTAGAAAAAGCGTAGTTATATAATTAACGATACGCTTATTGTTACTGACGTCTGTCTCCGCGTTCATTTCACCAAAGAGCATAAGGTCCGCACCAATTTCCTTACCCCATTGTGAAACGGTTGCCGGGTCCGCAAAATCTTGCTGTTGCGAACGCTCTACTCTCAGCTTATCACGGAACTCATCAGCTTCAACCAGCTCAGCGATATTCGAGTTGTATATCGCAATTTCAAATTTCTTGATGTAATTGTTGGCGTCAATATGCTCGCTGGTTTTATTCCGGATGAAGCCAATAACAATCGCCGGCTTCTTCGGACGTCCTTGTGCATATTCTTTAAACCTATCCGACAGCAGGAGGTCATTGATCATTTTATCAGCAACAAGGCGCGAGTCAGAATCATTCCATCGCCCGCTGAGATCAATTTGCGTATCTGGGGAAACTCTCGTGACGCTACGGGTCTGACAGGAAAAAAAGAGAACAATAAGGAAAAGCATTGCAAGTCTCGCCATAACCAAACAGTTAATAGAACTACCACTCAAAAATCTTGCCGAAAGATACACAAGAAGAACACGCGGTGCTATTCAGGTGTTGGTTTGGCCATCTGTAAATCAACTCATTTCTTTCAACTGACGAATTATTTCTTTGGGATCAGCGGCGCTAAACACAATGTTACCGGCTACCAGTATTTCTGCCCCGGCGTCCAGCAGCGCCCTGGCATTTTGAAGGGTCACGCCCCCATCCACTTCAATTTTCGCACTGGCATTCGATCGTGCAATAAGACTTTTTAGCTGAGCAACCTTGCGATAGGTATTCTCGATAAATTTCTGACCGCCAAAACCTGGGTTAACAGACATCATACAAACGATGTCGATATCTTGTATGATATCCTCCAATGCAGCAACAGCTGTATGCGGATTAATAGCAACACCTGCTTTACAACCCATAGCCTGAATCTGTTGGATGTTTCGATGCAAATGTGGGCAGACTTCAATATGCACGGAGATGCTGTCCGCGCCTGCCCGACGAAACGCTTCGACATGCTTCTCAGGATTGACGACCATGAGATGAACATCAAGTGGCTTCCTCGCATGTCTCTTTATTGCTTCAACGACAGGAATACCCATCGAAAAATTCGGAACAAATACGCCATCCATAATATCAACATGGATCCAGTCGGCGGCGCTCTCATTAATCATGCTCACTTCCCGCCCAAGGTTACCAAAGTCGGAAGCTAACACAGACGGCGCAATGATGGGTGCTGACATGATTCTATGATTATGACGGTAAAAATAAGTCTAAAGTCTTATGTTTCAAGAAAAGGCAACATATACCTTGTAAACAAGAGCATCAAACCTTTATCATTTTGTAAGTGTAGCGCTTGTCACCCCACCAAATACGAAGGTAGTACAAACCCGCGCGCACCGGAGAAAGGTTGACTGTGTAGGTGCGGTTCAGCCATGAGAAATTAGCATCCTCTGAATAGACCACCTGCCCTTGTGACGACAAAACCTCAACACGACAGGATACAACCTGATTCGGATCAAATGGGCGTATTGTAAACGTATCGGATAATATCGGATTTGGAAAAACGTCAAAAGCATTTTCCTGGGAGCCTTGCTCTAAATAATTGACGACTGCCCTGAAATTTGGAATGCCATAGCCTAAGAGATTATCGGGTGCGTTGGCCTGGGATGCCGATTGACGGATTGCATCCATCAATTCTTTATTTGAGAGTTCCGGATAGCGTTGCCATACGCCAGCCACCAGGCTCGCTACCAATGGAGAAGAAACAGAAGTACCGCTAACATTACCGATCGACCCATTGGGCTTAACAACGCTTGTATTAACACCCATTGCAGCGACATCAGGCTTAATCCTGCCGTCAGCAGATGGGCCAATCGAACTCGAGCCTGCCCGTTGTCCCGCACTATTCACATTGGCAATGGCAAGAACATCTATTGCATCGGCAGGGGCTGTAATTATTTGCCAGGCAATACCACCCTCGTTACCGGCGCTACACACCACAACAATGCCCCGATCGGCTGCCAATTGCGCCGCTTGAGATACTACTGTTGTTTTTCCATCCATTGCGGACTTGGGGTAATTCATCGTTGCATCGTCAAAGTCATAGTAGCCCAGAGAGGAATTAATTACGTCAACACCAGCGCTATCCGCCCGCTCGGCGGCAAACAGCCAATTGTACTCTTCAATTCGATATTCCGTATCCACATCCTCAGTAACGAAAAGCTGATAATTCGCCGCGTAGGCACCACCCGTGAAATTATCTTCCTGATAGGCCGCAATTATAGAGAACACTTCAGTTCCGTGTTCATCATACTGAAATACGTCTGGCGCATTGTACACAAAATCTTTCGAGACCGCCAGGTCAATCCTGTTCTCTGCAAAAATATCCTGAAATGGCGCGGTAGTATTGACACCTTGAAATCCACTGTCAAAAATCCCGATGTAAATAGTTTCCCCTTTATATCCGGAGGCCTGCATTTCATCCAGTCCGATCAACTGCAATTGCGCTTGCGTTTTAGCCGCCGACTTTGGGCCTTTCGTTTTCTGGTTACTTTTTAATCTTCCATTACTCAACAGTTTCTCGCTCGGCGCAACGAACTCCACGCGCTCCACAAAGGGCAAATTTTCTATCGTTGCCACAAGCGCCGCATCACATTGAATCAGTACCCCATTCATCCAACGGGTTCTGAAGAAAACTTCAGCGCCGCTTTCGGCAACAAGCTGAACATAGGAGTCATTAACCGGTAAATCCTCATCTGTGATCAAAATGTCTTGGCGAACTCTCCGATCGATAGCCCTTTGGGACAGAAATGCACTGGGTAATGCTTTGCTGTAGATACTGCCGGCTTTATCCCCAAAGAAAACCATGTATCGGTTAACTTCAGCCATAGCGGCAGCACCAATAAAAACAAGTAAGAAAGTAAGCCTGATACTACTCCACCCCATACGCTTTGATAGCCTGTTTATAGATCACCCCACTTTCAACGATCTGCTGACCGATACATCCTTGTGCCGTTGAAGTACAGTAACTCAATTGTGTTGTTTCCTTGTATGCCAGCCCGACATCCCTGGCATATATTTCCTGACGCTGATCAAGAAACACAATGTAATCCTCATTGTTACTTTGCTGCACGACAATACAATCTGAGTAATTCTCGCCGTTTATCGTATGCGACTTGCCTATCTCTTGTAGCATATATTCATCCTTGTCGGCAGCGTTATAGGCGTTCCCATCCCACACAGTACCAAGAAATATCGGAAGCTTAATTTTCAAAAAGGAGATGTTTTCTTCATTTACTATTGCTTCACTACTATTGATCCGCGCAGACCAGGTATCCAGATAGGTCCAATCTGTTTCGCCTGCTTTTTTTTGGCTGCGATAAATAACATATTCAACATCGCCATCAACGCTAAGGAAAGAATCTGTTACCACTGTTTTCAATTCATATTCCAAAGTCTCTGGCACGCCCAGTTGATATCGAATTTCGTTCACATCATATATCTGGAAATGGTTCTTCTGTAATGGGAAATAGTCCTTCCCGGTCCTGGAAAAGGTTGGTTCTTCTGAAGAATGACAAGAGACCGCGCCTATCGCAATGATGCCAATACAAACCCTTAAGAAATGCTTCACCGAATAATTGGTTTTTCCCCAGCCACGACTGAACTTTGAACGTAATTGTTGCAAAGTTATTTTTTCTTTAGCACTAAAACTATGCCTTTAAAGACAGTGGTAAAAGTAGGAAGCATCACAAACCTCAGCGACGCGCGATATTGTGCCGGAATGGGCGTCGATATGTTGGGATTTAGGGTTCGAGAGGGCCAGGAATCCTACATTCCACCAAAAAAATTTCAGGAAATACGCGGGTGGGTTGCCGGACCCCTGGTTGTTGCTGAGGTGTATGGCATCAAGCATCAAGATGAACTAAGCGAAATCCTGGAGCACTATAAGCCGGATTACGTTGAGATGGGGCTTAGTGAATTTAGCCTTTTTACATCACTTCCCCTACCAGTTATTCTCTTCATTGAAGAGCATGAGGTGCTACCGGAAATGCACCTTGAACCAGCGTATTTGCTTTCAGCTGTAGAGCCAAAGGCCGTTTATGCATACCCATTGCTGCTGGCATTACAATCCGAGCACGATCTGGACATTGCTTTAAATAGTCCGCAAATCACGGGTATCGCTTTAAAAGGAAGTCATGAGTTACGGCCGGGTCTCAAAGACTACACAGTGCTTGCGGAAATCCTTGAGCGCCTTGAAGTAGACTAGGTATCGACGGCGCTTTTGTTTTGACCGTCCGACAGCAAGAATAATTGTTTATCGCCAGATCACCTTTTGTTCGGATTTGTGATGCTGCCCGATGATATCAGCATACAATTCCGGCCTACGCGCATTTGTATAGCGATGACCGCCTGCCTGCGTGAGCTTTTCCCGGGTGATAACGGCACTGGCAATATCATTGCCCAATGTTCTGCACTCGGCCAGAATATCGCCAAAGGGATCAATAATCATGGCGCACCCGTTCTTTAACTGGTTGTCGTCCATGCCAATGGGATTCGAAAACACCACATAAATACCGTTATCATAAGCCCTTGACGGTAGCCATTTCATTAACCAATCACGGCCTTTCATGCCGTCAAATTCCAACCGCAGTGAGGTCGGATCATTTTCCCGGTTCTCCCAAAGTTGTGGATCCACAAAACCTGCCCCAGGCCTTGTAGACGGCGTACACATGGTAACATGCGGCATGAAAATAATGTCGGCACCCAGCAATTTTGTAGCCCGAACATTTTCAATAATGTTATTGTCGTAACAAATTAATATACCGCACTTCCAGCCGTGAAGTTCGAATACGCAATATTCATTTCCAGGAGAAAGAAACGGATTAATAAAGGGATGCAATTTCCTGAATTTAGCAACCAATCCATTTTTGTCAACGCAGACATAAGTCTTGAATAAATTGTCCTCTCCATCCTTTTCGAACAATCCTGCACATACTACGATTCCGTTACTTCTCGCAATTTCTGTTAACCGCGCTATGCTTGGACCATCCGGGATAAACTCAGCCAACGTCAGCATTTGCGCTTTCGAAAGATTACGTGCAAAAGTGTATCCCGTTACGGAGCACTCATGAAAGGCGATAACGTTCGATCCTTCATCGGCAGCCTTCCGCGATAGCGTATTGATTACCGACAAATTATACGCCTTATCGCCACTGCTATTTTCAAATTGTGCTGTCGAGATTTTTAGATGATCCATACGCGCCTTCTTTTTCCAATAAGGACAATAATGCTTACTTCTTCTTCCTTGCCTTCTTCATGGTTACAAGTTGCTTGTCTAATTTTTCAAGCCTTTCTTCCAATTGAATTAGTTTCTTAATAATAATAATGTGGGTATGCCGTGCATCAATGCCGACGACACTTTCCGCGCTTGAGATATAATCACCTATCTGATTATAATCAGGGTCTTCCTTACCGATTAGCCTTTTAGCGATCTTCATAATAAGCTGGTTGATGGAAGCGCAAAGTAACGGCTTTGGGGCAGAACCTCGTGTATTTCCAGACAGAACCTACTATTTAAAGGCAATTGTTTTAATCCATATTGAGCACATGAAACGCGCTCCTGATGAGCATGGTAGGAATCAGGTCTCGTTGGATCGCTGGGGCACATAGTTTTGCTGCCACATCCTTTTCCATCTTTTTCTTTGCTTGGGATAAAATGTTTCCCAGATTTCCTCGCTGCGTTGCAGCAAACTTTGCGCTGCTTCTGCCTGCACGGTCTGCCGATTAGGTTCTGCGCCAATTGCATACAGCCGCTCATAGTATTCAATGTTGATATTCTTGATCTTTTTACATTGAAAATCGTCAAGTCTCAGCTTATCTTTCCAAAACAACGGATCAAACACAACGATGCTTTCTCCAGACTGGCTAACCTGACCATAAGCTATCGCGGCCGACAGCAGAAAAAATCCAAGGGACAGGCAAAACAGCTTAGTGTTCATTGAAAAAGCGCATTAATTCGCGGCAAATGTAGCCATTACGATCAAAATAACGATTCTCGACCTAGAAAATTATTCGGTAAACGAAAACAAGCAAACCAAGGCTGTGGTTTTTGACACAGGAATCGTAGTGCAGTCGTTTGATTCTTACACCAAGATCATCTTTGATGGTGTTCGCAAAGTGCCACAAAGGTTTGTGAACTTTTGCAAAGCGCTTACACGGGCCAGTAAGCGCCTATCTTTTTTCGGAGGAAGGCAACACTGCGTTCAAGTTGCGCCATACCATCTACGCCATCTTCAATACTGATCCACCCGTCGAAGCCAACGCTGCTTAGCTCTTTAAAAATAGCGTCATAATTATTCAGTCCTTTCCCGATTTCTCCGTGACTGAGGCGTTTCGCATAGCCGGTAGCGCCGCCCTCTTCAAGACGCAGGTCCTCCAGAGTACCCTCCAGCAGGAAACGGTCACTGGCATGCATGGTAACTACCCGACGGGATACACGTCGAAGCAATTCCAGGGGATCCTCACCTGCCAGATAGGTGTTGCTTGGATCATAATTCACACCAAAGCACGGATGGTGGATACTGTCCACCAGTTTGCAGAAGACATCCATTTTTTGTGCGAATTCCGGATACTCCCAAAAATCATCTTTGTAATGATTTTCAATATTCAATGTAATACTCCGCTCCTGCGCATAAGGCAAACACGCTTCAATACACTCAGCCGCAAGTTTCACTCCTTCATCAATGGAAAGTTCAGGTCTTCGTTGCCCTGATAGGACGCGGCAATAGGATCCACCCAACGTGTGCGTCATATCAATCCACCTTTTTTGCTTTTCAATTTCCTTTTTTCGGAATTTGTCATCCGGATGCGTAAAATCGGGTGAGCAGCACATCATGGGTATTACCTTGCCAACATCCTCCACGGCAATTCGAAACCTGGGCCAATTTGATTCGTCCGCCATTTCCAGGAAGCCGGCGTACCATTCCAATCCATCTACATCCAGCTTTGCAGCAAGGTTAATCCACTCAGAGACTTTCATTGTTCCATCTTTGCACAGTGCCTGCATAAAGGCTTTTGGAAACACGGCTAATTGGGGCATGCTAATCGGATTTTTTTGATGGTTGTTTATTGGGCATTGTTGTTTCGTCTTTGGGGGGATTTCGACCGATTAGGGGGTACTGTTCCAAATCAACGACCTGCCCGCTGATGGGCCCGCTCTCATCGGCAAGCCAGTAAATTGCTGCGATTGCTATCTCAGCTGGCGACAGGATACGTCCTGCTGGCGCATAAACTTTGGGTACATTTTTATACCAGTCTGCTGGCAATCCCTGATCTTTCTTTCGTTGCGCTTCAGTTTCCGTGAGTACCCACCCGGGGTTGATTTGATTTACCCGTACGCCGTCTTCACGGTGAAGTGTATCGCCAAGATTGCGGGTCATCGTCATCAGTGCGCCTTTGGCAACGCTGTATGCCAGCAGATTTGGTTCTCCGCACCATGCATTAATGGAACCGATATTGAGCACACATCCGCTCGTTTCACGCAAGTGCGGAAGCGCAGCCTGAATCAGCGCAAATGGCGAAAGCATATTCACTTCCAACACGTTTCGAAAGAACGCTAAATCAGTAGAGTGAATATTCGATGTTACAACGGCCGCAGCATTATTGACGATCGCGTCCAGTCGTCCGAACGCTTGCACTGCGACGTTAACAAGCCGCTCTGGTGCACCTTCGTTGCTAATATCCTCTATGCAAAGTCTGGCTTTGTCATGCCCTATCTGCTTAAATACCGCTTCACCCAAGTCCTTTTCCAAACCGTGAATGATTACTCGGGCACCGGCTGAAACGCAGGCTAATGCAATTGCCTTTCCGATTCCGGTAGTACTGCCTGTCACCACTATCACTTTATCTTTCAGGCGCATCGCTCATACTGGTTTAAGAACACTCTTTACTACTTCACCCCTGTGCATCTTTTCAAACGCTTCATGCCACGCTGTGATCGGCCATACCCCACCGATGATTGGTTTCACATCCAACTGGCCACTGGCGAGCAAGGCGATGACACGCTCCCATATTGGCCAGTTGTGGCTAAAGCTCCCCTGGAGCGTGACATTCTTTTGCACCAGTGGGTCAATAGAGAAGTCAAGCGGCTGAGGTCCCCAGCCTACTTTTGTGATTTGGCCATTTGGGCGCACCAGACCCATCGCAATTTTCAATGTGGCGCTTACGCCGGCGGCGTCAACGACACAATCTGCACCCAGTCCGTCCCGTAGGCGTGCCCATTCCGAAGCATCTCCTGTGATTGTGTCACAACCATAATGCCGGGCAACGCTAAGGCGATGCTGGTCGGACTGCAAACCAATGATCGCCACTTCTGCGCCACAGAGACGCGCAACAGCTGCACACAAAATACCTATCGTACCCGGCCCAATGACAATTACACGATCGCCGGGTTTAATGCGGGAATTCTTTGCCACGGCATTAAATGCAACGCAACAAGGTTCGGTAAGGCAGGCTTGCTCAAAAGCGAGTTGATCCGGGACGCGATGCAGACAGCGCGCCGGTACCCGCACAAAACGGGTCATCGCGCCATTTACGCCATAGCCAAATCCCTTGCGTGTAGGATCTAAGTTGTATAGTCCAGTGCGTGTCATGGGGTTGTTTGCGTCAACAACCGCTGCGGTTTCACTCACCACACGATCCCCTATCGCCCATCCGACCACGCGTTTTCCAAGCGCAACAATATGACCTCCAAATTCATGACCCAATACCACCGGATAGTTTACGGGCCAGCTATGATCTGCTGTCCATTGATGTAGATCGCTACCACAAACGCCAACATTCGCCACTTCCAACAGTATATCCTCATCACCAATTTCGGGCTTTGGAATTTCCCGTATTTCAACTGATCCTTTTTCCGGTGCATAATTCACTACGGCAGGTGCTTTCATATTTCTATAGCTTGATTTTGTGGGGATAATTTCCAGTCTTTTGTCATGCCTTTCCGACAGTCACTTCTCCAAAGGCATGTATTTTTTCACAAATCATTTTAAGCGATGTCTCAAGATTACCATCCGCAGTCTTAAATGCATCAGCGTCAATGGTGAGTGGTGCGCCCAGAACAACCAGCGGTGCTCCGTAAGCCGGGCATTGAATTGCTTGCTCCAGGCTAAGCCCGCCTACCGCCTGCACAGGTATATTCACCGCATTGACTACTTCACGCAGCTGATCTAACGGACTAGGCATTCGCCTGCCCTGCGCCGCAATCCCACGGCGTTCGTCATAACCGATATGATGGATAACATAACCGCATCCCAAGTCTTCCAACCACTTCGCTGCCGCCACCATATCCGGACAACCCAGGTTATCGCCCATCACGCCAATGCCAAAATCACGACCAGCATCAACAACGCGTTTAATGGTCTCCTCATGGGCTCGCGCCATCACTACCACATGTGAGGCACCTGCTTTCGCCATCATCTCTGCTTCCAGGTAGCCACCATCCATTGTTTTAAGATCGGCTACAATCGGGGTATTCGGAAATGCTTCACGAAGCTTCCGTACACCATGCAACCCTTCCGCGAGAATTAACGGTGTTCCTGCTTCGAGCCAATCAACGCCAGCACGTATTGCCAGCGCCGCCGTTTCAAGGGCTTCGTCAATATTGGTAAGATCAAGAGAAATCTGGACAATTGGTTTCATGGGTTGAAGCGCTATTTGGAATGGCTACATTCTCCTCAGCTAAACTAACCAAGCTTTTCCAAATCCGGATAAACCAGGTATAGTTTCTTTAAAAAAAGTGCATGCGAAATTCAGTAACAATCATTTTTTCAATAAGCAGGAATTTATCGGCTGCTTCGAACCGGTCGGTCTGGCCAATAATCTCCCGAATGTGCAATAAACGGATCCATGCCTGGCATAGGGTCGTGCACAGCGAGGTATCAGCCGTATTCGGGCTGGAAATCAAGCCGTGCCGGCACACAGGCTGGATCAGGATGGATCAAATAGCAAAAAGAAAGGCCATAAACATATGGCCTTTCCAACTTGATAAACGTAATGGATTGAAATTATTTACCAAACAACTTATACCCTACAGAAAACTGGAGATTATAGTTCTTTTGTTTAACAGATGAACCTGTGTCATTGATATCAGATAAACCTTTCACGAAGCGAAATGCAAAGTTAAGCTTCATAGGGAGGTCGAAGCCTACACCGGCAGCCACACTAATGTCTGTCCCCTTCAGCTGATCCTTCAAATCTTCACTTGAGGATCCATTGTCATACTTTGCAGATGTCAGTAAGCCGAACTGAGGTCCAGCGTGGAAACTAAACAACTGATTCACATTAAAGCGAACCATCACAGGAACAGAAATGTAACCAAGTTTGTACTTGGCATTGCCGGATTTAGCCCCTTGGCCTGAGTAAAGTATTTCCGGTTGCAGCCCTAAATGGTCAGTGAACATATAGGTAAGATAGCCGCCTGCATGGAAGCCTGGCAAAAAATTTGGGCTGGACACATACCCGTCCCCTTTAAAGGTCTGGTTAGCCAAATTAAGGCCAGCCTTTACACCTCCACTGATACCCTGACCATACACGCATACTCCTAAAAGGAATAAGAATGCAAAAAGTGATGTAATTCTCTTCATCTTTTTATTGATTTGTTATACCATCAAAGAGACGGACGATTCCAGACACTTTTATGAGTTATAGCAGCAAAGTCTTACACCAGTAGTATTTATGGCCACATTAGAATTCCAGCAAATTAAATTGGTTATATAATTGATTTATAGGCATATATCATTCTCGTTATAAATGAAAACTTCATATAAAAAAACCGAGAAAACCCATTTTTCCGCCTTAGCAGGTAATATACTACATGAGAAACCAGCCGAGGTTGTCGTATCGCTTACAAGCGCTCAGCAAGCGGGGCAAAAATCAGGAGCCACAATGTATCACTGAAAATTGATTAGTCCGTTACTTCCGCGCCGACTTCCCTGCTCTACCAAGGTATTTAAACGCATCCATCATCATCACAGTACCGGTGATCCCTGTTGCCCCGCCAAAAACCAACAGGACTTTTCCAAGATCGTCATTTTTGCGCCCCAACATGAGCCCGCCGGCAATGGTAACGCAGTATCCGACCGTTGCCACCACGAGACCGCGTTTGAAGCGCGCTTCGCCTTTTACCAGATTGAGTTGAATGACCTGCACATCCTCCTTAAGCTGGAGGATTTCCTTTTTGAGGTCGTCGACATCCAGCGCCTCTTGACCATGGGCAACAATAGCGCAAAGCACAAAAATAGCAACCAGATAACGCTTCATATGATGACTTTTTGAAACGGTCAGCCGTCAACGGTCCAGCCAGTTCTTAAAATCCTGGGCACGGTCACGGCTAACGCTAAGGGTGTATTCACATTGTTGGTTTAACAGCACCTCCAGTTTCGTACTCACCTGGCCCCTAATTTCCTTAATATTGTCGACACAAACAATAAACTTTCTACTAATGCGGAAAAACTTCTGGGGATCCAGCAGCACCGCCAATTCTTCAAGCGTATGATCGATCAGATACTTTCGGTTTTCCTGTTTGGATACCATGTAAGCTTCCTTCCCTTCAGCGACAAAGTAAGCAACATCGTTTGCTGATTTATAATGTAACTTGTTTCCGGCCCGAATGAGAAATCGCTCTTTGTACTGCTTTGCAGACTTAGCCAAAAAGTCCTTGATAACATTAATCTCGCGTTGTTGCAATCCCTTCATCTGGGCGAAGTGACTATATTTTGTTAACGCTTTGCGAAGATCTTCCAGCTGAATCGGTTTGAGCAGGTAATCTACACTGAGAAAATTAAACGCATGAATGGCGTATTGGTCATACGCAGTAACAAAAATAACAGGAACATTGATATTGACTTTTTCGAAGATTTCAAAGCTCTTCCCGTCCGCGAGCTCAATGTCGAGCAGGAGAAGATCAGCGGTCTTGCCAGATTGGAAATAGGAAACCGCCTCCTGAACGCTGTCCACTTGTGAGACCACCACAGCATCTGGCGCACATTCCATCAAAAGATCGCGCAGGCGTTCTGATGCCAGAATCTCATCTTCAGCAATTAGTACGTTCATGCTTCAGCTACCGTCAAAAGTGGGATTCTCACCGTGAAAGCAGTCTCTGTCTTCTCAATTTCTACCTGCTTCTCACTTAAAAACCCATAACGCTCAGAAATGTTCATCAGGCCAACCTTTGTCGAAGGCTCCTTTATTTCCTTTTCCTGAAGGTTGTTGGAGACTTCAATCCAGCCATTTGATGAAAGTATGCTTATCTGCAGCGGGTGCGATTTTGAGGTGACATTATGCTTGATAGCGTTCTCAATAAGCATCTGCAGCACCGCCGGTGCAATAAATGATTGCTCATCAATAGGATCAATATTTTTTTTCACTACCAGGTTCTTTCCAAATCTAATCTCCAGCAGGAATATGTAGGCATTCAAGAAAGCGAGTTCATCCACCAGCTGAACGACCTTTTTCTCCTGATTATAGAGCAAATATCTGTAAACGAATGAAAGTTGGGCAATAAACTTGGCCGAAGTGTCGGCATCCCTGTAGACCAGCGATGAGAGAACGTTAAAGCAATTGAACAAAAAATGAGGATTAATTTGATTTCGAAGCGATTCAAATTGCGCCTCGATAGAAATTTTCTTCAGTCGCTCGGCTTCAAGTTGTGACTTCTTCAAACGATTCATGAAATATACAATGGCATGGAGGCAATTCAAAAACAGGTTTACCCGAAAGCCAAATGCCGCTAGCAGTGTGAGGTGTTCCCGATTGATCTGCAGTGGCATTTTCAAGAGCGGGTAGAGCAATTCCATACTCGCCATCGTAACCACCACGACATTCAGCATGCTGATCAAGAACAGGATAATTAGCGGGTGTATTTTTCGTTTAAGAAATACTACAAGCCTATCGAGGTTAATTTCAACCAGGCGGTTTAATTCCCAGATGCCAAATACAACAAGCAGAAGGATTGAAAACAGGTGAAGGTGCGGAAGAGAGAAATCAAAAAGCCGCTCCCCAATCGTAAACCGGATGTTGAGGTAAGAATAAATCGCTACTAACAGGATAAAAAAATATCTATAGCGTATGGAAAACACCTGGATTAATTGCTTTTGGATTCTAATGTACGAAATACTAAAAAAGAAGAAGTCCCGCTACTTAGCGGGACTTCTCTAAACCTTCCGCTGAACTTAATCAGGCAACAAAACCTTGTCAATTACATGGATAACGCCATTTGTGGCCAAGATATTCAGTGAACTTGCCACCAAGCCAGCCGGAGGAGTTGATCCCGCTGCATCCTGAACGGTAAGGTTGGTTACACTGATGGTAACTTCCTGGTCATTAAGCATCACTACATTGCCATCAGCTAAATCCGTCGAGAACACATATACGCTGGCTTTAACTACATGGTGCGTTAGAATTGCTGCAACATCTGCAGGGGTCGCAGCATTAATGGCAGCTTCGTCCAGTCCAGCGCTAATGAAAGCAGCATCTGTGGGTGCGAACACCGTGAAAGGACCATCTCCCGCAAGTGCGCCAGTGAGACCTGCTCTGTTAAGGGCTGCGAGTAAAAGTGAGAATTCTGCGGGATTTCCAGCGGCCGCTTCTGATACAATCTCAGTGATGTCCTTTGTTGGCGGTATCAAAGTTCTGTCGATGACGTGCACTACGCCATTTGAGCCGGCAATATCCACGGCGGTAACCTGAGTCAACCCGTTAATATTAACAGATCCACCACTATTAGATAAGTAGAAGAAGCCTCCAAGCGTTTCAATTTGGGCGGCCGAGCCTGAAGTCACAGGAAGGTCAGCTGATTCTACAGTGCCATCAATTACGTGATAAGCCAGAACCGCATCCTGCCCATTTACATCTGTTATCCCAGCAGCCTCAAAAGCGTCATTTGTTGGTGCAAACAAAGTAAGACCTTGATCGCTAGGACCGTTGCTCAATAACAGGCTTAATATGTCAGTATTGGCATTCTGAACAGCAGCAATCAACGTTGTAAAATTCTTATTGAAATAAGCTGGCGCCACGATTGTCCCTACAATTGGAAGCATGGATGGCGGTACAATCACTGCGTCTACGATGTGAATAATGCCATTTGAAGCTTCAACATCAGGTGTAGTCACTTGTGCATTGTCTATGAAAACACCATTCGTTGTACTCAATACTGCACTTTCACCGTTTACCATTCCCAGTGGACCAGGTGTAATTGCGGCAGAACCAATAGCGGCTGTGGCATGCACATGGTATTGAAGAATGTTTTCCAGAACGTCGGCCGGCAAATCATCAATACTGGTCTGGCCAATAGCTGCCAAAACAGCCGTAAATGCGGCATTGGTAGGCGCAAATACAGTAAAAGTCCCGGGAGCGCTTAAGGTATTCACAAGCGAGGGATATTTTGAAATTGCGGCGTAAAGTGTTGAAAGATCAGAAGTATTTCCGGCAATTTCAACGATATTCCCCAGCGGAGCTGGTGCTGAATTATTATCATCACAACTCGAAATAGAAACTGCAACCAAAAGAATTGGCAGCCAGAGGAGCCGCATTTTGGACTCCCAAAGTGACGTTAAGCTTTTTCTAAGTTTCATAATGTTTTGTTTAAGGTTTTAGTTAAAAAGTTATACCTCAAAAAGGCCGTAGCGCTCCAATTGTTCAAAGTATAACCGACTATTGCTTATTTAGGAAGATGAATTGTCAATTTTTGGGAGTGAATCTGGCCGCGCTGCCATGAATTTCTTCCGTGGACTGGATATTAGGCCACAGAAGTGAGCCTGATCTGCAGTTACTATATATATTTGAATTACGCACAGAATGTCTTAAAGCACACATCAGGGATTCTTCAGGGACTTATTGTGGAAGTAAATGGCACCTGCTCCTTCAGAGGAAGACCGGGAGGAGGAGATATGGATGACTGCAATTCACCTCACACAAAATCCCTCACCTCAAGGAGAGAACCTCGGCTGCCAGGATTTCATCTTCAGCAATTAGCACATTCATGCCTCAGCTACCATCACGAGTGGTATTTTTACCGTGAAAGCCGTCACTGTTTTCTCAATGACTATCTGCTTTTCACTTAAAAAACCATAACGTTCAGAAATGTTCATAAGTCCAACCTTCGTCGAAGGCTCCTTTACTTCCTTTTCCTGAAGGTTGTTGGAGACTTCAATCCAGCCGCTTGATGAAAGTATGCTTATCTGCAGCGGGTGCGACTTTGAGGTGACATTATGCTTGATGGCGTTCTCAACAAGCATCTGCAACACCGCCGGGGCAATAAATGATTGCTCATCAACAGCATCAATATTTTTTTCTACCACCAGGTTCTTTCCAAATCTAATCTCCAGCAAGAATACGTATGCATTTAAGAATGCCAATTCTTCTACCAACCGAACGACCTTTTTTTCCTGGTTGTAGAGCAGGTACCGGTATACAAATGAAAGTTGGGCAATAAACTTGGCAGAAGTATCGGCATCCCTGTAGACCAGCGATGAGAGAACGTTAAAACAGTTGAATAAAAAATGAGGATTAATTTGATTCCGAAGAGATTCGAATTGCGCTTCTATTGAAATCTTTTTCAGTTGCTCAGCTTCAAGTTGCGATTTCTTTAAACGGTTCATGTAATAAACAATAGCATGCAAGCAATTCAAAAACAGGTTTACCCGAAAGCCAAAAGCCATCAGCAACGTTAGATGTTCATTATTGATTTGAATTGGCATCTTCAGGAGCGGATAGAGTAACTCCATGCTCACGATTGATACTACTACAACGTTAATCATGCTGAGCAGAAACAGGATGACCAACGGATGAATTCTTTTATTGAAGAATACTGAAAGCTTGTCCAGGTTTTTTTCGAACAAGCGATTTAATTCCCATATCCCAAAGGCGACCAGGAAAAGAACCCCGAATAGGTGAAGGCGGGGAATGTGAAAGTCAAATAATTTCTCTCCAATTGTAAAATAAATATTCAAGTACGAATAGATTGCCAGTAGCAGGATGAATATATATCGATAACGAATTGAAAACATGGAAATCTATTGTCTGGTATAAAGTGATAAGATACGATTTGCGTGAAAAGAAGAAGTCCCGCTAAATAGCGGGACTTCTTCTCAACCTTCCCCTCAACCTTAGTCAGGTAATAAAACTTTGTCTATTACGTGAATAACTCCGTTTGTTGCGTGAATGTTTAATAACGTGGACTCCAGGTTTGCTCCTGCCTCGCCCGATTTCGCGCCTGTTACGGTCAGATCTCCGACATTGATGAGTACATTTTTGTACAGTGTCGAAACAGAACCGTTTGCAAGGTCAGAAGAGAAAACGCGCGCGCCTACGATATGATGCTTCAAAATATTGGTCAAGGCAGTCAAATCGACCGTAGCAAGATCTACACCCAATGCCTCAAATGCGGCATCAGTAGGCGCAAATACTGTCAGGTTGCCTTCTGCGCTGGCGGCGGCCACCAAGTCAGTTGCCTGACCAGCAGTGCGCGAAAGGGCTTGAAGAAGTTTGGTGAACTCAGCGCCTGAAGATGCATTAGCATACTCAGTTACGATTTCCGCAATCGTCTTAGAGGGCGGAAGGAGCATGCGATCGATCACATGAACAACGCCATTAGAGCCTTCAATGTCTGTCGCAATAACTTCTGTTGATCCGTTGATGAACACCCCTGCAGCGCCTTTGCTCAGATAAATATTACCATTTAGTGTTCCAGCACTTGAACGACCATCGGCAATGTCACCTGCCATAACAGCGGCGCCGTTGATCACATGATATGCCAGTACCGCATCCAATGTCGCCTGGTCAGGTAATGTCGTAATACCGGCAGCCGTAAAAGCATCGTTCGTTGGTGCGAAAAGTGTTTTCTGTGTTCCCTCCAGTAACGTGGTCAATATCGAAGGAGATGCAGCAGTAACCGCGGCAATCAAAGTAGTGTAATTCTTATTGAAATATGCAGGCGCGACGATAGTCCCTACAATAGGCACTATAGTGGGGGGTACCAAGACCGCGTCAACTACGTGAACGACACCGTTGGATGCCTCTACGTCTGCAGCAGCAACATTAACAGCGCCATTCAATTTCAGTCCGCCAGCTAATGAGAACGTAATGTCCTCACCGCCGACCGTCTCAACATCACCGTCTGTAATTTGAGAGGACATCACAGCAGCGCCAGCAATTACGTGATATTCCAACACCGAGCGAAGCACGCTCTCCGGGATATCATCCAAACTAGTCTGACCAATCGCACCAAGCAATGCCGTAAATGCATCGTTAGATGGCGCAAAAACTGTGAACTGTGTGCTTGATCCGCTCAGTGTCGAAACGAGATCCGGGAACTTCGTTAGCGCAGCCACCAATGAAGTGAGGTTGCTATTTCCCTGAGCCAGCGCAACGATATTCGGCGTCGTTGCAACAGGTGCATCATTGTTGTCATCACAGCTTGAAATCGTGACTGCAACCAGAAGCATGGGCAACCATACGAGGCGCATCTTAGACGCCCAAAGTAGTGCTAAGCTTTTTCTAAGTTTCATAATTTTTTGTTTAAGGTTTTAATTGAAAAGTTATACACCCTGAAAGGCAGTAGCGCCACAATTGTTCGCTTGATCAATGCCTTTTGCTTAATAATGAGAGTGAATTGTTAATATTTGGGAGTGAGCCGGGGCGGCGGCTATGAATTCTTCTGAGACCTGGATATCAGGCAAAGGACGTGAGCCTGGTATCCAGGCATTAGATTTCTGATTGGGCACAAATACCCTCCGTTGCTAACATTGCCCAGGCCCGGAAATATCATCAAAATGTTCAAATGAAGGCATCTCAAAAAAGACAATGGATGAATTCCGGCACAACTAAGAAAATACCAGTCGGACATAGAACACCTGGGTATTCAATATCCACGAAAACAATTGATCTACTTCTTTTCTTCCAGGTTTTTCAGTTTGAGGAAAATGCCCAGGCCGAGAATAGACGGTACCCAAAGACCAACAAAGACGGCCGTCAAATCCTGGGCGTTGAGGAACCACATCACAATTGAAAAGACCATTGAGAAAAAGGCTGCCGCCAATATGACTGTCTCGAACTGAGTTAATTTCATGATAGGTTGGTTTAGTGTAACCAAGATAGGACTTTATTCATTATCCATGGCCCCTGTACTCCTTTCCCCAAGAAAGGAGCTCTTAGCACTAATCACCTCACCCTAAATCCCTCTCCTCGAGGAGAGGGACTTTTCAGCATTACCCTATTGTATTTGGTATGGCACCTTCTCCTTAAGGAGAAGGCCGGGATGAGGTGACTTGCACTATCTGGTTCAGATTCCGTAATCACCTCACCCTAAATCCCTCTCCTCAAGGAGAGGGACTTTCGAGATTACACCATTGTTTTGGTATGGCACCTTCTCCTTAAGGAGAAGGCCGGGATGAGGTGACTTATATCGGTCAGACTGCAATCACCTCACCCTAAATCCCTCTCCTCGAGGAGAGGGACTTTCCAGATTACGCTATTGTAATTTGGTATGGCACCTTCTCCTTAAGGAGAAGGCCGGGATGAGGTGACTTGCACCTTCTGGTTCAGATTCCGTAATCACCTCACCCTAAATCCCTCTCCTCAAGGAGAGGGACTTTTCAGATTAACACTATTGTATTTAGTATGGCACCTTCTCCTTAAGGAGAAGGCCGGGATGAGGTGACTTGCACCTATCTGGTTCAGATTCCGTAATCACCTCACCCTAAATCCCTCTCCTCAAGGAGAGGGACTTTCCAGATTACGCCATTGTATTGGTATGGCACCTTCTCCTTAAGGAGAAGGCCGGGATGAGGTGACTTGCACCTTCTGGTTCAGATTCCGTAATCACCTCACCCTAAATCCCTCTCCTCAAGGAGAGGGACTTTTCGAGATTACGCCTATTGTATTTGGTATGGCACCTTCTCCTTAAGGAGAAGGCCGGGATGAGGTGACTTGCACTTCGATTCAGATTCCACAATCACCTCACCCTAAATCCCTCTCCTCAAGGAGAGGGACTTTCCAAGTTAACCCCATTGAATTGGTATGGCACCTTCTCCTTAAGGAGAAGGCCGGGATGAGGTGATGATACGGTGACTTGCAAAGTACCTTACCCCAAATTTTTCCGATCTCCCGCAAAACAAAATCAATGTTTTCAATCACCTCCTTATTCGTAAATCGTATGACTTTTATGTTTAACGCTGCCAATTCAAAAGTTCTCCCACTGTCGTACTGAGCTTGCTCAATGGAATTGTGGTAACGGCCATCTATTTCAACCACTAAATTGGATTCAAAACAGTAGAAATCTGCAACAAAATCAACAATAGGATGCTGACGTCTGAATTTAAAACCATTCAGCTGTCTGTTTCTGAGGCGTTGCCATAAAATATCCTCAGCGTTAGTTAATGCTTTCCTGTTCAGCCTCGCAAAATGGAACAATTTGGGATTTGCGCCTTTGTGAAGGTCATCACCAGCCATGTGTCAAATTTTATTACCGCCAACCTCTAATTTTTCCAGAACCTTATGCGCTAACTCACTAGCGACATTGGCTTAATTAGCCGTCTAGAAAACAAATATCAAAAAAAAAAATGAAGACGATTTAACGCAGCCCTGGATTCCTTTCCTAGAGACGAGAGGCTTGTAACACAAAGCACGATTCTATTCACATGGCAACTTTCTACGTCAGGAGACGGCCAGGATGAGGTAAATTTTACCACCCTAACTTTCTGCATATTGGAATTGCGTTGTTTTTTCTTAAATCAATCGTCAAAACGTGCTAACTATTTTGGGCAGCGTTCGGGCAGAATGATGGACAATTGGAGCGATAGTGGTCATTATAGAATTCATTTTCTCCTCACTTAATACACATGCTATGAAGCCCGATGGGCTTGGGCAGGGAGTTGTAATGATCAACATACCAGTGCATCATGTGCGGGATTATTTTTTCGACGACGCCTCGTTTTTATCCTCGAGAACTGATGTAAACCAATGTTGTTCTTTATTACATCGATTTGAACAGTCCCTATGCGAAGCATACATAATCAATAAGAAAAATGAATAATTGGGTCAGACTTATTATTTGCATTGCCATACCCCTCACCGTAGGTGGAATCTCTGGGTTTGCGACATCCAGCGCAATCAGCACGTGGTATGCTCAACTGAACAAACCCTCATTCAACCCACCCAACTACCTCTTCGCACCGGTTTGGACCGTGCTTTACCTGCTGATGGGCATCTCCCTTTACATTATTACGGACAAAGGTTTCATCAATAAGATGGTATTGATTTTTGCCCTTCAGCTGGCCCTAAATTTCGCATGGAGTTTTGTTTTCTTCTATTTCCACCAGCCCGGGTGGGCGTTTGCTGAAATACTGCTTCTTTGGGTGTGTATACTCTTCATGATTATTTCCTTTTATCGCGTCAACGTATGGGCGTCATTGATACAGGTCCCCTACCTGTTGTGGGTGAGCTTTGCTGCTATTCTTAATTTCTCAATCTGGATGCTAAACAAATAGTCAATAAAAAACACTATAGCCCAGTACTCACAAGCTATTGCGGATGTCCAATAGGCGCCAATATTGTCCGTTTCAACCTGCAAAATGTGTAGCAGGTTCTGCAACCATCATTACAAAAAATATGGCTGGCTAACGCGACTATCGCCGTAGAACTAATGCAACGGAGTCTAGATTATGTATTCAACAAACCGATGGCTGCTAATCCGACTTGCGTGCGTGTGCAGCAGCGTAGGACGACTCTGTTCTGCAATGCGGACATTCATATATCTTCAGTTTCTTATCCAGTTGAATTTTGTAGCCGCACTTTGGACAGTCATAGTACCAAACCTTATTATGTGAAGAATGCGCCCAAACCAAAGCAACAATCCAGCCAATCAAAGTCCATCCCAAAAAGATGTTTAGCATAATTATCCTGGTGCCGTTCTTTTTATGCCGCGCAATAAAAGTAGGGACAAAGTAAAGCGAAATACCCAGCACGAGTAACAAGACTTCCTGAACCCCCAAACGGTTTACGGCAAAGCCGCTGCATGTTAACAGAACTGCTGCACAACTAGCGATAACGATGGCTAGTTTTCTGTTTGCAAACATGGTGTTGTAATTTTGCTTGATTGTAATCTAATATTAATTCACGGAATCTAAAAAAGGACCAGCGGATTAAACCCGCCCTTTCCTTAGGGTTTTTCTACCTTCCCTACTGTAAGTCTGGAGATTCGACCGGCCCAAGTCGGGGAACAGAAGCTGATTTTTGCATTAGAAAACAAAAAAGCCCCAGTTCTTTGAACCAAGGCTTTTGCGGTCCGGACGGGACTCGAACCCGCGACCTCCTGCGTGACAGGCAGGCATTCTAACCAGCTGAACTACCGGACCATATTCTTTAACTTCAATAAAATAGCTGACATTCAACTCTTTCCATTAGTTCGGACTTCACCCGCGACCTTCCCGACTGAAGTCGGGACATTCTAACCAGCTGAACTACCGATCCAATATTCTTTCACTTCATAAAATAGCTACTTCTTCAACGCTTTTGATTAGTTCGGCCTTCAACCCGCGACCTTCCCGACCTGAGACGGGACATGCTAACCAGCTGAACTACCGATCCAATATTCTTTTTTTCTCTTCTCCATTCCGCACCCAACTCCCCCGCGACCTTCCCGACCTCAGTCGGGACATGCTAACCAGCTGAACTACCGGTCCGTATTCTTTCACTTCAATAAAATAGTTTACACAACGCTTTCCAATAGTTCGGCTTTCAACCCGCGACCTTCCCGCCTCAGTCGGGACATTCTAACCAGCTGAACTACCGGTCCGTATTCTTTCGCTTCAATAAAATAGTTTACACAACGCTTTCCAATAGTTCGGCTTTCCCCGCGACCTTCCCGACCTCAGTCGGGACATGCTAACCAGCTGAACTACCGGTCCAAAATATTATATAAGCAAACTACGTCCTTTTTACCAACGCAATTTGTACCCTGGGCCACTTAAGGGAGTGCAAAGATAGCTTTGCAGGGGTTTTCTCCAAAGATTCAACCCAATATTTACTCAATGGCGGGTCCTTTTGTCAATCCGAAGCCTTTTTAACATTTGAGGACTTATGGCTTCCGCGTATGCGCCATAGGCATCCAACAGCAGCCCCTTCAATCCTTGCGTTGAGGAAATCGCATACAAAACAGCACTATCGTCAGGGTTTGTCATGCCCTCAAAACGATGGACTTCATCTACATGGAATTCGTCCGGGGCAAGCTTTATCCTGAGCGGCGCGCATTCTATCCATTCCGGGTGAAGGTTAAAATCGTTCGTATAACCAAGGTCCTTCAGTACATTAATTGCCTGCGACAGCGTTTCAAAGGTTTTCATACACGTAAGGCTTTATCCTTATTAATCACTTGCATCATGAGATAGTTCCTTTGCCCAGAGTCGGCCACCAGCACAAAAAAAGCCTATTATTATTTTTGAAAGCTGCTAGTCGACTACTTCATAAGCGACCTCGTGTTTCGATTTATTCTTGAGTTTTAATTCACCCACACGCCTGCATTGAAATGATTCCTTCACCTTTTGATATGTTGCCTCAGTGATCAGGATCTGACCCGTTTTAGCATTGTCCTGCAATCGCTGCGCCGTATTCACTACATCACCAATAACGGTATAATCCAGTCTTCGGAGTCCGGCGGAACCGATGTTACCCGATATCATTTCACCGCTGTTAAGACCGATTGATACATCTGGTTTAACAGCATCGCCCGTGGCTGCAGGCAGTTGTTCTATCTTTTTTCTCACAGCCAAACACGCCTCTATTGCGCGATCAAGATGATACTCATTGCGAAATACAGCCATGATGGCATCGCCAATAAACTTATCAATGTAGCCGCCTTGCGCGATAATTTCCTTGACCATCAACTCGAAGTAACTGTTCAATAATTTCACAACGGTGTCGGGCGCCTCATTCTCACTGATTTTAGTAAAACTGCAGATATCGATAAAAACAACAGTCCCCTCGATTGTCTCGTTCATCAACAGAGACGATTCAAATTCAGTGCCACCCATAAAATTCAACACCGTTTCGTCGACGTACATCTTAAGGATGTTATTTTCCTTAATGGCTTTCATGGTTTCACGCATCTGGAATACATGCTTAATGGTTTTTTCCATCGTAAGCTCGAGGTCTTCGAAATTGATTGGCTTTGTAATAAAATCAAACGCGCCGCGATTCATCGCGACCCGGATGTTTTCCATATCGCCATAGGCTGAAACGATAACAGATTTCAATAACGATTTATGTTCACTGAGCCTGGTAAGCAAGGTGAGGCCGTCCATCTCCGGCATATTAATATCGCTGAGCACAACGTCTACATCGGTATGTTTTTCCAACTGCGCCAGGGCATCAATCCCGTTCACGGCAAAAATAAATTCATAGCGCTGCTCACGTATCTTTTGCCGAAACTTCTGTTTGATGAGTACCTCCAGGTCCGACTCGTCATCGACCACTAAAATTTTCGTCATACGTCTATCTCCTTAAATTTTTCCTTCAGTACGGAAAAGTCAAGCGGTTTGGTCAAAAAATCATTGGCACCCAATGCCATCGCCGTATTGTAGTTTTCTTTGTCACCGTAGGCCGTGATCATCATCACCGATGGTGGTGGTTCTGTGTATTTGGTTTTAATTTGCTTCAACAACTCAAGACCACTCATTCCGGGCATGTTAATATCAGAGAGTATTAATACCGCTTTGTGATCATTATCATTAAGGTAGACAAGTGCATCTTCGCCTGAATAGGCAAAGGCGAATTCGATCTCCTTGTTCCTGATTTCTTTTCGAAATCGTTGTTCGAACAGGACCTGAACATCTCTTTCATCGTCCACTACGAGAATCTTCATTTTGTGGCTTTAGGTTGTCGGTAATATAATCGTGAAAATAGCATATTTCCCCTCTTTCGTATCAATTTTTATCTCTCCACCGTGACCTTTTTTAATGATATCATAACTCATGCTCAATCCGAGCCCTGTACCCTGCCCGGTCGGTTTGGTGGTAAAGAAGGGCTGAAAAATCTTATCCAAAGCGCTCTGCGGGATGCCATCACCGTTATCGATAACTTTAATCTCGACCGCCTTGCCCACTTTTTTTGTGCTCACCGTAACCGTGGGCTCATACTCCTCGTCCGCCGAAGCCACCCCAACTTTGTCGTTCAGGCGAGCCCTGGCGTACGTGGATTTCCTTTTTTCAGTGACGGCATAAAACGCATTGGTTATTAAATTAAGGATAACCCTTCCAATATCCTGCGGGATGACATCAATATTTCCGATGGTATCGTCATAGTCCGTTTTCATAGTGGCATTGAACGATTTGTCCTTTGCACGCAAACCATGATAGGCTAATCGCAAATATTCATCCGCTAATGCATTAATATCCGTTGGTTCTTTTACGCCACTGCTGCTTCGGCTGTGTTGCAGCATACCTTTTACAATGGCATCAGCTCGCTTGCCGTGATGAGTTTATTTTTTCCTCGTTTTCTTTAATGTCTATTCGAATTGAATTGGCCTCATGGCTTTTCCCGTTTTCTAGTTCCTGCTTCATTTCATCAATCAATTCGGTGTTGACTTCTGAAAAATTATTGACGAAGTTCAATGGATTTTGTATTTCATGAGCGATGCCGGCCGTGAGCTCTCCGAGCGAGGCCATTTTTTCGGATTGGATGAGTTGGAACTGTGTGGATTTTAAATCAATCAATGTTTTCTCCAGTACATTATTTGCATTCTGCTTTTGTTTATTATTGCGGAGAAGGATTAAAGCCACCATTAAAAAAACGGCCAATCCGCCAATCAGTAAATATTTTTGTAGGCGGTTTTGATATTCTTTTTCCGCAGCCCGTATTTCCTGCTGCTGTTGCTGTATATCAAAATCGATATCCTGAAATTGAATAGCCTGCTTTGCATTAAAAAGGCTGTCATTTATATTAATAATTAATGCCTGGTACTTAACAGTGCTATCGCTATTGCCTGTATTAAGGTAATAACGGCTCAAGGAAGTATAAATCCGCAACAACAGATCAGGCGAATCCATGATTTGTGCTTCTGCAAGAGCATTCTTGATATGAAAAAAAGCGGAATCATTTTTTCCCGATGCAGTGTAGTAGTCAGCCAGTAAAAGATTTCCTGCTATTACACCTCTGTAATAATCATCTTCTGCACTTGCCTTTAAACATTTTCTATAATACGCATTGGCAATGGAAGCATGTCCCAATACAGCATAGGTACGACCCATGTTCAACAATACGCTCCCCAAATATCTTTTATATCCTGATTCCATTACTTTATTATATGCCAGCTTAATGCTGATGAGCGCTGAATCATTTTTGTTCAGGTTGAGATAAACACGGTTAAGGGTGAGGTAAACAATACTTTGCATGGGAACACTACCAGACTCTTCAGCCTTTTGCCTGCCCAGCAGATAATGTTGCCAGGCTCTTTCATAATTGGTCGAATTGGCATATAGTAGCCCTAAATTCTGGTGGGTGAAAGCAATTTCACTCAGCCTTTGTGCATACGGCAAAGCAGCCCGGTACATAAGTTCATCATCACCGGCAAACCTGCCTACTAATACATTTCGTTCAACTTTACGGTCTTCAAGGATAGCCATTGCTGCCAAAAGTGTTTGTAATGCCCGGGGGTAATTGCCCTTATTTACTAAAGCGTAGCCCATTTCTCTCATAGCGCCGCCTTCATCCAGTGTAAAATTCAGTTGCTTGGCAAGCGCCAACGATTGCTCAGCGTAACGGTAAGAACTGTCCGGGTTTATTTCCGCATAAATGCGGGCGACAGTTCTCAGCATCGAAGGGGCTTTTCCCTCTTTACAAACATAACAACACGTTGTTGAATAAGTGACTATGAAATATGAACTTCGTTCAATTTGCATTCGTAACCGCGGCCGCATCACTGATGGCGACGGCGCGCGCCGCCGAACAAGCCTTGACGCGAATTGAATCGTATCGAGTCAACACGACAATCACGTCTCGTTTCGCACAGACTACAGTCAATGTGGATTTTGTCAACGAACGTGACTGTGCTACCATACTCGGACTTACTCTGCAACTCCCGCTTGACGCTCGAGTCACTAATTTGGAAATCCTTGCTGACAATGGCTGTACGTGGACTGGACGAGTAGAAGCTTTGGAAAAGGCAATCGAAAGCTTTAACGATACTGCATCGGAAGGAAAGCCTGCTGCTCTACTATCTGCGTGGGATTCCACCAATTATGCTCTGCAAGTTTCGCTCCCACCCTTGGGAAAGACTAGTCTTGTGCTTGGCATGGAGGAATTGCTTCGTCGTAAACAGCATCAAGTTTCCTTTCAAATCCCACTTTCACCAGGAGTTCAAGTGAATGAAATCATCATGGACTTGAAGATATCCGAACCAGAGAGTGGTGTTGCCGAATTTGACTTGGACACACCCGCTCTCGGTAGCATGAACATTGACCGACAAGTCAACACAGCAACTGCTCATTACGAGGCACACAACATTTCGGACGGAGATATGCTACCGCGCCTCCTTCGTGGTCATTACGATCCTGGTCCCCTCCCCGAGAATGGACTCTTGTTATCTGATGGTACCTGCTTTATGCATCTCTTTAATCCAGCTTCTCTTTTAGACATTGGGCCGTTGAAGCGAAACATTGTCTTTGTCATTGACGTCTCTGGTTCCATGGAAGGACGAAAGCTTGACGACGCAAAGGCTGCATTCAATGCAATGATTGACAGTTTGAGTAGTGATGATTACTTTACCATTCATAGTTTCTCCGACAATGGTGTCGAAGCGAACTGGGGGCCGCTGCTAGCTAGCTCTCAAGCCAAGGATTCCGCAACCGAGTTTGTCAGTTTGCT
>CAVQQL010000019.1:0-100360 GCA_963714945.1 uncultured Bacteroidota bacterium | reverse complement strand
TTTCCGGGTATAGCAACGGAACATTAACGCCAAATGGCTTTGTGGTTGCTGCCTTACATTTTCTGATATGATCCTGCAGAGTCTACAGGATGCATGGATCCAGCACCGATCAGGCCCAGCCCTCCCGCATTACTTACGGCAGCGGCAAGTCTCCATCCACTGCACCACACCATACCAGCTTGAATTATTGGAAAAGGAATGCCAAAAAGATCTGTAATTGCATTTGAAAACTTCGCCATATCCGTTAGAATAGTTGATCAATACTTCTTTTTTTGCTAGTGCTCTGAATATCTGAAAATTACAATGAAATCCGTGTCGCGCAAAGATGGGTTTTGAGGCGTTTTAAGTTGTCCACAAAGAATTGATTGAAAAAATGAAGGATAACTAATTGATTATATGTGTGTTAAAGTGTAATAATTAGGTAATGTGGATAACTGCCTTGTTTTGTGGACATCTTTTTATGGTTTTTTATTGCTTTATAAGTACCTGAATTCTAACGTTTTTCTTCAATAAACCATTGATTTCTTTCCCATACTCATTCCGCTCAAGTAATCAGGCAAAGCTGAACCCAACAATGACAATTTAAGTTTTAAGTAATGCGTATAACAGTTTTTTTTGTTCTTATTCTCGCCGCGTACTGCGGAAAAGCCCAAGAGGCAACGGTAATAAAATTTGACAGGCTTCATTCACTGATCGAATCGCAATCCGACCAGATTAACGTTATCAACTTCTGGGCGACATGGTGCGCTCCCTGCGTAAAAGAGCTTCCCTTGTTTGAGGCCCTCAATGCCGAGAATGATCCAGCAATTAAGGTAACCCTTGTCAATCTTGACTATGTCGAGAAACTGGACAAAGTTAACGTGTTCATAAACCGAAAGAATATGAAATCTGAGGTACTCCTATTGGATGAAATCGACTACAACGCCTGGATCGAAAAGGTGGACAAGCACTGGGGTGGGGCAATTCCAGCAACGCTCATAATAAACCAAAAGACAGGAAAAAGAAGATTTGTTGACCGAGAACTCGCCAAGGGTGACCTTGAGAGATTCATTTCTGAGCTAAAACAGTAATACCATCCAAAAAAATCAATGCCATATGAAAAACGTACAAAAAACTTGCCTGTTGATGTCACTTGTTTTTCTCTTCGCATGGAACACCACTTCCTATGATATTGGCGACGTTGTTGCCGACTTCACATTGAAGAACGTTGATGGAAAGATGGTTTCTCTTTCTGATTACAGGACCGAGCAGGGGGTCATCCTTATATTTGACTGCAATACCTGCCCGTATTCGAAAATATATAATGGCAGGATACTCGACCTACACAAGCGGTATAGCTCAAAAGGTTTTCCGGTAGTGACAATCAATCCAAATGATCCGGCGCTGTCTCCCGGGGATTCGTTTAGCGAAATGGTTGCCCGGGCGAAGCGGAAGGATTATACTTTTCCATACCTGGTAGATGAGCATCAGCGCGTGGCGCGCTCCTTTGGTGCATCCAATACACCACATGTTTTTGTCCTTAAGAGAGATTCTCAGGCCTTCAGAATAGCCTACATCGGAACAATCGACAACAATTCACGGGATGCTTCTGCGGCGACGAGAAGGTACGTAGAAGAGGCTGTTAATGCCCTGTTGGAAAACAAACCCATTGCGACAACCAAAACAAAAGCCATAGGTTGCGGGATAAAATGGAGCAATTAGACAATGCCATTTTGTTTTCTCTTCTCGAAAATCTCTTATCCGGCCCCTAGACTACATCCCGCCATACTTCCGTAGGATGGCACGGTGGTTGCATATACAAACCAAATGCACTGCCATGAAAAAGTTAGTTATTCTGCTACTATTGGCGTCAAGTTTTCCCTTGTTTGCTTATGATTCGGGAATAGCCATTCAATGCGAAAAAGGAATCGCTATGCAGGTTTATGTGAATGGTAAACTCTGCAATAAGGAACCCAATAAGTTTGTACGCCTAAGAAGCACACCTGGCTTATTTCACCTTGAAATCAAGGTCCTAAACCCCTGGAACGGACAATGGTACACAGTCAGAAAAGATATTAATATCAACAAAGGATACGAATTTCAGTATAAGGTGGTTTTTATTGACAGGTTAAGGCCTGAGCTCCGAGAGGTCAACAGGTATCCCGTTTTTTCCCGCTATTTTCTCAACCCGGGCTTGTACAACACACACCCTGTCTCGTAGCTGTTTAATGCTTTCTTGGTCTGCTGATTAGCACGATTATTCCCACAATGAGAAGAATCGTAAGAAAATTCCAATGAAAGCCCCCTCCCCAATGAAAGATACCTCCAAGAATACTACCCACAATCCCGAACACTGCGCCAAAAACCCCAGCAAGAATTCCAAAGACGGCTCCGATTAACCCGGCCATCAGCCCGAAAATACCCGCTGCGATGCCGACCCAAATAGGGAAGGTACAGACAATTAGCAAAATGACCAGTACTGTTGACGTTGAGCTCTTGGATTGCATAGTGCCAGGTTTTTTTTTGGAAACTGCACCAAAAATGATGCAATTCTTTACTAACCCCTGTAGCTGCGTGCAAACGCACTTTTTATTTTTGCGCGCTCGTGCTAGTGTTGAAAAGTGAACAGGTCGATCTGCAATTCTGGACAGAAAAATACAATGCAATTACCGTGTTGACGTTTTACTCGGATCAAAAAGGATATTCTCCTTTTTCGATAACGAAGTCTGCCACCTTTCTTCGTGCCGCTTTCAAGTTGTAAGGATCGATCTTTGTAAACCGCTTTAGTCCCATGAGCATAAGTCGTTGTTCATCGCCCTCAGCAAATGCAGTGATAGCCGCACGTCCACATGACGCGGCTTTCTCAATGGCATAGTGAAGATATATCAGGGCTACTTCTTTTTGAACCGTACAAGCTTCCTCTCCCCGCAGTCCAATCAGTTTCTCCACACGCAGCAACGTTGATTCGGCAACGTACCCTTCGATAAGCATATCAGCGAGGCTCATCAACACTTCCTGCTCTTCCGATAATTTTGTCATGAACTTTTGTACAGCGGCGCCCGCAACCATGAGACCAGCTTTTTTCATATTCGACAAAGCTTTCTTCTCCTTCATAAAAACACCTTCCTCCTCACTGGCGCCAAAATCCGGAATAGCCATCAATTCTTTTTGAACAGCCATGGCCGGGGTCATCAGATCGATATTGCCTTTCATGGCGCGCTTCATGAGCATGTCAATTGTAAGCATTCTATTGATCTCGTTTGTCCCTTCAAAAATTCTGTTAATACGCGCATCACGGTATGCGCGATCCATTGGTCCGTCAGCGGAGAAACCCATACCCCCATAAATCTGAACCCCTTCGTCCACCACAAAGTCAAGCACTTCCGATCCGTGAACTTTTAAAATCGCACACTCTATTGCAAATTCCTCCAGGGATTTTAACTTGGCCTTCGCCGGGTCAACGCCTGTTGCCACCAGCGCATTATATGCATCGTCAATATTTTGACCAGCTCGATAACATGCAGACTCGGACGCAAACACTTTGGTAGTCATTTCAGCGATCTTGTGTTTGATCGCCCCAAAATTGGAAATTGATGTGCCAAATTGCTTTCGTTCCTTCGCGTAGTTGGTTGCAAGGGAGATTGTCTGTTTTGATCCACCAACGGCGGCGACGCCAAGTTTTATCCGACCAACATTCAAAATATTCACTGCAATCTTGAAACCGTTCTCTCTTGTGGATAGAAGATTTTCAACGGGAACTGCGCAGTCATTGAAAAAAATTTGTCGTGTCGAAGATCCCTTAATCCCCATTTTATGTTCTTCCTCATTCATCGTAATGCCACCGAAAGATTTTTCAACGATGAAAGCACTCAGATTCTTGTCGTTATCGATCTTCGCGAATACAATGTAGACGTCGGCAAAGCCGCCATTCGTGATCCACATTTTTTGGCCATTAATGATGTAATGTTTTCCGTCTCCACTTAGTACGGCTTTGGTCTTACCGGAGTTTGCGTCGGAGCCGGAGTCAGGTTCTGTTAAGCAATAGGCGGCTTTAAATTCTCCGGTTGCCAATTTTGGCAGGTATTTTTTCTTTTGTTCTTCACTGCCATAATACACGATAGGTAAGGTACCGATGCCTGTATGGGCTGAGAGTGCAACGGCAACAGAATGCCCTGCCCCAATAACTTCGGCTACTAACATGGTGGTATTGAAGTCCATTCCAAAGCCACCATATTCCGTGGGTACAGAAGTCCCAAGCAACCCAAGTTCACCTGCCTTATCAAGGAGTGCCGGCATAAGTTTTGGGTCTTTCATGGAGTCTATTTCATCCAAGCGGTTGGTAACTTCCTTTTCCAGAAAATCGTTGCACTGCTGACGAATCATTTTTTGTTCTTCCGTAAATTCTTCTGGGATGAAGATATCGTTTGCCTGTGTTTCGCGGATGAGAAACTCACCACCTTTGATCGACGCCTTTTTTTCAGTTGTAATCATATTATCTCTTTAAGTGTCTTACCCTATAAGTTTTCAGGAAATCATTTCGTAAATGCCGGCTACTCCTTGTCCGCCTCCAACGCAAGCGGTAACGAGGCCGTATTTTTTATTTCTTCTCTTGAGTTCATTGAACAAAGTTAATGACAGGCGGGCTCCACTGCTTCCCAGCGGATGCCCCAAGGCGATGGCTCCACCATTAACGTTAAGTTTAGCCGGATCGATTTCGAGTTCCCGAATTACGGCTAAGGATTGGGCCGCGAACGCTTCATTTAGCTCAATCAAGTCAATATCATTCAATTTCAAACCAGCGCGTTGAAGTGCCTTGGGTACAGCTGCCACGGGGCCAATGCCCATAATGCGTGGATCAACCCCTGCAACCGCGTAACTCATCATACGGGCAATCGGTTTCAGGCCCAATTGCTTCACCATCGTCTCGGACATGACTACCGCAAAAGCTGCTCCATCATTTGTCGGTGAGGAATTGCCGGCAGTAACTGATCCGCCCAGCGCAAAAACGGGTTTCAATTTCGATAGCGCTTCGATAGAGGTTTCCGGCCGTGGACCTTCATCGGTATCTACCACCATTTCTCTTGTTTTCTTCTTACCACTTTCATCCACATAAACTTCTCGCGTGGTAATTGGGTGAATTTCTTCGCGCAACTTCCCGTCCCGCTGTGCTTGCAGCGCTTTCATGTGCGAGTCAAAAGCAAATTTGTCCTGATCTTCACGAGAGATCTTATACTGCTTCGAAATCTCTTCTGCAGTAAGCCCCATGCTGGTATAGTACGTGGGATGGTCTTTCGCAATCTGATAGTTTAGTGCCGTCTTCCAGCCCATAACAGGAACGAGTGACATAGACTCTGCGCCACCGGCGATGATGCAATCCCCGGTGCCTGCTTGAATTTTTGCAGAGGCGAGGTGTATAGCTTCTATCCCGGATCCGCAATATCGGTTGATCACCATTCCTGCATTATCAAGACCTAATGCCGTGAGTGCTATCATTCTGCCCATTTGCATGCCCTGCTCAGCTTCCTGGACGGCGTTGCCAACGATTAGATCGTCCACCATCTTGTTTTCCAGTCCAGGTACAGACTGGACCAAGGCCTTGATAAGGTCTGTTGAAAAATCATCGGGGCGTGTAAAACGAAATCCTCCCTTTTTCGCCCTTGTGTTTGCCGTCCTTTTGGCAGCTACGATGTATGCATCCATATTTAGTTTCGTAACGGTTTACCACCAGTTAAAATTGATTGTATTCTTTCCAAAGTTTTTCTTTCACCTGTAAGGGAGACAAAAGCTTCCCGTTCCAGATCCAAGAGGTATTGCTCGCTCACCTCCTGTGGTGAGGTAAGGTCCCCGCCACACATGACATTGGCTATCTTCAGCGCAATTTTCTGATCATGTTCAGAAATATAGTTTCCGGCCTTCATGCCGTGAACGCCAGCCATAAACAGGGCCAATCCTGCACGACCCTGCACTTTTATGTTTTTAGCCTGTAATGGCATGGTATAACCAGCATCGAACAGCTCAACGACGGCAGCCTTGCCGTCCAGCAGTTGACGATCCCTATTGACGGATACGCGATCCCGCTTACGCAGGACTCCCATTTCACGCGCCTCTTCCGCTGAGAGGGCCACCTTGGCTGTAGCGATGTTCATAAAGGCGTTTTGCAGTGCGTTGAGCTCGACATCGCCAGCTTCTAGAGAATCGCTTACGCGCTTTGTAAACTCCTTCGTTCCGCCGCCGCCGGGGATTAATCCTACGCCAACTTCAACGAGGCCGATATACGTTTCGGCGGCTGCCTGCGCAATATCTGCATGCATTGTCATTTCACAACCTCCCCCTAGCGTTCTTCCCTGAGGGCACACCACAACAGGCACCGAAGAATATCGAATCCGCATTACTGAATTTTGGAACTGACGAACCATAAAATCAATCTCATCGTATTCCTGTTCTATGGCAAACATGAAGACAAGCCCAAGGTTTGCGCCAAGTGAAAAGTCAGCTCCCTGATGTCCTATCACAAGCCCCTTATAATCCTTCTCAGCAAGGTCAATCGCCTTATTTAGTCCTTCCACAACGGCACTGCCTAACGTATAGCTTTTGCTATGCCACGCAAAATTCAGTACACCATCTCCTAGATCCGTGATTTTTGAATCAGCATTTTTCCAGACAACATTTTCGGTAAGGTTCTCCAGCATGATAAATTCTTCTTTTCCAGGAATAGATTTATATGACTTACTTGGAATGTCGTAGAATTTCCGCTTGCCTTCTTCAACGATGTAAAATGATTTATTCCCGGCAGCTAACATTTCATAAACCCATTGATTCGGTTTATTATCTGCCGCCTCCATCCCTTTCAGCACTTTCTCGACACCGACGGCATCCCAAGTCTCAAATGGCCCTAGCTGCCAACCAAACCCTGCACAGACAGCATCATCGACTTTATAAAGCTCGTCTGCAATTTCTGGAATTCTATTCGACGCGTACTGAAACAAACCAAAGAATGAGTCGCGATAAAACTCCCCCGCCTTGTCTTTACCTGCGAACAAAACTTCGAACCGATCATGCAGGTTATCAATTGTCTTGGTTGTCTCCAGCGTTGCAAATTTGGTTTTGGCCTTTGCCTTGTATTCCAACGTTTTCAAATCAAGCGTAAGAATCTCCGTTTCACCTTTTGCATTTTTTGTTTTTTTATAAAAACCCTGACCTGTCTTATCACCCAACCATTTGTTTTGCTCCATCTTCAACACTACGTCCGACAACTTGAAGTAATTGCGACCCTCATCATTTTTCAAGGCCTCGTATAGATTTCCGGAAACCTTTATCAATGTGTCCAGTCCAACGATATCTGAAGTCCTAAAGGTTGCTGACTTGGGCCTCCCAATTACAGGCCCCGTTAATTTATCAACATCATCAATATTAAGATCAAGCTTACGCATTGAATCTACTACCTTCATGATGGAGAACACCCCAACGCGGTTGGCAATAAAAGCTGGCGTGTCTTTACATAAAACAGTCGTTTTCCCTAAAAATAGATCGCCATAGTGCATCAAGAATTTCACAATCTCTGGATCTGTGTGCGGGGTAGGGATGATCTCCAAAAGTTTCAGATATCGGGGGGGATTAAAAAAATGTGAACCGCAAAAATTTCTCTTGAAATCTTCACTCCTGCCTTCTGCCATTAAGTGAATTGGAATACCTGATGTATTTGATGTAACAAGCGATCCTGGCTTGCGGTATTTCTCAACTTCCTCATACACTTTTTTCTTGATCTCAAGGTTTTCCACAACAACTTCGATAATCCAATCGTAGTCCTTGATCCGCTGCATGTCGTCCGTGAAGTTGCCCAAAGTGACGCGGGAAATAAATCGTTTGCTGTAGATCGGGCCGGGATTTGATTTAATGGATCGGTCGAAAGAACTTTGAACAATTTTGTTTCTGACGGCTTTGCTCTCCAGCGACAGCCCTTTTGCACGCTCTTCTTCCGTAAGTTCCTTTGGTATGATGTCTAGCAACAAAACCTGACAGCCTATGTTAGCGAAATGACAGGCAATGGCGGAACCCATCACCCCTGAACCCAGCACTGCAACTTTGCGAATTGAACGTTTCATGTTATGGTTTACTTGTGTTTATCTCCAAATCATTCAGGCTTGCATCTATTCTTCAGCCATGCTTGATACTTCCTGTTTGTTTTTTTCGACTTCCGCGATTTCCTTTAAGGCAAGCAGGTTTATTTCATTAATTACCTCAAAAAATATTTTTAGCATGTCCCCTTGAATTAGCGCTTTTACTTTGTTGTTAAAATTAAGGACTGTTTGCCGGGAAATCTCTTTTTTGTTTTTGCCCAGCGTTGTGAGGAAGATTCGCACAGAGCGTTTATCAATCAGATCACGTTCGCGAAATATGAGTTTCTTCTCCTCCATGGTTTTCAGCATACGGGTGAGGCTTCGGGCCTCCAAACCCATCAAGGGGGCTATCTTGGTCGCGGGTGTTCCTTCTTCAGCGTTAATATTAAGCAGAACAAAACCTATGGAAGTAGTAATGTCATGTTTGCTCGCTTGCTGGTTATACATACGCGATATCGTGTGCCAGGCCGACTTAATATTATGATCAACTGTTTCTTCTTTACGCATACGATTTCGATAGCCTACGAAGGTAATAAACTTTGTTATGCATGCATACTAAGTGTAGGCGATTTTTTCAGAAAATATAGCTGCCATTATGCACCCTGGGTTCTTTGCCGGCAGTATAATAATCAACCATGCATCTCGTGGTCAAGCTGTATAACCGTCAAATTATCCGGCGGCGCATCCATCCAAACGGGCTTGTTTTTAAAATACATATGGCGAAATTGCCGCCGATGAGAATTCTCTTTGCACTACTGTTTATTTTCTTCCTGAACCCGGGCCTTTATGGGCAGAAGATCAATGAGTCGTATCAACTTCACTTGCGCCAGGCCGTTAGCAAGATAGCAATTGATGGTATCATGGAAGAGGAGGCCTGGTTACAGGCTGATGTGGCGTCAGACTTTTTTATGGTACTCCCGATGGACACCAGTAATGCCAGGGTAAAAACGGAGGTTAGAATGACCTACGACAAGCAAAATCTGTACATTATTGCCACATGTTTCCATCTTTTGCCGGGCAGATATTTTGTAGAGTCATTGCGGAGGGATTTTGCTTTTGGCAAGAATGACAATTTCCTTTTGTTCATGGATCCGTTCGACGACCAAACAAACGGTTTCTCGTTTGGTGCCAACGCTGCCGGGGCGCAATGGGATGGCATGATGTATGGAGGCGGAAGTGTGGATCTGAGTTGGGATAATAAGTGGACCTCTACTGTAAAGGAATACGATGATAAGTGGGTATTCGAGGCTGCCATACCCTTCAAAAGTATCCGCTACAAAAAAGGAATTACGAGGTGGGGCATCAATTTCAGCAGGTTGGATCTTAAGACCACCGAAAAATCTAGCTGGGCTCCCGTTCCCCGCCAATTTCCAACTGCATCGCTGGCGTACAGCGGCATTTTGGTATGGGACGAGCCTCCTCCTGAAGTTGGGCCGAATATTTCAATCATTCCATATGCACTCGGTGGAGTATCTAAGGACTATGAAGGTGAAACTGCGCCTTCTTACAGGAAAGAAATTGGAATGGATGCAAAAATCGCAGTCACGTCCTCATTGAGTTTAGACCTGACCATTAATCCTGATTTTTCGCAGGTCGATGTAGATCGCCAGGTAACCAACCTCGATCGGTTTGAGCTTTTTTTTCCTGAAAGGCGTCAATTCTTTCTTGAAAACGCTGACCTCTTCGCCAATTTTGGATATCCTACAATCCGCCCTTTTTTTTCCAGGCGGATTGGTTTGAGTGCACCTATTGAATGGGGGGCACGATTCAGTGGCAAACTCAATAAGAATTGGCGGGTCGGTATGATGGACATGCAAACTGCCAAAGTGAATGAAGACTACCTGCCACGTCAAAATTTCGCTGTCGTGGCCTTACAGCGCAGAGTGTTCGCCCGTTCGAATATTGGGTTCATCTTTGTTAATAAACAGTCGCTGGACTATCAGGTAAGTACGGATCCTGAGGCGCCGGTTTATTCCCAGTATAATCGAAACCTGGGACTTGAATACAATCTGGCTTCTTCAAACAACTTATGGACAGGCAAAGCAGTGTTCTTGAAATCTTTCAGTCCGGATAAAAGTGGAAAGGATTTTACGCATGCGGCAAATTTGCAATACAAGAATCGCAAAGTAGTGATAGGATGGCAGCACGAATATGTAGGTGAGCACTTTAACGCTGAAGTTGGTTACGTACCAAGAAGCAAATACGTGAGAATAAACCCTGAAGTCGGATATCTCTTTTTCCCCAAGGGAGACGCTATCCTCAGTCATGGACCAACCCTAATGGCATCCTACTTTTTTGATGATTCTTTTCACAAAACAGACAACACAACATACCTTTCTTACACCATAACTTTCCGGAAACTAAATCTTCTAACAGGATGGGTAGCCCATGATTATGTGAAACTTCTCCAACCATTTGATCCAACAAATTCAGGTTTGGATTCTCTGGCTGCAGGCACGGAGCATTTCTGGAATTCCTTTGGTCTTAACTTTACGTCAAAACCACAAAGTCTGTTAACCTATCTTTTCACGAGCCGCTACGGTGGATATTATCAAAATGGCACGCGATTAAATCTAGGCGGTGAGATAGGTTATCGCATTCAGCCTTACGCAAGCCTGACATTGACCCTTAACTACAACGATATTGATCTACCGCAACCTTGGGGTAGAAATACATTCTGGCTTATCGGACCAAGACTTGATGTAACGATGACCAACAAATTATTCTTCACTGCGTTTGCACAGTATAACGAACAACAGAACAACGTTAATCTTAACACTCGTCTCCAGTGGCGGTACAAGCCAGCTTCAGATTTGTTCATCGTCTATACCGATAATTACCTGCCAGAAACATTTGGTGTAAAAAATCGATCTCTGGTAATAAAATTTACCTATTGGTGGAATATCTAAACTTTAAAACAGGTGTGTAGCGTTTGTCCCTTCTACTGCGGCGTGCGAACTTCATCAGCGAAATCACCACGCAGTAGTCGAAATCTTTTTCGGGCTTCGGCAGCATAAACGCTTCCTGGATACTTCGTCAAGAAGTCGCGGTATATCTCCATGGATCTTTCCTTATTGCCAAGCTGCCTTTCATAAATCTCACCCAGTAAAAAATACGCGTCGTCAGCGAGCACATCATCGCCATATTCCTCCTGAATTTTCTGTAATAACAAAATCGCTGTTTCAAATTCTCCGCGTCGCATTCTGACATTTGCCTCTAACCAATAGACGTCATCTAGTATTGTTTGGTTCGAGATCGCCTTCCCTTCGCTCGATAGACCTTGTTTCAAATTTTGAATCTTCTCCAGGGCAAGATCCGTTTTGTTTTGATACAACAATAATTCAATGGAGGCGTATTCCATTAGTGCTTCGCCAACCGAATCGAATGCGATATTTTCTTTTATCCGCATGCTCAATTCCAATGCGTCGTTGGCAATTTCACGCGTTGTAGCCTGCTTCAAAATATCCAGGTGTTCCTGCGCGAGACGAAAATCACCTTTGTAGTACGACAGTTTTGCATTCTTCAGTTTCGCCTCATAGCCCACAGGATTTTCCTTCTGCGTTTTTTCAACCTGAGAATACAGCAAGGTAGATTCCCAGGGTTCACCCTTGAGAATATAAATATCACCAAGAACCAATTTGGCTTTTGACTTTAGATATTGCGTGGCCTTTGGATTGGCGATCAGCTTGACTAAAATTTGGATAGCAGAATCCTGCGAGTCAAGATAATTTGCAAAGAGTATCGCCTGGCTTTTTGAAGCCTCTAATGCATTGACGTTATCCGGGTATTGGCTGATAAAATCCCGATACTCAGATATGAGTATTCTGACTGAGTCCGTTTTTACTGGAAAACTATTCTTCACCCGTTCTTCTCGTGTTCGGAGCATTCCTAACCTGGCCAACAAATAATTAGGCGAGCCAGGATATTCTCGTACTAAGTATCGGTATATTTTTAGTGCGTTGTCATAGTCATCGTTATCTAAAGCTACCTTAGCGACTTCCATGCATTTTTCACCGTCGCGCTTGTAACGTTTGTCATATGCTCTTGCTTGTATAAACGATGCGTAAAAATTCTTCTGTTGCATGGTAACCCAAATTAACAGATCAGCGTAAACCTCAACATCGGGAAATTGCTGTACTTTGTCGTACAAGAGATTTTCAAGGCTTTCAAGTTCCTCAGGTTTTGCCAAAAGGGTCTGAAGTACATTCTTCACGTACTGGATGTTTGCAGAGCTTTGCGTCACATACGACAAATACTCTTGTACCATTTTATCTTGATTACCTTTTACGCGATACAACATTGCCAGATCAAGACAGAACAGGTTGGGATTTCCAAGCGCCTCCCTACTTTCAGTCAGCGCGAGAATTCCATAATCCATTAGCGAACGCGACATAAAATAATTAGACATAGCCTTTATCCGCTGCACATTGCCTTTGTTTTGAATTATAAGTTCTTTAAAATATTTGTCCGCCTTGGTTAAATCTCCTGAGCGCAAAAGTGTAAGTCCCATATCTAACCGATACTGCAGATTTTGAGGATCGCGCTTTGTTATCTTCTTTAAAAAAGTTTGTGCTTCATCAAACAAGCCCAGATCAATCAAGACATTCACATAGTTGTTGTAAATAAACGAAGTATTATCGTCTTTCTTCGCCAGGTCGCGATAAAGTTCCAGTGCTTTATTTTTGTCGCCTTTTAGTAAATATTCATTTGCAAGTTGAACCTGTTCGTCAGTTTGTGCGTGAGCAGTCAGTGATAAAAAGAGTAAGGAAGAATGTTATCCGCATCAGAGGAGCTCTTATTATTCTTATTATATATATTATTTTATTATTGTTATTAGCCATGTTGAAGTGTTGACAGTTTTTGTTGCGTTTGCCTGTTGATAGTATGTTGATTATTTCGAGTCGTTAATTGTGTCTGGTGGAGGACGTTATGGGGTTGTATACATTAGCGTCGTTGTGTGGATAACTTTTGTGTTGATATGTTTTGCTTTACAAGATGTGGATGAATGCTGTTGTTGTACACATGTTTATTTTGAGCGCCTGGCTGGGTTATGGTTGCTGGTGTTTTAGCTGTATTGATTGTTGTTTGTGAACAAGTTGTTAGAACGTTATCAACAATGGACCGAGTTCCCAATTGGCCTTTAAGTTAACAGATGTTTCTTGTTTTTCGTTTCTGTAAAAAATTACCGGTTCTGGTTCCTGGTTGGCGAAGAAGTTTCCAGGACTCCACTTTTTGTCGTTGTTATAGTCGATGATTAGGCGAATTTGGTAAGTTTTCGGGTCCAGGTCTTCGAATGCGGTTAGGCTATTGTTGATCGTAGCGTCCACGATTTTGAAATCTGTTGTGAGGAGTTGAACGATGAAGTTCGGTTGTTCTGTTTCAACTCTGACGATGATAGTCCCTGTGGTTTGCGGTGTGGTTGGTTTGATGATGTCTGACATTAATTGACTGCTGTCGTAGTCTATGCTGATGAGGCTTTTTGGTGCGATGTACAGTTGGTATGGTTTATTTGTCGGTTTTGGTTGAGGTGTGTTGGCAGCGATTGCAATTTGTGTGCTTTGCTGTGTGAATTTCGTGTTGGTGGTTTGATCTGTTGGTGCTGGTTTGGCCAGCAATGCAGGGTCAAACAGTTTCTTTATGGTAAGTGTGTTGTGCGGGCTGTCTATTTGTATGTCTTGAGGTGTTATGGGTATGCGTGTTGCGGAATCGATTTGGTAATATATGCTGTCATAGTTGATCTCATGAAGCGGCTTGGTAAAGTTGATTCTGCCCGTTATTTGTCCTTTCGGGCCTAATACTCTGAAACCGGCGTTTGTAGTTTTAAAATCGTCTGGTTGGAGCTGCCTAGTGGAGAACTTAACATACAGTGTGGTGTCGATGTTGTTCTGAATGCTGTCGTGTGCGACAAGGTGTATTTGGAGGCTATCGACATTTTTAAAAGTGTTGTATATTCTGATGTTTGCGGCGTCGTCGCCAAAGGATGAGACGACGTCTGTGGCATTGGTGCTTTCGATGGTGTAGTCTGCAAGGCTTTTTGAGGTTTTGATATTAAAATATGCACCCGATGGGCGTGCGCTCGTTAATTTTAGTGGCCGCGCGTCGAGGTTAATGAGGGGTATACCTATGGTGTCAACGTTTGTGTTGAGCTGAAGGCTCGTTGATTTGAATCCGTATGATTCAGATCTGCTTTCGATTGTCAGATTCTTGTTCTTATCATTCATTGCATAGACGTAATACGCTCCTGGTTTGAGGTTGGTAAGAATGAATTTTCCTTCTTTGTCGGTCTTGGTGAAGTAGGTGGGTTTGTGTTCAAAAATGTTGAATGTATCGGTTTGGAAGAGTGCAACCGTAGCGTCTTTGCTTTCGGTATATTTCAAGAGGTCATATACTGTACCAGCTATAGAGAGAGAGTCAATGTAGTCGCCCGTACTAAAGGCAATTTTTAGGTTTTCTGTAGGATTTTTTTCGGTGATGTCCTGGACCGCTTCTCGGAAATTCGCTGAGTACGTTGTGTTTTGCGATAGCGAGTTCTTAAAGGTGAGGATGAGTTTGTTTTTTTTTGTTTCCACGTCAAATTCCTTTCCTATTTCTGGGGTTATGATGATTTGTTCCTTAGGGTTGTTAAGCAACAGCATTTCATTGAATGTTAATTCCAGAGTGGATCCTGTGTAATTGGTCTGACCGTTTGTGGGGTTTGCCTTGATAAGAATTGGAGGTATTGTGTCCTTTGGGCCACCTGTGGGGGCTGTCTGTCTTGCGCAGGCGAGAAAGAACAGGGGGTAGATTAGCCAATGGATTTGTTTTTCGAAGTTCATTTCTGCACGATATAGATTAGGCTGGAATAATCATTTTGTTTTGTAGCGAAGTGGTTTGATTTGAATCCGTTAACTAAGGCAGCAATAAGTATTTCCAGGCTTGTCCTTTGTTTCTGATACTTTTCGCTTAATAAGCTAATATAGAAAGCGTCTAGTTTCATGGGTTGCGTTCTGATGATTCTAAGGCCATTATTTTTCATGAGTGTTGCCATATTGGATTGTGAGAAGTGCCAAAGATGGCGTGGAAGATCGTATCCGGCCCAGTAGTGACGGTAGTGTGCGGCGTCCCAACAATTTGGGTTGGGTACGGCTATAAACATGGTACCGGCGTCGGTTAATGCTAGCTTAAGATTTTGTATGGTTTCGTTTAGGTCGACGACGTGCTCAAGGACATGCCAGAGTGTAATAACATCAAAGCCACTGTGTTTGGCTAGATCTAATACGGCGGGTATCTGAGTTTGGGTTAACGCGGCGGATTGTTGTCGTGCATGTTCCGAAGGTTCTATACCCTGAATTTTCCAACCTTTTGTTTGACATTTTCTTAGGAACTGGCCAGTCCCGCATCCATAATCCAGTATGGTTGATGGGCTTGATCCGGGGAGTCGTTTACTTATGAGTCTTAGTTTCCACGATAATGTAAAGCTGCGGGCTAGTCTATAGAGTTTTTCTTCTACAGTTGAGGCGTTAGCAGCGTGGGAGATGTATGCGTCCGATTTGTAGTAATGACCGAGATGGTCTAGGTCTGGCGTTGGTGAAGTGACGAGGAACGCGCATTGGGAACACCTGATTATTGTGAATGTTTCATGTGTTACGGTGAAGTCTTCGCAGGTGAGGAATGGTGTGAATTTGTTGCCGTAGCAGATTGGACATATTGAAATATTTCTCATTTGCCCATGTATATGGTCAGTACGGATAGATCGGCGGGCGATACACCACTGATTCTGGAGGCCTGGCCAACGGTTTCTGGTTTTATGCGTTTTAGCTTTTCTCGTGATTCTATTGACAAAGCTTTGACACGATCGTAGTCGAAGTCAGACTTGATTTTATAGTCTTCGAGGCCGTCTAATTTTCGCACCAGTTCTTGTTCGCGCTGCACATAACTTTCATATTTGATATTGATTTCCGCTTGTTCTTGCACTTCGGGATCAAATTTGTCTAATAGCGTTGCTGCGTCAATGCCTAACATTTTTACTTTGGTCAAGTCAATTTGTGGTCTTTTTAGCAAATTGGCCAGTGATATTTTTTCTTGAATTGGTGAGGTATTGAATTCGCGGAGCAACGTATTGACTACCGGTGGTTCTACTTTGGTTTTATGGAGTTGTGTTGTTAGGCGTTTGATAGAATCTTTTTTCGTGAGCATATTTTGGAGGCGCAAGTCAGATGCCAGACCGATTTCGTGGCCGATGGCTGTCAATCTCAGGTCGGCATTATCCTGGCGTAGAAGTATTCGATACTCAGCCCTGGAGGTAAACATTCGGTAGGGTTCTTCAGTGCCTTTGTTGACGAGGTCGTCAATAAGCACACCAATGTAGGCTTCTGACCGTTTTAGTACCAGGGTGGTTTATTATGCACTTTGTTGTGTGCGTTAATGCCGGCCATTAGGCCCTGACATGCAGCTTCTTCGTAGCCCGTAGTCCCGTTGATTTGGCCCGCAAAGTACAGATTATCAATAAGTTGCGTCTCCAGTGTCGTGTGAAGTTGCGTAGGTGGAAAGTAGTCATATTCTATGGCATATCCGGGTCTGAACATTTTGGCATTCTCAAAACCTGGTATCTGGGATAGTGCCTTATACTGGATATCTTCTGGCAGTGATGTAGAAAAGCCGTTAACATAGATTTCTACCGTATTCCAGCCCTCCGGTTCAACAAAAATTTGGTGCCGCTCTCTTTCGGCAAATCGGTTGATTTTGTCTTCGATGGAAGGGCAGTAGCGGGGCCCGATGCCCTTGATTCTTCCCTGAAACATGGGAGATTTATCAAAGCCTTTTCTTAGTTCGTTATGCGCGAGTTCATTGGTATAGGTTATCCAGCAGCTCAATTGTTTTGTGAGTGGTTGGGTATCTGAATAGGAGAATTTGGAAGGGGCCTGGTCGCCCAGTTGTTCCTCCATTCTTGAATAATCTAATGAGCGGCCATCAACTCTAGGGGGCGTACCGGTCTTCATGCGGCCGGAGTTAAAACCCAACTTGTTGGAGTTGTTCGGTTATTCCAGTTGATGCCTTTTCAGCGGCCCGACCACCACCGAAGCTTTTTTCGCCGATGTGTATTTGTCCATTGAGGAAGGTACCGTTGGTGAGTATGACTGTTTTGCTCCTTATTTCGATGCCGAGCCCTGTTTTGACGCCAGTAGCGACGCCATTTTCTACAAGGATTTCCTGCACCATTTCCTGCCAGAAGTCGATATTCGGGTTTTTCTCCAGCGCGAGTCTCCATTCTTCTGAGAAGCGCATTCGGTCGTTTTGTGTCCGAGGACTCCACATTGCTGGGCCTTTTGAGCGGTTGAGCATGCGGAATTGGATCATGGACTTATCCGAGATTATCCCTGATAGGCCTCCTAGAGCATCAATTTCCCGTATGATTTGACCTTTTGCTACCCCGCCCATGGCCGGGTTACACGACATTTGAGCAATCGTGTTCATATTCATGGTTACCAGGAGAACCTTGGATCCCATTGTTGCTGCCGCCGCTGCCGCCTCGCAGCCGGCATGGCCAGCCCCAACGACAATTATATCATAAGTTTGAAACATCCTTTTTATTTACTTCAATGTGCATGAGGTGATTCTTTTTCAGCCAGAATGGATAATGTTTTCATTTTTGTTCCACGTGGAACTTTGACGGTTAATGTGGCCTCTTAATTTGTTTCACGTGGAACTTATGTCCGCAAAGATAAGTAAGCATCTTCTTTTTTTCTCATGAGCTCTTTGTCTCTCTTTCTCTTATCGGAATAGCCCATGAGGTGCAAGACACCGTGAATAATAACGCGGTGCAACTCCTCATCAAATTCAGATTGGTATCTCGATGCATTATCGCGTACACGATCAATACTGATATAAATATCGCCTTCAATGCCATTTCGGCCATCACTGGTGTCGAAAGTTACAATATCAGTATAGGTGGCGTGGTTTAGATATCTTTCATTCATTTCAGCCAGGTACTCATCCGTGCAAAAGACGAAATTGAGTTCAAGGAGTTTCTTTTTCTCGAGCCTTACCGACTCCCGTATCCAATCGCTGGTTTTCCTGGGATGTTGTAGTCTAAACTTGATCTGTTCTTCAAAGAAATGAATGGAGGGCATTATGTGTTCATATAAAAACAAAGCTCTACGATTCGACCATTGTCCTTAAAGTCTACTTCATCGGAGAGATGTTTCATTAAGAATATTCCGCGTCCGCCAAGTTTTTCAATGTTTTCCGGTGCCGTTGGATCAGGGAGATTTTCATAGTTGAATCCGCTGCCTTCATCCTTAATCACAAATCGAATCATACTGCTATCGAGAAATAGGCTGAGGAACACATTTTTCGATCTGTCATTTGCATTGCCATGGCTTAATTGCATTGTTAACAGCCTCGGTAACGGCAATCATAATATTGCCGTAGATGTCATCATCCAAACTGAAGCGTTCTTTTGCATTGTCAATGAAACTTTCGATCATTCGTATGTTTTCCTTTATGGACGGGACCTGGATGCTGATGGTGTTCATTCCGCTATTAGATAGTTGGGTCAATTCTCTCCTACCCTTTTGAAATACTCATTTACTTCTTTTTTGTAGTAAGGGTAAAGCTTTGGTGGAATTGTTTTTAGCAATTCTACTTCTTTTTCTTTTAGTCGCAAATAATCCTCGAAGGCCTTAGGAATTTCCTTCTCGTATTCTTTTGCGGTCTCCCCTTTTCGTTCATCATCCATATCTTGTTCCCTTGCTCGACTTTTCAGCCTGCAGGAGCCTGGTAACGATTTCCTGCTGCCGCCTGATAAGTTGATCTGTTAATCGCTTGTTTACCAAATCCATTTCCGTTTGCTCCATTTTGCCTGGAATGTCTCCGCCAGGTAGCTTGCCATCGTTGTCATTTTCTCCTGCATTTCTTCAAGCGCCTTTCTGATGCGTTCCTGTTCGGCAGCCATTTGAGCTAGTTCTTCTGATAATTGGCGACCTGATTTCCCACTCTCTTTCAGCTCCTGAATTCTGCTATTGAGCTGTTGCTGCATTTGACTGAGACTCGGCTTCTGCCCTTTTTTCTTTGACTTTCCCATAGATGGTTGAGCATTTGCCATCATCTGCATCATTGCGTCGAAGTGATCATCGAGCATAAGCGCAAGATTATTTATGGAAGTCATAGTCATCTGCATTTCGCTGGATGCTTGGGGCCTCCTTCTATCGCGATTGGCTTCAATGGCCTTATCCATATGCTCATTTAGCTCTCCAACTTCACGGGTAACAATTGAACCCATAAAAGGATCGCGCTTTCCGAGTGCTAACAAGCTGTCTTCCAGCACTTTAGAGTCATCCCGAAGCTTCAGTTGCGCTTGTGCAATGCCATTAAATGCGGGATCATTTTGACTCAACTCGCTGAACTGCTTCATCAGATTCTCCTCATCAAAGGAGAGCTTTACAAGACCATGGAGAATATGGCGTAATGTCTCAAGGTTCTGCATGTCTATTTCCATGGCCATTGAGCTTTGGGCTCCTTCCATTTGTTCCTGCATTTCTTGCATCTTTTGGATCGCCTTCTGTTGAGGTGCTTTTGACTGCGAAGGACTGTTTTTTTCAAGCATCTCTTTGCTTTGCTCTTGTTGTTGTTCTACTTCTTCGGTGTCTTCGCTAGATGGAAGATCATCCCTTTTTTGAAGCTCCTCGCCTAATTCCGTTAATTCCTCAATTTTCTCCGATAGTTTTTCGAATTCCTGCTTAAGCTTTTCCTGATCCTTTGCCAGCTCCTGACTTTCGCTGGTGTTGGCGTCCTCAGCTTTCCCGTCATCCTTTTGATCCTTCTGATTCTTGTTCTCCCCGTCTTTTTGGTTTTTGCCAGACTTCTTGTCTTCATTCCTGTCCAGCGACTTCGTTTCTTCTAACAGGGCTTTTTGTTTCGCCAATTGTTCCTCCAAATCCCTCGTGGTTTGATCAAGCTTGAATTCATATTGGAGCTGCTTGAAAAGTTCGAGCGTGCGCTCCAGCTCCTTTTCCAGGTTGCTGGTATTTTGATTAAGCTTGTCGAGAATCTTCTGTATCTGTGAAACATCACTCTTTTCACTTAACAGCTTCTGGAGTTCCTCAAATAGCTTCTTAGTCTCCTCATCGAGCAGTTCGTCCATTAATTTCTGTATCTGTGCCGCCTTTTCCCGTATGCGTTCATCTTGCTCTGTGAAGGCATCCTTTTTTTGCTCCAAGAGCCTGTTTTGTTCCTTAAGCTCCTCTACGAGTTGGTTCAATCCCTGCTTTTGTTCCAGGATATCTTCGAGCATTTTTTTATCCTGCCAATCAAGATTGTTCTTCCCTTTTAGCTTTTGATTAGCCTGTTCTATCTGTTGCTGAAGCTTATTTGCTTTTCCCACTCCCTGGTCAATTTTTTGCTTTGTCTTCGATTGCGAATTCTGTATCTCGGCAACCAGGTTATCTTCTGATGGCACTTGAAAAGTATAGATGGAGGTCTTCGTCGACTTACTACCATTCACGCCATCATTGTCCCACACTTCAAGAGAGAATGCCAGTTGATCTCCGGGGTTAAGTTTTAGTGAATCCAAATTCCAGGGATGAAAGAAGCTCTGTCGAGCCTCATTTTTAACAATTGGGATAATGGAAGTTCGGGCAACAACCTCCTGCTGATTATCATCTCGAACGCTAAAGTGCAATGCGAGCTTTTCTAATTCCATAGTCGTCAGATAAAAGACCACTGAGAACAACCATTTTGTAAAGCACGGAATCTTTATAATGATTTACCTGGATCTTGGGATACTCGTCCTTTACCACATCAATTCGGTACGCAATTTTATCTTTGTTTCTACTCTTATCGTTTTCCAGGAGAATTTCATAATTGTCAGGATTCTTAAAAGCCTTGCTAATTGTAAAAACCTGTTTATCAGACTGTTGCAGGTCAATTGGTTCGTTTTCTGAACCAAATAGGATTCGTGCATTCTCAACATTTGCCGTTGATAATACCCATTTCACGATTGTTCCTTCAGGGACATCCAGATTCCCTGCGTTAGTCAGGGATTCACCTTTGCGCTGCAAGTAAGGTGGGTATTGGAGTTCAACGTTGAACTTGGAAAGATCTGGACGACTAATAAGGGATACCTCAAAAACGTCTGAAAAGAAGCCGGCTGCCTCAATTTGAAATGCAAACCCTTTCTGTATGTTGTCAAACAAATAAGAGAACTGTCCTGCAGATTGGTTCTCCAATTTTAGTCGCTGATTTTCGGTGATGAGATAAGCACTTTCCGGAAGCACATTGCCCTCCAACAGGATGTTCATGGTATAACTTTCGTTGAAGAATGCATACAGCGACGCATCGTCAACGACGAAGTTAAAAGGTGCTTGCGGGGAGTATTGCCGGTTAAAGTGAACAAGGCGATTTGTGCTTTGCGTAAGGATGTTGCGGTTCAACAGTAGTATGGCAATAACAATGAATAATGGGATTAGCAGGTATTTTAGGTATTTCTTATTTTGATTTATATCTAAGAACCCGTCAAATGAAACAGATTCGAACTCTTTGGATTTCTGCGCCACGCTCGCATAGGCAAGCGCAGACTTATTTCTTGGCGCTGATAGTTGAATTAAGTTTAGTAATCTGTCTTTTACCTGCGGGACATAATCTCCGATGATCTTGGCGCTCTGTTCTTCATCAATTCCACGCTTGGCAAACCACCATTTAATAGGTTCTTTCAAGTACAGGAACAGGCAAAGAATGGCGACGGCAAAAAAGGCTGTGAAGATTAAGAATCTTACCCAAGGACCTAACCATAAGTTGTACTCCAGCAATGCGGCCACCAGGAAATATGAAATAAGAATAGCGAGAGAAAGCAGCGCACCCCGGACGAAGATGTTGAGGTAATACTTTTTCTTGAATGAATTGATTTTTTCATGAATGCGTTCCACGCCTACTCCCATAATCTGTAGCTTTAATTATAAAACGCAACAACACCATGCAAAGTTGAATACTCCTAATATAATGGCTTATTAACTCTCGACAAAATTACCGGCCACCCGATTGTTAGTGGGACTATTGGGATAATTCATTGGGGCCAGACCAGTCAAATTCTTGCTCAAAGTATTCAATGACGTGCATCTTGAGCAGCTTTTCCTGCTCTAGCAAGTCGAAATGCGGTAATTTCTTGACAATCTTCCAGTGAGGCCAGCCGTCCTGATCGAGACCTTCCAGTTGATAATAACCAGATAAACTCAACACTTTGCAGATCCCGATGTGCATCAGGTCCTGCTTTTCTTCCTTGCTGAAAACCTTGTTGCCCTTGCCCAATTCCTGAACGCCAATTAGGAAAAGAACAGCGTTGAGGTCTTTAGGCTTTTTGCCGACCATCTGTTCCAGGCTTGATATTAATGAAGCCCACGTTCTTTCGAGCGCAAGGTCGCGCTTAAACATTTTTCAGTCCCTCCCAATACGCGAACGCTTTTCGCCCGTGACCAATCATGATTGTGCCTCTGCCAGATATTCGTTTAATCATAAGGCTTTCAGCCACCATGATTTTATCATCCATGCCGCTTCCGTAGGGGTTGAAGTCTTCAGCTAATCTCATTGAAGGTCTGGTAATTTGAGTTATTTTTAGATCACAGTTGTCGGCAAATATATCCCTAAATGATGAATTCAAAAGTCAAACAAATCCTGGAGGATTTCGTATCCCTGTTTTTTCCAAGTCATTGCCTCGCGTGTGCCGATTCTTTGGTGAAAGGTGAGCAAGCGATCTGCACGCGCTGCATGCTTGAAATGCCACAGACGAATTATCACAAGGAATTGGACAATCCGCTCCAAAAACGATTATCGTATAGAATACCTGTAAAGCATGCCATGGCATTATTCAAATTCAGCAAAAATGGGCGTGTTCAGCATCTATTGCACGAATTGAAATACAGAAATCATCCTGAGATTGGAGAGGTACTGGGCAGGGTCTATGGCAGTAAAATCAAAGCAACGAATCAATATCAGGATATTGATATGATTATTCCCGTTCCTTTGCATCCTGCACGAAAGAGAAAGCGGGGGTACAATCAGAGCGCAAAATTTGCATCCGGACTGGCAGAGATGCTCGACATCCCATACAGCGATGATCTGATGGTGAGAAAAATGATAACCGGAACGCAGACGCTGAAAACAAAACTAAGCCGATGGGAAAGTATGCGGGGTGTTTTTATCGTGAAAGAATCCGCAGTCCTGAAAAGCAAGAAAATACTCTTGGTTGATGATGTCATTACAACCGGATCAACGCTTGAGGCATGTGCGGAAACGCTGTTGGCAGCCGGGAGCAAGGAGTTGAGTATCGCTTGCATCGCCGAGGCCTGAATGACAAAAGCCCCGGTAATATTATCGCACCGGGGCCTTTAATAAATGATTTTGTAGATCTAGTAGTTGGAGCCGGCTCTGATCATGGCGCACCTAAATCCGATTGTAGCAGTGGCGGAATCCTGATCAAGATATCTTCTTGTACCAGGCGACATCCAATAGGCCACATCTTTCCAAGAGCCACCCTTGTAGACCCTGGCGCGGTCCGTAATTAAGGAAGTAAATGATTCAGGGTTCTTCTCAAAATCGCTGTTGTAGCCCGAGTTCATGCCCGAGGCAGGATCTAAAAACCCATCTCTGCGAATTGGGTTAAGATCATCAAAATCCTGAAATGACATCGGCCGGTAAATATCCTGGACCCATTCGCTTACGTTGCCAGCCATATTGTAAAGCCCATAATCATTGGGTGGATATTCGTAAATATATGAAGTAATCAGCGCACCATCGTTTAGCCGACCGGCAATACCCGCATAGTCACCGCGGCCTCGCTTAAAGTTAGCCAACATGAATCCCATTTGCTTCCCGTATGGATTACGAACGGCATGACCATCCCAAGGATATATTCGCTGGTGTGTCTGCAATTCTTCAAGCCATTGTGTTCCAATAAGTGCCTGCGCCGCATATTCCCATTCTGCCTCGGTTGGCAGACGATAAGCGGGAACAACAATCCCAGACTCCAATGGTATGCGACCATCACTTTCGGCGTAATCTTCTCCTGCATCTTCCGCCAGCTTAATGTTCACAGCCCGTGTTCTCCATACAGCGAATTTGCTGGCCTGGTTCCAGGTAATCCCAACAACCGGAAAATAGCGAAAACCGGGATATCTCAAGTAATGCTCCACATAAGGGTCGTTAAAAGCAAGTTTTCCGACCCAAACCGTGGTGTCCGGCAAGGAAGCCTGATACGCTTCTTGAGATGAATCTTTTGCCAGATAATGCATGTATTCTAACCAGTGAACATTCGCAATTTCGGTTTCATCCATATAGAACGATGCCACAGAAACGGTTCTCTCTACATTGTCACGATAAGACATGACATCTTCCTCGAATGATCCCATAACAGCGCGGCCGCCTTCAATAAACACCATATTAGGCGCGTCTGGCTGACCTTCGTAAGGGCTAACCATAAAACCACCCTGATCTTCGTCATTATAGGCCAATCCGGTGGCAGTGCTAACCTGGCCTGGGTTTGAGGCGGTTGGTTTCCCGCCCTTTCTACTAAATAGCGAACAGGCAGACAGGGCTACCGATCCGCCAATCACATACAATAGAACCCTGAAAGAATACTTCATTTTAGTTTTCAGTTTAAACCAAATGCTAATTAAATGGATAATCCCATGTTTTCCAAGTGGGTGCAAGTTTATTCATGCTCGTGCTGAAGGAATAGAAAGCTGCACCTAGTAAACGGAGAAGCAAGTTGCTTATTGTTTTGGGAATCTTCAATCCCTTTTTGGGAAGACGAATAATCAAAACAAGGGTTCAAACAACAATTTACAACGATAAGCGTGATGGCATGGATTTTTGATACCCACTGTCAAAAAGAACCAGCTATGTTAACCCTGCAAAATTTTAGAGTGATGCCCTTCGAAAAAAAATGTGATGTGATTACCTTCACGGGAAACTATTTGGCACAGCGGACCCTCGCCGACTGTAAAGTATTTCTGTATTTCACGGAAGGCTTTTTCATTGAAGTATTCTATTCATCCAAGTACCAGAAAGTATTAATGATTAACGCTTTTGAGAAAGCAATCGGGCTGGATCCTTATCTTGATAAAATTTCATTGGACGATTTGGTGACGATCTGACCGGACATCTGGTGCAACAGCGCGATAGCCGCGTCAACTGTTTTTATTCCTTCAGTCACCAGGATCGCAGTGCCAGCACGGTCTTTCATCTTGCAACTGCGCGGATGCTGCTGAACAAAGGATAATATTTGACCGAAAATATCAGTGCTAAAATACGAATCGTTATTGCTGATAAAAAAGGCCCTCATCCGATCATTTTTCAGACTTAATTTTTCAAAGCCGAGTTGTTCACCCAGCCATCGTAATCGAACGGTGCTGATTAATTCTTCGAACGGCGCAGGCAACGGGCCAAAGCGATCTTTGACTTCATCGGTAAACGCTGCCAATTGTTTTTCATCCTTGATGCTGTCAAGGCGAGAATATAGTTGCAGGCGCTCGCTGATATTGCTTACATACTGGTCAGGGATAAGAATTTCAAGGTCCGTTTCAATAATGCAATCCTGCACAATTAGTTTGGCCTTTTCCTCCAACTCGGCAGAAAAAAGTTCTTTGAAGTCGGTCTCTTTCAGTTCCTGAATGGCGTCATCAAGTATTTTGTGGTATGTATCAAATCCCAAGTCCGTGATAAAGCCACTTTGCTCTCCTCCCAGTAGGTTGCCTGCACCGCGGATGTCGAGATCGCGCATAGCTACCTTGAAGCCATCGCCGAGTTCAGAAAACTCTTCCAATGTCGCCAGTCGCTTACGTGAATCGGATGTTAACAAGGAAGTTGGCGGTGTCAACAAATAGCAAAACGCTTTCTTGTTTGACCGACCTACACGACCACGCATTTGGTGCAAATCAGACAACCCGAACATGTGTGCGTGGTTTATCATAATAGTGTTTGCGTTGGGAATATCCAGACCAGATTCGATGATATTGGTGGACACTAACACATCGTATTCTCCATCAATGAATCTCATCATAACTTTCTCAAGTTTGTTTCCATCCATCTGCCCATGAGCAATACCTATTCGCGAATCAGGTACAAGCTTATAAATAACATTGGCTACCTCTTCAATGTCACTTACGCGATTGTGAACAAAGAAGACCTGTCCACCCCTTCTGATTTCATAACTGATAGCGTCTCGAATGAGTGGTTCATCAAAAGTGTGCAAAGCTGTGGTTACCGGTTGGCGATTTGGCGGCGGCGTTGAAATAATGCTTAGATCACGCGCGCCCATAAGTGAGAAATGCAGCGTCCTGGGAATTGGGGTGGCGGTAAGGGTAAGCACATCCACATTGACTCTTAATTCTTTTAACCTGTCCTTTACTTTTACACCAAACTTCTGTTCCTCATCAATGATAAGGAGGCCCAGCTCTTTGAAAACAACATCTTTACTGACGACCCTGTGTGTACCAATCAAAATGTTAACTGTTCCATCGTTCACTTCCTGCAAAATCTGCTTAATATCTTTCTCTGATTTGAAGCGAGAGACATAATCAACTTTTACGGAGAAAGCGGCAAGTCTGTCACTAAATGTTCGGTAATGCTGCATCGCCAGGATCGTCGTTGGAACAAGTACAGCGACTTGCTTGCCTTCTGTAACAGCCTTGAAGGCCGCGCGGATGGCAACTTCAGTTTTTCCAAAGCCAACATCACCACATACTAACCTGTCCATCGGATGGGGCTGTTCCATGTCACGCTTTACATCTTCAGTTGCCTTGCCCTGGTCGGCGGTATCATCGTACATAAAAGAAGACTCCAGCTCAGCTTGCAAGAAACTATCAGCCAGGAAAGCATGCCCCGGGGCAGTCTTACGTTTGGCATAAAGCGATATGAGTTCTTTGGCGATATCCTTTACACGTTTTTTGGCTTTAGACTTTTTATTTTCCCACTCTTGGTTACCCAGTTTACTGATTATTGGCGGTGATCCATCTTTGCCCGAGTATTTAGAAATCTTATGCAGGGAGTGGATGCTGATGTACAGCAAATCATCGTCTTTGTAAACTAATCGAATGGCCTCTTGCGCGTGGCCATTTACCTCTTTCTTTTCAAGCCCTGCGAATTTGGCAATACCATAATCGATGTGCGTAACAAAATCCCCTGGTTGGAGCATTTGTAGTTCGCGGAGCGTAAGGGCTTTCGACTTCGTGAATTTGTCTTTTGCGCGATACCGATGGAAACGCTCAAAAATCTGATGATCTGTATAGCAGACGAGCTTTAGATTAGCGTCAACAAATCCCTGACGTAGTGCAAAATCCAGTGGTTGAAACTGAAGCTGCAGATTAATTTCTTCAAAAACGCCCTTAAGCCTCTCCGTTTGTTTTTGGACGTCCGCAGCAATGAAGTTGCTGAAACCTTGCAGCTGGCGTTCAAAAAGGTCCTGGGCAAGCAACTCAAAATTCTTGTTAAAAGAGGGTTGCGCAGACGACTGAAACTCAAAACATTTTGCGTCACCGTGAACAAAACGGCTGCCGAATTCAATGCAAGCAAAGTCAAGAACCTTTTGCTCGAATGCCTGGCCATCATTAAATAACTTCCTTGGGTCGGAAACAACTCGGGCGCCATTAGCTTTCCCCATTTTCTCAAACGACGCCTCTGCTTTCTCAAAACTTTGCTGTATCACATCTTGTGTTAGCTGCAAATCCTTTATCCACAATAGCGTGTCGGGAGAGATGAACTCAAAGAACGACTGACGTTCTTCGTGGACTAACTTTGATTGCACATTTGGAATAATGTTGACTTTAAGCAACGTCTCGACCGAAAGCTGTGACCCGGGTTCAAACGTTCTGATGCTGTCTACTTCGTCGCCAAAAAGTTCAATCCGGTACGGTAGTTCAAAGGCAAATGAAAAAATGTCAATAATTCCTCCGCGGACAGCAAACTGCCCAGCTTCATAGACAAAATCAGTTTTTTCGAAATCAAAGTCCACGAGAAACTCCTCCAGGAAATTCACGTCAAGTTTTTCATGAAGCGTAATAGTAAACGTATTAGAAGCTAGAGACCGTTTGTTAATTACTTTTTCGCTCAAGGCCTCAGGATAAGTGAGAATTATTTCCGGCGCGGTTTTCGTCGCGAGTCGGTTCAGTACCTCTGCCCGCATTAATATATTTGCATTTTCTGTTTCATCAAACTCATAGATTCTTTTGTATGACATTGGAAACAAAAGAATTTCTGATCCTAATAGATTCTGAAGATCATTTTGAAAATAGGAAGCCTCTTCCCTATCGTGCAGGATGACCACATAGTCTTGGGGATGAATTTTGAATGCGGCAGAAAGGACGATCGCGTCGAGACTGCCGGAGAGTCCTTTGATCAAAACATTTTTTGCGACAGGCGTTTTTATCCCTGCAGCTACAGTCTTGATGAAACTATCTGCGGAATAGATACTTAAAAAATCATGCGCCTTCAATATCGAAGAAGTTAGCTGCCGGGTGCAATAAAGGGCGCAAAGATAGCGTAGTCGATCCGCTCAACCCAACGGAGTTGCGCAAATTTCCACTATTTTTACATATGAATTTTGTAAGGCCTTTTTTCTTGTTTATTTGCATCTCCGCTACACTGTTGATGCTCCTTGGGCTGTATAAGCCCTGGATAATGTTGTGGTGGGAGGACGTGCAAACCAGAAGAAAAGTCTTCAAATTTTATGGAAGTGTAGTCATCATAAGTTATATCGCCTATTGGACGTCGTTAAAGCTTCTCTAATGAACATGAAAATAGTTGTAGTATCAATGCTGATTTCTGCTTGGGTCTGTACGAGCTGCTCTGGCCCGACATCACAAAGATAAAATGGCGCAAGAGGACCGTGCGCCAATTGCCAATGATCTGCCGAACATGGCGCTGACGCTACTTGATGGATCTCAAGTCAGCACAAGGGAATTGAAAGGGGAAATAGTTTTGATCATTTTTCGACCAGAATGCGATCATTGCCAGCGTGAAGCGAAAGAAATCGAAGAGAATCTGGTCTCATTTGGAAAGAGCACGCTATATTTTATTAGTTCTGAACCATTGCAAGAGATTGAAAAATTTGCGGGGATTATGGACTCATGGGTCTGCCCAATGTTTTCTTCGGATGGACTCCCGTTGAGCATGTGCTAAATAGCTTTGGGCCGATTGCAACACCCTCCATGTATATTTATTCAAGTGAACGCAAGCTTGTCAAGGCCTTCAATGGCGAGGTGGAAATCGGTGCGGTGTTGAAGTACATTTAGCCCAACTTTTCTGCAACGACCAGATACTTCTTGTGTAATCCAGAAAAGCCTATTAGATATTTATCACCACCATCCTTCAAACCTGTTTTTACTTTTAGTTCCTTCACCGAAAGCGGATAATTTCTGGTTGTCAAATTTGCCTGACCTTTTGGAAAGCATGCCTTTAGTGTTTTGGAATCGGGCTTCACATGGGCTAAGATGCTAAATACGCTCCCAGGAAAATCCCTTTGCAGTGTATTGGAGGTATAGAGGTGGGTGCTCGGATGCAGCTTAGCAATGCCGAATCTTTCACCTGCAACCTTGAATGCGCCGGCTTTCAAAATCGCGGCATTGGGTTCATATAAATAGGCAAGTGGCTCAGAAAACAGGGCTTTTGTTGCCCTTTCTTCCGCCCGTTGAAAGGCCAGAGAAACAACGCTGTTGTCTTTAAGAATATTGATGGCCTCTATGGTCGGTTCGTCTGCAAACTTCTGTTCACAAAGGAAAAGAATCTCCTTGCATTCATTTTGGACAGAAATCACAAAAATGCGTTTTACAAATTGCAGATCGTCAAGTCCGCGTTTAAGATCAAGCAGTGGGGATGCCTTGATAAGAACACGGTCCGTCTTCTCAAAGATCTGCGGCAGCAAGGCGACGACATTTGGCTCACAGTCCGAAAATGAAAATACCTTTTTGTTCCCGTCAACTCTTCGTGATGGATCTATGAAAACATAATCAAAGGACTGCCTACCAGACGATAGAAACGACTGTGCCGTTTGATTGTAATAGTGAATGTTGGCCGCCCCAAGCTGGTGGTGATTGTGTTGGGCTATCTGAAGAAGGTAGGTGTTGGGCTCAACGTAGAGCACTTCTTTGAAAATACGGCTAAAAAAGAAAGAATCGACGCCAAATCCGCCTGTGAGGTCAGCCAGTATTCCCGTGGTAACGTCCGCGCCGAATGCAAATTTACTTTTGAACACTGCCGTTTTTTCAGAAGAGCATTGTTCCAGGTTTATGCCGTGAGGAAAAACGACGTTATCAGCTTGATGAAAAGTTGGAAGCCTATCTTTTGATTTTCTTCTGCCAATAATCTGTTCTGCAACTATAGGCATGGGTACACCATGAAGGTTGTCCAGCTTTAGAATAAGCTGGCTTGTGTCATCAAGCTCATGCTCCCGGATGAAGGTCTGAACGTCAGCGGAAAGTAAATTTGCAAACAAAACGCTTTGCTAAGAATAGTTATTACGTTCTATGAGACCTAAAGTATAGGAGAACATTTCTTAAGTACACAAATATACCCATACCTTGCGCCGCCAGGAGAACCGGATCTACCTTATAGTAGGCATAAACCAATATAAAGACCGAACCAACTGTGCTTATGATCCAGAACCCCAACGGAAGCACGGAGGCCTTGTGTTTCTCAGAATGGTACCATTGGTATACAAATCGAAAGTTCAGCATAAGTTGACCGATCGCACCCAAAATCAATATGGGATGCGAAAAATCGGTCTGTATGAAAATAGCTTCGACATTATGATTTGCGCCTATAATTATCCAACCAAATGCAAATGCGGGCAAGACAAAAAGCAAAACGCGAAGCCCCACGTTAATTTTCTGCCATTCGTTTTTCAGTTGAAGATTTCGAATGTAGATGAAATAAGAAAGGGTCTGCCCAAAAATAATGACAACGTCGTCGCGCAATACGCCATAAATCAGGAACAAAAAAGAAGCCACTAAGCTGAGCTGCCAGAAAATAGTTGGCGAAACAACCTTACCTTGTCTCTCAGAATGAAACCACTGGACAATTAGGCGAGCTCCAAAAAGTGATTGCGCGAAAAAGCCAAGCCCATAAATCCAGAAGTTTTGAAGAAAATCCATTGGCCACAAATATGAAAAGTAATTACCAAATTGGAAGAATAATAATTCGTTCGGGCCACGATTCACTTATTTAACGACACATGTTTTCTTTATTGGATTGCGGATGAATTGGGATCTAATAGTAATAGGAGGAGGAGCTGCTGGTTTCTTTGGAGCAATACAAACGGCGTCGCTAAACCCGAAGCTCAGCATTCTGATACTGGAGAAGTCTTCAAAACTGCTTTCGAAAGTAAGGATATCTGGAGGAGGTCGATGCAATGTTACGCACAATTCTCCTAATCCGTTTGAATTGGCCCGGCATTATCCACGGGGTGGGAGATCATTGAAAACACTCTTTAGATTGTATCATACAGAGAATGCCATAGCCTGGTTTGCATCCAAGGGGGTCATGCTGAAGACTGAAGACGACGGCAGAATGTTTCCGGTTACGGACAATTCGCAGACGATAATAGATTGTTTTATGCGAGAGGTCTATCGACTAAATATCGAGATACAAGTGAGTAGGGGTGTTACTCGCGTTGAAAAAATAAATAAACATTTCAAAATCGAGACGCAATCCGGAGAAGTGTATGAAGCCAAAAAGATCTTGATTGCTGTGGGCGGGAATAGCAATCCAAAAGCCTATGATTGGATTGGGCAATTAGGGCATTCAATTATACGGCCCGTTCCGTCTCTCTTTACATTTAATGACCACGACAAAAAGTTCACAGATCTAATGGGCATTTCCGTCCCACAGGGTGAGGTGAAAATTGCAGGAACAAAATTTGTGCAAAAAGGTCCTGTTTTAATAACCCATTGGGGATTGAGCGGCCCAGCGATTATAAAACTTTCTGCGTGGGGCGCTGAGTATTTACACCAGCGCGACTATCAGTTTGATGTTCTCGTAAGTTGGATTGGTCCTGCAAAGGATGAGGATATCGGCAGGGTGCTAAGCACCTATAAAAAAGAAAAGGGAAAGCAGAAGATCATGAGCCACGCTGTTTTTTTTCTTCCGCAGAGATTGTGGCAGAGGTTGTGTGAACTTTCGGGCATTGAAGAATCAAAAGTGTGGGGAGAGTTGCCACAACGCAACCTTAATAAGTTGGTGGAGTATATGATACGATGTCCGTTTCACATTAGTGGTAAGACTACTTTCAAAGAAGAGTTTGTTACGTGCGGAGGCGTGCGGTTAGAAGAGATCGATCCGGCAACCATGAAAAGTAAACTTATAGACAACCTGTATTTCGCGGGCGAAGTGTTGAACATTGACGGCGAGACTGGTGGATTTAATTTTCAAGCAGCCTGGACCACTGCTTATCTCGCTGCAAAATCAATCTCGCAGGCAGGTGAATAAGGCCGACGCCAGCCGTCACTTTAGATATTATGCCGGTGAGGATTCAAGAACACAACCTTTTGCCTCAACCGTCAGCTTCATCATGGCGCCGTGCCGCCAGGCGAGATTTGGATTTTCATGGCCTATTGGGAATCGGAAAGCAACGGGGTAATCAAACGTTCTCACTTTGCTAAGCACTATTTCTTCAAGCGTTTCGCCAAAACCAGGCGTTGTGTCTTTGATGTCCGTCATGTGGCCCAGCACCAAGCCGGCAAGCTTGTGAAGCTTCCCCGCGCGTTTAAGGTGCGTGAACATGCGGTCGATCTTATAAAGGCGCTCATCAATTTCTTCTACGACGAGAATCTTGTTTTCTAGATCAGGTTCATTCGAAGTACAAAGAGAGTCTATCACGAGCGACAGATTTCCACCGATAACGCAACCCTTTGACTGCCCCAGAATATTGCTGAAATTTGGTTCCGCCCGGATAATTGTTTTCCCGCTCCAGAGAATTTGTTTTAAGCTTTCAATGGAGCTGGTTGATTCTGGGAGGGAGAAGAGTACGGGCATAGTGGCATGAATACTTTCAACGCCCAATTGGGAGAGCGTAAGATGCAGCGCCGTAACGTCACTAAAACCGACAATCCATTTTGGGTTTTGTACAAAGCCAGTAAAGACGAGTTGGTCCAAAATTCGGGTTGTTCCATAGCCGCCTCGCGCACAAATGATTGCCTTTACTTTGTCGTCATCGAGCATGGATTGAAAATCCTGTCGTCGGTGTTGGTCTGATGCTGCGAGGTAACCATGCTCGTCGCTGAAGAGGTGAGGGGCAAATTCAACGTTCAACCCCCAGGATTTGAAATGTTGTTCGGCGAGCATGCACATCTTGCGGATAGATTTTTCTGCCGGTTGCAACAATGCCGACAGTATCTCCTGGCCGCAGCGAATTTGGTCTAATCATGATCAAAAATAAGGGATACCTGATCAGATGAGAAATGTGGAAAAACAAAAACCCTTCTGATGTGCAGAAGGGCTTAAATATTGTTTTCAAAAAATGCTTACTTCGGCTCAGTTGGTGTTGTCGTGATCGGCTTGGGGGTAACGCCTAACTTTTTAAGGACAAGATCAGAAATATCCATTTTCTCATCACCGTACAGAATCACATCAAGTCCGCCGATTTGTTGATTGAGAATGAAGGTAAAGCCGTTTTCTTTTGCGACTTCTTCAATTCCTTTACCAACTTTTTTGTAAACCGGATCCATCAGCTGGGTTTGCTTGGCCTGAATAGTAGTTTGTGCATCCTGCTGCAGTTTTTCGATGTTTTGCTGCATTTGCTGGAGTTCGCGTTCGGTATTTTGGCGAACCGCGTCCAACATGGTATTCAAGTTAGCCTGGTAGTCGGCAAGCTTCTTTTGAAAATCGGCATATTTCGTGTCAATTTGATTCTTGAGCTGCGTCTGGGTAGATTTCAATTCTGTATCTATCTGCTTGGCTTCGGGAAGTTGGCTAAAAATATAGTCGACATCTGCGTAGCCTATCTTTGTTGCAGTGCTTTGCGCCTGGGATAAAAGGGTTCCAAATCCCAACGCCAAAAGTAGAACGAGTTTTCTCATCACAATAATTCAATTTAGTTTTTTATTTTATCATTAGGGTCTCCGAAACCCAGTTGGTCTAACACAAAATCAGTATAATCATGTCTGGGGTCTGTATAAATCATCACTAGTTCCCCGGCCTTGTCGAACATAATTGCCAAATTATTCTCCTTACAAACCTTATCGACAGCGTCCCAGACTTTGTCCTGTATAGGTTTTATCAATTCCTGTTTCTTGAGGAAGAACAATCCGCCAAATCCAAAAATCTTTTTCTGATATTCTTTTAATTCTGTCTCCTTTTTCTGAATTGCTTCTATTCGCTCCTTTTTCATTTCCTCCGTGAGCAGCACTTGTTCTGCCTGCAGGGAACTGTACATACCATCAATTTTTTTTTTATTCTCTTGAATTTCCTTCTCCCAAGCCACAGAAAGCTCATTTATCTCGTCCTGGGCCTTATTGTATTCAGGCATCTTATTCAAGATAAAGTCAGTGTCTATGTACCCGAACCGCTGAGCATAGACAAAATTCAGGCCGAAAATGAGAAAAAAAATTGTAATAATGTAAGGACGCATGCTTATCTGATTTGCTGACCTATGGTAAAGTGGAATTGTGAGCCGCTAACATCCCTATTGCTACCCAGGGGGACTGGATCAAATCCATAGGCCCAGTTCAAGCCAATCAAACCAAACGCCGGCATAAAAATCCGGGCGCCTACCCCAGCAGCTTTATACATCTTAAACGGATTGAAATCCGAATAAGTACCCCAATTGTTTCCTGCTTCTGTGAAAATGAGACCATAAATTGTGGCTGCACTACCTGTCGTTACAGGGTATCTTAGTTCAAGTCCTAACTTCTCATACGCTACACCACCCTCCTGTGACTGGCTATTCCCGGTAACATACCTCGGCGGGGTAATTTGGTTATCCTGATAACCACGAAGACCGATGATTTCTTTGCCTAGCACGAAGGAGTTAAATCCGCCAGCCAAGCCACTGCCGCCCAAAACAAAACGCTCAAACGGACCAATTCCTGTTTTTTCAAAATTATATGCGCCAATAAACCCGAAGTGAACTTTGGCCTCCAACACAAGTTTCTTTTTGTTGTCAAGGGGTAGATAGTACTTTGCATCAAACATCCACTTATGGTATTCCTGCCATTTGTTCTTTTGCTCAGCCGTGGCCGTTTCATAATCGAGATTATTAAACGATGAATAAGGCGGTGTTAATGCAATGCTCAACGAAATTGTAGATCCCTGAGAGGGATACATTTGATTGTCGACACTATTTCGGGAAATCGTTGTATTGAACGTTATGGCATTTGATGAACAGTTAATGCATCCCAACCCATAGTCAATGTTTCGCAATGAATAAACGGCATACCCGAGCGAATTCGTTAATGAAAAATAGTTATCAGGCCATTCCAACATCCTGCCAAGGCCGACGGAGATATTATCCGCCCGCAGCATGGAATTCAAGTCATTATAACTCGTCGCACCTGCGCCAGGGTAACGTGAAAGTGACCTGACGTAACTGACGGTGAACGAGTGGGGCTTGCGACCTCCCATCCAAGGTTCAGTGAAAGAAAAACTATAACTCTGAAACGATCGCCCATTAGCTTGCAACCGCAATGATAACCGCTGGCCATCGCCAACAGGCAATGGTCTCCAGTTTTTCAAATGCGGGATATTTCGCAAGGAGAAATTATTAAACGTTAACCCCAATGTCCCGACAAAACCGTAGTAACCCCCCCAGCCACCGGATAATTCAACCTGATCGTTGGATTGCTCCTCTACCTGCCATTCTATATCAACTGTTCCATTTGCCGGATTCGGAACCAGATTCTGACCAATCTTGTCAGGGGCGAAGTATCCCAATTGCCCTAATCTTTGCTGCGTCCTGATGATGTCGGACCGCCGGAACTTTTGGCCTGGAACAGTGCTCAATTCTCTTCGAATAACATGGTCGCTGGTACGGTCATTGCCAGAAATGGTGACTTCATTGATAGTTGCCTGCTCTCCTTCAAAAATGCGCATTTCGACATCAATAGAATCACCGGAAACGGCAACTTCCACAGGGTTAACACGGAAGAAAAGGTAGCCATCGTCCATATACAGTCCACTGATGTCTATGCCTTTTGGATTGAATTGTAGCTTTTTGTCAATCTGATCTTTGTTGTAGACGTCACCTTTGCTGATGGCCAATACGGCGCTTAGTTGCTTGTCTGAGTAAATGTAATTGCCCGTCCATATGATGTTGCGGAAGTAGTATTTAGGACCCTCTGTAACATTGAAATCAATATCTATTGAATTGTCATCATGTGCATAGATGGTATCCGAAACGATCTCAGCATCACGGTATCCCTGGGTGTTATAGTATGCTATAACTTTCTTTTTGTCATCTTCATAATCTGACTTAATAAATTTTGAACCGGCGAAGATGTTCGGCTTGACATTCTCAAGGAGAAACTCCTTTAATTCTGCAGGGCTTACTTTGTAGCTGGAAGTGAAAAACTCTTTAGGTTTTATTGCTAAAATTCCTGAAAGCAGAGCACGGTGAAGAGAAAAACGGGGCCGCTCGTGCGTTTTTTTCATTTTCTTTTTGAGCTTACTATCGGGGAGACTTTCGTTTCCGACAAAAGAAATTTTGTTGATCTTAACCTTTGATTTCGTATTGACCGCGATCCTTAGCTTTATTCCATCCCTGTTCAAAGTGTCCTTTTGTTGAAGAATTTTTACTTCAGTATTCAAGAAACCCTTTTTTACAAAGTACTTTTTCACCGCCAATTCCGTATTGCGGACCATCGCATCATTCACAATTTTCCCTCGAATAAGTTTAAGGTCATCTTTCAAACCACTTTCTTGTGATTTCGAAATACCCGCGAAATAAAATCCGGTCAATCGTGGTCTTTCGGCAAGCTCAATGTTGAGATAAACATTCTGAGCTTCTATTCGATCCACCTTAATAGAAACGTCTCCAACGAGGCCGTGTTTCCAAAGACTTCGTATGGCATTGGAGATCGCATCACCCGGGATTTTGATTTTGTCACCAACCTTCAAGCCAGTTAGCGAGACCATAGCATTTTTGTCCAGTATGTTCAAGCCAGTGACCTCGATTCCACCAATCGTATATTCTGCCGGATTAGTATAATTGAGGTTATCCTCGGAAAGGATGGTTGATCGCTCCGCACGGCTTCTCCTAAACTGAGCCCAACTTTCAGCAGTAACCGTTAAAAGTAAAATCAAAAATAAAGCTCTCTTCATCAACTTACCGGATTCAATTGTTCACTCGTTTTTCCAAATCTTCGCTCGCGCTGTTGGTATGACCAGATTGCTTCATACAAGGTGTTCTTTCCGAAAGTCTGGCCAAAGTGTGGGTGTGATAAAGAGCTCAGTATAGGCTATTTGCCAAAGCAGGAAATTGCTTATGCGCATTTCTCCACTGGTGCGGATTAGCAGCTCCGGATCTGGGATGCCTGAAGTCTGCAAATAGTTCTCAAAAAGACCCTCATTTATGTCTTCAAGCCTGATAATTCCATCTTGCACTTCCTTCACCAGGGATTTGACAGCTTTGATGATCTCCCATCTGCCGCTATAACTGAGCGCCACGATAAGCCTCAATCCAGTATTATTTTTAGTTTGGTCAACTGCCCACTCCAGATTCTCTTGGCACTCTCCTGGCAAATGTGATGTATCTCCGATGGTCATCAGCTTCACCTGATTTTCTGTCAACCGATTTATCTCTTGCTTCAAGGTATTTACCAGCAATTCCATTAACCCGTCAATTTCGGCCTTGGGTCGGCTCCAGTTTTCAGTTGAAAAAGCATAAAGCGTCAAATACTGGACACCAAGTTCTCCCGCGCCTTCAGTAACAGCACGAACAGCCTCAACAGCGTTGCGATGCCCAAAAATACGCAACGCACCCTTTTTCTTGGCCCATCGCCCATTGCCATCCATTATAACGGCAATGTGCCGAGGCAGATTATTGAGGTCGATATGTTCCTTGTATGATGCCACAAAGTCCCAAAATTAGTAAAAGATATTGGTTATTGGTGGTTGCCCAGGATGTGAACTATTGGTGTGGACTACTTATACGGATTGGTGGGGCAGGGAATGGAATAAAAGGTCCGTGTAATGCTCAGACCTATAAAATAATAATTGTCGTTGTCATTGGGATTGCCGTATTGATAATTCTTGTTGGCCGGATCTCCGGCTGATATATTATCGAGATAGTCGTAAAACGTCTTTCGAGCGCCAAATTCAAGTGAAAAATACCACTTGGGATTGTATACATACTTAAACCCTCCCCCAAAAGGAATAGAGACCTGTACATTGCTATACTCGGCGTTTTTTTGAACATCGCCGGAAATTCCAAAGAGAGCAATGCCACCGAAAAGATATGGGGTGAACCGTACAAATCTTTTGGTTTCTCTCCAATTTAAGAAATGGTACTCCATGGCCATGGATGCTTCAATGAGAAACAGATCAAAGGAGGCATTTCGTATTGTTGAGAAGGCATCAATTGATTCATCGCTTGCGCCGATTTTTCCAGCCGTAATTGCGGTGCGCAGGCTTACGACCTTGCTGAGGTTGGAGCGGTAGAAGACAGTGGCTGCCGGTTTCGAATACTTGAAGTTGTAGGTTCGGACGAGATCCCCGGTATAGTTAAATGTACCGATACCGAAACCGACTTCAGAGCGTTGCCCGAATCCGAGGTTCCAAAGGCATAACGACAGGATTGTCGAAAGTGCAAACTTCTTTGCGAAATGACCCATCACCTAAATTTGGCTTTGTGGAAGGATTTGCCAAGAATGTAAGAGAGTTTAAAAGTCGTCACCATATAGATATCCCGATTGTCTTTGTTACCCCGCATATTGGACACAGATTCGCTGCCGTACCCAGCCACCACATCATAGCTTTTTCCATCACGTCCGGTATAGTTGAATGTGGGCGTTGCAACTTCTGAAGTCCGATACGACATCGCCTTTGCCAGTTCATCGTTGCCAAATACGCCAAGGTCGACATAATTCTTGCTTACATCGTCAATGTAATCCGTAAACAGATACCTGAAGCCGAATTCAACGGAAAGGTCAAAAACTTCATTTAGTCTAAAACGTGCGCCGATACCCATTGGTATGGCAATCTGAAGTTTATTATAAGCTGTTGCACCAAAGTTCACATCAGTGTCTTGTAATGCGGCGTATTGCCCTTCCGTTCCAAGCGGTTGAAGATCAACCCATTTACCCGCTTCGGGGAGAGGGTTTCCATCAAGATCAGTGGCTGGAGCCAACGCTTGAGGATTATGAAGCAGCACTGCAACACCAAGAAAGGCATAAGGTGTCCAATCTGCGCGACTTATATAAGTTGCAGCAGTTTTCGAATAGATCAAAATTAGCAACCACGGAGAGCTCTTTGATCTGATTTCGAAAAGAGAGGTTACGCTGATAGCGAAAAAATCCGTTTTCCGCGTCGGACTGATCTGCTGATTTATTATCAGAACCCTTAAGCGTGCCATACATAAACGACGCCGAGAGCGAATAACGAGGGCCGAACCGGTGTGCGTAAGAAAGACTGACGGCAGGTCTGGTGAAAGAAATGTCAGTACTTATCAATCCAGGACGCGGGGAAAGGTCACCGTAGTAATTCAAAGCGCTTACGGAGATACCAATCATGTCATATCGCTTTTCCTTACTGAACCCGCTTTTCTTTCCCCGGTAGGTAAAGATACGTTTGTTGTTCTTCTTGATAGTCCTACGGCTCATTTGTGCATTCGCGTCGAGAACAAACGAAAGTAGGAAAACGGCCAGCGCCAGGGTAAGAAACTTTCTCATCGTGTTAAGATAAAATTTCAATCGGTAAGCTACAAAACTAACAAAAAATCAATTTCTGACGTCTAAGCCCCAATTCAACTTCTGCCGAAGCGTTTTAAAGTAGTGGAAACTCTCTAACTGAACCAGGTTCACATCGAACCCAGCCTTTCTTATTTCAAGCTTTTCAGAGGAATCAACAGAGGACATGCGTGAATCAAGCGATACCAGAAATCGTTTGCTCCTACCCTCAACTTGAAATGTTAACACAGCGCTATCCGAGACGACAATAGGGCGAACGGTTAGATTATGGGGACTTACTGGTGTAATAACAAAGTTCCTGGAGCGTGGAAAAATCAGGGGACCTCCGCAGCTTAACGAGTAACCCGTTGATCCTGTGGGCGTGGATACGATTATTCCATCTGCCCAATATGAATTCAAGAACTCCCCATCAATATAGGCATGGATCGTAATCATTGCTGAAGAATCCTTCTTCATGACGGTGAAATCATTCAGCGCGAAATTCAGGTTTCCAAAAATTTCATTGCTTGTTTCGAGTTGGAGTAGCGCCCTTTTGTCCAGCGTGAAAGCACCCTCCAGGAGATTCTGAATTGCCTTTTCTGTATCCTCCCTACTTATGGTAGCCAGGAAGCCCAGCCGACCCGTGTTGATACCCATTATTGGGATTTCAGATCTTCCAATAAGCGCAACAGACTCCAGCAGTGTTCCATCGCCGCCGACACTGAGAAAAAGCTGAACGTCGCTAAGCTCAGCGGCAGTGTGAAAGACCTGAAAGGCAGAATTGATCAGTGGTTTTTTGAGGTAGCGGCTGAATTTCGACGAGACCTTGAGTTGCACCCTGTAACGCGCAAGAATTTCAAAAATATGCGCTACGAACGGAGCAGACTCGCGGTTGAATTCTTTCCCATGTACTGCAATTATCATGAATTGGTATTTAAAGTTGCGGTACAACGAGTTTTTCCGAAACTTTATAAAGATAGGAACGGGACAGGAATGGACAAAGGGGGGAAATAATTAAATGTCCAGATAGCGCAACAGCATATCAATGCGTTCTTTTCCGTCTCCTTCAGGCCTGGTGTCCTGATATCGGCCAATAACTTTGTATCCAAAACGCTCCAATGTTGCGACGATACGCAATAGATCAACTTGGTTTATCTTGAGTGTCAACCTCAGTTTTGACGCATCTAATGGATCTTCCTTGACAATACTGCTGAGAATCTTAGCATGATTCTCCTCAACTAATCTGCTTATTTCAGCCAATGAATAGTCTGCATGATTCATCGAGAGTACTAAAATGGCACCAGGAAGCTGAACAGCGGCAGTTTGGGCGAACGATGTAAGGGTGTCTTGCACTGTAATAAGACCACAATAGCTTTGATCTTCATTCAGCACTGCGACCACCTGAAGTTTATTCTCTGCAGCGACTTTTAGTATGTCATAGAAGTGCGTATCCAATTGAACGTAGCAATTTTGACCAACAAGGACAAATTCGTTAACAGACTTTTCTATTTCATTTGTCTCCAGGATAATCTCTTCTGATATGAATCCCAATAATCTTCCGCTCGTCTACGACCGGCAAATAATTACAACGGAACTCCTCCATCCACACAATTGCCTTGTGCGCATCGTCCGTCGCCTTAAGGGGCGGGATCATGTGGTTTATAAGATCTTCTGCAATCATTGGCAATTATGCTAAAACAATTTTCGTACCTAATTAACTCAAGAATTCCTCCACAAGTTCATTGAACTTTTCAGGATGCTCCATCATTGGCGCATGGCAACAGTTGTCAATAAATCTCAAAACAGAATTTGGAATGAGCCTGTTGAACTCGTGCGCAACAATCGGTGGTGTGATGGTGTCATTTAATCCCCAAACCAATAAAGTTGGTATGGTAATGCTGGATATCTCTTCCGCCAAATTGTTACGCTGGGCCGACTTTGCAATGGCAACAATACGCAAGCATTTGGGAATATTATTGGTAATTTCAAATACTTCATCAATCAATTCCTTTGTTGCTACTTCAGGGTCATAAAAAGTATAGGAAACACGTTCTTTGATATACTGGTAGTTGCCTCTCTTTGGGTAGGATCCGCCCATGGAATCTTCGAATAGGCCGGAGCTTCCGGTGAGTATAAGTTTGTTTACTTTTGACGGATTGTTTAGTGTATAAATCAGAGCAATATGGCCCCCCAAGCTATTGCCAATCAAAACCATGTCGTCAAGTTCCTGCAACGCGACAAAGCGCTCCACAAATTTCCGCAAGCCATCAAGTCCCGCCTCACGAATGGGCATGTCGTAAATCGGCAACATGGGGATAATAACCCGGTAGTTTTTTGAGAACCGATCCACCACACCCTGCCAATTGCTTAACGCACCAAACAATCCGTGTAGTAAAAGTAATACAGGACCGGTGCCTTCTTCCACGTATCGAAAACCATCCTTCTCCTTAATTGACAGGGCCATAATGCTTATTATCGGGATAAGTAAAGAAAAAAATAGATGAGAATGAAAATTTTCTACTGCTAACTCGCCTAAAAAACATCTTTAAAAATCGGTAATAGTTCACTTATACCTGCGGTAATTTGAGGCGCAAAATCTGCTACGATTGGATAAAGCCAGGAACCGTCAGTCCAGTGCGAGAGAAACTTAAATTTTAACGAGTCAACAATCCATAATACAATGCTCAACATGAACGTCGTGCGTAGCAATCCAAGTAATGCGCCAGCAGAGGTATCAAATATCCCCAAAAAAGATCTGTCGATAGAAGCCTTTATTAGTTTGCCTGTGATATTAACCACCATAACAATCAACAGGAAAATAACGGAGAAGGCCAGATAGGGAAGAATCTTTTCATCCACTTTGAACTTATCTGCTAGCAGCACCATCATTAGACCCATTAGCTTAAATCCACCCAGAATACCAAGTACCACCGCGATCAAAGAAAACAGCTCCAGGAGAAACCCAGCCTTAAAACCGTGATAGGCTCCAAGCAGAATAAAAATAGCCAATGCGATGTCTATTCCGCTCAAGCGCTAAGAAGTTTTTTTACAAGTTCTGAAATAACCTTACCGTCCGCCTTTCCTGCAAGGGTCTTTGTAGCCATGCCCATTACCTTACCCATATCCTGAGGGCTTTTGGCGCCTAATTGCTCAATAATCGATTTCAACACATTTTCAATTTCCACCACCGAAAGTTGCTTGGGTAGATATTGGCTAATAACCTCCAATTGAAAAAGCTCCTTTTGCGCCAGGTCGGGCCGGTTTTGTTGCTGGAAAATATCAGCAGACTCTTTCCGTTGCTTCGCGGCCTTCATCAGCAGTTTGTTCTCAATTTCAACGGTAATCCCGCCGGTAAAATTCTTGTCAGTTTCAGCAAGCAGAATAAGCGACTTGATGCTGCGCAAGGCCTCAAGCTCATCCTTCTTTTTAGCAAGCATGGCCTTTTTAATATCGTTATCAATTTGTTGTTTTAAACTCATAAAGTTTTCTTGTTGGTATAATTTCGAAACGATTTTTTCATTCCCATAGTTAACCAGGTGTCCAAATTAAATATCTTCGAAGGAACTGAGATTATGACCAGACTTAGCGTCAATATTAATAAAATTGCAACACTCCGAAATGCACGTGGTGGAAATAATCCCAATGTGGTTAAGACTGCCATCGATTGTGAGCGTTTTGGCGCACAGGGCATTACGGTTCATCCACGTCCGGATGAGCGTCATATTCGATTTAGCGATGTCATGGACCTGAAGGATGTAATTAAGACTGAATTTAATATTGAAGGGTACCCTGATGAGCGCTATTTGAATATTGTACAGCAGGCAAAACCTGCGCAAGCTACCCTTGTCCCGGATGGACCGGATGCCATTACGTCGAATGCAGGTTGGGATACGCTCAAGCATGCAGGCCAACTTAAGGAGATAATCTCAGAAATAAAGTCAAGTGGAATTCGGGTGTCGGTTTTCGTTGATCCCTCACCCAGAATGGTTGAAGGTGCCGCCAGCATTGGTGCAGACCGGATAGAGCTTTACACAGAACCTTACGCCCACGACTACCTGGTGAACAAAGCGGTCGCCGTTAAACCCTATGTAGAATGTGCGCGAATAGCCGAAGCTGCCGGAATGGGCGTTAATGCAGGTCATGACCTTGATCTAAACAACCTCGGATTTCTTGTGGCAAACGTTCCGAATCTTGACGAAGTTTCCATCGGACATGCGCTAATCTGCGATGCGATCTACTATGGCCTTGAAAACACCATTCAACTTTATCTAAGGCAAATAGCCAATCACGGCTGCAGGCGTTTGATACTAACGAAAGAAACTCAAATGAACATCAGACAAAGATTAAGCGATTCAGATCTTCAACGTGTTAAGGTTGCGGTAAAAGATGCCGAAAATAGGATCTCTGGAGAGATTGTTCCAATTATTGTAGCGCAGAGTGGCCGGTACGTGATTGCAAATTACAGAGGCAGCCTAATGGCAGCATTATTTACGTTCATGTCCATAATAATACTTGATCGTTACATAATATCAAACGCCAGCAATACAATATTCTACGATCCTGTTTTCATCTTTGTTGTGGTCGTATTGGGTGGTGCTTTGGGCGCAATCATACCGAATTTATCAGCGGGGATCAAAAGATTACTGGTTGATCAAAAGCTATCTGGATACTGCTACAAGACAGCGCGCCGAAAATGCTTTTTTGGAGGAGGAAGTTTTTAACACGCGGCATCGAACAGGCATTATGATTTTTGTTTCTTTTTTTGAACATGAAGTTATCGTTATGGCAGATCGTGGAATCAGCAAAGTTGTAGAACAAAAGCAGTGGGATAGCCTTGTAGCCGACATCGTCAAAGAAATTCGAGCCAAGAGAATTGTGGAAGGGTTGGAAGCAGGCATCAGGCAATGTGGGGAATTACTCTTGGAAAAAGGATTTCGTAAGACTGATGATGATGTAAACGAGCTTCCTGATGACCTGAGAGTAAATTAGTTCAGCGGTTAATCCCCAACAGCATAAACCAGGCTACGCGCACTCCATGAAGTACCTATTGATTACGCTTTTATTATTCACATCATCCGTCGCATTTGGTCAACTTAGTATTCCGTCCCACGGTGGAATTTGGGTACACGACGAGGCCGGTATCCTTTCGGCTTCCGCAAAAGCGATATTGGAATCTATCTTGAAAGCAGAACGCGACACTACAAGCAACCAAATTGCGGTGCTCATTATCCCGTCATTAGAGGGAGAATCCATTGAAGATTTTTCGTTGCGCGTTGCCGAGCAATGGGGGCTGGGTCAGGAAAAAAAGGACAATGGTGTACTGTTATTAATTGCCATAGCAGACCACCAGCTCCGAATAGAAGTTGGTTCAGGACTTGAGGGAATTCTGACAGATGCCATGTCGAGTAGGATAAATCGAAATGAGATCGCCCCATACTTCCGCGAAGGAAATTATGATGAAGGTGTGAAAGCGGGCGTCATCGCTATCATTCAGGCAATCCAGGGAGAGTATAAGCGTGACGAACCTCCAGTAACGAGGCGTTCGTCGAGACGTTCGCCAATAGCGACAATCCTGATCCTGATTGTCATTTTCATACTCGCCTCGAGAAGAGGGCGCGGCGGCCGTGGCGGTGGGGGGTATTGGTCATCAGGTAGCGGATGGGTTGGTTCCGGGGGAGGTTTTGGGGGAAATGGAGGATCGTGGGGCGGTGGCGGCAGTTTTGGCGGTGGCGGCGGTTTTGGCGGCGGTGGGTCGAGTAATTCATGGTGAAAGAGTGGATACTTTCAAATTGATAAAACTTAATAGAACAAAGCACATCATGCAATATTTGGGGGAAATCCAAAAAATTAAAGTTTCTAATCTTAATGCAAAAATTCAGCGTTCATGTCGGCGGGCGGCCTTGTCGCTGTTCCTTTTGATTTGTGCAACACCGCATGTCGGGGCCATCTTGCAAAAGCAACTTCCGGAACTTTGGGGTCTGCATGTCCATGATGACGCCAAGGTGCTTTCGCAGCAGACTATTGAAACGCTGGAAGCCAAGCTGTCCCGATACGAGGATTCGACCACAAACCAAATTGCCATACTCATCGTAAACTCATTAGATGGAGCGTCATTGGAAGATTATTCGTTGCGTGTAGCGGAGAAGTGGAAACTTGGGCAAAAGGATAGAGATAACGGCGTGCTCCTTTTGATCGCAGTGGAGGATCATAAAATACGCATCGAAACAGGATACGGGTTAGAGGGCGTATTGACGGATGCCATATGCGGGCGAATCATACGCAATGAAATGGCGCCCAATTTTCGCAAGGATGATTATGATTCCGGCGTTAGTGCCGGCATTGCGGCGATGATAGCGGCCATCGGCGGAGAATATACCGGCCGTGGGGTTCAGCGAAAACTTGTTTGAAGCGCTTAGCGTCAAGGAGCGCCTGCTAATCGGTGTTTTCATTTTCGGTATATTGGGCGTCTTCACCTGCATAGGTCTGTTTGTACCGGGTTGCGGCGGTTGGTTTTTGTATGCTTTTCTTATCCCTTTCTATGCGGCTTTTCCAATGGTTGTCCTGGGACTGGATGGAGGCCTCAAGACGCTGGGCGTGTATTTGCTTGGCTTTCCATTGCTCAAAATGCTTCTTGGCAGGTCTGCATGGGGCAAACGCATCGCGCAAGAAAATGGCCAGTAATAGCGGCAGAACGGGCACAGGATGGTCAAGCGGTTCTGGTTGGTCCGGGCGTTCGTCATCTGGCAGTTCAGGTGGATTTTCCGGTGGTGGCGGCAGCTTTGGAGGAGGAGGCAGCAGTGGATCCTGGTAACCTTTTCTGATTGTGTCGTCGCGTGACGACCACATCATTGGCATACGGTAGAGGAAAAAATATCATTTTCGTATTGCGTGCTATGCTTCGATCATCAGGATTGCCTGATGCCAGTGACTTCATGCAACATATTGGGTGATTATGTGTGGCGCCGACTACTCCGGGCGCATTATCAGTTGTCACTTGATTAATTATTGCGAAAAACAGGGGAATAAACAAAAACAAATTTGTGTTCTCACCTCGCACGCTTATTTTTGATCCTCTTTTAAAAACACGGGTTCAACAAATGAAACGCGACAAAGAAATTTTCGATCTCATAGCAAGGGAAAGGCAGCGTCAGGAAAGCGGGATAGAGCTAATCGCTTCTGAGAACTTCACGTCACTGCAGGTAATGAAGGCGCAGGGCTCGGTGCTTACAAACAAGTACGCCGAGGGCTTGCCGGGCAAGCGGTACTATGGGGGCTGCGAAGTAGTAGATGAAGTGGAGCAACTTGCGATTGATCGGGCAAAGGAACTTTTTGATGCGGAATGGGCTAATGTTCAACCACATTCAGGGGCGCAAGCAAACGCGGCAGTGATGCTAGCTTGTCTGAAGCCCGGTGATAAGATTCTTGGATTCGACTTGTCACATGGTGGTCACCTGACGCATGGGTCGCCAGTAAACTTTTCGGGTAAATTGTACCAGCCTTCATTTTACGGAGTAGAAGAATCAAGCGGGCTTATTGATTTTGACAAAGTAATAAGAACGGCAGAACGTGAAAAACCAAAAATGATCATTTGTGGCGCTTCCGCCTATAGCCGAGATTGGGATTATAAGAAATTAAGAGAAGCTGCGGACAGCGTTGGTGCACTTTTGCTGGCTGACATATCTCATCCTGCTGGGCTTATTGCCCGGGGGCTGTTGGCAGATCCTATGGAGTATTGTCATATCGTTACAACCACAACCCACAAAACCCTTCGTGGACCGCGTGGAGGTATGATTCTCGTTGGTAAGAATTTCGACAACCCTTGGGGATTAAAAACAGCAAAAGGAGAAATAAGAAAGATAACCGCTATACTTGATTCTGGAGTATTTCCAGGAACGCAGGGAGGTCCGCTTGAACACGTGATCGCCGCAAAAGCAGTTTCGTTCCAAGAGGCATTGTCTGATGATTATATGGCGTACATTCTTCAGGTTTCGAAAAACGCCAAGGCAATGGCCAGTGCTTTCCTTGACCGAGGATACAAAATAATCTCTGGCGGGACCGATAACCATCTGATGCTCATTGACCTTCGATCAAAAAAGCTAACGGGTAGGCAGGCTGAAGAGGGTTTGATTCAGGCAGACATCACGATTAATAAAAATATGGTTCCGTTTGACACGCAATCACCAATGGTTACCTCTGGAATGCGAATTGGCACACCGGCAATTACCACGCGAGGGCTAAAAGAAAAAGATGTCACCAAAGTCGTTGAGCTCATCGATGAGGCACTTCAGAAACCTGAAGATGCTAAACACCTAAAAGCTATGAAGCGCAAGGTGAATAGGTTCATGCTGAAATTTCCGCTGTATTAAACACTACTTTGCAGGGACGCTCCCTGCAGCAAAAAGAGCGCATACACTAAATTAATAGAATACCTATTATGCCCCTGGATCAAGCGTCGACCGAAGAGAAAGAAATGAGTTTCCTTGATCACTTGGAAGAGCTGCGCTGGCACCTCATCCGGTCTTTTGCGGCTGTTGTCATATTTACGATCGGCGCATTCATAAGCGCCAAATGGATTTTTCAGAACATTGTTTTCGCCCCGGCGAGAACCGATTTTCCAACGTTCAAGTTTCTCTGCAAGCTTGGGGACTTTCTTCACTATGATGGACTGTGCATTACAGATATCCCTTTTAAGGTGCAAAGTAGAAATATGACCGGGCAATTCTCGATGCACGTGATGTCGTCCTTTGTCATAGGATTCATTGTGTCGTTTCCCTATGTAGCCTGGGAACTGTGGCGCTTTATTAAACCGGGACTTCAGATCAATGAGAAGAAGTACTCTAGGGGTGCAGTTGCAGCAATTTCTTTTTTGTTTTTTATGGGTGTTATGTTTGGGTATTATGTTATTGCGCCCTGGATGGTCTACTTTCTCGCGAATTACAGTATCAGTGATATGGTTGTAAACGAATTTGATATTACGTCCTATGTGTCTACGGTAGTCATGCTGGTATTCGGAGCGGGGTTACTTTTCCAGCTGCCGGTGGTCATCTATTTTTTGACGAAAGTCGGAATTGTTACGCCTCAGTTTCTCCGCGAATACCGAAAACATGCGATCGTTGTTATTTTGATTGTAGCTGCGATCCTCACGCCCCCTGACCCGCTCAGCCAGGGATTGATTTCAATTCCATTGTATCTGCTTTTTGAAATCAGTATTTTGATCTCAGGATTCGTTGCAAAAAGAAAGGCAAAAGACGAAGCTGAGGAACTGCTTAAAGAAGAAGCGGATAAACTACCATGAAAATAGCAATTGGGAGTGATCATGCGGGATTTGAGTACAAAGAAGTACTCAAGAAATGGCTTGAAGTCCGTGGCCATGAATATAAGGATTTTGGGGCTTTCAGTGCCGAATCATCTGATTATGCAGACTTCGCACATCCTGTTTCGGCTGCAGTTGAAAGCGGCGAGTTTGCACTTGGGGCTTTGGTTTGCGGGAGTGCAAACGGTGTAGCCATCACCGCGAACAAACATCAGGGGATACGTGCGGCGATTTGTTGGAATGAAGCGCTAGCCAAACTAGCCAGGAATCACAATGATGCGAATATTGTATGCCTGCCTGCGCGCTTCATAAGTATGGAACTGGCTGAAAGAATCCTAGAAAACTTCCTTGATGCATCATTCGAAGGCGGCAGGCACGCAACACGGGTTGACAAAATCAGTTGCTGACAGACCTTCTGTAATAATAAACGCCATCCCGATAATAATTGTTCCTTGAGTTCTGGTATGCGACTCAGGAATGGCTTTAGCAAATCATTCCTATCCCGGATAATATCCGGTGGATCGGCTTGAAATCCATCATACACCTGTAAGGTATTTTCATAGTATTCTGGGTGAGAAAATATTTCTTCTGCCAGGCCCCAATTCAGGAACGGTGTAGCCAAACGATGATACTTATAAATACTCCAATCATCATCCAACATGAGGATTCGTTTTACATTGTCGATCGATTTCTGGTCTGGCACAATAAGCCGCTGATAGTCTATTCTTGCTAAACGGTTATATCGGGCAGCGTACCCAATGGATATGGTGCCAATCAAGAGTATCCATATATACATTTCAGAAAACCTTTTCCGACGGATAAGCAAGAGAAAGTGGGTGATAAAAAAAGAAAGGCTGGGAATAAGCGTAATTAAATTCTGGGGTCGTAAGTCTTTTGAATAGAGTACGTGAAGGAAAGAAAAGAGCATCCACAAAAACATCGTTTGAACTAGCTGGGTTTGATATTTTGAAAGGCGAGCCTCCCTGGTCATCGTCACAAAAGAAGTAATTAGGAAGAAGGCTGGTAACGCGCCCAACCACAGCAAACTGGCACTCGACATGTAGTGGTCCGATCGAATGCTTAGGTTAGGCATGTAGAAAAATTGCCATAGGGGTGAAAGTCCATCCATGAGGTAGTAGCAACTTATCAGTAAGATATGAGGTAACAGGAAGCCAAAAACCAGAAGCAAATATTTGCGCGGTGTACTGCGCGTGAAAATGATCAACGTAATGAATGTGCCAAACAAAAACACGGTGTAAGAGAAAGCAAATAGTGAAGCGAGGCTGATGTAGAGACCAAGATTGAAAATTGACTCATTGCGTTGTTCACGGAATTCAATCTCTTTGAACAAATTATTCAACGCTGGAAGCAGAAAGCCTGAACCTATTAGTTCCGGTGTCAGGGAAAGCATATCAAATGAAAAGGAAGACAAAATGGCAAAAATGAGCGCGGGGATGTAGGTATTTTCCGCAAAGGCCTTTTTATCGGCAAGCATAATGCCTATGAAGGATGCCTGTAAGAAAACGATCACAAAGGCAAGCATGCGGCGGGCCAATACGGAACGACCAAAAAACATATCCATCAAGCCGTCGAACCACGCTGCTAAAGGCGCGGTGGAATCAACAAGGTCAAGGTATGGGACACCATCCTCATGAATTTTTTCACCTACCAGCAAGCCCTTTAATTCTGGATAGGTAATCTCTGGAGAATCAATTAATAGTGGAATCTGGATGAGCAGGAGAAGCACCAGCAAACCAAATAAGCGGTACGGATCGTTGATTCGAAAAAAGTGGAGCAATTAAAAGCGGTTAAGGTGCTCAAATTAGAGCAGGTTTTTATAATTGCCAATGGTTCATTGGTAATTGTTGCTCGATCAGAGATATTTGTTATTATGACAGGGACGAAAAGACAACAGAAATATGCCAAGTTGATTCAAAAAGAGCTAAGCGACATTTTCCAACGCGACAAACGGGGTATCCTCGACAATGCGTTTGTTACAATAGCCGATGTAAGGATGAATCCCGACCTGAGTGTAGCAAAAGTTTATATCAGCATGCTGCTTACCAGAGAGAAAGTCGAAGTACTGGAAAGGATTAATAGACGTAAAAGCGAAATTCGGAAGGCCCTGGGAAATAGGATTGGCAAGCAAGTACGCATTATCCCTGAACTAATATTTTACAAAGACGAAGTCCAGGAAAGTGCACTTCGGATGGATGATCTTATCAAAAACCTCCAGATTCCGCCAGAAAATAAAGATTAAAGGACTAATCTATTGCGAAGCAACTATTCAAAAAAACATTGAACCTCCCCTTTTTCATAGCCAGACGATACCTTCTCTCGACACGAAAGAAGAATTTTATCAATGTGATTTCCATCATTTCTGTTGGCGCGGTGGCCATAATCGCTGCAGCAATAATAATTGTGCTTTCTATCTTTAACGGGCTGGGAGACCTGCTGCATGCCATAAATAATTCTTTTGATCCGGAGATCAAGGTTGTGGCGAGGGTCGGTAAATCTTTTGTCGTGAATGATCAGTTAATAGACAAAATTGACGCGATCCCGGGGGTAGCAATTGTCACGCAAGTTATTGAAGACTATGCTTATGCACGATATAATGGCGCTAATCAAGTGGTAACGGTTAAGGGCGTCGGCGATAATTTTATTGATCAAGAACGGATCCCACAAGAAAGTATAGTGGAAGGGGAGTTAATGCTGAAAAAAAATGGCGTGAATAGAGCTCTAGTTGGCTATGGCGTTAAGACTACTTTGTCAATTTCTTTAGATCAGGACTTTTACCCACTTCAACTGTTCTATGTAAAAAGCTCCAAGGGAGGGAGTTTGGATCCATCAAAACTTTACGCGCAGCAAAACATTTTTCCTGGTGGTGTTTTTTCAATTATCCAGAATTTCGATGAGAGTTTTGTTATTGTGCCATTAGACGTGGCGAAGGAACTACTTAACTATGGTGACAAGCGAACCTCTCTTGAAATCAAAACGGAAAACGGAGTTGATTCACGAGATGTTGAGCGCAGTATCCAGACGGCACTGGGTGATGGGTTTAATGTGTTAAACGCCGAAGAGCAGCACCAGGACTTGTACAGGGTCTTACGGTTGGAAAAACTATTTGCCTCGGTGGCTGCGATTCTGTTGTTGGTTATTGGCTCAATAAACATCTATTTCAGCTTAATGATGCTTGCGTTGGATAAAAAACGTGACATTACGATATTGGCTGCGATGGGTGCGAGTGGCGGTCTTTTGAAAAGAGTGTTCATCACCGAGGGTTTTCTCATCGCCTCGATCGGTACTATCCTTGGTCTGTTTTTTGGCGCGATGATCGTCTTGCTGCAGCAACAATTCAGTCTTGTATCAATGGGAATGAACTCAGCGGTTGTTGATGGGTATCCGGTCAAAATGTTATTATCCGACTTCGCATATGTGTTTTTTGTGATGAGTATTGTCACTGTTTTGATCTCCTCAAGGCCTGCAGAACTCGCCTCACGGTTTGCGTCCGTTCAGCACTTGTAATATTGATGTACCATATTTGGCGAAAATGTCGGTTTTTTCTGGAGGATAATCCCTAATTTTCAAGTTCCGTTCTCATCAAAACGCAGTTTTTTGGATGAAAGTCTCTGCTTCGCAACCGTTTCAAATCGTCTATTCGCTGTATCAACACGAATACCTGGGCTTCGTTTTCGAATCCTACATTGTTCATCTAGACGAAAAGGGCAAACTGACGTACCAGCACCAGAACATTTCTTCCAAAAATGCACGTGAATTTTCGAAAGGACTGGACGATAACGATTTTGAGCTCATTGAGCTCATGGACTCCATGGCGCAGGAAGCCATCGTAAAGAAGTTTTCCAGCAAGTTTATGAAGCCTGACGAGTACTTCATAAAAACGTACAGCAAGGCAAAGGGGAATGAGCTGGTCCAAGATGAAATTGAGGCCTATATGGAAAAGCGAAGGTCTAAAATCCTGGACAAGATGAGTGGCAAAATTCTCTTCGAGATGGGAAATGACGGTGAGCCGACCTGGCGTAAGATTGAGGTGCTTGAGGATCGTGCGTCCATACAGTTCCACTTTATGAGAACTTCGGAAAACACGAATTACTACCCTACAATTTTCTATAAGGGAAAAAAGATTGACCTCCCAAATGCATCGGCCTACCTAATATGCAAGAACCCGGCTTGGATGGTATTGAATGGAAAATTATATGGTTTTGAAAAACATGTTGATGGAAAGAAGCTGATACCATTTTTTACAAAGAAACATGTTGTGATTCCTAAGAATGTTGAAGAAACCTATTACAACCGTTTCGTTGCACCATTGATTGCTTCGTTCGATGATGTGGACGCGAGCGGTTTTGAAATTAATAAAAGCACCTATGATCCGCATCCGATATTGACACTGTCAGAACTTCATACTGCCCAATCATCTTCTGCCTCGTCACTCTTTAATGACCGTCCAGAAGTTGAAGATGCGCGAGATGAGGCAGGCAAAATTGTTTTTGATCTTTCGTTCCGCTACGGCAAGCACCGATTTCGCGGCGATAACATCGGCCCCGTTAGTGTATCGCTAGAGAAACAGGGTGAAGGATATGTTTTTCATCGTGTAACCAGAAAAACGAATGAGGAGAAGAATTTCCTCCATACCCTTCAGAAACTAGGGCTGCCCATGAAAGGTTTTCGGATTGCTATTTCTAAGTCTGAGGCATTTTCCTGGTTAAATGAAAACCGTGTTAATCTTCTCAACCTTGGTTTTGAAGTCAGCCAGCCAGAAAGCCGGGATAAAAAGTATTTTGTCGGTAAAGCGGTCATAGAAGTCGAGGTAAAAGAAAATATCGACTGGTTTGATATACATGCTAAAATTCGGTTTGGGGAATTTGAGATTCCATTTAAAGAACTTCGTAAGCTAATTCTAAGGAAGAAGGTCGAGTTCAAACTGCCAAACGGAGAAATTGCAATTATTCCCGAAGCATGGCTAACAAAGTATTCAGACCTATTCGCACTCAGTGAGACAGATAATGAAAATGAAAAACCTGTACTCCGCAAACATCACCTCAATTTGGTTAAGGAATTGGAGGAAGGCAATCTTGCTAAAGTTCACCTGACAGAGAAGTTTCGCTCCTTGAATTCTTTTAGTGGGATCAAAAACTATCCCATGCCCGAAGGCTTCAAAGGAGAACTTCGACCCTATCAGCGGGCCGGGTATAATTGGTTACGGTTCCTTAATGAATACAAACTTGGTGGTTGCCTGGCCGATGATATGGGGCTTGGAAAAACGGTCCAAGCGCTAGCTTTGCTACAATCGGAGAAGGAGGCGGGATCTGGAACCGCTTTGCTCATCATGCCTACATCCATCATTTATAATTGGGAAATGGAAGCAGGAAAATTTGCGCCTGATCTTAAAATCTTAAACTACACAGGGACGCTTAGAAACAAGGATGTTAAGCGGTTTGAGAAATATGATCTAGTGCTTACTTCGTACGGAATCACAAGGCTTGATATAGAGTTGCTTCGCCAATTTTATTTCAATTATATTATTTTGGATGAATCTCAAGTGATCAAAAACCCGACATCCAACATTGCAAAAGCGGTTCGCGAGCTAAAATCAAGACATAAACTTGTCTTGACGGGGACGCCAATCGAGAATACTACAATGGATTTGTGGTCGCAAATGTCTTTTATTAACCCAGGAATCTTAGGTACACAAACCTACTTTCGAAATGAGTTTCAAAACCCTATTGAGAAGAAAAATGATGAGTCGCGGTCTAGAAAATTGCATGCAGTTATCAAACCATTCATTCTCAGAAGACATAAATCGCAAGTTGCCACAGAGCTTCCGGAAAAGGTTGAGAATATTCAGTACTGCACCATGACTACGGAGCAAGAAAAACGATACGAAGAAGTTAAAGCCCATTATCGTGAAAAGATTTTCAAGCTTATTGAACAGGAAGGGTTAGGGAATAGTCGGTTTATGATATTGGAGGGCCTTACAAAATTACGTCAGCTAGCCAATCATCCAAGGATGGTGGAGCAAGGTTACACTGGCGATTCCGGCAAGATGGACGACATAACGCATATGCTTGAAAATGCTATTGCCGAAGGCCATAAAGTACTCGTGTTCAGTCAATATGTAAAACATCTTGGACTGGTAAGGCATTATCTAAAGTCGCACAAGATTGATTTCACCTATCTGGATGGGTCAAGTACAGACAGGCGGGAACAGGTAGAACGGTTCAATAGGGATACTAATCTGAAGGTATTTCTAATATCTATTAAGGCCGGGGGATTGGGACTCAATTTAACCGAGGCGGATTACGTATTTATATTGGATCCTTGGTGGAATCCAGCGGTCGAGGCACAGGCTATCGATCGGGCACATCGCATAGGGCAGAAGAAAAAGGTATTTACGTACAAGTTTATTACGCGTAATACAGTGGAAGAAAAGATTCTCACCCTTCAACAACGCAAACTCAAACTCACAACGGAGTTAATCACAACGGAGGAGAGTTTCATGAAACAACTCAGTAAAGAAGACATCGAACAAATGTTGGTTTAGAAAAGGAGTCTCACCGTTTTGGCGATTTCAAATACTGTTCAAAGTTAATCACATAAATATCGTCAGAACCATTAGATGCTCCGTTGTACGCACGAAGTAATGCTTCAAATGTCACAGGTTCGGTATAGGAAGACGGGAGGCTGTGTCGCTTACTGGTAAAATAAAGTGTCTTTTTATCGGCTGTAACAAAAGGGCAATAATCCAGTTTTGTTGAATTTATGAGCGCTAAATTTTGAGCAGGTTGCCATTGGCCTTTCGCATTCTTGGTGCTGATATACAGGTCTCCCCCTCCTTTTTCATCCTGCCGCCCGTAAGACGTAAAGACAATAAATGTTTCATCGGGAGACACAAATGCATTGAATTCCCAAAAATCAGAGTTGATCGCTGAATCCAAGGCAGCACTTTCGGTAAATGCTCCGTCGATCCAACGGCTTAGATAAATATCCTCCTTGCCATGCCCCTTATCGTACTCCGCGGTGAAGTACAGATTTCCATTTGTTGCCACCGATGGGTAGAATTCATCGGCGGTTGTATTTACGTTCTTACCCAGGTTTCTTGGCTCAGACCATTTTCCGTTTATGTTTTCAGTTACCCAGATATCGTAGTCTTTCACCTTATTTCCGGTTATCGGACGATTCGAGCTAAAGAACAGTTTTTTTCCGTCGGGGCTAAAGGTCGGTTCTAGATCACCAAACTTTCCAGAAAAGGTCGCAACTGCAGGAGCAGACCATTCGTTGTTTGATAACTTTTCGCGATGAACAATCACCGAGAAAACATTTTGGTATCCAAGCAGTGTATAGTACATATTTTTGCCATCGGATGAAATCGCCATATCTCTTTCATTAAGATTCGTACTAACAACACCCTCCAGAAATAGTGATGGCACATCAGTTGCAGTTATTGATTGTGCGTTCAAATTCAACACAGAGATTGTAAGAAGAAATGTAATACAGGACTTGAGCATAATTTTAGATCTTTTGTTACTCAATATTATTAAGATTGAATTTAATTGGTAAGACCCATTTGGGGTATTTTTCCTTCAGGTAGTGATAACAAAGCAAAGCGGCAAGGATGGTTGTAATATGCCGTGTCGATTGAAAAAATATAGCACACAGCTCGGTTTATGGCCGCATCGTGTACTAGGAGGCGCTATTTGCTTTTAGGTGTCTGGTCTTCCAACGGTTATGTGACCAAAGCCACTCTGATGGTCGTTCCTGGATAATGCCTTCCACCTCCCTGACGTATCGCTCCAAAACAGTATGGTCATCCTTTGCATACGGTGGTCGCGCCAATTCCACAATGGTGGTTTCATAATAACCTCGTTTAATCTTGCGCAATTTGTAGTACATAACCGGAAACTGCGTAAGCTGGGCCAGCTGATTGGCACCATAAAAGAAAACCGTTTCCTGATTCAGGAAAGTAGTCGCATATTTCTTGTCTTGTTTAAGACCCGGATATTGATCTCCAACGAGGGCGATATTTCGAACAACATTTTTTCGCTTAACAACCGCCCGGGCCACCTCGTCGCGTTTTATGGCGTAGGCACCAAATCGAGTTCGCGAGGCTAATGAAAAACGATTAAAGAACGCACTATTGACAGGCTGATAAACAAAATCCATTTGACCTGGAAGCGTGACAGAGCCGGCGGTCAACAACCATTCCCAGTTGAACTGATGGGAAGCTAAATTCAACAATGATTGACCCTTCAGAATGTAATTGGTTGACATCTCAGGATTCACAAAGTGCATTCGCTTCGCGAGCTCGTTGGGACTTATGGTCAAAAGCTTAAGCATCTCCACGGCATAATCGCAGAGGTTTCCATAAAATTTCTTTTCAATGGCACGCAGCTCGGGTTCTGGCTTTTCCGGAAATGCATTTTTCAGGTTATTCCGAACCAATTTCCGCCTGTAGCGAACCACGTAATAACTCATGAGAAACAGAAAATCGGAAATACCGTAAAGCGCCCAGAATGGCAGCCTTGATATCAGTCTCACAATAATCATAGCAAACAATGAAGGCCTAAAGTTAAGCAAGTATTGTTATTTTTGGGTGTGTCGCGGTGGGATGACTGTTTAGTTTGGTACTATTGTAGGGCCAATGCAACCCATTGGGTATTACTATAGGCTTCTGGAATAATGATCCATTGTCCAACTATATGGAGGGAATATCATTTAACCACAAAGCAAGCATGAAGGACAAAGTTGTGATCATTACGGGCGGGTCATCAGGAATTGGAAAAGCCTTGGCTGCAGCATTTGGTGCGCAAGGATCAAAAGTTCTGATCACTGGCAGGAACCAGCAGGAGCTGGATAAAACCGTTGATGAACTGGGGAGAAAGGGAATATCCGTCCTTGCTTTTCGAGCAGATGTCAGCGTGGAAGAGGATAATAAGAAAATGGCTGACGAAGCAATCAATAAATTCGGGACCATCGATGTTTTGATCAATAATGCTGGCATCAGCATGCGTGCGCTTTTCGAGGACACGGATGTTGACGTGATCAAAGAAATCATGAGCACAAATTTTTTTGGTGTTGTATATGCCACAAAGTATTGTTTGCCTGAGATTATCCGCAATAAGGGTTCCGTAATTGGCATTTCATCTATTGCTGGGATCAGGGGGCTACCTGGGAGGACGGGTTACTCAGCATCTAAATTTGCACTGAATGGATTTCTGGAGGCATTGCGCCTGGAACTTTCTCCAAAGGGCACACACGTGCTGACCGCATGCCCGGGATTCACATCCACAAAAATCAGAAAAAGGGCGCTAACCAAAGATGGAAGCGTCCAAGGTGAATCTCCACGCCATGAAAATAATATGATGACTGCCGAGCAGTGCGCAGCATACATTTATGACGCAACAGTGAAACGCAGGCGCATGTTGATCCTGACGACCCAGGGCAAGCTAACGGTGTTCATGAACAAGTGGTTCCCAGGGTTAGCGGACAAGCTTGTGTTTAATATCATGGCCAAAGAGCCTAATTCTCCTTTCTGAGATTAGATTTTGCTCAAGAAAACGATCTTTGTATTATCGGCTTTGTTCAGGCTTCGGTAAAATTCCACCAGTTCGGCGTACGATTCCGGTGGGAATTCTCCTTTGTTCATTTCTAGTTTTCGAGTGAAGATCAGGTTTCCCTAGTGGAGAGGTTCATTAAGTTGGGCGTTAAAAAAATTCGCTTGCCGCTAACCGTAGCAAAGCGCATCAGCATAAATTCAACGTTTACAATTGTTGACGGAATTTTATCCTTTTTGATGGGAGGTTTTTGGCCAAACGCCTTGCCAACAACAAGAGCCAGCATTAGCCAGCCGAACAAGGTCTTCATATCGCGTGTAACAGTTTAGATTGGGAAATTATGAAAATGTTATCAATTTAATCCATACTTACTGGCTCGCTTCAGTAACCAGTCTTATACTTGTTTATTATTTACAGCTTTGGCGAAATCAAAAACTTCCTTTTTCTGCCAATCGTGCGGCCATGAGTCGGCCAAATGGTTAGGTAAGTGCCCTTCCTGCGGTTCCTGGAATACGTTTGCTGAAGAAGTAATTGTTAGAGAAGAGGCACAAAAGATCGAATGGCGACAGGAATCGAAACGCTCAAAACCGGTTAAGGCAAAAACGCTGGACGACGTAGAATTTGCACAGGAGATTAGAATCAATTCGATCGACCAGGAACTAAACCGGGTTCTCGGTGGAGGCATAGTGCCAGGATCGTTGGTCTTGATTGGGGGAGAGCCAGGCATTGGTAAGTCGACGCTCATGTTGCAGGTTGGGCTTTTGTTAAAAGAACAGCGCGTATTGTATGTTTCAGGAGAAGAAAGTGAACAGCAAATAAAGATGCGCGCTGAGCGATTGAAAAGCGCTTCAAAGAATTTTTTTATCCTCACAGAGACAAACACAAAAAACGTTTTTCTTGCCATTGAGTCCTTGCAGCCACACGTAGTGATTATTGATTCTATTCAGACCATGCACTCTACGCAGCTTGACTCAGCCGCGGGAAGCGTTGGACAAGTGCGTCAGTGTGCCGGGGAGATGATGAAGTTTGCAAAAGAAACAGATACACCTGTTTTTCTGATTGGGCACATAACAAAGGACGGCTTGCTTGCCGGACCGAAGGTGCTGGAGCATATGGTAGATACGGTACTCCAGTTTGAAGGGGACCGGCATTTGGCATATCGGATTCTTCGTACTACAAAAAATCGGTTTGGATCAACTTCGGAGATCGGAATCTATGAGATGTTGGGAACAGGGTTGCGCGAAGTCTCTAATCCATCTGAAATATTGATTTCTCAGAAGGATAGTCCCATTTCGGGTGTAACCATTGGTGCCACGATCGAAGGGAACCGCCCATTACTCATCGAGATTCAATCACTGGTAAGTCCTGCATCGTACGGGACACCACAGCGAACACCTACAGGTTTTGATCAGAAAAGACTGAACATGCTTCTGGCTGTCCTCGAAAAGCGGTGTGGTTTTAAAATGGGTACGCAGGACGTATTCCTCAACATGGCCGGGGGTATTAAAGTGGAGGATCCTGCGATAGATCTTGCAGTATGTATTTCCATCGTCTCGTCAATGGAGGAGATTGCTGTTTCTGATAAAATTTGTTTTGCCGCAGAAGTAGGTTTAGGGGGGGAACTTCGGGCGGTAAATAAGATCGAGCAGAGAATTTCCGAGGCAGAGAAACTTGGATTTGAGGAAATCTATATTTCGAAATACAATCACAAGGGTATTGACATGCAGAAAGCCAACATTGCCATAAAATCATTTGGTAAGCTTAATGATGTTTTTCAGGATTTACTTGGATGACCTATCAGTCGTTTATTAACTTTTGATGATAAGCGCAATTTTTAACAATTATGGAAAGCTTTTTTACCGATACCCTTGGCGTATCCGAGAGTATCTTCAGTTATTTGTTGCTCCCGGCACTGATCTTCATAGCACGGATTGGTGATGTATCCATCAATACTATTCGTATTATATACGTCCTCGGCGGCAGGAGATGGACTGCCACAGTACTTGGTTTTTTTGAATCTTTCATCTGGCTCATGGCCATTCGGCAAATCTTTGAGCATATGGATAACTGGGTTTGCTATGTGGCCTATCCGGCCGGATTTGCTTCCGGGATTTTCGTCGGGATGATAATAGAAGAACGCATTGCATATGGTAAATTGATTGTTCGGATCATCACAAGCAAACAAGTCACGATCCTTATTGACTATCTGAACTTGAAACGGTACAGGTATACGCATGTTGAGGCTGAAGGCCCAAATGGGCATGAAAATTTAGTATTTACTGTTTTGGAGCGAGACGCCCTAGGAGGACTATTGCATCAATTGAAAGATATTTTGCCAACAGCTTATTATACCGTAGAGAAAGTAAACCGTGCTGCAGAGGTTGGGGCGTTGGGAGAGGAAACATCCCGGTGGAGCATTACATCGTGGTTGAGAGATGTTATGCGGCATTAAGATATTGACTAATTTTGTAATAGACGCCATAACGTGGTAAGCCAACTAGTATGAAAATAGCAATATGGATTTTTCTCCTCTTTCTGGTTTCAGGATTTGGTTTGTCCACATCAGGCGTGCGGCTGGAATACACTTTTCATCCAGGCGATGAATACACAATGACACAAAATACTAGTCAGACAATTAAGCAATTTGTCATGGGCGCGGAGCAGCATGGCGAAAACGTGTACGCTGGGGAAATAGCGTTAAGGGTGACTGAACTCACAAAATCGGGTGCGCGCCTGGAAGCTCAATTTATAAAGCTTAGGAATATCTCAAAATCAATCATGGGAGATCTGACAATGGATAGTGAAGGGACAGATGAAACGGTGCAAAATAGGGTTTTCAAAGCATTGATGAGGAAATCGTTTTTCATTGTACTGAACAAATCAGGAAGAGTAGAGTATGTTGAGGGCGAGGAAAATTTGTGGTCCGGTATTTCTGCAATTGGCCTAGACATCGACGAAGAGACGCCCTTGAAAATGGCACTCAATCAGATGTTAAGCAATAGTGCTTTGAAAAACAACGTGGAGCAGGCCATGGTGTATTATACTGACAAGCAGGTAAAACCTGGTGATACGTGGAATTCAAAAAATGAATTTCCAATGGATTTCCCTATTCAGGTTGAAAATTCCTGGAGCCTCGTGAATCTAACAACGAGCAGGGCCAATGTAAAGGCGAATGGAATTTATGCAACTACCGATCGGGACAGAGTATTAACCCTTCCCAATGGCATGAAAGCTAAAGTTGACCTTGGTGGGACACAATTAATGGAAGCAACCGTAAGCACGAAGACTGGCTGGCCAATAGCATTGAAAATTTTTTCCAATCTCACAGGCAAGATGGTGCTTTTGGCTGGAGGAATGTTACCGATGGATATGGACATCCCCATGGAAGTTCTGACGGAAACAGAGTATACAATCGTGAAGAAGTAATCAATGCATTATGATTTTATTAAGGAGGGTTAGGGTACGGTAGCTAGCCTCCTTCCCGCATCATTTCCAGGATGTCATCCACATACTCTCTTGAGTTGGCAAGTCTTGGCACTTTGTTTTGACCACCAAGCTTCCCCCTTCTTTTCATCCAATTGTAAAACGTACCAACTGAAGCACTGTGCACCTTTGGTGCGACGAGGGCCAGGTCATGCGCGCGCTTGGCATCGTAATCAGAATTTATAGCGCGAAGTGTTTCATCCAGTATCCGTGAGAACTCTGCAAGACTTAATGGTGCAACTTTGAATTCTATTATCCATTCATGGCCAGCCTTCTTACCCTCTTCCAAATATATTGGCGCTGCCGTGAAGTTATCGATCACCGCGCCAGTGAATTCGCAAGCTTTCGTAATGGCAGCTTCTGCATTTTCAACAATTACTTCTTCGCCAAAGGCATTCATGAAATGTTTTGTTCTTCCGGAGATCTTTATTCTGTAAGGATACTTGGAGGTAAATTTGATGGTGTCACCAATATTATATCGCCACAAGCCCGAGTTGGTGGTGATAACCATGGCATAATTCTTATCAAGCTCAACATCACATAATCTGATTGCGTTGGGGTTATCGGATTCGATTTCTTCTGGCACGATAAATTCGTAGAAAATACCGTAATCAAGCATCAGCAGCATTTCTTCAGAATTTTTCTGATCCTGTATTCCGAAAAAGCCTTCACTTGCATTGTATGTTTCCCAATACTGCATTTTTTCAGAAGGAATGAGTGATTGAAAAAGGGACCGGTAGGGGGCAAAAGCAACAGCACCATGAAAGAACACCTCCAGGTTTGGCCATACTTCCAGTATGTTATTTTTCTTTTCGAGCGCCACAATTTTCTGAATAAGCAAAATGGTCCATGTAGGAACTCCCGCAATGTTGGTTACATTTTCTTTGGCGGTTTCGCGGGCCAGTTTCTCAATTTTTTCTTCCCAGTTATCCATCAATGCGGTTTCCAGACTAGGCGTGCGAATAAACTCAGCCCAGTGTGGCAGGTTCTTCATAATCACGGCCGACACATCACCATAGTATGAGGACGCTGTAGGATCCAATTCATTGAGTTGATGACTGCCCCCAACGGCCAAACCCTTCCCGTCAAATAATTTTGTTTCTGGATGATTGTTCACATAGATGGATAGTAAATCCTTGCCCCCCTTGATATGACAGTCTTCCAGTGCTTCCTGAGAAACCGGAATAAATTTGCTCCGCGCATTTGTTGTTCCTGATGATTTTGAAAACCATTTTATTTCCGTGGGCCACAGAATGTTCTGTTCGCCCCTCATCATGCGTTCTATATATGGAAATATCTTTTCGTACGGCTGGATAGGGACACGATCTCGGAATTGCTCATAGGTCTGCAGCTGGCAAAATCATAACGATTGCCAAATTCTGTCAACTTTGCCGTTTGTATTAGCTTCTTAAATAACTCTTCCTGGACCTCATGCGGATATTTGATGAAAAGCTCAATCTGATGAATGCGCTTTTGAATAACCCAGGTCAAAATAGAGTTGATAAGGCCCATGTTTCTTTACGTGAATCTCAAAAATACAAACTTGATCTGATTGTTCCCTTCGGCGGGAAAATTCGAGTGATAACAATTTATATGGATTCCGACGGGTCAGGCCAATTATCGTTGTTCTTCATGGTGACCTTAGATCTGCGCAATTCGAAGTTCTGGCCAAGGTAAACTTTTCTAACCTGAGGGTCACTGGCCAATTCTTCCGCCGTTCCATCTTTAAATAGTTTTCCGTCCACCATCAAATAGGCGCGGTCGGTAATTGAAAGCGTCTCGTCAACATTATGGTCCGTAATAAGAATTCCAATGTTTTTGTTTTTCAACCGCGCAACAATTGACTGTATTTCTTCAACCGCGATTGGATCCACCCCTGCAAAAGGTTCATCAAGGAGCACAAATTTAGGGTCGACTGCAAGGGCTCTGGCAATTTCAGTCCTCCGGCGTTCCCCACCTGAAAGCGACATTCCAAGATTTTTTCTAACTTTTTCGAGCCCGAATTCTTCGACCAACTGATCGACTTTTTCTTTCCGTTGCTGTTTAGAGAAATCACGCATCTCCAAAACAGATAGGATATTTTCTTCTACGGTTAGTTTTCGAAATACGGATGCTTCCTGCGCCAGATACCCAATTCCTTTACGCGCGCGCTGGTACATCGGCAACGCGGTAATATCTTCATCGTCTAAAAAAATACTACCCTCGTTTGGCTTGATAAGACCCACTATCATGTAAAATGACGTCGTTTTGCCTGCACCGTTAGGCCCCAACAAACCAACGATTTCTCCCTGCTGCACGTAAACTGATACATTATTGACAACGATGCGCGTTTTATATTTTTTGACAAGCTGGGTTGCACGTAAAACCATGTTTAGAGAAATTTAATGTCTTTTATTCGCAGCTGAATTGACGTAACACCATTGTAGATATTCTCTTCGACAGAGAAAGCCATTTTGAAGGGATCTCCCTGGGAGAGCTGATCGTAATGTTCACTCATGTCAAAACCGACGGCTTGAAATACATTTTCATTGCCTTCCTGCCCTGCGAGAAACCGAATATGGCGATCTTTGAAACTCGAAAGTGAATTGAAAACAAATACGCTGCTGGCTTCAAATAAGGGGCGTTGATTTTCAGGCCCGAACGGTGCCATTTGGTTTAGCACTGCCAAGAACTTTGAAGTGATCATATCAAAATGAAGGGGCATATCCAATTCTAACACGGGTATGAGCATTTCTGCTGTTATGGAGGAAGCGACTACTTGCTTCAAACTTGCGTTGGAATAATTCCAAGTTGGCGATATCAAGCGTAAGTCCGGCAGCGTACTTATGACCTCCAAACTTTTCTAATAAGTCACTGCATTCCACCATGGCATTGTATAGATCGAACCCATTGACGCTACGGGCGGACCCGGTTACCTTGTTATTAGATTCCGTCAAGATAACGGTAGGTCTATAATACTTTTCAACGCATCGGGCAGCAACAATACCAATTACACCCTTGTGCCAGGTATTCTTATAGAGTACGGTTGATTTGGCGTTGCGAAGTGACGCACTGCCTTCAATCATCGCAATCGCTTCCTCTGTGATGTCAGCATCAAATTGCTTGCGTTTTTCATTTTTGAGATTAAGCTTCTCCGCCAGCGTGTGCGCATCCGCTTCTGTTTCTGCCACCAGAAGATCCACGGCAGACCTTCCATGGGCTACCCGTCCTGCGGCATTAATTCGTGGTCCCAGGGTAAAAACAATTCCCGATACGTCCAACGCGTTTCTTAAGCTCGCGATGTCCTTCAGTGCTTTCAACCCAGGCAATGGGTTTTCATTGAGCTTTTTAAGTCCAAAGTAGGTAAGAATTCTATTTTCGCCTGTGATGGGAACAATATCGGATGCGATACTTACCGCAACTAAATCCAGAAACGCATACACGGAAGATTCCTGTTGGTAGCGGCGGGCATAGGCTTGCATAAACTTAAAACCGATCCCGCAACCGCTTAATTCCCTGTAGGGGTAATTACAATCTTATTGCTTTGGGTCCAGAACGGCCACCGCATTGGGTACAAAATCGTCGGGCAAATGATGATCGCAGATTATAAAATCGATCCCTTTAAGTTTAGCCAGCTCAACGAGTTCCGATGACTTGATACCACAGTCTAAGGCGATAATCAGTGAATATCCGTTTTCCGCCGCCCATTCAATTCCGGGTAGGGAGATACCGTATCCTTCTGCATTTCGGTCTGGGATATACACCTCGCAACGTGAATGAAACTTTCTTAAATAGCTATAAACAAGCGCGACCGATGTCGTGCCATCGACATCATAGTCGCCGTAAATGAGAATTTTATCGTTTTGGTCTATCGCATACTTTAATCGGGAGACAGCTTTTTCCATTCCTTTCATGAGGAAAGGGTCATGGAGTTCCGCTAATGATGGGCGGAAAAACTTCTTAGCACTTTCAAAATCTGTAATACCACGTTGCAGAAGGATTGCGGACAGATATGAATTGATGTTAATGGCTTTCGACAGCTCCTCGACCTGCTCCTGTGGAGGAATTTCCTTTACCCGCCATCTTTTGTCCATGAATTAATTTGCTTCGATTATTAAATCCCCGTTTTCACCCACAATTCCATACTTGTTGTAGCCGCCCGGTTGTCCGTCTTTTCCATTTTTCTTTGCAGGACCCAATCCGGCTCCGCCATGATAACCTCCTATTCCGGATGCGCCCTGACCGCCGCCAGCATTGACTACGACCAACTTTTTTTCACCGATAAGATCTCGCATCGCCTGCGGTAACGGAACGGTGATGGTTAGTACGCCACCATTACCACCATTGCCACCTGGGCCAGCCGTTCCACCATTCCCGCCGTCACCGCCAAAGCAATGCAAGGTCCCGGGGCTTCCGCCGCCGCCGTTGCCGCCGTTGCCGCCGTTGCCACCTTTCCCCCCGCTGAGATCGATCGTGAGTCGGCCGGTAATAGTGACTTTTTCAAGATACATAAAAAGATTAATGCCCTTTGTTCCGTCAAGGCCCCGCGTACCATCTTTTCCATCAGAGCCTTTCATGCAGGGCCCAATTGGCGTTACTCCTGGTATCCCATTTCTGCCGGGCTTCCCATCAATGCCACTGCCATCGATGGTGCATTGATTGCCAAACCTGGCTACTTTAACCCGAAGGAAGTTTTCGGTTTTCAGTCTATTCAAAACCAGCGTCGAAGAATCCATCATGATAAGCGTATCCGCAACCAGAATATCAGATTGACCTAGCGTAAATACTTCTTTTGGCTTGATGACCAGTTTGGCCACCCGCACTTGGGCAAACAAAGAGCCGGTAAATAGCAACGATATAAGAAACATGTAATGACGCATCGCACAAAAATAGTGGACTATTCTTCCTGAAAAAGAATAGTCAATTTGATTACCATCCTAAAACGAAGAAAGCAGTGCATTTTGCACTGCTTCCCCCAATTATAAATATTTTTTTGACCTAGTTGGCGGCTCCTACCGGCTTTTCGTTTACTACACCCTCCAAAACATCCTTTATTTCAACTCTCTGACCATCCCGGTAAGGGACAATCCAGGCATCTTTTACGCCCATTTCACGCATATATTTTTTGAAGGTGTCGGCCTCCCAATAGTCGCGGAATATTCCGATTGTGAGTCTTTGTGGCTCACCGTCTTTGGCTTCCCCCCAAAATTTGGATTATTCTCAAAATACTTGGCCAAATTTTTATTCTTGAATGCGCCAATCTGGACTTTGAAAACAACGCCTTTCGAAAAATCCATCGAGTTTGTGACAGGGTTTTCCTTCAGTTGTGCTAGCTCAGCCCGCGCCGATGTAAGTTGGCCGCGCATTTTGGAGAGCTCATCTTCAAGTTGGGCAATTCTGGCATCTTTGTCGCTGATGGTTAACTGCATCTGTGAAACCTTTTGGGTAAGGGATGCAACATTGTTGTCGGCCACTTGTTTGTCATCAGTAAGTTGCTTCAGGTTTTGGGGCGCTTTCTTAAATTCCTTGGCCTTCTTTTTCCACTCTTTCTTTTCTTTCTTAGAAAGTTGTGCAAAGCTCTGTGTTGAAGCAGCCATCAACGCGAGGCAGAAGAATAATACGATTCCTTTTTTCATTCTCGGATTGGTTAAATCACATTAAAGGTACAAATATTTTGTTAATATGCTTATTTAGTCCAGGCTACCAACCATTTTCTCTGGCCTTACCCATTCGTCAAATTGCGCTGAGGTTACCAGGCCCAATGCAACGGCAGCCTCACGCAAAGTAGTGTTTTCTTTGTGCGCTTTCTTGGCAATCTTGGCCGCATTCTCGTAACCAATGTGTGTGTTCAGGGCGGTGACCAACATCAAGGAATTCTCGAGATGTTTGTTTATCACTGCACGATTGGCTTCAATGCCTATCGCACAATTATCATTGAATGACATACAGGCATCACCCAATAACCGGGCAGACTGTAATACGTTGGCTGCTATCAGGGGTTTAAAAACATTTAATTCAAAGTGACCAGTGGCGCCTCCGATGGAAACGGAAACATCGTTTCCAATAACCTGGGCACATACCATCGTCAGCGCCTCGGGTTGTGTGGGGTTGACTTTCCCAGGCATAATAGAGGAACCGGGTTCGTTATCCGGAATAACAATCTCGCCGATACCACATCGTGGCCCTGAACTCAGCATCCTGACGTCGTTGGCAATTTTCATTAAGGAAACAGCCGCCCTTTTCAAAGCACCTGATAGCTCCACCATCGCATCGTGTGCAGCCAGCGCTTCAAACTTATTTGGCGCTGTAATGAATGGATAGCCTGTCAACTCCGCAATTTTCTTTGCAACTAATACATCATATCCTTTTGGCGTGTTCAGGCCAGTGCCAACAGCTGTACCCCCAAGGGCGACTTCACGGACAACCTCTAATGCGTTTTTTATAGCCCGCATGCTATTATCGATTTGCTGAACATATCCCGAAAACTCCTGACCAAGCGTTAATGGTGTAGCATCCATAAAATGCGTTCGGCCTGTCTTGACGATGTCTCCAAAGGAAATCACCTTTTTTGACAGGGTATCACGAAGCGTTTTCATCCCGGGTAAGGTGATCTCCATGACTTGTTTGTATGCTGCAATGTGCATCGCTGTCGGGAAAGTGTCATTGGAAGACTGTGATTTATTGACGTCATCATTGGGGTGGAGGATCTTTGTTTCGTCGCTAAGTTCTCCACCGCTTAGCACATGGGCTCTGTACGCAACTACTTCATTTACATTCATGTTGCTTTGGGTACCTGAGCCGGTTTGCCAAATCACCAGTGGGAATTCGCCGTCAAGATTTCCTGAAAGAATTTCGTCGCAAACTTTAGCGATCAAATCCTTTTTCTCCACGGTCAAAACACCCAGCTCAAAGTTTGCCAGTGCCGCCGCTTTTTTAAGAACGGCAAATGCATAGATAATTTCTTTAGGCATGCTCGCCTCGGGTCCGATCTTAAAGTTTTTACGGGATCGTTCAGTCTGGGCACCCCAGTATTTATCTGCAGGCACTTCTACTTTACCCATGGTATCATTCTCAATTCTGTAATTCATGGCAGTGAAGGGTTTGAGACAAAAATAGGAAAAGGAGAGAAGATTCTGCCTCAATCACCAGAAGCATCCAAAGAAAAACGCAGCATTATTTTGTCGACAACGGCGGCGGCATGTGTGGGATTGGATCGAGTACTATCGGTATTTCTAGCTTTGCGCCCACCTGGATGAATGCGTACCTTTGGGTTCAACCTATGAAGCAGTCAGTGTCGTCAGCAAAGTCAAAAGAAAAACTGTATTTTATTGCAATCGTACCGCCGGCACCCATTTATGAAGAGGCGCTAGCACAAAAGGAGTACTTCAAGCGCCACTACGACAGTAAGGCTTCACTGAATTCTCCTCCACACATTACTTTACACATGCCTTTCCGGTGGAAGGAAAATGAAGAACCTGCGCTTTTTGAATATTTGGCTCAGTTCGCGAAGGATGTTCAGCCTGTAGGCATTACGCTTAAGAATTTCTCCGCGTTTCCCCCACGCGTAATTTTTATCGATGTCGAGATGAGCCAGGAACTGGAAACCCTTCAAAAGGACCTGCAGCGATACTGCAAGCGTGTACTGCAGCTGTTTAACGCCAATTACAAGGCACTACCTTTCAGACCACATTTAACAGTCGCTTTTAGGGACCTCAAGAAACCTAGCTTCTTGCGTGCTTGGGAAGAATTTAAAATGAAAAGCTTTCAGGCAGCCTTTACAGCCGATAAGGTTACGCTGCTTAAGCACAGCGGGCGGGTTTGGAACGTGTATCATGAATTTAAATTGGGTGAAGTTTTGTAATACTCACGTGTTTGAGGTGTCGATATGTCACGGTAATACTACGTTGTAAAATGATTGACAATATTTCGCGCCAGAAATGGTTTAAGCATTTGGTAGGGGCAATACCCAACGGGTGAAAACTTTTTTGATGGATGAAGTTACAAGGGAAAGTACGAATTACATCAACCGGCAACAGATGTGGGATGTCGGATTCCTCCGGAATGGATTGCCAACACGGATGCACCTTTTTTGAAGAATCCTTTTTTTGCTAAATCAAAAATCCCGTAAAACATTTTTGCAGTGTAGATGAATTCCAACGGTATATGATGTCGGGTTTTGAAATCTGCTATAAAAGAGAGTAGTTCGGCCGTTGATTTTGCATATCCTCCAAAATGATATTCAGCAATAATCTCCCAGTTCAAATACCTGCTTTCCAGATTTCTCACTTCGCCGTTTAAGTATGCACCTTCCTTTAAGGAAGAGAACCCCAATATTTTTTTTTCACCAGATAGTCCCCTGATCAACCCAGCAAGCGTCCCACCCGTTCCAACAGCGCAGCATAAGTAATCAAAATCTAAATCTAGGGTCTGTGTGAATTCTGCGACCCCGGTGACTGCCAATTCGTTGGTTCCCCCTTCCGGGATAAGGTAAAAATCTCCGAACCTGCTGCGCAATTGATCGATAAAATGTGGTTGCGATTTCTGGCGATACGCTTCGCGCGAAAAGAAGCGTAATTCCATGCCTTGCTTTTTGGCGAAATGTAGTGTTGGGTTGAGAGGCAAGACCTCTTCTCCCCGGATGATTCCAATGCTATCAAACCCAAGTTCATAAGCCGCGGCAGAAGTTGCGTAAATATGATTCGAATATGAGCCACCAAAGGTAAGGAGAGTATGGCACTGTTGTTCGCGTGCATCCTGGAGGTTATTTTTCAGCTTCCACCACTTATTCCCAGAAACGTAGGGATGGTTTAAATCTTCCCGCTTAACAAAGAGACGAATTTCAGCGTCTTTGAGAACTTGATCATGGACCTCCTGCGTCGGTGTTGTGTGGTAAGCGAGCAATTTATTAGACTTTAGACCCGAAAGTATTGCAAAAATTTGTCCTTTAAAAATTGTACCAGCATCGTGCGTATACTATTATTGTTAGTTGACATTCAACTAACAATAATAGTATTTCTTAATGGAGCGTGATGGTTACTTTAAGGGCAGGGGAGCGCAAATCAAATCAGAAAACCGATTTCTGAAAGCCAAATATGTAACCGATCACATCGAAGGATTAGACGAACCTTTGTTTTCATCGCCATCTACTCAGATATTTTATGAGACCCCGAAGAAGATTGTAAACAAGGTTGCAAGCCCTGACGTGGGCATGATGTATTCCGTCAATCCATACCAAGGGTGTGAGCATGGATGCATTTATTGCTACGCACGCAATACCCATGAGTATTGGGGATTCAATGCTGGATTAGATTTTGAGTCAAAGATCGTTGTCAAACCTAATGCGGCATCCTTACTGGCTAAATTTATTCTTCGCCCGGATTGGCGTGCGGTTCCTATAAGCCTAAGCGGCAATACAGATTGTTACCAGCCGCTTGAGCGGAAGTTGGAAATTACGCGTGGCTTGCTTGGCGTATTTGCTGGCTACCGGCATCCTGTGGGGCTGATTACGAAGAATAGCCTGGTATTACGTGATATTGATTTGTTGAAGGATTTGGCAAGTGACAACCTTGTGCATGTGTATGTCTCCTATAACTTCTCTTGATGAGGAAATGCGCGCTATTATGGAGCCTCGAACGGTGAGTACAGCGAAAAGGCTGCACACCGTTGAAGTACTGGCTAAAGCCGGTATACCGGTAGGGATAATGAACGCTCCGGTTATTCCGGGAATAAATCATCACGAGATTCCTCAAATTTTGAAGGCAGCCGCAGACCGCGGTGCCCAAACTGCGGGAATGACAATAGTCAGGCTGAACGGTTCAGTTGGAAATATTTTTGAAGATTGGCTTCGGAAAAACTTTCCAGATCGTTTTGAAAAGGTGTGGAATCAGATTTGTTCCATGCATGGCGGCCATGTTAACGACTCACAATTTGGAAGACGGATGACCGGAGAAGGAAATTTCGCGGACGCGATTTATCAACTGTACCGTACGTCAAAGAAAAAATATTTTGGGAACAGAAGTATGCCAGCCTATGATCTTACCAAGTTTAGGCAAGGCGGGAACTTGAGTTTATTCTAAGTCTATCGGCTATTCATCCCGCGAAATTTTTATAGAAGGCAACGATAGTTTCAATGCCAAGCGTAAAATTTTTCACACCATAATGTTCATTCGGGGAATGGATAGCGTCACTATCAAAACCAAAGCCCATAAGGACAGTGTCAAGACCCAGCTCTTTTTTAAACAGGGCAACGATGGGGATGCTGCCACCATCACGGGTGGGAATCGGAGTTTTTCCAAAGACCTCCTGAAAGGCTTTGCTTGCGGCTTTGTAAGATGGCGAATTAGTCGGCGTAACAGCGGGCTCGCCGCCATGATGTGCAGTTACTTTTACTTTGACACATTTGGGTGCGATCGCCTCAAAATGCTTTGTGAACAGCGCAGTTATTTCAGCGCTTATTTGATTGGGAACCAAGCGCATGGAGATTTTGGCGGAGGCTTTGGCTGGCAGTACTGTCTTCGCGCCTTCACCGGTATACCCACCCCAAATCCCATTTACATCAAGCGCTGGTCTCACACCGGTCCGCTCCAACGTTGTGTACCCTTTTTCACCCTTGACGTCTTTTATGCCAAGTTCGGCTTTATACTTGTTCAAATCAAAAGGTGCTTTGTTGAGTGCAGCACGTTCATCAGTGCTAAGCGCTTCAACTTTGTCATAAAATCCAGGGATGGTTACTTTTCCATCTTCGTCCTGGAGGGAGGCGATCATCGAACACAGAATATTAATAGGGTTTGCTACTGCACCACCATAAACACCAGAGTGTAGATCGCGGTTAGGACCCGTAACCTCCACCTCCATATAACTTAATCCCCGCAAGCCAGTCGTTATTGACGGATTATCAAGTGATATTAGTGCTGTATCCGATATTAGTATAATATCAGCTTGTAGTCTTTCCTTATTTTCTTTTACAAAAGCACCCAAGTTATCCGATCCCACTTCTTCTTCACCCTCCATCATGAACTTCACATTACAATGAAGCAGCCCGAGCTTCATCATTGCCTCAAAAGCCTTTACATGCATATATGCTTGTCCCTTGTCGTCACAGGCCCCTCTGGCATATATCTTATCATCTTTGATTACTGGCTCGAATGGAGGTGAATTCCACAGATCGAGTGGATCAGGTGGCTGTACATCGTAGTGACCATATACCAGAATTGTGGGTAGCGATGGATTTACTATTTTCTCTGCGTATACAATCGGATGGCCAGACGTTTCGCATACTTCAGCCTTGTCTGCGCCAGCTTCTTTCAATTTTATCACAAGGAACTCAGCCGCCTTCCGCACATCGTGTTTGTGTTGACGTGTCCGCACTGACTGATGGAATGCGAAGCCATTCGATTAGCTCTTCCAGAAAACGGTCTTTGTTTGAAGCAATGTATTCTTTTACCATCAGGCGTAGATTTTAGCGTTGCAAATTATGACTTGCGGCATAAGCCACCAAGAGGGAGATTAAATACTTTGAAAAATGAATTCATTAATTGGTTGCATTATGAAGATATTTCTAAGCCTATTCAATTTTCGCCCTGAAATTCAGGAGTACCCTAATTTTTCCATTCTATTGTATTTATCAGGTGCATCATATCTTTCTTCATATACTCAATAGCTGGGGCAAGTGAATCGTTGGCCACTTTTGTGTTGAAATAGAGTGCGCCACGAATAAAGTTTCTTACTGAGTCGGTAATGGTGAATTGGAACTGACTTGGCACCTCTCCTTCTATCTCCGCAATTACCGCCGTCTTACCACTTGGTGTTTTTGTAACCACTTCATTGATTGCGTATGCTTTGATCTGATGCTTCGCAGTCAACGCGTAGGAATCATCCAAAAACTCTTTAAGTAGTCTTTTGCCGTCGATCGACTTGTACGTGATGTGTACGTTTGCCTTAATCTCCGGATAATAAATTTCGACCCATGACTTTTCACGGATTCTTGATGTGTCAGCCAGCAACGTTGCATGCTTTGAATATTCGAATGAATATGGCAGAGAATCGGGAAGTGGTACGTACGCGTGGTCGGGAAGGATAAGTCGATTGTAGCCTAGCGGCTTAGGTAAATATCCCTCCTGACAGGCTACAAAAAGGAAACATAGCATTATCAAAATCAGGAGGAGATGGCCATATCGTATTATGGTACTAGGCCTGCTCATGAACTTTCACCCTCACTTTTTTCATACTTTTGCGGTCCAAGGATTCAATAACAAATGTAAACTGCTCATAGTTGATTTGATCACCGGTCATTGGAATTTCCTTATTTAATTCCAGGATCAAGTCCACCTAAAGTCTCACTTTTTCCTTTGACTTCATCAAATGTCTTTGGATCTATGTCAAGTGTTTTGCAAAGATCATGGAGTAATATCTTTGCATCAAAAAGAAAGGTTTTGTTGTCAATTTTCTTGAATGGGCGATCGATTTCGTCAAACTCGTCGTTTATTTCTCCAATTATTTCTTCGATAAGATCCTCCAGGGTGACCAGGCCCACTGTACCACCATACTCGTCGGTTGCAATGGCCATATGAACCCGCTTTTCCTGAAAATCTTTTAGGAGCAAATCAATCTTTTTTGTCTCTTGATACAAACAATCCAGGCCTCAGCAGCGATTGCCATTTGAAGCCTGCCGGATTTTCTAAGAAGGGGAGCAGATCCTTGATATACAGTACGCCGACAATTGAATCTAGTGTATTGTCGTACACAGGAATCCTTGAAAATCCCGATTTGTTGACATAATCCATGAGTTCATCAAAACTGGAATTAACATCGATCGCTGAAATGTCATTGCGACTCCGCATCACCTGTCTTACCGTCAGCGTTCCGAAATTAGCAATGCCCTTTAGGAAATCTTGCTCACCTTCCGAAGTCGCCTCCATGCCGGCAGCCACCGCTTTGGTTTGGCCAGGCACATCGGCGTTTGTTTTTCTCTCTATCATCTCCCTGGAGTAGAAGTTCCTCGTTTTGATTGTCAGTGCATAAATAGGTTTGCATATGGCAGTAAAAAACCTCCAGACTAGTGCGCAGGCACCTGCAAACTGCACGTTTCTCTGGCTTGCAAATATTTTCGGGATAAGATCTCCAAACAAAACTATGACCAAGCACAATTGAAATGATTATTCCACGGCAATTCATGTCTTACTTCCCACCCAGTGCACAGTAGCGACAGTCACGAGTGACACCCTTATCAGGATGTTCAACACGACCAGCGTCGACCAAAATAAACGAGGGTCCTTCAATATTGCGGCGAGGGCATGCTCCTTTTTGCTGCTGCCACGCCTGGCACTGTCCAGGTCCTTTGATTGAAGGCGAAAAGAAAGCTGCCTCAGAGGCTGATATTAGCGCCGTAAGGAAAAGCAAAACGCCTATGCCTGCGAAAACAAAAGCATCCTGAACCAAGAAGATATTTACGAATAAGGTTTTACTGGGAGGCTCGTCCACGTAGGTTCAGTGTTGGTAAAACGTCAGAACGGCAAATCATCCGTACTCGTGTCTGATGCCACATTTGCCCTGGAGTTTTCGGACGAGTGAGGCTCGGCTGGAGAATAACCCGATCCCGAGGTTCCTCCGCCACTACCTTTGGTGGAAAGCATAGTCATGTTATCAGCCACAACTTCTGTGGTGTAGCGCGTTACCCCTTCTTTTTCCCAGGAACGCGTGCGCAGTTTTCCTTCAATATAAACCATATCACCTTTGTGAAGGTATTTTTGTGTGATTTCCGCTAGCGCGCGCCATACCACGATGTTATGCCATTCAGTGACTTCTTTCTTTTCTCCTGTAGTCCTGTCCTTGTAGCTTTCTGATGTAGCCAACGTGAAATTGGCCACGGTGGCTCCGTTTTCTAAATTCCTTACTTCAGGGTCTTTCCCTAACCGACCCACTAAGAATAGCTTTGTTTACGCCTGACATAATTGATGGTTTAGTTACAAATAACGAGTCTCCTTTTTGAGAAAGGCAAAAATACCAATCTTCGCCCAACTATAAAAGTTGGCTATCAGCCAAAAATCTACTAATAAGGACAGGCTTCGGTAGTTCGGTAATTTTCTTGTTGGAATAGAACTTGCCACCATTTTCCAGATGCCTGAATGAATTATGCTCCTTGATAAAGATAAACTTTGACAGTATAAGCTGGTGTGTCAGCGCGTGTCTGTACAGCCTGGAAACTTTGATCGCATCGCTTTGAATTTTTAAATGGTGCGTGGTATTCAGTTGTTCAATAAGATTCCCGATGCTTGAAGATTTGGATTTTTCAACTAGCGGAAAATCATATAAGCCGTGCCAGATATCCTTTTCTTCTCTTTTTTTCATCATCAGTGATTTCCCTTTTTGAATCACCAAGTAATAGAAATATCGCTTTTTGGCGGCCTTAAGTTTTGCCTTGACGGGCAGAAAGTATTGTAGATTATTGGTTGCGGCAAAGCATTCGGAAACGAAGATGCAATTATTGCATGAGGGATTCTTTGGGGTACAATGCAAGGCCCCAAACTCCATGATTGCCTGATTATAAATATCGGGAGGGCTCTTGCTTATGAACTCATTTGCCAACTTGTTGAAAGTCTTCTTGCCTTCAGGGCTATTGGTATCTTTTTCAATCCCAAGTACCCTGGACAATACTCGAAAGACATTTCCATCGACAACCGCCACACGTTCTTTGAAAGCGATGGAAGCTATTGCCGCTGCCGTATAATCACCGATACCATGGAGTTTCTTGAGGGATTCAAAGGTTTTTGGAAAAGCGCCCCCATAATTACTGGCCACTTCTTTTGCGCATTTATGAAGATTTCTGGCTCTTGTGTAGTAGCCGAGTCCTTGCCAGAGGCGAAGTACTTCCTGCTCCGATGCGGCGGCCAAGTCAAAGACACTGGGAAATTTTTCTACAAACTTCAAATAGTACGGCAAACCTTGACTTACGCGTGTTTGCTGGAGGATAATTTCAGAAAGCCAGATCTTATAGGGGTCTTTTGTCTCCCTCCAGGGAAGATCCCGCTTGTTAAGTTCATACCATTTAACGACTTTATCGGAAAAATATCGCGTGTCCATCTTGCTGATTATCAGATTTTTTCAATATTCATTTTTAATTCTGGGGGTAGCATTTAAATTTGCCCTCCCGAAAAAAATTCGACCTAAAATATAACCCAGTGACGAAAGCAGACATTATTAACGAAATCGCTGAAAAGACCGGAGTTGACAAAGCCGATGTTACAGCATCAGTAGAAGCATTCTTCAGCGTTGTTAAATCATCCATGTCAAATGGTAATAACATTTATATCCGCGGTTTCGGCAGCTTCATTAACAAGAAGCGAAAGAAAAAGATCGCGCGCAATATCTCTCGCAATACCGCTTTGGTAATCGATGAGCATTTTGTGCCTAGTTTCAAGCCTGCCAAAATCTTCGTCAATAAGATCAAGAACAGCGATAAGGTTAAGCAACTGGAGGTAAAATAACGGTATTACTGGGGACCAGGTTGCTTAGGGGTATCACTAGACCTTTTCCGGCTGTACATGATAAAAACTAGAATTATATTAATTGCTGCCACTGCTGCCGTAATATGGCTGATTTTTCTATTGCCAAAAGTAGTGGTTGATAGCGAAGATAAGTTGATGGACAATGGGACCGATTCAGACGCGTCGCAAATAGACGCTCACCCGGCCGTGCCGACCAAGATTTCGGCGGGTATCCGAAATCTTCGGTTACAAATACAAGAGAGTACAGCGAACGAAAAAAATGCTATCTTTGCCGACTCTTTAGCAGACCTTTACCAAATTGCTGGAAAATTTGACAGCTCGGCTTGGTTTGCTGAAGAAGCTGCAACGTTCTTTAACACTGCTGAAAGTTGGATTAAGGCTGGGGACCAGTATTATCAGGCATATGCGCTTGCGCTTGATCAGCAACAACAGAATTATTTTGCTGAGAAAACGCGTGAGTACTATGGAAAGGCCTTGGATGCTGATCCTGGAAATCTGGACGTGAAAACTAAGATGGCCATGACTTACCTTAGTTCAAAAAGCCCGATGCAGGGTATTGTCATGCTGAGAGAAGTATTGGTTGCCGATCCAAATAATGAGTTGGCGCTCTTTAACCTGGGAATGCTTTCAATTCAGTCTGGTCAGTATGATAAAGCCGTGGAGCGCTTGGAAGCCTTGATTAAGATTAACCCAAATCATACGCAGGGCCATTTGTTGTTGGGCGTTGCCCTGATGAATACCGGTGACAAAACCGAGGCAATAGCGGAATTTGAAAAAGTGAAACAAATGGATAAGGATCCAGCTGTGCAAGCCACAGTTGACTCTTATCTGAAGGATTTAAAATAATTGTTTAACCACTCCCGCGTTACCCGTTGCGGAAAAATTCCAGGCGGGCCGAAGGAGTAAAAAAATTAAAAGAATCATTTATGCCAAGCGGAAAAAAAAGAAAGAAGCACAAAATGGCAACGCACAAGCGGAAAAAGCGTCTGAGGAAGAACAGGCACAAAAAGAAGTAATCGGGTGACTGATTAGTTTGCTGGCATTGATTGCCAGTCTATACACATCGTTTATTTAATCCAAAAAGTGTTTTGAGTAATGAACTAATTATTAGTGCCACTCAGCACGGATGTCGTATAGCCCTTCTCAAAGACAAAACGCTTGTAGAATTCCACAACGAGGAAGAAGGAAGCAAGTTTACCGTAGGCGATATTTATCTGGGCACCGTAAAAAAGGTGGTTCAGGGACTCAATGCAGCTTTCATTGATGTTGGCTACGACAAAGACGCTTTTCTTCATTATCTGGATCTTGGCGCCAAGTACAGTTCACTTCAGAAGTTTACGAAACTGGTACTGGCAAAAAAGATCAACGGTGGAAGATTAGACAGATTTAGACCGGAACCGGACATTGACAAGCATGGGAAAATCACCCAGCAATTGTCGAAAGGTCAGTTAATCCCTGTACAAATTGTCAAAGAGCCAATTTCAACGAAAGGGCCACGATTATCCTGCGAGTTATCCCTGGCCGGGAGATACCTGGTATTGGTGCCATTTGCCAATGCTGTAAGCGTATCTAAGAAAATTACCAGCGGTGAGGAGCGGAAGCGTCTTCTTCGCCTTATCCAGTCCATAAAACCTGAGAATTTCGGCGTCATAATCCGCACAGTTGCTGAAGGCAAGGAGGTAGCGGAACTTGATCGCGATCTGCGTACCATGGTGAAGACCTGGGAGGAAGGCATGGCGCGGTTGGTGAATGCAGCCCCATCTGATAAAATTATTGGCGAGTTGGATAAGACATCGTCATTGTTGCGCGACATGCTTAATGAATCGTTCGATAATGTGCACGTCGACGACAAGAAAATATTTGAGGACGTTAAGAACTATATTCGTACTATCGCGCCTGAGAAGGAAAAAATAGTAAAACTGTACACGGGTAAAGCGAAAATTTTTGAGCATTATGGTATTGAGCGACAAATAAAGTCGGCTTTCGGTCAAACCGTCAGTCTCAAGGCAGGTGGATATCTTATCATTGAGCACACAGAAGCCCTGCATGTCATTGATGTGAACAGCGGCAACAAGTCCAATCGAGAAGAAAACCAGGAGACTACCGCCCTTTCTGTTAACATGGAGGCGGCCAAAGAAATGGCACGGCAACTGCGGTTGCGCGATATGGGCGGAATAATTGTGGTGGACTTCATCGATATGAAGAACCCCGACAACAAGAAGCTCATCTTCAAGATCATGAAGGATGAGATGGCGGACGACAAAGCAAAATCTACCGTGCTGCCGCTTTCAAAGTTTGGACTAATGCAGATAACTCGCGAGCGCGTACGCCCGCAGATGAATATTGCCACAAAAGAAGTCTGCCCGGCCTGCAATGGTACGGGAAAGATCACAGCGTCTATCTTGGTCTCGGACCTTATCGAGAAGAACATTGAACACTTACTAGTAAAGCAAAATGAAAAAAACCTGGTTTTAGCAGTTCATCCCTATTTGCATGCTTATTTCACCCAGGGTCTGATATCGCAACGCGTGCGCTGGTACCTGAACTATAAACGATGGGTGAGGCTAGTGAAGGATACTTCGATGGCTATAATGGAATATAAGTTTTTGAACAAGGAAGGTGAAGAGATACAATTGACGTGATTTCTGGGCGGACAAAGCATTGAAAGGGTGACATGAAAATGTCTCCCTTTTTTTGTGCGGATGGGTTAATTTATCTCATTACCTGCGATAGAACCCAATAATGCCCTTTTTTCAAATGCCCGCACACCAACAAAAAACCAAGTCAGCGTCACAGAACACGCGAAGATTTATACTGTCATGATTTCAACTTCTTTCTTTTTCATGAACGGCATCGATTTTTGAAATAAAGTCGTTGGTCATTTCCTGGACGGAGTCTTCTGCGTTTTTGATGTCATCTTCAGAAGCACCTTTAATTTTCTTCAGTTGCTCATTTGTTTCTTTGCGGATATTGCGAATACTTATTCTGCCATGTTCGCATTCGTGGCCGACTTGTTTAACAAGCTGCTTGCGTCTTTCCTCCGTGAGCATTGGCACGTTGATAATAATTTGCTGACCATCATTCTGCGGGTTCAGTCCAAGGTTGGCATTAATAATCGCTTTTTCGATTTCGGGAATGATATTTTTTTCCCAAGGTTTGATGAAAATGGTGCGCGCATCCGGGGTTGTGAGCGAAGACACCTGGTTTATTGGTGTCATTGTCCCGTAATAGGACACCATAACACCATCAAGCATGTTGGGATTTGCTTTTCCCGCCCTGATCTTGGTGAGTTCGTGTGCCACATGGTTAAGACCTTTGTTCATATGGTCCATGGCTTCTTCCAGATATAACTGTATTTCATCCATGATTACAGACTTTAGCTTAAGCGTTGTATTTGATTACTGTATTCTACTTTTACATTGAATTACCGCACTAACTAATTAAGGTTCCCGCCTCTTCCCCATTTGCAATCTTGATGAGATTACCGGGCTTGTTCATGTCAAAAACAATGATCGGCAATTTGTTTTCCATACAAAGTGTAAAGGCCGTCATATCCATGATATTCAGGTTCCTCTCGTAGGCTTCCTGAAAGGACAAGGTCTTATAGCGCACGGCATCTGGAAATTTTTCGGGATCTTTGCTGTAGACGCCGTCTACGCGTGTTCCTTTTAATACCACATCTGCCTGCACCTCTATGGCGCGCAAACTTGCAGTTGAATCAGTGGTAAAATAAGGGTTTCCAATCCCCGCACCAAAAATCACTATTCTTCCTTTTTCGAGATGACGAATTGCCCGACGCCTAATGAATGGCTCGCACACTTGCTCCATTTTTATCCCAGCCATCAGCCTGGTGTACAACCCATGCCGTTCCAGCGCGCTTTGCAGGGCCATTGCATTGATGACCGTTGCCAGCATGCCCATGTAATCGCCTTGCACACGGTCAATTCCAAGGGCCTCAGCTTGTCCTCCTCTAAAAATATTTCCGCCGCCTATCACTATCGCAAGCTCGACCTTCTGATCTAGAAGCATCTGTATTTCTGCACAATATTGCTCCAATACTATCGGATCGATATTCGTGCGCTTATCGGGTCCCTGCAATGCCTCACCGCTGAGCTTGAGAAGGATGCGTTTGTATTTCATTCAAAATCTATTAAAAGTGTCGCAATATATTCAGAAGCCTCAAGGATTGGAAAACAAGGTGCCTCAAAATCCAATGGGAAAATGAAAAAAATCCAATGATGAAAGTCAAAACTCGATTAACACCTGGTTCTTTTCAACGCTGTCACCCTGCTTAACCTTCACCGATGCAACCGTGCCATCCCCGGTCGCCTTAATAATGTTTTCCATTTTCATGGCCTCAAGGATAATCAACGGATCACCTGTTGAGACGGTATCGCCCGCTTTGACGCGAAGGTCGATAATCAGTCCAGGCATGGGGGCCTTAACGGTAATAATCTTTCCTGCAACAGCACTGTTCAATCCCATCTTCTCCAGAAGCAGGTCAAATTTATCCTTGAGGTTCGACTGTATATGCCCTCCCATTTATCTTCAGCGAAAATGATTTTGAAGCCACATCGACATTTACTACTTCAGCACTGTAGCTTTTGTTATCGGACAGAATGTGGAAATATCCGTCGGAAATTTTCACAAAATTCCAATTCAATGGGGCGTTGTTTATTTGTATGCCTGATTCATCTGCCGTGATCTCATACGAATTGTTGTTCACCGTAGCTTTATACATGCATGCTTGCGTTGGTTATCCATAAAGGTGCAAATTTTAATTGTGCAAAATAGACAAGAAGTGGAAAAGAAAACATTGGCGATTAGGGCTTAGCAAAAAACAGAAACGGAAGTATGTTTCCAAAAGTATTTCAAAAAAAGTAGTCGTTCTAAGAAATGTGCGCTTACCTTTGTATGTCAATAGACAAGGGGTGCCATAAGACAACGGGCTGAGATTATACCCAAAGAACCTGATGCCGGTAATGCGGCCGAAGGGAAGGCAAGGTTAAACGTAAGCTGGCGCATTCCCCTGTGCGCTGCAGGTTTAAACCACTAAAGATGTTCAAGTTAATTTTTGTTACCACGGCATTATTATTGTCGATTAGTGGTGCCGCCCAGGAGTTTAATATCCATGGGACAGTGGCGGATGCGAGAGGCAACCAGCCTTTGGCCGGGGCTACATTCGAAGTAAAAGAACTCAAGCGAGTAACCGTTACGGATGAGTTTGGAAATTTTTTGATGTCGAGTATACCAGCCGGAGAATATACCATCTCAGTAAGGTTCCTCGGCTTTGCAGCGCAAACGCAGACATTGGCACTGACAGAAAATATTGAGATCAATTTCGTTCTGGAGGAATCGGCACAAATGACCGATGAAGTTGTAGTGTATGCCACGCGTGCAGGTAATAACATGCCAGCCACATTTATCCAGCTGGGCAAGCAAGTTATTCAAAAACAGAATTTTGGTCAGGATTTGCCCTTGCTTCTAAATTGGACGCCCTCCATCGTGACCACTTCTGATGCTGGTGCAGGCATCGGATACACGGGTTTGCGGATTCGTGGAAGTGACGCATCCAGGATCAATGTAACGATAAATGGTATCGCGTTGAACGATAGCGAATCGCAAGGCGTGTACTGGGTGAATACACCTGATCTGGCTTCATCTATTCAAAGCATACAAGTGCAGCGCGGTGTGGGAACCTCAACCAATGGCGCTGGTGCTTTCGGCGCTACAGTTAATATTTTGACTGATGCATTGATGCCAGACCCCTACGCTGAAGTGATGGCTTCCGCGGGTTCATTCCATTCACAGCGATACACGCTCAAGATTGGTACCGGTCTCCTTAACAATCGATGGTCATTTGACGGGAGGATGTCGAATATCAAATCGGATGGATACCTCGAGCGAGCAACTTCTGATCTTAATTCTTACTACCTAAGCGGGGGATTTTACGGCAATAAGACCATTGTAAAAGCTATTATTTTTGGCGGAAAGGAGCAGACCTATCAGGCATGGTACGGCATAGATCCAGAGACATTGGCAACGAATAGACGCTTCAATTATGCTGGTGCAATTTATGATAGTGGTGGGAGTATTGTCCGGTTTTATGATAATGAAGTGGACAACTACCAACAAAATCATTATCAATTACACCTGTCACAAATACTTTCTGAAAATTGGAACGCTAGTATTTCTGGCCACTATACACACGGAAGTGGTTATTTCGAGCAATACAAACAAGGTCAGTCTTTTAGCGGGCTTGGATTGCCGAACGTGACGATTGGAGACTCGACCCTCGAGTCTAGCGACGTTATCGTGAGAAGGTGGCTCGATAATGATTACTATGGAGCAACTTTTTCCAGTAATTATGCGAAGAACAAAACAGATCTTATCGTTGGTGGCGCCTTGAGCCGATACGCAAATGCACGCCATTTTGGAGAAATTATTTGGTCTGAAATTGGTGTAGATTCACCGATACGACATGTCTATTACGATGGAGAATCCGGTAAGACAGATTTCAATATTTTTCTGAAGTGGAACTATTCCATAACCGACAAACTCAGTTCATTTATAGATGTTCAGTACAGGGCTGTGAATTATAGAATCTTCCGGGATTGAAGATAGCCAAAACCCATACGCCATAAGTGACCAATTCAAATTCCTCAATCCAAAGGCTGGGCTCACCTACAGGCTGGCAGAGAGAAATCTGCTTTATGCCTCGTATGCCATAGCCAATCGAGAACCTAATCGTTCTGATTATCTGGAAGGAGTCGAAAGGCCAAAGCGTGAGCGGCTTGGAAACGTAGAATTGGGATGGAAAAGGAGCACCGGGTTGTACAAGCTTGAGGCTAACTATTACCTTATGCATTACACAGATCAGCTTGTTCTTACGGGGGCTGTTAGTGACACTGGGTACCCAATTCGTGCAAATGTGGGCAAAAGTTATCGTACCGGAATTGAACTTTCAGGATCAATTAACGTGTCTTCGAAGGTCAATTGGAATGCAAATGTGACGTGGAGCGTCAACAAAAATCGGAATTATGCAATCTTCGATGAAAATAATAACGTAACCAACCAAAACACCACGATAATCCTTTCTCCTTCCTGGATTGCGGGAAGTCAACTTACCGTAGCCCGTATTTAAGAATTTTCAGGCCGCGCTCTTGAGTAAATATGTGGGACAGCAATTCCTCGACAATAGCCAGCGTGACGATGTCAAACTTGATAGTTATTTTATCAACGATATCAGGCTGTCTTACTTGCTTCACCCTAAACAGTTAGATGTTGAACTGGGACTTTTGGCGAATAATATTTTTGACGTGGAATACGCATCCAATGGATATGGATATGGCGGAACGCCATACTTCTTTCCGCAGGCAGGCACCAATTTTATGGTGATGCTGAAGGTTAAAATCTAAGAGAAATTCGCACTTTTGGGCCATTCTCCAATTTTCGTTTATTTTACGCAGGGATCAATCCAGTGCGAAAATTTGTGTCGTATTGCCTTTTTGGCAGATTTTTGGCTTTGGTTCAAACCTTGCTGATAAGCTTGAAAGCGATTTAAGTTAAACAACAAATATGGGTATAGGAGCAATTGTAATCACGGTGTTTTTTATGCTGGTAGGGTGGATTGTGAGTTCCAGACTGAAAAGCAAATTTCACAAATACTCACAAATACATCTCACCAGAGATTTGTCTGGTGCAGACGTAGCCCGGCTCATGCTGGCGGACAATGGAATTAGCGATGTCCAGGTAATTTCAGTCGAAGGAAAGTTGTCAGATCATTATAACCCGGCGAACAAGACGGTAAACCTTAGCCAAGACGTTTACAATGGACGAAATGCTTCTGCTACCGCGGTGGCAGCCCATGAGTGCGGTCATGCGGTGCAACACGCAAAAGCATACAGGATGCTTGAATTGAGATCCGCGTTAGTGCCAATTCAAAGTATCAGCGCAAAAATAATCAACATCGTCTTCATGGCGATGATGTTTGGCGCTTTCGCGGTAAAAGGGTTACTGTCCTTTGATACGGCACTATTGGTTATTATTGCCTGCTACGGAGTGTTTGCACTTTTTGCATTAATAACACTACCCGTTGAATTTGATGCCAGCAAGAGGGCGCTGGTATGGATCGAGGCCCGCGGGATTGTAACAAAGCAAGAGCATGATATGGCGAAAGATGCACTCAAGTGGGCAGCGATGACGTATGTGGTTGCGGCAATTGGTGCCATCACCATGTTGCTTTACTACGTCATGATCTTTATGGGACGACGGGATTAGTTGAGATCTAGAGTCGGGAAAATACGAGGTCTGGAGGTTTATCTCCGGGCCTATTTTTTTTGTCACCTGTAATGCGATAAATTACGATATGAATTTTCAGTTAACAGAAGAACATGTATCCGTACAGCATGCCGCAAGAGATTTTGCGCAGAGTGAATTACTACCAGGCGTAATAGCGCGCGATACCCACCAGAAATTCCCAGCTGAACAAATACAAAAAATGGGGGAGCTGGGTTTTTTGGGAATGATGGTAGATCCAAAATACAATGGCGGGGGGATGGACTCTTTGTCCTACGTATTGGCGATGGAGGAGATTTCGAAAGTTGATGCGTCTGCTTCTGTGTGTATGTCTGTTAATAATTCCCTTGTATGCTGGGGATTAGAGCGATTTGGAAGTGAAGAACAAAAAGAAAAGTATCTAAAACCACTTGCGGTGAAGGGCATCGGCGCTTTTTGTCTTTCAGAGCCGGAGGCAGGATCGGATGCCACAAGTCAGCGTACGACCGCCGAAGACAAAGGCGATTATTATTTACTAAATGGAACGAAGAACTGGATAACAAATGGGAATAGCGCCAGCGTCTATATCGTAATCGCGCAGACTGATCCGGCGAAAAGGCACAAGGGGATAAATGCGCTGATCATAGAAAAAGGTATGCCTGGATTTGTTGTGGGAAAAAAGGAAGATAAGATGGGTATCCGCGGATCAGACACCCATTCGCTGATGTTTACGGATGTGAAAGTGCCAAAGGCCAATCGGATTGGCGCAGATGGCTTTGGTTTCAGTTTTGCGATGACCACATTAAACGGAGGCCGGATTGGGATTGCCGCACAGGCCCTGGGCATTTCTTCTGGTGCTTATGAGCTTGCCTTGAAATACGCCAAAGAGCGAAGAGCTTTTGGTAAGCCTCTTTCCGAACACCAGGCTATACAATTCAAGCTGGCAGAGATGGCAACAAAAATAGACGCCGCGCGCCTGTTGGTACACCAAGCGGCGTGGCTAAAAGACCAGAAGAAGGACTTTGTAAAGGCTGCAGCAATGGCCAAACTATATGCATCACAAATTGCGCAAGAGGTTACCACGGAGGCGGTTCAGATTCATGGCGGATACGGATACGTTAAAGAGTATCATGTCGAGCGCCTTATGCGCGACGCTAAAATTACACAGATTTATGAGGGGACATCAGAGATCCAAAAAATGGTAATCTCAAGAGAATTGCTGAAATAATATGTATGGCCTCAGGAAAACCTGGAATAAATAAGGTAGAAGAACGGTCACGAATATTTGAACTCACCGTGTGCGCTCCGAACGGTCACTTGTTTTTGATTTGAAACTTCAACTCGCCCAATAACTTGTGCTGCAATGTTAAAATGATTGGCGATATCGATTACTTGTCGAGAAAATTTCTTCGGCAGATAAATTTCCATCCGGTGACCCATATTGAAAACTTTGTACATTTCCTTCCATGCCGTTTTGCTTTCTTCCTGAATTATTTTGAAGAGGGGTGGCACCTCAAAGAGATTGTCTTTGATGACGTGAAGATTATCGTTTATAAAATGCAAAACCTTAGTCTGCGCTCCCCCACTGCAATGTACCATTCCGTTGATCTCGCTGCGCAAAGTTTTTAAAACCTCAATAATGACGGGGGCATAGGTTCGTGTGGGAGACAGTACCAGTTTTCCAAGATTTACTGGTGCCTCGGGTACTTCGTCGGTAATCTTGTAGCGACCCGTATACACCAAATCTGCAGGAACGCGCTGATCATATGATTCAGGATACTTTGTGGCATAGTCCTTTTGGAAAACATCGTGGCGAGCTGAAGTAAGGCCATTGCTGCCCATCCCCCCATTATAAGCATCTTCGTAAGAAGCTTGCCCATATGACGATAGTCCGACGATTACGTCGTCCGACGAGATTCTGCCATTATCAATTATCTGGCTCCGTTGTAACCGGCTCACAACCGTACTGTCAACAACAATGCTACGCACCAGATCTCCCAAGTCGGCGGTCTCCCCACCTGTACTGAAAATTTCCAGGCCGTGATGGCGCAACATTTCCAGCACCTCCTCAGTACCATTGATAATGGCAGAAATAACCTCTCCAGGAATAACGTTCTTGTTACGGCCAATTGTTGAAGAAAGCAGGATGTTTTTTGTTGCGCCAACACAGAGCAAGTCATCAACATTCATGATGACAGCATCTTGGGCAATGCCTTTCCAGACTGAAATGTCGCCTGTCTCTTTCCAATAGATATATGCCAATGAAGATTTTGTTCCTGCGCCATCAGCATGCATTACGGTGCAATAGGCAGGGTCATTTCCTAAGTAATCCGGAGTGATTTTGCAGAATGCTTTGGGGAAAAGCCCCTTATCAAGCTTTCCGATGGCCTGGTGAACTTCTTCTTTTGAGGCGGAAACACCGCGCTGGGTATAACGATCGGACACTGTTTTATGGAATGTTTGCAATGGCAAATGTGCAAAATAAATTCAAAAGGGCTCAGAAACCGTTTTGCTTTTCACACTATTCAATCATCGCTCCCAGCCTCATTTTCTTGAATAGCTCCCAAATGACAATCCCGACGCACACGGAAATATTGAGAGAATGTTTTGTCCCCGCCTGGGGAATTTCGAGGGCGGCATCACATTCATCCACTACTGCCTCGCTTACACCATTCACCTCATTTCCAAAGACAAGACAATATTTTTCAGCGGGAGACGGATGAAAGGTATGCAAAGGAATACTTTCCGTTGTTTGCTCAACAATAACAATTTTGTATCCCTGCGCTTTAAGCATCGTAATAACATTCTTGGAAGTTTCGGCATATTCCCAATCGACAGACGCTGTTGCACCCAAAGCAGTTTTTTGAATTTCCCGATGCGGCGGACGTCCTGTAATGCCGGTTAGAAAAATCTTGTCGACCCTGAAAGCGTCGGCGGTTCTAAAAGTGGAACCTACATTGTGCAGGCTTCGAACGTTATCGAGCATTATACAAATTGGAATCTTTTTGACGTCCTTAAATTCATTGACTGTAATCCGTCCGAGTTCCGTGAGTTTCAGTTTTTTCATCGGTTAAAATTAGAAATTAGCAGAGATTATTACTCAGTGTGATTGCTGCTGTTACCCGAAGCGTATTTCCACACTTCTACCTGAAATAAGGCAATGTCTGCGCAAGTGAGTTGAATTTCAGCCACCTAAGTCGGAATTTGCAGGGATGAAAGCCACCTGCCTGATATTTCTTGTACACATTTCAACCTCAGCAGTCTTTGGCCAGGATCAATGGAAGAATGTCTACCGGGAAAGCGCTTGGGAGGAAAGGGATAAATGGCAGCGGGCCGATGACCTGGTCAGGAAGCTGGCGATAAAGGAAGGTAGTCACGTAGCCGACATTGGATGCAATGAAGGTTACATGACCATTAAGCTTTCCAGGACAGTAGCTGGCAAAGGAAAGGTCTACGCCGTTGATATCAGTCAATCCAAGTTAAACCTCTTGAAAAACCACCTGGCTGATCGGAAGATATCGAATGTAGGTCTCGTGAAAGGCGACCATGACAATCCAAAGCTTCCCCTGAATACCTTGGACGCGGTAATTATTTTGGACACTTACCATGAAATGGATGACCACGAGGAAATCCTATCGCACATTAAAGCGTCCCTGCGATCAGGCGGCCGGGTAGTGCTTTGTGAGCCTATCGCTGAAAACCGAAGAAAACTTTCGCGCAGCGAGCAAGAACAAAAACATGAGCTGGGAATTGATTTTGCGTTGGCGGATTTACGAAAGGCAGGATTTGACATCATTTTCCAAGCGGATCCATTTGTTGATCGTACCAAGGTTAAAGGTGATATGATGTGGGTTATTGTTGCGGTAAAAAGATAATTCCTTCTGAATCCGACTGGCAGGATTTATTCTCTTGTTAACGCGCTAGTTTCTAGGCGCTAAATTTTAAATTTGCTGAACTATGGCCACCATTACCAGTCAAGCAGAAACGCCGTTGATGAAACAGTACAACGCCATCAAGACGAAGTACCCTGGTGCGCTCTTATTATTCCGGGTGGGTGACTTTTATGAGACTTTTGGGCAGGATGCCGTAACAGCGAGTAAGGTGCTTGATATTGTGCTGACGAAGCGGGGAAGTGGCTCCGCATCAGAAATTGAGCTGGCTGGATTTCCACATCATGCGCTGGACACTTATCTTCCAAAACTCGTCCGGGCAGGACACAGGGTTGCTATCTGCGATCAGCTTGAAGATCCCCGTGGCGTGAAAGGCATAGTGAAGCGCGGTGTTACAGAGCTGGTCACACCGGGGCTCTCCTTTAACGACAACGTCCTCGAGCGAAGGCAGAACAATTTTCTTGCATCAGTTTTCAGAGGCAAAAACACGTATGGTGTGTCCTTTTTGGATGTGTCGACAGGTGAATTCTATGCCGCACAGGGTAATGAAAATTATGTATTGAAGACTATTCAAGGCTTCGCGCCCGCTGAAATTATTTTTAGCAAACAGTCGCGGGCGTATTTTGAAAATCTTTTTGGTGGTGAATACAACACATATGCTTTGGATGAGTGGGTCTACGGTTTTGACTACGCATATGAAAAGCTTATCAATCAATTTGAGACAGCATCGGTGAAGGGTTTTGGAATTGACGGGATGGGAGAGGCGGTAATTGCCGCGGGGGCGATTCTGCATTACCTGGAAGAAACCGAGCATAAGGACACCTCCCATATCGCCCGAATATCGCGCATCGACGAAGATAACCATGTATGGCTTGATAAGTTCACCATCCGGAACCTGGAGATAGTGCAAGCGCAGCAACCTGGAGGGGTACCATTAATAGATATTCTCGACCATACGCTCACACCGATGGGGTCACGGCAGCTTCGCAAGTGGATGATTTTACCGCTGAAGGAGAAGGAGGCCATAGCCGAGCGACTGCTGATAGTCGATGCATTTTTTAAGGACGCGTCGCTCGAAGAAAAGATAGCAGAGGCGCTTAAGCAAATTTCAGATCTGGAGCGATTAATCTCAAAGGTGGCTGTCGGCCGAATTAATCCGCGGGAGCTGCTCCAGCTCAAGCGTTCGTTGCGGTGTGTTTTGCCAATTAAGGAAGTATTGAGTTTGCATTCCGCTGTCGAGCTTAAACAAATCAGTAATCAGCTCCACCTGTGTGAAGTACTGGTAGAAAAAATTGAAAGTGAACTCCGCGAGGATGCACCAATAGCGAGTAATCTAGGAGGCTTGATCAAGGAAGGAATTGATGGTGAATTGGATGAACTTCAAGGAATTGCTTTTTCCGGAAAAGACTTTTTGCTACAGATTCAAAAACGAGAAGTTGAAAGGACTGGAATCAATTCGTTGAAAATTTCCTACAACAAAGTCTTTGGTTATTTTCTGGAAGTGAGCAATGCCAATAAGGAAAAGGTACCATCAGATTGGATACGCAAGCAAACGTTGGTCAATGCGGAGCGCTACATCACGGAGGAATTAAAGATCTATGAAGAAAAGATTCTTCATGCGGAAGACAAGCTAGGCGTTATTGAACAGCGTATTTTTAATGCACTCGTCCAGGAGACTGCTGGCTTTATTCCCCAAATCCAGCAAAATGCGCGTGTACTGGGAACGTTAGACTGCTTGCTTTCTTTTTCCCGGACTGCGAGAGCAAACCGCTACGTCAAACCAGAGATTAATGATTCTTTGATTTTGGATATTCGGGGTGGACGCCACCCGGTAATTGAAAGAAAGTTACCAGCTGGCGAATCGTATATTCCAAACGATATATTATTGGATAGCGAAAAGCAGCAGCTATTGATTATTACTGGACCCAACATGGCAGGTAAGTCCGCCCTGCTTCGTCAAACGGCACTCATTGTGCTAATGGCTCAAATGGGAAGTTTCGTTCCAGCCGATTCGGCGTCATTGGGCATTGTTGACAAAGTTTTTACGCGTGTTGGTGCGTCTGATAATCTTTCTCGCGGAGAATCGACATTTATGGTCGAGATGACTGAGACGGCGAGTATTCTCAATAATTTGAGTGACCGCAGTCTGATTTTAATGGACGAAATCGGTCGGGGGACTAGTACATACGATGGTGTTTCCATTGCATGGGCAATCGTGGAGTATCTCCATAATCATAAGGATTTCAGGCCAAAGACGCTGTTTGCCACCCATTATCATGAGTTAAACCAGCTGGAAGAGGATTTAACAAGGGTCAAAAACTTTAACGTGTCCGTTAAGGAGTTTGGGGACAAAATCATTTTCATGCGCAAGCTCAAGGAAGGCGGCAGTGAGCACAGCTTTGGAATACACGTGGCACAGATTGCTGGCATGCCAAATAAAGTAGTATTGCGGGCAAACGAAATACTCCATTTCCTGGAGAAAGACAAAAACAAAAATCAAGCGGCAAACAGCGTTGAAGAAATTCCCAAACCTATTCCCCAATTGAATTTATTTGAGAATGATCCCCGATTCAATGAAATTCAAGAAATGCTTGGCAAAGTTGATATTAATACGGTGAGCCCGGTGGAAGCTTTATTAAAACTCAATGAAGTTATATCAATCCTCAAAAAGTAAGTAACTATTTTCTAGGAGCCCCTTTCTTAACATGGCGTCTTTTCTTAAAATCACCATTCCTTTTTTGACGCGGTTCATAGGCAGGCCCCTGGCCTATTTCATGGGGTAGTGGAACCTTTGTGATTGTATCGCCAATAAGATTCTCAATACTGTAAAACTTGCCCTGATCCCGCTCGTTGATGAACGTAATGGCAGTACCGGTTGTCTCTGCCCTTGCGGTGCGACCCACGCGATGCACATAGTCTTCAGGATCAGGCGGAACATCATAGTTAACGATGAGGCTGATGCCCTCAACATCTATTCCACGTGATAAAACATCAGTACCGATGAGTATGTTGATTTGCTTATTCTTAAACGCTCTCAGAAGTGCTTCTCTTTCGGGTTGCTCTAAATCTGAATGAAACGCCTTTGCGTGAAGGCCGCTACGTTGAAATGCCGCATCTAGCTTCTTCACATTTTCTTTTGTAGAGGCAAAAACAATGACACTATTCCACGTTTTCGATTTTAGTATGTGTTTAATTAGTGCCAGCTTTTGCGTATCGTAAACGACGTATGCCTGCTGAAGTATTCCAGCTGCCGGTTTTGCAATAGAGATGTTTATCTCTTTAGGGTTGTTTAAAATTTTGGTGGCTAACGTCCGTATTTTTGGTGGCATGGTGGCCGAGAACAATACGGTTTGTCTTTTCTTCGGAAGATAATTTATGATTTTCACGATGTCATCATAAAATCCCATGTCCAGCATCCGGTCGGCTTCGTCCAGTACAAGGTGCTCCAGATGATCCAGTACGATCTTGCCTGTGGCCAGCAACGCGATAAGCCTGCCGGGTGTCGCGATGACTATATCGGCACCTTCTTCGAGGGCTTTCCGCTGTTGGTCCCAAGTTGCACCGTCGCCACCGCCATATACAGAAATAGAGCTTACTCCGATGAAGTATCCGATTCCTTCAATCTGCTGATCTATCTGTTGTGCAAGCTCTCGCGTCGGGGCGATAATTAGCGTATTCAGATGACGCTTTTCGGCGCGAATAATCTTATCCATAATGGGCAATAAATACGCGGCAGTTTTGCCGGTTCCGGTTTGGGCGCAGGCAATTAAATCGTTTCCTTCAAGCACGAAAGGAATTGCTTGTTCCTGAATAGGGGTGGGGTTGTTAAAACCCATAGAAAACAAGCCTTCAAGTAGTTTCTCGTCAAAGTTAAAATTCTGGAATGTCAAGGGGCGATGGTATTTATTTCTGTTTATACAACAACAAGCTGTCAATGACAACTTGTTGTCCTAATGATTCATTTACATAATAATGGGAAACTCAATCATGAAGCTAAGTTGATTTTCTTTTCTTCATATTCTTTTCGCAAGGCGGCTGCCTGCTGTTTGTTTTTTGAGTTTTTGATATGCTTTGGCACTTCTTTTAAATCCCAGATTAATCCTACGGCGGCAAGTCCTCTCAAAATGTAATACGTAATATCGATCTCCCACCAGAAAAATCCCTGTCGTGCAGCCACTTCATAATAATGGTGATTGTTGTGCCATCCCTCTCCCAATGTCAACAGCGCAAGCCAGATACTGTTTCGCGATTCATCGTGAGACTCATACCGTTGGGTTCCAACCTTGTGCATGATAGAGTTAATGGAAAAAGTTGCATGATAGAGGATAACAGTGCTTAAAAAGAATCCAATAAACAGCGTTGAAAACCCTGCGGACGTAAACATCATCGTTATACTTCCACCGTTTACGATTCCACCTAAGGCCGTTACAATAATGGCCAATAGCACGGGTGGTAGTAGATAGTGTTTGTTTAGCCAAACCAATTCTGGATATTTTGCATAGTCGCCAATTACCTTATAGTCAGTCTCCTTGAAGTCCGGACCGACTATCCACCCAATGTGTGAATACCAGAAACCATAAATTTTCATCGAATGGGGATCCGCTGGGGTATCGCTATGCCTGTGGTGATGTCTATGGTGCGCAGCCCACCACAATGCTCCTTTCTGAGCGGTAGTTTGGGCCATAAAAGCAATTACAAACTGAAACCAGCGCGAAGTCTTGTAGGATTTATGGGCAAAATAGCGGTGGTATCCCCCCGTTACCCAAAACATACGAAAAAAATATAAAAAGGCGCAAACCAGCCAGTCAAACACGGTAGCTCCAGTCAGGAGGGCCCCTAAGGGAAGCAAATGCACTATTGCGAATGCTATTTCCTGCAATAGTATGGGCTTTCTCCGTGCTTCCGGTGTCAATACTGAATTCGTCATAATACTTAAACCAAAAAAGAAGGAAACTAGTGCGGTTTACCACTACGGCACAAAGGTAATATTTTCGCAGTTACGGTTAAAAGTGATTTTCGCCAGAACGAGACAAACGAGTGTATGGTAGCGCGTTACACAAGATAAACAAAGTACAAATTGATGTGTTATCAAAAGCATCTTCGTACCTTTGACAAATGTATCCCGAACAAGCAATAACGCTCTACCGACCAATGCTGCATGCAATCGCATACAAAATTGTGCGGTGCAAAGCCGATGCAGAAGACATTGTACAGGAGACATTTTTGAAATGGCTTAGTGTTGGGCCAAAAAAAATTGAAGACACGAAAGCATACCTTGTAAAAGCGGTAAAAAACAATTGTCTGAATCACATTAAGACAATCCGCCACAAGAAGGAGGAACTGCTGAATCAAAACAATATCGCTGAAATTATTGGCCGTTTTAAGGAGAACAGCTTTTCATACCTGGATCTTGAGGTCGATCTGGCCAAAGCAATGAAAGTACTGCAGACAAAGTTGGAGCCATTGGAGCGCGCGGTGTTCCTGCTTAAAGAGGTTTTTGACTTTGATTATGATGTTTTACAAGAAACACTGGACAAGAAGAAGGAACACTGCCGTCAGCTCTTTTGCCGAGCAAAAAAGAAATTAAGTGACGGGACGTCAAAACTGAATTTTGAATTACCCGATACGACCCACCTCCTTCAAAATTTCAGGAATGCCTGCGATTTTGGAAACGCGGCTGAGTTGATTAACATCCTCAAAAGTGATGTTGCAGGAGCACCTAAGCAAAAAATCCTAACTTTTTTTAATAGATCTGTCACAAAACACATCTTGTGTTGTCTTACAGAAAAACCTAGTTGGGTTTATATCATTATCATTTGTTGAACTTTTAACCTAAATCTTCCATGGCCGTCATTTTGGTATTTTTCGTAGCGCATTGGTATTTGTCACTGTTCTTTCAGACTTTTTTCCTGCACCGCTACGCAGCACACAAGGCTTTTACAATGAACAAGGCCACAGAAAAGGTATTCTTTGTTTTGACCTGGATATTCCAGGGCGCAAACTATTTAAGCCCCTTTGGATACGGCGTTATGCACCGAATGCATCATGCCTTTGCCGATACGGAGGATGATCCTCATTCCCCTACCTATGATGAGACTATCTGGAAAATGATGTGGAAAACCAAGACGATATATTCAGACATTGCGAACCGGAAATTAATTCCGGAAAAGCGCTTTACGGAGGGTGTTCCGGTGTGGGAATCTTTCGACAAGTTTGCCAGATCGTGGCCGTCCAGAATTTTTTGGGCCGGCATCTACATCGCTATGTATGTCCAATTTGCGCATGTATGGTGGCTGTGGCTATTGTTGCCCATCCAATTCTTAATGAGTCCCATTCATGGTGCCATAATTAACTGGTTTGCGCACAAGTACGGATATAGAAACTTTGAAGTTGGCGATACGTCGAAGAATTTCCTCCCTGTGGATTTTCTGATGATGGGAGAAAGTTATCATAACAATCACCACAAGTACGGGTCGCGCCCAAATTTTGGAGGGATTAGATGGCATGAAATTGACCCCACCTATCAGGTTATTAAGTTACTGGATAAATTGAAGATTATTCAAATTGTAAACCGCAGAGCGGTCCAGCTTGAAAATGTGCCAAAGGCTGCATAAGCAATGACTTCGAAAAAGCCCCAAAGAATTCCTTTGGGGCTTTTTTTAAGATGCATTGTAACCTGTTGTTGGAATTGTCCCAGATGAAAGTGTTTCTCCCCCGGGCGCAGGGACGCCAGTCCGACGCTTTTAGCGTGCTTTAATTCCCATCAGTTCGAAAATACTTGTCCTCATCAAAAACGTCATCGCTCTCGAGCGTCTTCGGGACCACGCCGATTTCCAGTATTTTGAATTCAGTTCTTCTGTTCTTTTGACGGCCTACAGGATTGTCTGTTCCGTCAGGATTCGTATTTCGCGCAATTGGTTTTTCTTCACCATACCCTTTTGCAACCAATCTGTCTGGCGCAATACCATGTTGCACGATATATCGCACTGCAGATTCCGCCCGTCTTTGAGAAAGCTGAAGGTTATAAGAATTATCGTCTATACTGTCTGTATGTGATCCCAACTCGATCTTTATCTCCGGGTTATCGATCAGCAGTTGAACAAGTTTGTCAAGTTCAATTGCAGCATCCTGTCGGATATCAGACTTATTAAAGTCATAATAGATGTTTTCTAAAGCGAAAATTTTGTTGAGTTCAATTTTGTCTAAGACCAGCAGTGTGTCTAAAACGATATTGGTGACGAGATCCTTCAACGTGGAAGGGTCAACAGATTTTCCCTTCGTAGTGTAGGGTTGGCGTCTGACGAGGTATCCATCACTTTCTCCAACCATATTATAATCCTCGTTTTCATATATTCGAAATAAAAACTTGCCGTCATTGCCGGTCACAAAATCCTGCATTAGTTCACCGCGTTCGTCCAATATACTGACTTTTGTATTGGGCAGAATTTGTCGGTTGTTTTCTTTGTCTTGTGTGTAGGTAATGCCTTGGAGGTAGTAGTTAACGACCTTAAGATTTGGGTCCTCGTTAACAAACGTATAAATATCATCATCACCTTTTCCTCCGTCCCGGTTGGAGGTAAAAAACCCCCTGTCTGGACCGAAGAGAAAAATCCCAAAATCGTCACCAGGTGAGTTGATAGGTTGGCCAAGATTCTCTATTGCCGTTCTGGCATTCGCCCGTTTTACAACGAATAGATCAAGACCACCGTAGCCAGGATGTTCATCCGAAGAAAAGTAGAGTTTGGCATCTTCGGCCATGTAGGGGAAATTTTCATTTCCTGGGGTGTTGATCTCGGGCCCAAGATTCCTTACGCGCGAGAATCTTCCTCTGGAGTCCATTTGAGCAGAATAAAGGTCTGTGCCGCCATAACCGCCTTTGCGGTTAGACGCAAAATACAAGGTTCTGCCATCGGGGCTGAATGCCGGTGCAGAATCCCAAGCCTCCGGCTGATTAATGTTTATTCTAATAGGCTCGGACCATACATTGTTTCTGAACCTGGATATATACAAATCAACATCATTTGTTCCTTTACGTTTTCCTGAATTCCCCTTGGCAAAAATCATTGTCTTCCCATCAGGTGCAAACGTCAAACAGCCATCATTTATGCTTTCAGAATTGATACCCGAAGGGAGTGCTGCCACAGTAGCGAGGTCTATATTGGCACCGCGACTGGCAACCTTATAAATATCGGTGAACGGGGTACCCGTTGCTTCATAAAGCTTGTCTTTTGTCCGCGAGGACGTAAAATATAATTCATCATTCAGAAAGACCGGCGAGTACTCGGCCGCTGGCGTGTTGATTAACTCCAAGTTTTTAACGCGGTAATAGCGCGGCTTTTCATCAAGATTTGCCAGGTAATCCATTCCATCAATCTCGGACTTCGCACGGTCTTTCAATGCATCTGTCGTCGATCTTGCAACCAGCTCTTCGAGCTGAGCTCTTGCCTCGGCATATTTTCCGTTTGCTTTCAGCGATTGGGCATAATAAAATTGAATGGAGTCTTTGTCAAATCCACGGCCACCGGCCTGTGCGTAATAGGGTTCAGCCAGTTTGAGCCGATTTGAAAGTCTGTACGATTCTGCGATAAAATAGTTTGCACGTCCATTGTTTGGACTTCCGGCCAGTACTTTTTTATATATCTCCAGCGAGTTTTGGTACTTGCCATATCTAAATGCCTTTTGCGCTTTTTTCTCGACGCTGCATGCCGTTAGTAAAATGGCGATGAAATAAACTAGAACTCTTAACCTCATGACCTCCTATGGAAATTCTGCTAAAGCTACAAAAAATTAGTACTCAACTCGCTACTTTTTCGTTGGGTAGATACCGTTTCAACCAGGTCAATTCTGCGGGGACTAGCCAATTGGTTTCCAAATCGCCTTTCTGTTTAACGAGATTATTTACGATTAGGGTTTTATTGTTCCAGACACCCTCGAGATATTTCTTCTGCAAATCCGCCATCTGAATGGAGACTATTTCGTCATCTTTCTTAATACCCACTAGCGTCCGATTGAAGAGATCCAGACCCAATTTCTCGCCCAAATCATTTATCGTTCTGACGGCATCGTCAATTGAGCATCCGCTTACACCGGTCGAATTTTCATCCGCCGCCAGGATAATAAACTGATCGAAACGAAACGCAAAGGAAGACTTTAATGGTGCACCGTGCACACTCCATCGCGCTGTAAACGCTGAAAGAACCTCCGAAATTGTGGCAAGTTCCTGGGAATTGAGTTTTCTACTCGCTTGGTAAATCCAAATGCGAGAATGGTCTGGTAGGGATTCAAATGGGCTAAACATACTGTAAAATTGTCTTTAAGAAGGTAAACCTTGAGATTCTGCAATAAGTTCGGCGAGATCTTTTACTTGTACTTCTCCCTCACGTTCCTTGTTTTTTATTCCATCGCTCATCATAGTCATGCAAAATGGGCAGGCGACGGCAATGGTTTTGGACCCCGTTTGGAGCGCTTCTTCTGTCCGTGCGATGTTGATGTCCTTACTTCCCTTTTCGGGCTCTTTGAACATCTGCCCACCACCCGCTCCGCAACAAAGTCCTGTGGAACGGCATCTTTTCATCTCGACAAGATCTGCATCAAGGGCCTCGAGTATCGCCCTGGGAGCCTCATACACACCGTTCGCGCGGCCAAGGTAACACGAATCGTGATAGGTGATCTTTTTCCCTTGGAATGATCCGCCTGGTTTCATTTTGATTCTACCTTCATGGATTAGCGATTGCAGGAAGGTGGAATGGTGGACTACATCATAATTACCTCCAAGCTCGGGGTATTCATTCTTGATAGTGTTGAAGCAGTGTGGGCACGCAGTAACTATTTTTTTGAGATTGTACTTATCCAAAACTTGGATATTGCTTATGGCCTGCAGCTGAAATAGGAATTCGTTTCCCGCCCGCCTGGCAGGGTCGCCGGTGCAGGTTTCCTCAGTGCCCAAGACTGCAAACTTTATTTGAACTGCATTCAAAATTGCGACGAAGGCTTTTGTAACCCGTTTGTATCTTTCATCAAAAGACCCCGCACAACCCACCCAAAAAAGAATTTCTGGCGTTTCTCCCTTTGCTGCCAACTCAGCCATGGTTGGAATAGTATGTTGTGATGCATCCATGCCTTATTTTATTGTTTTGTGTCTTTAGCCCAATTGAAACGATCGGCAGGCGAAAATTTCCAAGGCGCAAAATTCGTCTCGATATTCTGAAACATTGAATTCCAAGATGCCGGAGACCCTGATTCTTCCATCGCCACATATCTTCTCATTTCAATGATAATATCCAATGGGTTAATCAGCACCGGGCATGCTTCCACGCACGCATTACAGCTGGTACAGGCGTTGATTTCTTCTTTCGTTATATAGTCCCCAAGCAATGTCTTACCGTCATTCAATCCAGGACCACCTTTCT
>CAVQQL010000018.1:0-20950 GCA_963714945.1 uncultured Bacteroidota bacterium | reverse complement strand
TAACGGTGCTGCCTACGCGGACCTTGACAATGACGGCGATCTTGAAATTATTGTTAATAACCAAAACAAAACGGCTTCCGTCTACCGGAACTATACACGTGAAAGAGATCCTGACAAACATTATCTCCAGTTGACGCTGGCGGGAAAGGGAAAAAATTCAAAAGCAACAGGTGCTAAAGTCAGGGTGTATGCGCAAGGTAAAATACAATACATGGAACATGTGTCTACTCGTGGTTTTCAATCCACCGTTAGCGACCGCGTACACATCGGGCTGGGAACATCGAATCTGGTCGATTCTTTGAAAATCACCTGGCTATCCGGTGAGGAGATTACGCTGCGCAATGTTAAAGCAGACCAACTCCTGAAAATAACGGAAGGGTCTGCGGTGGAACGCCGCGTTTTGCCAGCACCTTCAATCGCAACCATTTTCTCCAGAATGGAGCCCATCATTCCCTATGTGCATGCTGAAGAAGGATACAATGATTTCAAGCGACAACCACTACTAATGTCGATGCTCACAACATGCGGACCCATCATCGCCACAGGGGATGTGAACAATGATGGAAGACTCGATGCTTTTGTAGGTGGTGCACAGGGAAATCCCGGTAAAATATTTATTCAGAATAACCGGGGACAATTTGAAGAATCTGTCGCTGAATCCTTTAATAAACTTTATACCGATGCCGACGCACTTTTCTTTGATGCCGATGGGGACGGCGATCTCGACTTGTATATCGTAAGCGGGGGATATAACGATTACACAGAAACTGATAAGGCTTTGCAGGACAGGCTCTATCTCAACAATGGCACTGGCCAATTTAAACTATCAACTGATGCCTTACCTGAAATGCTGGTCAGCAAGTCTTGTATTGCCGCATCCGACTTTGATCATGATGGCGATCTGGACCTGTTTGTGGGCGGGCGTGTAATACCCGGGAAATATCCAGTCATACCGGAAAGTTTTCTACTCCAAAACAACGGTGGCCGGTTCGAAAATATCGCGTCTTCGAAAGCCATGACATTATCGCACATCGGCATGGTCACAGATGCAAAATGGATCGACGTCAATGGAGATGGCTGGGAAGATCTCGTTGTAGTTGGCGAATTCATGGCCATCGAAGTTTTCCTAAACAATAAGGGAAAAAATCTGACCAGCGCCACAAATGCATACTTTGAAGCACCATTGACCGGACTATGGAACAGGATGATCGTTTATGATTTTGATCATGATGGCGATGATGATATTATTGTTGGCAACCTGGGATTAAATACGCAACTCCGGGCAAGTCCCACAGAACCCATCACCCTTGTATACAAGGACTTTGATAACAACGGTTCGATCGATCCGATTCTAACCCAATATATGCAGGGTAAACCCTATCCGTTCCCAAGTCGCGATGAATTGTTGGATCAACTCTACAGTATGCGAAGCAAGTACACGGATTATGCATCGTATGCCAACGCCCAACTGAACAATATTTTTTCTGCCAGTGAGCTCAAAGACGCCGGCGAGATGCACGCGACTACCCTGGAAAGTATTTATTTGGAGAACAGGCAAAACAAATTTATTCCCCACACACTACCTGCTGCCGCACAATTTGCACCAATCTATGCGCTTACGTTGATTGATTACAACAAGGATGGCAATATGGACATTGTAATTGGTGGCAACCAAAGCTCAATCCGCATCCGAATGGGTGTAATAGATGCTAATTTCGGACAACTCCTTGAAGGCGATGGTAAAGGTAACTTCACCTACATTTCGCAGCAGCAGTCGGGCTTAGCCCTGACAGGAGATGCGAAGGCGATGAACGTAATTCAGGTTAACGGAGACCTGTATCTGCTGATAGGGATTAACAACGTTGGTATAGTGACCTATAAATTAAATTGAAATGAGAGTCGTTTCACTGATCGCATCGGTCCTGTTATTTTCTGCTATAAACCTGTTTTCACAGAAGTCGCAGCGCCATCAGGAGGAATTACAGATGTTGGCAGACAATGTCTTTAGTCTGTCGGAAGTAATGTTACACGATGTCGCCAATCCACCAGCAGCAAGCCGATTTTATGCCTATGCTTTGTTGGCCGCCTATGAAGTGGCTTTTTTTGGTCAGCATCAGCTGGAAGATGTTAATCTTCGACTGAACGTAAATCCGGAAATCAAGCCTCCATCACGTCCCAAGAATTTCAATCTTTCATATTGCTCAAATTATGCCATGCTCGAGGTAGGTCGCTATACCATGCCCTCCGGTGGATTATTGGAAGAAAAACAAACTGCGCTTGACGATTATTTCAGAAAAAATATGAAGATTTCAAGGCAAGATCTGGCGGACCAAAAGCGCTTTGCTATTGATATTGCTCAGCAAGTTATACAGTATGCAAAAACCGACGGATATAATAAGTTAAGTACCTATACACGGTACACACCCAGTAAAGAAGAAGGCCGTTGGTACCCTACCCCTCCCGAATACATGGGCGCTATTGAACCCAAGTGGGAAACAATACGTCCTTTTTTCCTGGACTCCGCAAATCAGTTTTCACCAGCTCCCCCGGCAGCTTTCAGTAGAGACACAACAAGTTCTTTTTACAGACAATTGAAAGAAGTTTATGACGTGGTTATGAACGTCCAGGACGAGCATAAAGCTGTTGCAAACTTCTGGGACTGTAATCCGTTCGCAGTGACGTACTCCGGACATATGGCCATTGGACTGAAAAAGATTTCCCCGGGTGGTCACTGGATGGGGATAACCGGAATAGCCTGCAAGAAAGCAAATGTATCCCTGGACTCCGCGATCCTAATCCATACCATGGTGGCCCTGACGTTGCATGATGCTTTTATTAGTTGCTGGCAAGAGAAGTATGTGAGCGACCGTATTCGCCCCGAGACTGCAATTAATAAAATGATCGACCCGTCCTGGAGACCTATTCTTCAAACACCACCATTCCCGGAATACACCAGTGGTCACAGTGTGGCATCTGCCTCTGCTGCTGTGGTGTTGACCTATCTGCTTGGTGACAATTTCCGTTTTACGGACACTTCTGAGATTTACTTTGGATTACCAGCACGAGATTTTAATTCTTTCTACGAAGCCTCTGACGAAGCGGCTATCTCACGCCTGTATGGCGGAATTCATTTTCGCGACGCATGCGAAGACGGCATTGTGCAAGGAAAACGAGTCGGCAAGTTTGCCTTGAGCAGTATGTTTGGAATCCAACAGGAGTAATATTTCAAAGTTTCTTCATTGCGAGGTCGCCGCTGAACGTATTGAAGAGTAGCGCCTAAACATCCTCCGGCTCTACTGGATTCACCCAAGGTGGCGTGAACGGTTGTCATCAGGATATCCGCAGTGGGCTCAGGCTTCCTTGTATTCCCATTCCCAAACTTCGCCGTCATCCTTGTCTATTACATTTCCCTGCCATCCGAAGCTGTTTTTCCGCAGAACCTTTGTTGAATAATTTTCTTCCGGTAATGTTCTGGCCATAACCTGCACTGAAGGGTCTGCCTTTTTCGCCAGCAGTACAAGGCTCCGGCAAATCGCTGTGCCGATTCCCTGGTTACGGTATGTCGGAAAAGTACTATAAGCTAATTCTACTTTGCCTTCGACTGGTCTGCCTTTAAATCCCCCGGCACCCACAAGTTTTCCTTCCAGGCTGGCATAATACCCGATCCAGGGCGGATAGTACCCAATGCTCGCATAAAATGAAACAGACATCTGCAAGGTTTCCTGACAATCAGGATGATCCAGAAATTCGCTGTTGTTTTCTAACAATTCTTGAATGGGTCGTAATTCTATTTCCATTACATCTCCACCAGGTCGGGTGTCTAAAGTTAAAAAAAATGCCAGGGATTAAGCGGCAGGAAGGATCGGATATTTTACCCCGGGTTGGGTGGCCCTGTGCCTAGAATTTATTATTGTGGTGGTGGGAATTTAACCTTATATTGAAGCAATGCGCGATCATTACAATTTATCATTGGCGCGAATGCACTTGGTTATCATGCACGACGCATCAATGAAATGATTCAATCAATTACCATAAAAACTTGCCATGAGATTCGTTTTTAGAATATTGGCCAGGCTCAATAAGGTAATCCTTCCCCGTTACAGCAAACGGGATATCAGCAGACTATCCAAAATGGATAAGATTTTGGTGGCCTATCGTTATTGGGTGACCATTCATGCCATTGGATAACCGCAGTACAAAATCCACCAAAACTTGCCACAATGAATGTCATCCAAATCAACTGAGGGAAGGTTATAGAGGATACGAGTTAGGCAGTCAGAGGGTGCGGGTCAAAGGGGATCGCCTTTGCGGGAATAATTTAGAGAACGATTCGTAATTGAGAAAGTCCAAAAAGATAATCTGAGCCTATTCCGATTCGACCTTTTACTTGCGCTTCAGGATTCTGAAGTCAGAATGAAATAATACTTGGCGCCAATATTCGCGTTGAAGTGGGGCGCACTAATGTACCAATTTTACTTTAACCGCGTTTGGACCCTTGTGACCCATTTCGATTTCAAAGTTTACCTTGTTGTTTTCCTTTATCGGATCTATAAGACCATTTACATGCACAAATATACTCTCCTGCGTTTCCTGGTCTTTGATAAATCCATACCCTTTGGAATCGTTGAAAAATGTTACAATTCCGGTTCTGAGGATATCAAGCTTAACATTCTCCTGCTTCGGTACGCCAATTTGAATGTCTTGCTCTCTGATTTTCTGTTTTTTTGTCGGGTCAGGCGGCGTTGCGGAAATATTGCCGTTTTCATCTACATAGGCTAACATATTCTCCAGGTTACTCCCATCCTTAGCATTGGCTTTTCTTTCCTCCTTCTTCTGCTCCTTATCCTTCCGCTTCTTCTGCTTTTTCTTTTCAGTTTCCTTCTTATTCCACGTCTCCTGCGATTTGCCCATAATTTTACTTAGCTTGGTTTGTTCCTGATTCCCTATTCAACTTCCATGTTCCGTCGACTGTGATTCCTCGCAATACGAAAGGAAGATACAAATTTACAACATTTCTTTATTTCTGCAGTGCGCACGAGCAAAACAGCCGGCCATCTTCCCGTTTTATTTGCAGAAAAATGGCCTGCCGCTGCCTTGAGCCCAAGGAAACAAGCTATTTCCTGGGAAACGCAGCATTGGCCTTAACCTCCTCTATTTGCATAACATGACGTGCGCTGTGCCCCGCCATAAATAGAATGACCTGATAGGCATCGATCATCCCAAAGGGCATCTCTTGGTACCGGTCGCGCAAATCGTCTTTCGTGGTTTTGACGTATTCAACATGGCCATCGCGATTGGCGATAAACTCCTTTACGGCACCCTCGTGTGAACCAAATTTCCCTGTAGGTTCAAACGGCTCAGAGGTCTTAACTTTGTTCGATCGGTCCGTAATCATCGCCAGAATCTGCTCGTCAGCAATTTCGACTGCGCTCCTTTTTGACGGATCGGCTGGCTGCTTCAACGCACCTTCAATCATACCATCAAAAATTCTTTCGGCAATTGCAATGTGCTCGGTGCATTCTGCGATGGACCATGAATCTGGACTAGCCTTGAATTTCAACTGCGCTTCGCTCAGCCCTTTAACAGCACTTATCAAATGATTCTTCGATTTGGTGAGCTGATCAATAGCAAAGTCCCGCTCTTTCTTGTTCAACGGCGTGTCCGCAGGCGCGAAACTCAACAGCGGGACGGCGATAAAGGCAAGCAATAACTTTTTCATAAAATTTGGGGTTAGATTTACAATTCGGTGGTTTTCTAAATTCTATGCATATGACGAATTGGCGCTTGGATCTGGGACAAGAAATCGAGAATATTTTCCGGACGCAATTCAGAATCCCGCCTTTGTCATGAAAACAAGCCTTCGCAAACGACTCTTTGCCTGGATAATGAAGCTTGGAGAAGCGACAAATCGGAAGCTTTACGGTAGTTATAAAAAGCCGCTGCTTCAGGACTTGAAGGGCACAGTGCTGGAGATAGGTCCTGGAACGGGGATTAATTTTAATTACTTGCCGACTGCAATAACCTGGATGGGCGTTGAGCCCAATGTGGCATTTCATGAAGTCTTGTTGGCCAAGGCAAAAGAAAAAGGCATTGCAGCGACGCTTTTGGCGGGAGACGCCACCCATATTCCGCTATTGGACAATAGTGTTGATACTGTTTTTATTACCCTGGTACTATGTTCCGTAAACAGTGTAGACAAAGCCATTGCTGAGATGAAACGCGTGCTGAAGCCTGGGGGCAAACTGATATTCATTGAACATGTGGCGGCACCGAAAGCGTCCTATCTTAGACTCATTCAGGATATGCTTAATCCAATTAATCGTATGATCGCCGATGGGTGTAACTGCAACAAAGAGACCTGGAAATATATTGAACTGGGCGGGTTCAGGGACGTAAAGCTCGAGCATCGACGGGTGAAAGGTTCCCTTCCACTCCATGCGCCGCATATTATGGGTTTTGCAGTCAAATAAATTCTAAACATTATTGCACTTTTTCATTGATCCAAAGGTGGCTGTACCAGTGCCAACGCCCCGATATGTCTGGTACCGTAATTGTATACAATGTCCGCCTTCGCCCTGAGATCGATTTGGTAGCCTGCAAGGCAATCGTAACTGTCTTTTCCGTTTTATCAACTATGCGAAATTCGCAACCACTGCCTTGAATAAAACACTGAAAGGCTGCAGGTCGCAGGTCGGTACCGTCGATTGTCAAGGTGAGCACTGGCTTTGGCTCTTGACTGCGTGCAAAATTATGCGGCGACGATCGAACTACTTTTAACGCCCGCATAGTCGACTTTTCAATAAACTTATCCAGGGCAGCATATGCTTCAGACATTGGAAATCGCGGGCAGGCGTACAGGTTACTTCCGGAATATATCACCCCGGAGTTTTGCGCCACAGCACCCACAAAGCCAGCTTGCATCACAATGTTTTCCAATTCACCATCAACCTCTCCGTAGGGATAGGAAAATACTTTGGGTAATACTTTGAGATGCTCAGAAATAAGCAACTGGCTTAATGCTATCTCCTCCTTGAACGATGCATAACGGGAATTTTTGGGCTCGTTTAGAAAATATTTGTGCGAATGTGTATGATTCCCAATTTCAATTCTATTTTCTGTAGCTGCAAGTAGTTCCGACCAGCTCATATAGTCCCCTCCATCAACTGTTTGCGTGTTGATAAACAATGTAGCCGGTAGCCTGTACTTCTTCAGCAAGGGCAAACCATTTCTGAAAAAACTTTTGTAGCCGTCGTCAATCGTGATGACGACAGTTTTTCGTGCTGGCTCATCTGACTTCAAATAGTCTAACGCATCAGAAAGGGAAAGGACCTGAAAATTATTCTTAACGAGATATGCGAGATGTGCCTCGAATTCAGCAACCGAAATATTGGTAGAGGGATAACGGGAATCTCCAACGCGATGATATACAAAGCAAACTATTTCCTTGTCCGGATTTGAAAACGTGCGCGCTGACATTTCGGACGATTGCATCGCCGAAAATGAAATTAAAAAAATGATTTGAACCCAATAAGTAAACCGCATAGCAATTAATCACGCTCCAGGTAGTTGGGCGAAATCCCAAACTTATCATACCGCGTAAATTTGTTCTGCAACATAACTTCCTTCAACAGATCTGTGTAGGAAGTTCTCCGTTCCGAATAGTTCCGTAAATGCTGCAATAATTGAAAAGGACCCATATCCTTCTGGCGGGCCTTACGCAAACTGCGATATGCATTGGCAGAGCCCAATACCTCAAAATAGTGTATAATAGATTGTGACATATCAGCGTAGGCCCGAATATAAACTGTTTTTCCCTGCCGATTTAGGCCCGCCGCTATGCGTGGTTCATCCTCGTTATAAGACCAGATGCCAAACAGGTTGTTTCCTTCAAGAAAAAAACGGGATTGACCCCAGCCACTTTCGACTGCGGCTTGCGCCAGTACAATACTGGTGGGTAACGTTCCGATTCTTGATGACAAGTCCTCCAAATCTTTCGCTTTGAAACGATTTCTTGTTTCCAAATAAAAAACACTATCAGTTTCTGTCCAGTGTTTTTTCTTGCGCAACTTATCAACACGGATCTGCAGTTTATCCATTTCAAACTTGGCCACCAAAATGGCGGGTAGTACTATTTCAACAAATTTCACTTTTGCTTCCGCGGGTGAAAGCCGCGAGAGACCGGAAACATGCGTATACAACACAGGATTAACCAGCTTTTCGGTAATAGGAATAATCTGACTTAAGGAATCGACTTCGATCGTCGCCGATTTGATGCTATAGGTTTTGTCACTATTGCAACCCGTCAAAGAAGTTAGCATTAAGCCTACCCCCATCATGAAAAAAATAAGGCGAGTACGTCGATATTTCTTCATATGACAAAGATAAGGAAGCAAAGTCATCAAAATTGTCAGCAGCAGCCGAAAAAAAAGTCAAGAACCCACCGAAATTTCTATCCTGATCCATACCGGAGGCATACAATTTGGGCTCCCGGTTCACGGTTGAAATTCTTTGTCATCAATCGAAGAATTGATCGCTGCCTTTTCAACGGTAATCGTAAGTATTACTTGACCATCGGAGGCGCTCTCTGATCTAAAAGGAATTTTGATGCCACCTACATCTTGGTAATCACTGTATGCCGTTTCTAACAGCGCCCCTTGGAGTTCCACATTCCTCGCGACTGCAGTTTTTGAAGTCAATGCAAAGGTCCTCTCATTGAAATAGAGCGTTTCAGTCTCACCATTATTTCGGGTCAACATAACTTTAAAACATTCGACACTGTCACGCATCACTTTTCCTTCCAGCTTCACGCGATGGCCTTTCCGTCGAAAGTCAATCAAGGGTCCTTCCAGTTCCACATCAGCTTCATTGGCCATGGCCAGCGCGTCTTTTCCCGTTAGCAACGTTGGTGTGGTTTCATTCTTAAAGGCATCGATTTTCCATCCCTTCGACCCATCAAATGCCTGCGCATAATACTTTCCTTTGAACGGTACGACAAACTTGTATCGGTTCTGTCGCTTAGCGTACGTACGGAAGGGAAACGGGATTCCGCCATAGTTGTATTCACCGGCGGTGGTGATGGATGTGACGTGTTTCCAATTCTTTTTACCCCCAATAAATGCCACATACTTCCGTATGATCTGATCAGCTGTCTGTGCTTGCACCCCAACGGAAGAAGCAGCCACCATACAGAAGAGGAAAATGATTCTTTTCATAACATGAATTCATCTTTGTATCACATACCCACACGTAAAAACACAAGATGACAGCAATAGGTATAAACAGGTGATCACAACGCGGCAGATGCTGCTATCATACTTTCAACTTTTTCTATTTAATGGCGATCACGGCGCTTGAGGGTCCCGCAAGTGGCATAATGGACGTCGTCTTGAACCCAACTTCCTTGGCCAGTACATCAAAATCAGCTTTTGAAAAATCATAACCGGCCGGCGTTTCGATGAGCATATTGAGCGACATCATCAAACCAAACGTATTTGCACGTCTGTCGTCATCGATAATGTTTTCAATCACCACAAAAGCACCACCTGCGGGCAATGCATCATACGCTTTCTTCATCAGCATCTTTTTTTCGTCAATGCCCCAATCGTGGAGGATGTTGCCCATGGTAATGACATCCGCTTTTGGAAAATCATCCTTGAACATATCCCCTGACTGTATAGACACTTTGTCGCTCACGCCCATTTGTTTAATGTTTTCTTCGGCCACTGGTCCAACGGGAGGTAAATCAAACGAAATGCATTTCATATGATCATTGCTCATCGCCACGTGGGCAGCAAGGCCACCCCCAGAGCCACCGATATCGCAGAGCGTTTTGTATTTGGAGAAATCAAAACCTTTTGAGAAGGCAATGAAATTACCCATTTGTACGCCGCCCATTGCTTTTACGAATTCGCGCAGCCTGTCCTTGTCAGCATATATCTCGTCGAACGGTGATTTATCACTCGTCTTGGCCTCGTTCTGCAGTTTACCTGTTTTTAACCCTTCTTCAAGACTACCCCAGAAGGGATACAATCTGTGGTTGGCCATTTCCAAAATACCGCCCATGTAGCTGGGTTTATTCTTGTCAAGGAAGATATCTGCATCTGCAGCGTTCGTATACACCGCAGTCTCTTTCAATCCGGTACGCTGGAGAAACCCTAATGCCACCAACGTATCAAGAAAATCATACAGACTCCTTTTGTGCAGCCCGAGCGTCGTCCTGATTTTTTCGCCCGATAATCCGCCCTTCGCTAAATGTGTAAACAAGCCCATCGTGACCGCCGTGAGCAAGGTCTTGGACGCCCAAAAACCCATTCCAATTTGCATTATTTTTCCAGGATCAATTTGTTTTTGCGCTTTTGTTTCCATGGTAGATTAGTTTGTTGAAAATGGATAAGTTCAATGTGTGTAAGCCTGCATGGTCGAACAATTGACGGGAGTTTAAGGTAACAATTCTTCACGAAAAATCATGCAGGCACGCACGCTCGAAATTTCACATCTTCACTTTTGGCAATCTAGTCTCGGGCCCGAGTGCCAACGGGAGGCGACAATCCAAAAGGGCCAAGGAAGAGATTCATCGGTAACCAATAATCTACTATTAACGCCGCCCGATAACGGACGAACTTGTTCGTATGCGCTCAAGTATCAATCTGAAAAGTGATCTAAAGACGCTTTTTGAAAGGTTATCTTCGTGGCACCGGAATTGAATATCAATAGGGTAATTAACGTTCCTTATGCTAAGAAGCTATTTAATTACGGGCCTCCGCAACCTGCTTAAACAACGCGGCTACTCAATTGCCAAGATCATCGGATTGGCCATAGGACTTGCGGCCAGCATGGTGATCTATCTCTACATCCGGGAAGATTTATCATACGACAGATTCAACACAAATTATGATCGCATTGTGCGCTTGCTTACGATTGACAGTGCCGAAGGCGTTAGCAGCAAATATGTTGGTGTGACGCAACCCAGGCTAGCGCCTGCCGCTGCAGCGGAATTGCCCGAGGTGATAAAAAGCGTTCGCTTCACTGGTGGCGGAAGATATGACCTCAGTTATGAAGGTAATATCCTCAAGTGTGAGTCAGCATTCCGCGTTGACCCATCGGTGTTTGACGTTTTTGACTTCAACATCATCGCCGGTGAAAAAAAGGGTCCGTTGGATAACCCTGGCTCTATCGTTATTACAGAATCATTGGCAAGGAAAATATTTGGTGACAATGATCCGGTCGGCAAAACGATAATGCTTAACCAGACCACGGATTTGCACGTAACAGCGATAATGGAGGATGTGCCCAAGAACTCACATCTTCAACTTGACCTGCTACATACTTTGGTACCGGGTCAAAATGAAGATGGACTGCGCGAGGCGTTGGACAGCTGGCAGAGCATTTTTACATTTTCTTATCTGCTGTTGGATAAACCTGCCAACGTAAATGACCTCAATCACAAAACTTCAAGCCATCAGCAAGAAAAATAATGCGTATGAATTTTTTACACCCGTAGCGCAACCCTTAAAAGATGTGCATTTGAGATCGAAAGATACGCTATTTGAATCTAACGCGAGTAAGTCAGACATGCTCAACATTTATGTGCTCTCTACGATTGCCATCCTTATTCTTATCCTTGCTGTCGTCAACTTCATCAACCTTGTGACGGCCAAATCGGCAGGGCGGGCCAAGGAAGTCGGCATGCGAAAAGTCATTGGTGCCGCACGTTATCAACTCATCATGCAGCACCTTGCTGAGTCTATCCTGGTCACCCTTTTTGCGGCGGTATTTGCATTTGCAGCAGTTTACGCGGTAGTCCCATCATTAAATAACATGTATCAACGTTACGCGGATGTGTCAGTGCTAATGCAAACCCAAAGTCTGTTAGTCATCGGTGGTCTTGTTCTCGTGGTGGGGTTCACTGCGGGACTATACCCGGCTTTTGTCTTGTCATCATTCAAACCTATTTCGGTTCTGAAGGGCTCATTCAAAAACTCAGCAGGCGGCATTAGACTCCGTAAGATCCTCGTCGTGTTACAGTTTACAATTTCGATTGCCTTGATGGTCGGAACAGGAATCGTCTTCCAACAGATGCGCTTCATATACAATACGGACATGGGATACGACCGCGACCAGGTAATCTCTATTCAACAAAGCGGAGATGCTGCATCACAGGACATCCACGCTAAAAACTGAATTGCTAAGAAATGAAAATATCATTTCCGTCGGAACTTCTTCCTCCCGCATCGGGCAGCAACTGGGTCGGACAACAATTTTTCCCGAAGGTGCCACCAGTGAAACGAATATCATCACCAGTATCATGATCGCAGACGAATCATTCATCCCGACAATGGACATGGAAATGATTGCCGGTAGAAATTTTTCGATCGATTTTGCCGACTCTCTTTCAATGATTATCAATGAAGAAATGATGCGATTGCTGAAATGGGACGAATCGATTGGCAAGAAAATCAGCTTGCAAACAGGGCAGAATACAACCGACTGACAGCCTATACCGTGATCGGTGTTGTGAAGGACTTCCACTTTGCCACGGTGCGACATAAGCTCGAACCGTTGTTCATGCTTTATAATAAGGAAAATGGAGCGCTCTCTATAAAGATCAAGGCCGGGAACACAAAAGAAACGTTAGCTTACATAGCAGATACCTGGAAGAAGGTTAACCCTGGCACCGCTTTCGAATATGCATTCCTGGATGAGCAATTTGCTAACCTCTACCGAAACGAACAAGCCTTCGCCAATATGTTCACCCATTTTACTTTGTTGGCTTTGGTGATAGCAGGACTTGGATTATTTGCACTCTCTGCCTTTACCGCAGAACAGCGCAAAAAAGAAATTGGCATACGGAAAGTACTTGGTGCCAGCACCGCTACTATTTTTTTTAAGTTATCCTTTGAATTTATATTGCTCATCCTTGTGTCGTTTGTATTGGCCAGCGCCATTGCATATTATGTTATGCAGCAATGGTTACAGAACTTTCAATACAGCATCGAAATTGGTGTGGGTACTTTTCTTCTAGCCGGTGTCGCTTCCCTTGCTATCGCATTGGTTACCGTCAGTTTCCAGGCATTGAAGGCCGCTTTGCGTAATCCCGTAGATTCTCTGCACACAGAATAGTCATAGTCGTTAAGAAAATTTGATATCACAATTATGTTAAAGAATTATATAGTTACCGCCTCACGTATCCTGATCCGGCAAAAGGCTTATGCCGCCATTAATATTTTCGGCCTTACACTGGGAATAGCCTGCAGCTTGCTCATCTTGCTGTACATCGCGGATGAATTGAAATACGATCGATTTCATACCGATAGTGACCGCACCTATCGCGTTGGATTTGTGGGAAAGTTTCAAGACACTGAAATATATTCTGCACAGGCAGGTGCGCCGCTAAGCCGGGCGCTGACGGAGGAAGTACCTCAGGTTGAATCCACCATACGTTTACAGAAATGGAATACATATCCGGTAAGGTTTGAAGAAAAAGCGTTTACGGAAAAAGGATTTATCGCTGCGGATTCCAACTTTTTTGAGTTTTTCAATTTCAAACTCATCGCGGGAAACACGAAAGAGGCATTGCGCGGGCCCAACAAAGCCGTAATTACTGAAAATGCTGCAAGAAGATACTTTGATTACAAAGGTCCCGGGGACAATAGCCCGATAGGAAAAATTTTTGTCGGTGGAAGCGCAGGAGAATTGACCTTTGAAGTGTCTGGCATCGCTGAAAATCCCCCGACGCAGTCGCACATCCAATTCGATTTTGTCCTTTCCTTGGATTCCTCACCCGATGCGCGGAATGAGATCTGGGTGAATGCTAGCTATCTGACCTATTTCAAAATCAAGCCAAATGCGCAGGTAGCTGATGTAAAGTCCCAACTCGATTACTTCGTAGAAAAATACATGGGTGGTGATATAGAAAAATATCTAGGTGTCACGATGGAACAATTCCGGGCACAGGGGAACACGATAGGTTTTATCATTCAGGCCCTTCCCGACATCCATTTAAATTCCAGGTTACGCGATGACATAACTCCTCCCGGGAGTATCCAATACGTGTATTTGTTCGGTGCAACGGCCATTTTTATAATCCTGCTGGCATGCATCAATTTTATGAATCTCTCAACTGCGCGGTCAGCCAACAGGGCAAAGGAAGTTGGTATCCGGAAAACCATCGGCGCAGTAAGACAGCGTCTGATCGGGCAGTTCCTCATGGAGTCCTACCTGTATGTCATCATTGCCGTAATCATTGCATTGGCGGTTGTCTCCGTAGCCCTGAATTCTTTCAATCTCTTGGCGGGCAAAAACTTAACGGTTGGTATGATGTATTCTCCATTTTTTATTGGTGGACTTGCTGCCTTCATTGTATTGCTTGGACTAATTGCCGGAAGCTACCCGGCTTTTTACCTTACCGCATTCAAACCTGCAGAAGTTCTAAAAGGAAAAATCCGTGCCGGGATGAAAAGTTCAGGCATTCGGAATGTCCTGGTTGTATTTCAGTTCTTCATTTCGATTGCGCTAATCATCAGCTCCATGATTGTGTATAAGCAATTAAACCATCTGCAAAAGGTGGACATTGGTTTTAACAAAGCGAATGTGCTTAACCTGTTGCATACAATCAATCTCAACCCCAATGCTGAAGCATTCCGAAATGAGCTGCTTCAACATGCTGAAATAGTTGGTGCGAGCTATGCGAACCGACTTCCCCCCAACCTGGACTGGAATTCAGTGTTTCGCCCAGAAGGTAATGAGCAAGATCATTTATTTTATATGTATTTCGCCGACCAGGATCACCTGAAAACGATGGGGTATACCATGAGCAGGGGCCGGTTTTTTAGCCGTGATTTCCCCAGCGATAGTACAGCAGTCATTCTTAACGAGGCCGCAGCCAAACAATTGGGTTGGCAAGAGGATTTTGAAGGGAAATCGCTTGTTGGTTATTTCAACAGTCCCGAAGGAACCACGGTACATGTCATTGGTATCATGAAGGACTTCAATTTTGAAAGCTTGAAAAATACGGTGAAACCCATGGCAATTTTGTTGGGGCCATCGCCTAACTACGAAATGGCAATACGCGTCACGCCGGGCAACACACAGGAAAAAATTAAAATCATTGAAAGCCTTTGGAAAAAATATGCGCCGCAGGCTCCATTCGAGTACTCTTTCCTGGACGAGAATTTCGATGCACAATTCAGGGCTGAGCAACGCATGGGTAATATTATTCTGATCTTCACCTGTCTGGCTGTATTGATTGCCTGCCTCGGACTGTATGGACTTGCTTCTTTTACAGCCGAACAACGCTCAAAAGAAATCAGCATTCGTAAAGTAATGGGTGCCACGGTAGGACAATTGATGGTTCTCCTTTCAAAGGACTTCACAAAACTTGTGGTGATCTCTTTCCTAATTGCCATACCCTTTACCTGGTATGCCATGAACCAATGGTTGCAGGGGTTTGCTTATCGGATTGGTTTTGATGCTTTCGCCGTGCTGATCGCTGGTGTATTGTCGGTGACCATTGCCATCTTCACCATAAGTTTTCAGGCCCTCAAAGCCGCTATGGGTAACCCGGTAAATTCTTTGCGAAGTGAATGACCGTATTAGACAAATTACGCTGATGGTTTCAGTCCGTCCGGCACCCGGTAGAGATTCGACATTCGCGGCACATTGAAAATGCTTGCGAAAAAAATATAATAAAATAAGAATCTTAAGTAAGGAATAGGGGTATTGTTCCCGCAGGTTGTCTTAACCGTAAATAAAACCAAAATACCATGCTTAACTTGCAGAAAAATATACTTGTTTTTGGTCTATTGGTGCTCTCAGCGCAACTTTCTGTGGCCCAGGAGATTACCCGAAGCCTGAAATCATTCAGCAAAATTATCGCTTCCCCCAGGGTGAATTTGATCCTTGAACAAGGTGAAGAAGAAAGTATCCGGCTGACCTACACCAATGTTTCCCCTGACAGGATCAACATCAAAGTCCAGGGCAAAACGCTGCACGTCTATCTTGATGATGCAAAGGTGATCGAAAAGACAGAACACGCCAATCGACACGGAAGGAGAAGCATTTACAGGGATGCATCCGTGACGGCCTATGTTACTTATACGAGCCTGGAGTACCTTGAAATCAGGGGAAATCAGGAGTTAACCTGCGAAGGTCCGCTCCGCGCGAAAAAGTTTACGCTCAAGGCGTATGGCGAGAATGAGATCAGGCTCGCATCGGTGAAGACCGAATATCTTAAGGCCAGTCTTTACGGTGAAAATGATTTAAAAATTAGCGGTGGTAAGGCTGAATTTCAGAAGTTACAGACTATTCGGAGAAAATCGTATTGATACACGAGATCTAAAAAGTTATAGCACAACCACAAATATTTACGGAGAAAGCAGGATTAAACTTAGCACCGAAGATAATCTGAAGATCAATGCGTTTGGTGAATCCCAGATCTCCTACTCCGGTAATGCCAGCATCAGCAGAGGATTGATTTTTGGACAAACGCAGATCCGGAAAGCAAATTAATGCCAGTTTATCTACATGAATTATATTCGTCCTGCTGGCGGGTTTTGGAGGGTTACGTTCGATCCTTTTCAAAATTAGTTACGTGAAGGAACATGCGTTAAGACGCCATTCACCGCTTCACTTCTAATTTGCTATTTTTGCGGCCATGTCAATGGTCTACCCAGTAGAAGACAGTATACCTGACCTCAAGCATGCGCTGTCCATTCATCCGGTTGTCATCCTGCAGGCCCCTCCCGGCGCGGGAAAAAGTACGATTCTGCCGCTGAAGCTCTTGCATGAGCCCTGGCTGGAGGGTCGTAAAATAATCATGCTGGAACCGCGCAAGCTAGCAGCCCGGTCGGTTGCACATCGTATGGCCAGCCTATTGAATGAGGAGGCGGGTGATACCATTGGCTATCGGGTACGTTTCGAAAATGTCACCAGCCAGCGCACACGGTGTGAAGTGGTTACGGAGGGCATTCTGACAAGAATGCTTCAGTCTGACAACGCACTGGAGGATGTTGCGCTTGTCATCTTCGATGAATTTCATGAACGCAGTCTGCACGCTGATCTTGCTTTAGCGCTATGCCTTCAGGTACAACAAGTACTTCGCAACGATTTGCATATCCTTATTATGTCCGCTACATTGGAAGGCGAGAAACTTTCCGCGTTGTTGAATAATGCGCCCGTCATTTCCAGTACAGGCAAGCAGTATCCCGTAAGCATTCGCTACGCACCAGCAGACAAAGGTGTTTTCATCGCTGCCGCTACGGCCCGCGTAATCCGCAAGGCGCTGCGGGAACAACAGGGTGATATACTCATCTTTCTACCTGGTACAGGTGATATCCACCGAACCGTTGCGTTGCTGGAATCAGAAGATCTCCAGGCCAGTATTCATCCGCTATACGGTGACCTCCCCTTTAAAAAGCAACAGGATGCAATAATGCCACATCCACAAGGTCTTCGTAAGATCGTGCTGGCGACGGCCATCGCGGAAACATCGCTTACCATAGAAGGTATTACCACAGTGGTTGACAGTGGCTATGCGCGCGTACCCAAATTCGATCCCCGCAGTGGGCTCACCCGATTAGAAACAATCCGCGTTACCCGCGATGCTGCAGCGCAACGCGCCGGCCGTGCAGGACGCCTAGGGCCCGGGGTATGTTATAGAATTTGGCCTGAAAATATGCAACATACCCTGCAGCCCACCCGCCAGCCTGAAGTCCTGGAAGCTGATTTAGTGCCGCTCATGCTGGAACTTGCAAACTGGGGTATCAAAGACATTGATGAACTCACATGGATCACAACACCCCCGGCAGGTGCGGTAGGTCAGGCAAGAGAATTATTACAACAGCTGGGAGCCCTTGATGAAAATAGTATTACCAGGCGTGGAAAGGAAATGCTGGAACTTCCTACGCATCCCCGCATCGCCCATATGCTTTTAGAAGCTAAAGAAAATACAGCGCTGGCTACAGACATCGCGGCATTGCTGGAGGAACGCGATCCGCTGGCAAAAACTTCAGGGACGGATTTATCACTGCGCGTTGAAATGCTCAGAAAATGGAGGGGTGGCGAACGTGTTGGAGGGGACCGCAACATGCTGGAAAGAATTGAAAGACTGGCGGCATTCTGGCGAAAACATTTCAGGATCAGTATAGATAACAAACTTCACACAGATACTGATGTCGGAATGCTTTTGGCAGAAGCCTATCCGGAACGTATTGCCCGGCAGCAGGAAAAGCATGGCACACGCTACAAGCTGGCAAACGGAAGGGTCGTGCGCTTACCCGATCACGACCCATTGCTGAGACAACCATGGCTTGCTGTCGCGCAACTGGATAGTGGCGGGAGTGAGGGAAAAATATTTATGGCTGCACCACTGCATGCGGCCGACTTGCTCCGCCGTGCAACCGAGCATGAAGTTATCAACTGGAGCCGCGAGAAAGGCATGATCAATGCGGTGACAGAAAAACGGATCGGTAGCGCGGTGCTTTCCAGTAAACCGCTTGCGAAAATTCCTGATCACATCCGCGTAGCCGTGCTCTGCAATGCCATTCGCGAAGAAGGACTAAAATTATTGAACTGGACTGAAGTACAAGATGCATGGCAAGCGCGCGTGATGAGCTTGCGCGCATGGAGAAAAGATGAAGTTTGGCCCGATGTAAGTGAGGAGCATCTGCTGCTCACCGTTGACGCGTGGCTGGCCCCATTTCTGATAAGTGTCAGCAAACGGCAGGACTTCAGCAGGCTTGATCTGAATACAATACTACCAGGCATCCTTCCTTGGGAGCTCAGAAACCGACTCGATCAATTCGCCCCTTCCCGGCTCGCTGTGCCCAGCGGGTCCATGATCAAATTACACTACTCCTTGCATGGCGACCCTCCTGTGATGGAAGTCAGGCTACAGGAAGTTTTTGGCCTGCTGGAAACACCAACCGTAAATGAAGGCAGGAACAAAGTATTGATGCATCTGCTTTCACCAGGATACAAACCGGTGCAAGTGACACAGGATCTCAAGAGCTTCTGGCAAACCGCCTACCATGACGTTCGTAAACAACTGCGCATGCGCTATCCGCGTCACCATTGGCCGGAAGATCCATGGACAGCCGAAGCAGTGCGCGGTGCGAAGAAAAGATCATGACTGTTGTGCGCTGAGTTTTGCCAGGTATTCGTCGACATAGGACGCCAATTTTTTTCGGCGATATTGCATGATAAAACGCGGATGTGCAAGTGGAACTATTTTCTTAAAGAATTTATGATCTGCATTCAGCTTGTTAAGAAAGTCAAAGTTTTTTCCCCCTCCCAGACAGTAACATGTATCGGTATTTATACCGAAGTTTATGGTAGTCTTCAGTGAATCAACAATGAATCCTTGTACACTTTCCTGCATTTCCCTGATATCATAATAATTCAGATTTTTACCTTCCTTTATAAATCCAAGCGGACAGACAGAACTAAAATGGAATTTGCTATAAAACTGAACTGGCCCTCCGTAGGCTTCAATCATTGTATAGATGAAATCAGCAGATAACTCTGGTTTTTTCGGAAGGGTGTTGGGAATTCCACAATGCTTTTCAAGTTTCATCGGATCGGTGAACGGAATACCGGTAAGTCCGGCACCGAACCTTCCCGGATTTATACCCAGGATCAAAATCCGTTCTCGTTCATCATCATAATACTGTTTATAAAACTTACGGCAAAGTTCAAAAACGTGCTTGTCATGATATGGATTGAGTACTGCTACACCTTCCGGCAGCGGTGTGGCAATTTCTATGTGTCGAAAGAAGTTAAGGACGTGATCCGCAAAGTTCATTATGTTGAGTTGAATTCAAGGGCAAGCATTAAAATCCCTCTCCAGACTCTTGTTTCTATTCACTCTTGTCACGAATGGACTTGAATTCGGAACCCGTTTTCCATTGCGGCCAACTATCGGCAAATGATAAACGTTTCCCTAACTGAAATAACAGCGACGCATCGTCCACCACCCCATCAAAATCCCAGTTTTCCGCATCAAATTCATCACCAGGCTGATGATAACGGTTTGTAGTATAGTCCTCACTTTGTTGTAGTCCATATTCCTTTCCCTTTTCCGCATGGTCAATTCCCCCTTCAACAAACAAAGCCGGAATACCTACTTTTGCGAAATTGAAGTGATCAGACCGAAAATACAATCCTGCCACAGGTGTAGGGTCCGGCGCCAGGTATCGACCCTGACGGGCAGCTGCTTCCTTCAAATCATCTTCCAGTGTGGATTGACCAATCCCGATTACGGTGATATCCTTCATTTTGCCAGCCACATTGGCGAAGTCCACATTAATATTTGCCAACGTTTTAGAAATTGGATAGATGGGGTTTTGCGCATAGAAGGCCGATCCCCACAAACCTTGTTCTTCCGCCGTGACGAACAAAAACACAATGGTTCTATTCGTCCTATTTTTCATGTTCTTAAAAGCTTTTGCAATTTCGAGTACTGTTGCTACACCTGCAGCATTATCGATGGCACCGTTGTAAATCGAATCGCCGGCCGCATCCGGCGTGCCAATTCCGAGATGATCCCAATGGGCGGAGTAGATTATATATTCATCAGGTTTTACGGCACCTGTAATTTTGGCAACAGCATTATAGGTTTTGTCGTACACCGACTTAACATGCAGGTTTGTGGTCAGTTTCAGCTCCAGCGCTACGCCTTTGAAGCCGGGTACGCGCGCCTGCGCCTGCAATGTGTTAATGTCCAAACCGGCGGCTTCAAAAATTCTTTCAGCGGCGGGCATGGAGGTCCAGCCTATGCCTTCGCAGTATAGTTTATTTTTCCCGCGGGAATCAAGATATAAATGAGGAGCATTCCAGTTGTTTTGCACGACCCAAAATCCATAGCCCGCGGGAACGGTATTGTGAATGACCAGACATCCCTTGGCCCCTTGCCGCGCCGCCTCCTCAAATTTGTATGTCCATCGACCATAATATG